>CAZULT010000075.1:14655-18253 GCA_964621295.1 uncultured Anaerolineaceae bacterium | reverse complement strand
CGCGTCTATGACCTCGGCGGTGAAGCCTTCATCAGTATCATCGACCTGTTTTTCATCGATATTATCCTCTTGCACTACCACGAATTTAACAATGACCCTGGCGTTCATGATGCCAATCAACAACCGCGAGATGGTGCTGGTCAAGCGCGACTCCAGCCAGTCACGGGCATAAGCGTTGCGGACACCGACAATCAGTACGCCATTCTCATAGGACAAAGGTTTAGTATCGCGCACCCAGGAATCGAATGAGGCTTTCGTCATCTCCGTCTGGAGTTGGCCAAGCACGGCTTGCCAGGCTTGTTCGGGAGTAAGGGACATATCGATGATCCGTTAATTTGTACCAGGAAGGCTTTGTTGAGATCAATAGGGTGAAGCCAGGATTGACTGGTGAAACCGCACCTGGGGCCGCCTGTTGAGGTTGTCGTCACCCTATAGGCTTCCGCTTTAGGGTTCCCCATAGGCCGCCAACTGGGCTGACCTATAGGCTTCCCTGAAACGGAAGCGTCAACCTACCGATCGGTGACTTTCTCCAAACACAGCACGTACTCGAAGCGGGCGGAACGCGAAATGCGCGTGTATGGCACCAGATCGATCTGGCCAGCTCGGTATTCATCAAGTCCGCGTTTGGCGAAGAAAGCCGTCAGGCTGGAGACAGAGATGCCTTCCTTCTCCGCCACTTCTTTCAATGCCTCGTGCAAAACGGGCGGCAGGTCCAGGCCGACCTTGTGGCGGGCTGCGTCACTCCTGGCTTCTTCTGCAGAGCCCGCGGCAGACTGCTCAAGCGTTTCTTGCGGTCCATTTCGGAAAGCAGGTCCGCCACGGCAGGATCGACCGCTGGTTGTCGTTTCAAGTTATCCACCTAATACCTCCATCAGGCGCGGCATGGTGCTGACATAGCCGCCAGTTTTGTAATCCCCAAATCCAGTTATGACCGGGGAGTTCGGGCAGTATTCCCATAGCGTCTAGCCGAAGGCGGGCGCCTCGCGGGCCTTCGTGTCCTGGGGGATGGGCGGCCAGACATGCTCCTGGAAGGTCTCGATCAGGGCATGCAGCTGCACTACGGTTTCCTTGGTCGTGCGGTCGAAGAAGGTCGGCAGGATGCTGTAGCCCAGCCGGCGACCCCGGTCCACCACTTCGGCCATCGAGCGCAAGACTTCGTTAACCCCATCCACTGCCATGGCGTCCAGTTTGGTGGGGATCAGCACCCAGTCGCTGGCCATCAAGGCCGACACGTGCAGCATATCCAGGGATGGGGCCAGGTCGAGGATCACCACGTCGTAGTCGGCCTGCTTGAGGGCGCGTGCGATGGTTTCGGTTGGAAAGTTCGAAATAGCGACAGTACGCTTTGCTTTTTCCGTGCGCTTATCCCCGGGGATGACCTCAAGGTTCTCCCGGACGGGGACAGCTACTTTTTCGACCGGCTCTTCATCGACGATCAGGTGGTAGAAGCCCGGTTCTTTTGGCTTTCCCAAAGAGAAAGCGACATGACCTTGCGGATCGAGATCGACCAGCAGCACCTGCCGACCGGCGATGGCTAAGCCGTGGGCGATCGTGACGGCTGTGGTCGTCTTGCCGACGCCGCCCTTTTGATTGGCTATCGTGAGAATAGTCATGGTTCTGTCCTTTTTGTATGTAGAAAATGAATGGGCGATGATGAATAAGTTTCTATTCATCATCGCCCTAAGCACAGTCGAGCGGCTATTCTCTTGGTGTTATCCCCAATTTTACTACTGCAGTTTTACTGCAATACGAAACTTAACATATGGTCTTTATGGTCGTCTTCGTTACCTAAAACCCCCATATATGGGGGGTAAAGGGTATGAAGGCACTATATATAGGTGACCGACCGGGGGCTCGAACCCCGAACCTGCTGATTAAGAGTCAATTGCTCTGTCATTTGAGCCTGTCGGCCGAACGGGGTGGTATTTCCTAAAGGTGGGAGTCTATGAATCCAGTAAGCGGTGTTACCTGCAGCACCGTTGGGGTGTGCTTAGCAATGATCGCAGGATCATGCCGCCGTCAGGAAGCGCGTTTCGATCAGGTCGGCCACCCCCTGGATATCGTCCATGCCGAACTGCGGCACGCCCAGCTCCAGCGGGACGTCCGCCACGGCCGCGAAGCGCTGCTCCCGGCTCCCGATCAGCTCCAGGCTGACCTCCGCGCGCACGACTTCCAATGAAGGCGCCCCGGCCTGCCGGTAGCCCTCGACCAGGATCAGGTCCACGCCCGCGATGCCCGCGGCGATCTCGTCCAGGCTGAGCTCCCGCTCGATTTTCCTGTACGAAGCGATCTTGTCCGGCGCGGCGATGACGACGTGGTCGCTGCCCGCCCGCGCGAAACGCCAGCTGTCCTTCCCGGGCTGGTCGATCTCGAAGCCCCGGTGGGAATGGTGCTTGACGGTCGCCACCCTGTAGCCCCGCCCTTTGAACGCGGCCACCAGCCTTTCCACCAGCGTGGTCTTGCCGGAGCCCGACCTGCCGATGATCGTCACCAGGGGGATCTGCGCTGCCATCCCGGGTCCCTCAGGCGCGTGCAAGGCGCACCAGCACCCGCCGCGGGCAGAGACGTCGGCGCCTGGCCGATGAAAGGTCGGGTACTTCCTGGAGGGTGGGCATATCCGCGCTTCTGCCTGCGACCCTGGAAGGCTAGCCGGCCAGCAGCACGCCCAGAGCCAGGAGCGCCGCGCCGAGGGCGACGGCCCGGTCGAGGGAGCCGGCGCGCAGCGGCATAGCCCGGCTCCCCCCGGGGTCGAAGGCGCGCCCTTCGGCCGCCAGCGCGATCTCCTCGGTGCGGCGCAGCGCGTTGGTCAGGATCGTGAGCAGCAGCAGGCGCATCCCGCGCCAGCGCTGCGCGCGCAGGCCACCGCGCATGACCAGGCTGTGCCAGGTGTTGGCCGCGGCCGCCTGCAGGGAAGGCAGCAGGTTGAGCGCGACGCCCATCGAAAAGCCCAGGCCGCGCAGGCCGAACCGTTCGAGCAGGCCGGCGATCGAGGGGATATCCACCGAGCTGGTGAACCCGTCCACCGAAACGAGCACGATGAGGACCCGCAGCACGATCTGCAGGCTGCCGGCCAGCCCCTGCGAGGAATAGCGCAGGCCCCAGAGACTGCGGTCCGGGTCGCCCAGGTAGAAGAGCGGCGGGACGGCCAGGAGCAGGATCATCACCAGCCAGCGCAGGCGCATCAGCCGGCGGAAGGAGCGCGGGTAGGCCGCGGCGGCGACCAGCAGGCACAGCCCGCCCGCCAGCAGCAGCCCCCGCCCGTGGGCCAGCATGACCATGCCCAGCGACCAGATGAAGATCACCAGGTAGCTGAGGGTGCCGAACCTGAGCGGCGCGCCGTCTTTCGGGCGCCCTGCCAGCAGGTGTTCCTGTTCGATCATTGGATGATCTGCAGCTCCGTCAGCATGCGCACGTTGAGCTTCCCTTCCTCGTCCGGGAGCACCATGCGGAAGTCCCCATCCTCGGCGCTCATGGGGCTCCCGTCCGCCAGCGCGTACGCGACGAGCACGTTCTCCTTCAGGAACTGCGCGGGATCGTAATTGACGGCATACCCGTCGGCGGCCACGGCCTTGAAGGCTTTGACCGCGCCCGGGTCCAC
>CAZULT010000075.1:3595-14555 GCA_964621295.1 uncultured Anaerolineaceae bacterium | reverse complement strand
TCCACCCGGGCCCTGCCGAGGCGGGTCCCAAGCTGGCGGGCCACTTCCCAGCCCAGCCAGCCGGCCGCGCAGCCGATGCACACGTAGATCAACAGCATGCCCGCGACGATCCAGAATGCGGCGCTCGCGCTCAGGCCGAGCAGCCGGCTGCCGGCATCCAGCAGGTCCAGCCAGACAACGAACAGGCTGCGCCCGAACAGCAGCGGGCCCGTCACGAAAGGCTGCGCCAGGGACCAGGCCACGCCCAGCGCCCCAGCCACCAGGAACGCAGCGCGGCGGGGGGTTCCCATCAGGGAAAGCGCCAGCTCCGCCACCACGGCTTCGGTGATGATCCCGACCATGGGGCCGAGGATGACCCCGCCCAGGCTGAACAGCTTGAGCAGCATGGCGATCACGCCAATGAAGAAGGTAGAGCCCGCCTTGGGGACGAAGACCCTTCCTACCAGGGCGATGGTCAGGCCAATGGCCGCCAGCACCGCGCCGCTGAACGGCACGTTCAAGGATTTCAGCACGGACCCGAGCGTGATCTCTGAAGCGCCCCACAGGGTGCCGAACACAGCGATGATGGCCAGCTCACGCGTTGAGAGTTTCATAGGCGACTCCTTCCTGGCTGTCCGCGTACGGAATGGGTTTGGAATGCTGCGACCGCTCGAAGTGCCCCGCCAGTTGAATGCGGCCGTGCTTCAACAGGAACACCCGGCGCGCGTAGCGGTGGACCAGTTTGTAATCGTGGGAGATCAGCAGGATCGCGGTTCCCCCCCGGTTGAGCAGTGTGAGGAAGTTCATCAGGCGCTGCAAATGGCCCCAGTCCTGCCCGAGCGTGGGCTCGTCCAGGATCAGCAGGCGCGGGCGCAGTCCCAGGCAGGCGGCAAGGGCTGTGCGCTGCTGCTGGCCCACCGAGAGCGTCATCGGGCGGCGGTCCCGCAGGTTCAGCAGGTCGGCCTCCTCCAGGATGTGCGCGTGCTGGTCGGGGTCAAAGCGGTGAAAATTGCGAGGCCCGAAGGCCACTTCTTCGTCGACCGAATCGGTGAATAACTGGTCGGTCGGGTTCTGGAAGAGCACGGCCACGTCGAGGCCGGGCCTGGGCCTGTCCCCGTTCAAATAATGGATCTTGCCTGCCAGGGGCTTCAACAGCCCCGCGGCGACCAGCCCCAGCGTGGATTTGCCGGCGCCGTTATCTCCCACCAGCGCCACGAAATCTCCCGGGTACAGGGCCAGGTCGATATCCCGGATGACCGCGCTGCGGTCGTACCCGGCGGAAACTTTTTCAAGGGTCAGCAGGGGCTCTCCCTGGACGGCGTGCCGGCCGTTCGCTTCGATCAACGCTTCCCAGGCGACCTGCGGCTCCCCGGCCAGGCGCCGCAGTCCCAGGTCGTGGCGCAGCGACGGGTCGCGAAGGATCTCACCCGGCACCCCATCGGCGACGATGCGGCCCCTGTCCATCAGCACGAGCCTGTCCGCCAGCCGGGCGATATCCGCCAGGCGGTGTTCGAAGATCACGATGGTAATGCCGTGCTCCTCCCGGAGCGTTTTCAACGTACCCAGAACCCGGCGCGTGCTGGGCACGTCCAGCGAGGCGGTGGGCTCATCCAGGATCAATACGTCGGGCCGCATGGCCAGGATGGAGGCGATCGCGACGCATTGCTTCTGCCCGCCGGAAAGCTCGGAGGGCCTGTGCTCCCGCAAGGCCTCGAGGCCGGCGGCCCTCAGCGCCCAATCCGTGCGTTGGCTGACCTCGCGCTCGTCCAGGCCCAGGTTGCGCGGCCCGAAGGCGACCTCGTCCTCCACCCGCAGGTGGAAGAGCTGCGAGGACGGGTTCTGCAGCACGATCCCGACCTGCCGGACGATCTCGCGCAGCGCATGGGTGCGGGTATCCAGGCCGCCGATCTCGATCTGACCGCTGACGCGCGCGGGGATCGAATGCGGGATCAATCCGCTCATGGCGTAGGCCAGCGTGCTCTTGCCGCAGCCGGAAGGCCCGGTGACCAGCACGAATTCGCCCCGTCCGACCTCCAGATCGATGGCGTGCAGCACCTCGGCGGAGGCGTACTGCACGGATACGTTACCCAGCCTGATCATCCCGGCACGCCTTCCAGGTGAACGGTCTCCGCCCGAGGCCAACGGGCCCGGGCCGCCCCCAGCAGGGCCGGGCGCACGACGGCCAGGGCCCTGCGGTAGCGGCCTTCGTCTAACAGGGAGAGGGCCTGCCGGTAGCCTCCCCCGTCCTCGAGTTCCAGGGGACCCAATTCGTCGATGAGGATGAGGTCTTCGTCAGCGATCCTTGCCAGGATCTCATTCCCCCGGGCGATCACGCGCTCGTCCATGCGCCAGCGCCCTACCGTGCCCTCGCTCGCGCCGTCCGCGCGCTCGCCCAACCTTTGCCGCTCTCCCGTTGAAAGATCGAGCTGGTCGATGGCCACTTTCAGCCCGCCTTCGTAGACGGCCGGGCAGAGGATACCGGCCACGGACAGGCCCGCCTCGCCCCCCAGCGCGGCCAGCCTGGCGCACAGCGTTGTTTTCCCTGAACCGCTTGGCCCGGTGAGCAGGACCAGGCGATCCGGGGTTTTCTTATACAACAAACTCGCCAGGAGCGAGTCTGGCGAGCTGAGTGCGTTCTCCACAGACATGAACTCCTTTTCAAGTCCATCCCGCGGCAGCGGGATTTCGGGAGGCAGTCGCGTTTCCGCGAGTACCCTGGCCCCTCCTGGAGGGGCTGTCCACCGGACCCTGGCTCAATGAACTTTAGGTCAGATGAATCGGAGGTTGGTGATGGTTCACTACCTATCTTACAACAGCTTTAATTACCGGTCATCCTTCTCCCGGGTAAGCCCTGTCATCCAAATGGGTGATATTCTTCAGGTCGCCCGGGGCGTCTCGACCTGCTTACAGGGATTTCGTGATCTCGTCCTTGACTTCCTTGATCTCATCGAGGACATCCAGCTCCGCTTTGAGCTCATCGGTCAGCGCGCTGAAGTAATTCTTGACATCCCGCACGAACTTGCCGAGCGTGCGGGCTACGCGCGCCAGGCGCTCGGGCCCCAGCACGATGCCGGCCAGCAGCAGGATCACGAGCAATTCATTCCCGCCGACTCCAAAGATGTCCATATCAGGTCCTCTCCGCGATGAAGGCCAGGATGATGCTGATGATATACAGTCCCATCAGGGGCAACATGACCAGGCCCATATTGACCGGATCGACGGTGGGGGTCACGATGGCCGCCACCAGCGCCATGCCCACGACCGCGAAACGCCAGCCCTGCGTCAGTTGCCTGGCAGTGACCATCTTCAATTTCGCCAGCAGCATGATCACCAGGGGCATCTCGAAACACACCCCGATCCAGAACATCAGGCTGGTGATGAAGTCGAAGTAATTCGCCGGCCTGACCTGCGTGGTGATCTCCAGGAAGGAGGTCAGGAAGGGGATCGCCGCCGGGAGCATGACGAACCAGGTGAAGGCCACGCCGCCCACGAAGAGCAGGGAAGCCAGCGGCACCCCCAGCAGAAGCCAGACCTTCTCACGCCGTTTCAGACCCGGCAGGGTGAAGCGCATGACCTGGTACACGATGACCGGCATGGCGAACACGAAGCCGCTCAGCAGGGACACCTTCATGAAGATCGAAACGTTCTCCGTGATCTCGATGGCCACCAGGGCCTGCGGCCCGCCGATCGGTGTCGTCAGATAAGCGATGATCTGGTTCGCGAAGGCGAAGCTCAAGGCGGTGGTGAGCAGGACCGCCAGGAAGGCCTTAAAGACACGGCTGCGCAGCTCGTTCAGGTGGTCCAGCAACGGCCGGGAGCTCTCCAGCTGGACGCTGGCTTTACGATGGGCGCGCCCGAAGGCGTTCAGCACGCTGCGCCAGCTGCGCCTGCCCTTCTTCGTGATAGCCGCTTCTTCCTTCACAGGCGGCCCTTAATCCCCGGTTTCCTGCGTTTCGGGCTCTTCTTCCCCTTCTATACCTTTCTTGAATTCGCGTATGCCCTGGCCCATTTCGCCGGCGATCTTGCTGATACGGCCCACGCCGAACACCAGCAGGACGATCACCAGGATGACGATCAATTCAGGCGTTCCAAGTTGAAACATGGCGCACTCCTTTATACGTCTTTCGTAAGTTGAAATGTCTTGGGTGTGGTGACGTCCACCTTTAATTCACGGACCACCATGTCACCGTTCCGGTTTTCGATCACATTGGAGGAAATACCTATCTCGATATCCAATTTGCGCAGCGACCGGACCTTACCGACGTGAAATTCCAGGTAGTTGTGGTCATCATTGATCTGATAATCACGCATGCCCACCTGGTCGAAATACGCCCTCACCGGCGCAATATCTTCCCCAAAGACCTTGGCCGATTTCAGGTAGTAATCGCGCGGGGAGAAATAGGCGGATTTGGGGATCGAGCGGATCGAGTTCTGCTGGTAGATCTGCCCGGTCTGTTTGTTCTCAACGGAACAGTAATGCACCCCCAGGGAAAGCCCGGACCCGGCCGCAAAGGCCAGCAGGTCCAGGCAGACCAACTCGCTCCTTGAGATGGGCAGGCCCCCTGCGTACCAGTACTCATACAGCACATGGAACGGTCTATTCTTGACCTTGTAGCCCTTCTGGCGGTAGACCTCAGCATTGGCCAGGGGATAACACAGCTCGAGCAGGTTGATGGAGAACAGGCCCAGAGAGTCCAGTTCAAGGAGGATCTCTTTCATTTCATCCAGCGTATCGGGGAGCACCGGCATTTCGACCATGACGTAAGGAATGAATTCCTTCGCCAGCGCGATGCGCTCGAATATGCCCCGCTGGCCTT
The DNA here is from genome assembly GCA_964621295.1 of uncultured Anaerolineaceae bacterium. Classification (GTDB taxonomy): domain Bacteria; phylum Chloroflexota; class Anaerolineae; order Anaerolineales; family Villigracilaceae; genus JAABUE01. Next base: position 9,759 of record CAZULT010000075.1, on the reverse strand, counting down.
TTTCGAAGTCATGCATGCGAATGCTGAAACGGATCTCCTGCAGACCGGCGTCCTTCAACTCCTTGAGGATCTCCGCATTCACATGATCGCCGCAGGTATACAACCTTGTATACACATCGGGGAAATTGGCCCCCGCGAAATTGAAGAACTCCAGGGCCTTCTCCTTGTGGAGGAGCGGCTCCCCGCCGGTCAATGCCAGGTGGCGGACGCGCTGCCCCTTTGCCTTGATCTCTTCCAGCTCTTTGATGAGATCACGCGTATGATCCTGGAAATGCTCGTAGTCCTCCTGGTTCGGGTTGAAGCAATAATAGCAATCCCGATGGCATTGGAGCGAAACGAAGAACGAGGCGCTCCCGACGCCGGTCTGGCATGCGATGCAGGCGGGGGAGATATCATTCACGCGAAAGCTCTTGCCATTGTTGCGCGAGGCGACGCCCAGTTTGCTCAGCGCTTCGACCTTTTCCTGTACCTGGTCCGAATAATCCCGGGGATCGATCTCAATACCGGTCTGGGCGATCTGCCCCATGAAATCTTTGTAGATGCTGACATAGATTCCAGCGTAGCTGCGCAGCGCCGGATTCTTGATCTGCTGGAGGGTCTTATCGGTCACATCAAGAATCATGAGTTACCTGGCCTCGCGGCTTCACGGCGGTCGCCTTGACCCCGGGGGGCAGCATCGAACCAAACGGGTGCTTTCTGCGAAAGTCGCAGACCGGGCAGAGTGTCTGGCCGGGGCTGGAAGCAAAGTAGGTCTTGCACTGCGTGCATCGCGATACGTCGCCTTCGCTCAGGACGAGCGGCTCCGGGCTGCCAAAAACCTGCCCGAATGTGGGAGCGGCGTTCGCCTCGATGGCCTCCGGAGCGCACACGTGGAGGCAGGCTTCGCAGGCAACGCAGGCCTGGGGACTGAAAGCCAACCGGTAACGCGTCTTTTCAACGTTATGGCTGAGCTTCAACGCGGCGGTGGGGCATGCCCTGGCGCATGATCCGCAGGCAGTGCATGCGCCGGAAACGAGCAGGCTCAAGGAAATGCCCCGCTCGAGGGGCGCATCCAGGGTTGCGGTCGGCTTCGGAAGGTGCGCCATGGCGGCGGTGATCCGGCTGCGATCCCGGCCGGGGTGGCGTTCGTCCCCGGACCGGTCCTCGCTCATCGCCCGGGCCATAGCTACCGGACCCCCTTGGGCAGCCAGCAGGAACAGGTCCCTGCGCGAAAGAGGCGGGTTGGCCGCATCCCAGAGAGGCCTTTCCGCCCGCTTATCGAGGGTCTCGATGCACACGATCGTTTCACCCAATTCCCAGTGCGCGAACAGGGCGCCCGCCTGGTCGACCTGGTGATGAATACTCTTTTTGAGAGGCGCCCAGGAGCAGTTTTCGCATGCGTCCAGGCGCAGGGCGATTCGTTCCAGCCCGAGAGCGGCCAGGGCCAGGTAAGTCCCGGCTCCCAATCCGGCCAGGCAGCCCCGCACGCGAACCCCCGGAAGTTCGGACGAGATGCCTGTTTCTGCGTCTTCGTGCCTTGCACATACCAGTTCAAGGGCCTTTGTGTCCAGACGCGCAACGCAGGTCAACAGGGATTGCACCCCATCGTTGGCTGTGAAAGCGTCAACCGGGCAGGCCGGCAGGCAGGCCAGGCAGGACTGGCATTTCTCTTCCTCCAGCGAGGGAGGTGCACCCGGTTGGATGGCCCCAACCGGACAGATCTCAAAGCAGGCCTCACACGTTGAGAATTGATCGTGCGAGTGGGTGCATTGGCTCGCGTCCAGCGCAATTGCTGAGCGATCGAGACCGGAGAACCCCTCGGCGGCAGACATCAGGCTCACCCGGCGACCCTGTCGGGAAGTTGCAGTTCGTATTGCTCGGCCAGCGCAAGCAGCGCGCCCATCGTCAGGGTTCCCAGACCGCGGTAGAACTCCGTTTTTGCGTGCTTCACCACCAGTGCGCACCAGGTCGATCCCCAAAGGAGCAGGTGCCTGGAAAGGAACTGGCGTTTGGCGTCATTCAAGCGCTCAACCTTTTCGTCGTCCTCACTTTCGAGAGCCTTTGCACCGAGTTCGGCCAGATAAGCGATAAAGGTCAGCTCCAGCCCGATGTGGTCATCCGGCTCCTTATGTATATTTTCCAGTTCAAGACCGAAACGGAGGTACCAGTTGCGAACGTCCAGTGTCTGTTCCTGGAAGATCATGCGGTCTTCGTTGAAGTACACGGATTCCCACGGGGGAGCCAGCACTTTTCCAGCGCCAACGAACAGGCGGGTGTAATCGGCTTTCAGGTCTTTGAGCGATTCCTCGCCAAGGCCTCCGGCATGCGCCTGCGCCCAGTCGTGCAACAGCTCCTGCCCTCGCTGCGTTTCCTTTTGGCCGGCGCCAAAGGGCACCTCGGTAAAGATATCCTCCTGGATCAGAGGATCCAGCCAGCCCTTTTCGGGCGGATTATAGAGAGCCCGTCCCAGCAGGCTGAACAGCAGTGATTCACCAAGCAGCGTTTCCCTCAACTGTGTACCCTTATCGTTTTGATCCATGCTTCTCCTTAGACTTTGGCTTTTTTTGTCTGGTCAGGCTTAAGTATAGTGCCGCAAATGGAAAACCTACAATTGAGATAAGTATTAACCCATAAGTAATGAAAGTAACCATCTGAACGCTGCCGACCCCGATTCGAGCAATGCGATCCCAAACCCGAGCGCCCAGCGTGGGCTCCCAGACAGGTTGTGAAGATTGGTCTCCTTGCCCATGCAACGCGTTGACGACAGCAGGATCGATCGGAATTGGAACGGGCCGCTTGTTCTGCAGGAAGGTGACCATTTCTCCGGCATGGATGGTGATGGAAGGCTGGCCATGGGTGGGCTGGATGACGGCCTCTCCCTCCAGCATGTACAACCAGCTCTTCGTGTTTGGCAGGCTTTCAAAGGCAAACCTTCCCTGCGAGAGGATGATATCTGCCAGCTCATGTTGAATGGCGAATTCGGAGGCCTGTCCGTTTTCCCCCCATAGCCAGCCCTGGCCGAAGCTGATGCGGGAGGGGCCCAGTTCCACAAGGCTCTCGGACGGTATGACGATCTCTCCCTTCCCCCAGGGGACAAGTACTGTATCGGGCCGGCGCACGAGCATGGGAAAGAAATCCAGCGGTCGGCCCGTCGCAGGGTCCAGCGAGGTTGCAAGGCTGTAATACCCGGGCGCATTCACAATGAACGTGCCGGGTTGATCAGGCAGCCCCTGGATCTCGAACTCGCCGGAGTCGATCATCACCCGCCGGGTGATGGCCGGCGTTTCATTCGTGATCCAGGCAAAAGGTAACGGATCCTCCTCTTCCCCGCGTACTTTTCCCCGGAGACTGGCGCCAGCCACAGCGGAAGCTTCAAATGCAAGGGAGGCAGACCGGGTCTCAGCCAGGTTGACGCTGGCCATTTCAGGGGAGAATTCCTGATCGCGAACCCCTTGCTCCAGGTCGGGCACGATCACGTAGTCATACAAAGGGATATCATCGAACTCGAATTCGCCACCCGGTGAGATCGATTCCGAAACCGATACGCCGTCCGATGTGCGAATCGCCAGAACCCGCGCAGAGGAAGCCATGGTCTCATCCATCCCCACGATCTTCCCGGAAATGGTACCCGCGCCGGTCTTCACATGCAGGGTGACCGCTGGACTGGCGGTCGCCCCCGGAGGCAGCGAGAACTCTGCGGGTTCGTCAGAATAATAAAGCACTCCTTCTACAATGGTGGGCTCGACCTGGATAAGGTAATGCGTTGGCGACTCCGCCAGGGCCTCGATCCGTATCTCTGCGCGCCCCTGCTCGTCGGTTGACGCCACGAAATTCCGGCCTCGCCACATATAGATCCTTGTGGAAGCGCTGACAGGAATATCCGCCAGAGCGCGGTTGGAAGACCCGGAGTCCTGCAGGACGACCTGCAAGGGGAGATATATATAGCCGGATCGATCGACACGGATGTGGCGCTCGGCCCGATCCTGGTTGCCTGCGGGGTCGATGGCGGTAAGTTCCAGGGTCATTTCACCCGCGGGCAGGACAAGCTCGCTCAGATAATGACAATAGGATGAGCAATCGGCATGCACGGCAGGAAAATTCTCCGTGGAACCGTCCGGATTGACCGTAGCATAGAACTCGTATTCGCCATTCGCATCCGCAAGCGTATCCTGAGTAAGTACCAGAGCAGAGTCCTGGTAGATCGCCAGGGCCACCCTGATCTCTTCAGTGGGGTAGCGATCGCTTTCCACCCAGCCGTGGATCGGGATGTTATAAAGCAGGGAAGTCGGGCCGGCGTAGAAAGTCTCCCCTTCAGACGGCCTTGCCAGGCTGATCGTGACGGCCTGTCCACTATCCTGAGGCAGCCCGATGGATCCTGGCAGCAATACAAGGCTCATCAGGCTTTGCAAAAGGAGGTGAAACAGAGAGCTCTTCATTCGCTTTCGTTACCGGCGATTTCCGTAGGAAGATCCCAGGGGTTCCCATCATAGTGGCAGCGCATACAGTCCACCTTCCGTTGAAGGTCATGGGAGGTGAAGGCCGTACGGCTGGTGCGCCCAAGCAGCTCAAAAAGGCGGATGGCCGTCCATGCGCCTTCACTTCCGCCCGGCTCCACCGTTGCCCCGGAGGCATCATGGCAGGCTGAACAGGTTACGGATCGATGGTAGAGCGTATGACCGGGTTGAACGGCCTGGCTCTCGGGGATTTCGACCAGGTTGCCATGGCAGCTGATGCAATCGTCGGTGCCCAGCTCCTTGACGTACATGGTGTGCTCGTCCATTCCGCGGGTATGGCAACCCACGCAGACACTGTTATCCGTAATTCCCATATGGGCCGGGTTATAGATCGCCATGACCGCAACCACATCGTCATGGCAGCCGGAATTGCCGCAACTGGCCCTGGTACTATGAGGCTCGTGGCAATCCGTACAGGTGAAATCGATATGCGCCTGGCTGCCCAGATCCACCCTGTATTGAAGCGTATCCGTATCGCGGTGACACTTTTCGCAGAGTTCGCCGGGAGAAGCCACGGTCTCGGTATAACCTGTGACGCCGTCTCGCCAGGCAATTTGAACGTCGGCGGCATCCAATCCTGCGGCATGACAGACCTCGCAGGATATGCCCTTCCAATCCTCTTCCGGGATCAGGGGATTGCCTTGCGCCACGCGTACTTCCGCATCCGTCGGGAATTTGCACGAGACGCAGTTCGGGGGCGGATCGACCTTTGCTTCGGGATCCCAATTCTGGGGAGAGTGGCAGCGGGCACAATAGGTGTTCGGGCCTTTGCCAAGGTCATACGCTGCTGCATGGGGTCCAGCCTGCCAGGCCAGCCACTCTTTTGGATGGGAGTCGGCCGGGCTGGTTGAAGTCACCTCCGTTGAACCCGATGTGGGTGAAGAAGGTGAGGCCTGGCTCGAATTGGCCTGGCAGGAAGCAACGAGCGCGCTCATAGCCAGGAAACAAATGAAAGATAGCTGAGGGGATTTCCGGGAAGTATGCAAGGCAACCTCATCAGGGATTGATACCGCGTGGATCGACGGGGACGGGTTCAGGGTCGCGTGTAAAATTGATGCACCAGAAGAGCACTGCGCCATCAGGATGGCAGGCGTGGCACTCGACTTCCTGGACCAGCACGGATGACTCGTAGTCCTTTGGATGATGGCATTTGACGCAGTTGATATCCCTGGAAAGATCGTGGGAAGGCCAGGAGGTAAGGGTATGCGCAAATCGCCGGGTAACATACTCGTCGTAAAACTTTGAATCGAGGGTATCTTCCCGCCAGATGCTGAGCCCACCGTTGTCGTGACAGGCGGTGCAGTCTACCGAGGGGTGTCTGGCGTGCTCCCCTGCGCCTGGTCCGGTCCGGGGGTCATGGCAATCCGTACAGGAAGCGGCTTGACCATGAGAGCCGTGGCAGCGGGTGCACTCCCACGCCTGGTGAGCCGGGGAAACTGCCTGTTCCTCCACCACCTCGAAACCATGCCGGCCTTCATGACACCTGGCGCACAATTCGTCGGTATTTTGAACGGGGACATATGTACGGGAGGCCTGGTCCCAAAACGCGACGGATGTAAGATAGGAATCATCCTGTGGGATATGGCAGATATTGCACTGGATATTTTGCCACTCATCCTGCGCCACGGGGACGCCGCTTTCCAGTTCGGGTCTGGGAGCGCCCGGGATGCG
>CAZULT010000075.1:1891-3495 GCA_964621295.1 uncultured Anaerolineaceae bacterium | reverse complement strand
AGAAAACGGCCCATGACTTCGGCCACGAAGACCAGCACAAAGGCGCTGTAGGCCATATTGCTGAGCACTTTTTCTTGCCCGGCAGAGCTGGCATTCTGGTACAGGAACAATCCGAACACGCCGGCTCCCACAAAGACCAGGATCAATCGCAAAGCGAATACCAGGCCAAATTTGGAGGCCATCATGCGCAGGGATGCCATCGCAGCCGGATTACCCGTTGCCAGGGTGCTCAAATAGATGGGTAAAACTACCAGTTCGATACCCACAAGCACGACACCAGCAATGGCGATCCAGCGCAAGGTTGTGCGCATCATTTCACACTGTACGTCGGCGCATTCAGGGTTCTTCTTTTGAACCTGTGCGTAGTTCCATACAATGGCTGCGCCCATCGCCAGGGCTCCGAGCAACAATGTGGTCACAAAGAAGGATATTGGCGTGGCCAGGGTGTTCCAGGCTGGCTGGGAATATAGCATGTAAATTCTTGACATGCTGTAGACCAGGACAAGTCCGATCAGGGCCGCGATCCAGGCCAGAACGTTGCGCATTGCGACAGAGCCGATCTTGCGCCATTGCAGGAATGCGTACAGCGCTCCAAAGACCAGGAATAACACTCCGAACAGGACCTCCCTGCTTAGCCAGGAGGAAGTGAAGTGTGTGACTGCTTTGTAAGCGTTAAATGGGTTGCCCAGGTGGAATAACGATGCCAGCATCCCCAATACGAGCACGGGAATGATCGCCAGCAAAGCCCGGTCGCTCATCCGATCAGCTTCTTCGACCCCAGCTTTGCGTGTGGCATAGTAGTGTACGATGCCGAGCACCCAGAAGGCACCCACCGACATTTGCGCCAGTATGGTGAAAATGATCAAAGCCCAATCTCTGAGTTCCATCTTACACCTCCTCCAGGGATAGAATCTTGCCGGTGCCACTTCCGCTGGCCTGAGCATCCTTGTGAGGTGTGATCACCACAGCCGGATACGTAATGTTCTCAGGCGGTAGTGGCTCAACCGCAGCGACGCGACCATGTTTGGCGCGCAGTTCGCCGAGTTCCCCGAAATCGAGCACGCGCATCACGCAGGCGTCCACACAGACGGGGTTCTGGCCCTGCGCCTGGAGGTCCTGGCAGAAGTCGCATTTGGTCATGACGCCAGCTTCCTCGTTGAACTGAGGTGCGCCATAGGGGCAGGCCCACTGGCAATAGCGGCAGCCAATGCACTGGTCCTGGTTGATCAATACGATGCCATCATCGCGCTTGGTGATCGCCTTGGTCGGGCAAACATTCGCGCATGCCGGCACCTGACAGTGCATGCAGGCCACTGAGGTCGCATACACAAAAAGGTTCTTCGGGACCAACAGATCCTTATTGGCCGGATCTTTGCCCCATTCACCACCTTCGTAGTGGTATACCCGACGCCAGTTGACTCCCACCGGCAGACTGCTGCGATCCTTGCAGGCAGTAACGCAGGCTTTACAACCAGTGCAGGCACTGGCGTCGAAGTAGAAGGCTAATTGCTTAGTCATCTCTATGCCTCCTTGAAGACTATTCTCTGTGGCCACTGGACATCAGGCAGCAATTTGAGCGGACCGGTATACTTCTCTGCCTGCAC
>CAZULT010000075.1:0-1791 GCA_964621295.1 uncultured Anaerolineaceae bacterium | reverse complement strand
GCCACTGGACATCAGGCAGCAATTTGAGCGGACCGGTATACTTCTCTGCCTGCACGACGCAGGTGTTGTGCCCGGTGTGGCCTTGCGTGGTTGCAAGGTCGCCATTGAGCGTGTTGGTTGCCCCGGCCATATCGATGCCTGACGCCTCGTCCACTTCTATCCAGGCGCCCTCGCCTAACGCGAGCACGCCGGGTCTGATGCGGTTGGTGACAAGCACCGGGCGAATGACAGTTCCGTGCTTGCTGGTGACCTGGACTGTATCCCCGTTCTTGATACCGCGTTCGGCTGCATCCACCGGGTTCATGAACAATTCTTCGGGGAATTGCTCGCGCAGATAGCTTACATTGTCGAAGCTGGAGTGGCTGCGGCGCTGGTAGTGGATGGTGTAGAGCTGCAGGGGGTAGTCGCCCTTGACGCCCTTTTCGAAGTCCGCGAAGGTCTCTTCGTAGCCCTCCAGGGGCGGGTCGTACTTGGGTAACGGGCCCTTTGGCTGGTAGAAGCCGTTCTGGTTGACCCAGTCGACGATGGACTGCGAATAGATCTGCAGCTTGCCGGTATCCGTCCCGGTGGGGTTGGCTTCCGGGTCCTTGATGAAGTCTTCTAACTCAGTGTGCCCCAGCTTATCATCCATGGAACGTTCGACCTGGTAGATACCCCTTTCCTTGAACTCCTGGTAAGTGATACGCCCGGTCTGGGGCTCGCCTTCCGCGCCCATCTCGGCGATATCCTCAGCCGTGATGGTCAATAGCGGTTCTTTTCCGGAGCCATCTGCTTTTGCCACGGTCGCACCTGCCAGCCTGTTGAAGGTTTGCTGGGGCAATGAAATTGGATCGATCTCCAGCGGATCCAGACCCAGGCGTACGCCCACCTCGCGCGCGATCTCCATATCGTCCTTGGCTTCGAAGAGCGGCTCGGTGACCTGGCGGTGATAGATCAAGATGTCACGGTTGCCGGTCAGGAGACCGGAATGGCGCTCCCATTGGGTGGTCACCGGAAGCACCAGGTCGGAGTACTTCGCAGAAGAGTTGAGGTAAATAGTGGATGTGACCGCGAATTCGACCTTGCGGTAGGCCTCGATGCCCTTGGTGGCGCCGGCGCGCTGGTTCAAGCCGTCCCCGAATCCGTGCGAGAAGATCATCTTGATGTCGATGTCCTTGACCTCGCCGCCAGTGCCGTGGTACTTGCCATTCAGGACGGCATCCCACATCTCGCAGTTGTTGAGGGCGTTATCCTGGCTGATACGGGTGGAACCATCGATAATCGGGTTGGAAATACCCGGCACGCCGCTGCCGCCGGCAGAGACCAACGAGGAACCCGGGTTGCCGGCGCTGCTGTGCATGCTGGGACCGCAGCCCGCGCCCACGGTTCCGGTGTTCCCTGTCATCCATGCCACGGTCAGCATGGCGTGCGGCAGGCACTCGCCATTGTTGATGCGCGCAGGCGCGCCCGCTGTCACGACCTGGGCCGGGTGAGTGGTGGCCAGTTCCTGTGCCAGGTCGCGGATCTTCTCAGGCGGTACGCCGCAGAACTTGGAAGCCCACTCGGGGGTCTTGGGCTGGCCGTCATAGGTGCCCAGCACGTAATCCTTGAAATTTTCCTTCGGATCCACGCCCTCGGGCAGGTGGTCCTTATCGAAGCCCACACAGTATTTATCCAGGAAGGCCTGGTCTTGCAGGTTGTTCTCGATCAAGTAGTAGGCCATTCCCAGCAGCATGGTCGTGTCGGTGCCGGGCCGAATGGGGATCCATTCGTCTGCCAGGGCCATGGCGGTGTCGTTGTAGAGCGGGTCGA
>CAZULT010000074.1:10156-18914 GCA_964621295.1 uncultured Anaerolineaceae bacterium | reverse complement strand
AGGACGACAAGGCCAAGGACGACAAGGCTAAGGACGACAAGGCTAAGGACGACAAGGCTAAGAAAGACAAAGCTGAGTAAAGGACACGGGACGAGGAAGGTATGGAAATCACGACAGACATGATCAAAGAATTGCGCAGCGCTACCGGCGCCGGCGTGCTGGATTGCCGCAAGGCGCTGACAGAAGCTAAGGGCGATTTCGATAAAGCCGTCGATTTCTTACGCGAGAAAGGCGTGGCCACTGCTGCCAAGCGTGCCGACCGCGAAGCCTCCCAGGGCGTGGTGGAGTTGTACTCGCACGGTGAAGGACGCGTGGGCGTGATGGTGGAAGTCAACTGTGAAACCGATTTCGTGGCGCGTTCTGAAGGTTTTCGGACCCTTGCGCACGAACTGGCACTGCAGATCGCGGCCTCCGCGCCGCGCTTCATTCGCGAGGAGGATATCCCGCAAGAGGTGCTGGATCACGAGGCCGAGATCGCCCGTGCCCGCACCAAGGAAGAAGGCAAACCGGACAAGGTGGCCGAAAAGATCGTGGCCGGACGGCTGGAGAAGTTCAAAGACGAAGTCGTGCTGATGCGCCAGTCCTACATCCGGGACGAGCAGTTAACCATCGAGAAGCTCATATTGCAGACCATCGGTTCCACAGGGGAGAATATCGTGGTGAGCCGCTTCCAACGCTGGGAGTTGGGCGAGCATCTGGAAGAATGAATTACAGGCCAACCCGAAGGTTGGCCTCTTTTTTTAGCACCTACCAGACTACCCAGGGAGAATAAGTATGAGTGATTTGAAATACGAACGCATCCTGTTGAAACTTAGCGGTGAAGCCCTGGCAGGCGCAGCCGGATTCGGGATCGATGTGGATGCGGCAGAGGCCATCGCCGAGCGCATCAAGGAGGTGCACCAGACTGGTGTGCAGGTGGCTGTGGTGATCGGAGCCGGGAATATCTGGCGCGGCAAACAGGGCTTGGATCGGGGCATGGACCGCGCCACTGCGGATTACATGGGTATGCTCGGCACGGTCATGAATGCTATGGCCCTGATGGACGCTCTGGAACGAGCGGGCGTGTACACCCGGCTGCAGTCGGCGATCGAAATGCGCGCGGTGGCCGAGCCATACATCCGGCGGCGCGCCATCCGGCACCTGGAAAAGGGGCGCGTGGTGATCTTCAGTGCCGGGACGGGCAATCCTTACTTCTCGACCGACACGGCTGCGGCTCTGCGCGCCACGGAGATCGACGCAGGGCTGGTCATCAAGGCTACCAAGGTGGATGGCGTCTACGACTCGGATCCCAAGCATAATCCGGATGCCAAGAAATTCGACCGCATGACTTACATGGAGTTCCTGAACCGCCGGCTCTCGATCATGGACACCACTGCTGTGACACTGTGCATGGAGAACGAACTTCCCATCCTGGTGCTCAACTTGTGGGACGCTTCGGCGCTCCTACGCGCGCTCAAAGGAGAACAGGTCGGCACGCTGGTCAGCGGTTGATAGCCTCTCAAAAGATGCACGAAGGCTCTCAGCCTGACGTTTTCCGTAGCAAATTTCTGGATTTTAAGGTATCCTTATTGCAGAACTGACACAACTTGCCAGGAGGCGCTGAGGTGATAAAAGATATCTTGAAAGAAGCCGAAGGTCGCATGCAGGGGGCGGTTCAATCCTTGGAAAGCGATTTGAGTGTCATTCGCACCGGTCGCGCCAACCCTGCGCTGGTTGAGAAGATCTCCGTGGAATACTACGGCAGCCCGACTCCGCTCGTACAACTGGCCAGCATCGGCGTACCGGAGCCGCGCGCGCTGATGATCAAACCTTTCGATAGCTCCACGCTCAAAGAGATCGAACGCGCCATCCTGGCCTCGGACCTGGGTCTGACCCCCAACAACGACGGCAAATCCATTCACCTGACCCTGCCGCCGTTGAACGAGGAACGCCGCCACGAGTTGGTCAAGATCGTCCATAATCGTCTGGAAGAGGCGCGCATCGCTGTGCGCAATATCCGGCGTGATACACAGAACGACATGCGCGACTTTGAGAAAGAGAAACTCATCTCCGAAGACGACTTGAAACGCGGGGAAGACGACCTGCAGAAACAAACCGATCGCTTCATCGAAGAGATCAACAAGCGGGGACAGGACAAAGAAAAAGAGATCATGGAAGTGTAGCTCCATTGAAATCGTTGAAAAAATGATGGAATCCTTAGAGTCCCTGCCTGCTGATAAGATTCCCCAGCACGTTGCCATCATCATGGATGGGAATGGGCGTTGGGCGATCTCACGCGGCCTGCCGCGCCTTGCGGGTCATCGCGCCGGGACGGAGAACCTGCGCCGCATCATCACCGCCTCGGTGGAATTTGGATTGAAATACCTGACGATCTACGCCTTCTCGACCGAGAATTGGGGCCGCCCAACCGAAGAAGTGCAGGGCCTGATGCGCATCCTGGAGGACGTCATCGACAAGGAACTGGATGAACTGCACAAGGAAGGCGTGCAGTTGCGCCACATCGGCCGTTTGGAGCGCCTGGCCCCCAAGATCCAGGAAAAGGTGCTCTACGCCATCGACCTGACCAAAGGGAATGACCGCCTGGTGCTGAACGTGGCCTTCAATTACGGCGGCCGCGACGAGATCGTGCATGCCATCCAGGGCATCATCGAGGACGGGGTGCCCTCCGACCAGGTCACAGCCGACCTGGTCAACCAGTACCTGTTCACCGCGGGCGTTCCCGATCCCGACCTGATCATCCGCACTTCCGGTGAACTGCGCGTCAGTAATTTCCTGATCTGGCAGGCAGCCTACTCGGAATGGTACATCACCCCCACCTATTGGCCGGATTTCAATAAGGAAGAGTTCTACAACGCACTAAAAGAGTTTGCCCAGCGTGACCGCCGTTACGGTGGCGTGACCGAAGCAGTGGGCAAAAAGCATGGTTAAACGGACCATCACATCGTTGGTCCTGCTGGCAGTGGGGATGCCGGCCTTGCTTTTCGGGGGAATTCCCTTTTTCCTCTTAATGGGGTTTTTCATCGTAACAGCGGCGTACGAGTACACGCGCCTGTTCCATGCCGTGGAGATCGAAGCCTCTATCCCGATCACCGTTGGGGGCGTGCTCCTGATCCTGCTGGCACGCGATTTCTTCCCCCAGCACGCAAGCGGGGTTTTTGCCGTTCTGATCGTGCTGGCGCTGGCCTACCATCTTTTCCAGTACGAACGCGGTCGGGAAGGGGCTGCCCTGGACTTTGCAGCGACTGTGGGCGGCCTGGCCTACCTTGGCTGGGTGGGCGCTTACCTGCTCGATCTGCGCAACCTGCCGGACGGCGGCTGGTGGGTGTTCCTGGTGCTGCCTGCAACCTGGATGGCGGATACCGGCGCCTACAGCATCGGGGCGGCGTACGGGCGCCACAAGCTGGCCCCGCGCCTGAGCCCCAAGAAAAGCTGGGAGGGCTACTGGGCCGGGGTCTTCACCGGCACACTGTTCGGCGGCTTCTTCGCCTACGCCTATTCGACCTGGGGCCCTTTGCAGGTCTCCATCTGGCAGGGAGCCCTGCTGGGATTGATCTTGAGCGTGATCGCCCCTCTGGGCGACCTGGGCGAGAGCCTTTTCAAACGCCCGGGCGGTATCAAGGACTCCGGGAGCCTCATTCCGGGTCACGGCGGCGCCTTTGACCGCATCGATTCGTGGTTGTGGGCGGCCGTGATAGGGTATTATTATATTCAATGGTTTTTGATCTAATGACCGTTTTGTATGGGAACCGCCAGTTACGCCGAGGTAGCCAAGCGGGGCAAGAATATCCCCAGGGATCCCTGGCGAACCCAATTCAGACCTGGCGAGTTTTGCGTCACTAACGATTAATCGAAATTTTCTTGAAAGCACCCATCTTTATTGGAGGGAATCATGAACCACAGCGAACCTACTCGTAACCTGGCCCTGGAACTGGCGCGCGTGACGGAAGCGGCTGCCCTGGCTTCCGGGCGCTGGATGGGCCGCGGCCAGAAGGAAACTGCGGACCATGCGGCCGTGGAGGCCATGCGCCTGGTTTTGAGTTCGATCGCCATGGACGGCGTGATCGTGATCGGCGAGGGTGAGAAGGACAACGCCCCCATGCTCTTCAACGGGGAACACGTGGGCAACGGCTCACCGCCCGAGATGGACGTAGCGGTGGACCCCATCGACGGCACCCGGCCGCTGGCCTTTGGGCGCACCAATTCCATCGCGACGGTGGCCATCGCCCCTCGCGGCACGATGTTCGACCCGGGCCCCTTCGTTTATATGAACAAGATCGCCGTCGGGCCGAGAGCCAAGGGCAAGATCGATATCGAGGCGCCCGTCTCGGACAACCTGAAGGCCATTGCCAGGTCCCTGGGCAAGGAAGTGGAAGACCTGACCACCATTGTGCTGGACCGCCCGCGGCACAACGAGCTGGTTGCCGAGATCCGGGAGATGGGCGCGCGCATTCGCCTGATCCCTGACGGGGATGTGGCCGCGGCCTTGATGACGGCCCTGCCCAATACCGGTATCGACGTGCTGGTCGGCATCGGCGGCACGCCCGAGGGCGTGCTGGCAGCCTGCGCTCTGCGCGCCATGGGCGGGGAGATCCAGGGCACGCTCTACGCGCGCGACACGGAAGAGTTGAAGCGCGGGCGCGAGGCGGGCTATGACTTCGAGAAGGTGCTGACCATGGATGACCTGGTCTCGTCCGAGGACGTCTTCTTTGCCGCCACGGGCATCACCGACGGGGAACTGCTCAAAGGCGTCAAGTATCTGGGCGACGGCGCGCTCACCGACAGCCTGGTGGTGCGAGGACTGACGGGTACCGTGCGCCAGATCACCGCCACCCACAGCATCGAAAAGCTGCACAAGCTGAGCTCGATCAAATATTAGGGCGAAAGGTGTGGAGCTCTCAAGTCAAGCAGCCTTTCAGGGGAATCGCCTTGACACCCCTCCCTCTTCCTTTTATAATCTCCCACGCATTCCTGACTAGCTCAATTGGCAGAGCGCGCGGCTGTTAACCGCTAGGTTCTAGGTTCAAGTCCTAGGTCAGGAGCTTTTGAGAAAAAGGTCGCCTTCAACTGAAGGCGACCTTTTTGTTCGTTCAATATGGATCGATGGATTATCAATCGGTGTAGTAGGTTAGAAAGGCGGTCAGCATATCACCTCCACCGGTAAGCGTCAGGGTCATGGTCCCGGACTTGACCGCGCTGCCGTCCGCCCAGTGTGCCGGCATCGGGAAGGTCAGGGTGGTGTTCCCCTGTGCGTCCGTCTGGCCGCTGGCAACCGCCAGGCCCTTTCCGGAACCACCTGACGGGCTGAGCGTGGCGCTGATGACCGTACTGGCCGGCATCCCACTGATGAAGGCTGCCACCTGGTTCGCCTGAATGATCACAGAGACGATCCCTTTGCCGTCACCGCCGGCACTGCCGGGTGCTGGTCCACCCGAGGCCGTGGTGACCTTCAGGTTGCTAAGGTTTGTATTGGCCTGGATGTAGCCAGCAAAGACCCAGCCTCCCACATTCCCCGGCAAACTGACTTCAAGCCAGGCATAGTCGCTGGTGCGCCCCAACAGGCTGACCGGTTTGCATACCTCCAGCATGGTGATCACCTGGTAATTCAGCCCGGGCCCAGTGCGTAAATTCAGCGGATCGGCCAGAACGATCCCGGTGGGATCTTTGCTCGAAAGGACGGTGGTATCACAGGCAGCCTGGTTCGCCATGGCCCCGGCTGCGCCACTCAACCCGGCGCCGGTCGGGCTGAGCAGGGTGTTTCCGAACAGGCCAAGCAAGAATGCGATCAGGGCAACGCCGATCGCAAGTATCAGGTTCTTATTTTTCTTCAGGGACGTAAGCATGCATGCTCTCCTTTTATGAAGCTGTATTATATAGTATATGTCGCAGAATATCTCCTAAATGGGTCTCGACCGGGCGCAAATCCCCCAAATGGCCTGCTGCGCAGCGACGACCCGCGCCTTGCGCACGCTCCTGGCTCAGGAGCTGAGGCCCCCTTTAGGGTTCTTTTTCATTTCTCCCCCTTTCGTTCCTGTTCTCGATAAGGTGACGATTGTCGCCTAATTTGGTGATGTTAAGGCCTGTAAGGCGGCTGTTTCTTCCGGTATCATTTAAACGCCTAGTTCTAATGTTCACAATGGCCAATCAGGAGGATGTGATGACAGCCACTCCCAACCAAGCCGCTCCGCTCGACCGCAAGGAGCGCATGAAGATCCCCTTCCAAGACCTGGACCTGCGCCCACCCGATGTGCGCATCCTTGACTTCGAAGATGTGGTTCTGCCCTTCGATGAGCAACGCGCCATGCGGGAGGCTTCCCGCTGTATCCACTGCCCCGATCCGGCGCCCTGCACCAAAGCCTGCCCGGCCCACAACGACATTCCGGCCGCGATGGGCTTGATCGAGCAGGGCCTCTTCCTGGAGGCTGCCCAGGTGTACCACCAGACCAGCACGCTGCCCGAGATCTGCGGGCGGGTTTGCCCGCATGAGCAGCTCTGCCAGGGCGCCTGCCCGCGCAACAAACGCGATGAGCCTGTGCTGACCGGCGCGCTGGAGGCTTTCGTGCTGGATTATGAGCGCGACCACCAGCCTCACCGCATCCCGGTTGGCAAGCCGACCGGAAAGCAGGTCGCTGTGGTTGGGGCCGGACCGGCCGGGATGGCCGTGGCTGAGGAACTGGTCAAGCAGGGGCACGCTGTCACCCTGTTCGACTCCAAACCCGCTCCCGGCGGTTTGTTGGTCTACGGTATCCCCAATTTCAAGCTGCCCAAGCACGTGGTCTGGGATAAGTGGGCCGAGCTGGAGCAGGCCGGGATCAAGTTCGTCAACCAGACCTATATCGGCAAGGACAAAACCATCGATGACCTTTTTGTAGACGGTTTCGATGCGGTTTTCCTGGGGGTGGGCGCCGGTATCGATGCCAAGATGGAGAAGACGCCCGGAACCGACCTGGCCGGCGTCTACGAGGCCACCGACTTCCTGATTCGCGGTAACGTCGACCCGCTCCACCTGCCCGCCGGCGAAAGCGACCCGCTTGAGATCGGCCAGCGCGTGGTGGTGATTGGCGGCGGCGATACCGCCTCCGACTGTCTGCGCACTGCGCTGCGCCTGGGCGCCGGGGAAGTGACCTGCCTGTACCGCCGTACGGAGCATGAGATGCCCGGAGGCAAGAAGGACCGCCAGATGGCCCAGCAGGAGGGCGCCCATTACCGGTTCCTGACCCAGCCGATCCAGTTCATCGCCGGACAGGACGGCCGCCTGGTCGCCGTGGAATGCCTCGAAATGCAACTGGGCGAGCCGGATGATTCGGGCCGCCGCCGCCCGATACCGGTGGAGGGCTCGAACTTCACCGTGGCCGCCGATACGGCCATCCTGGCGTTGGGCTACTGGCCCGACCCGGTGATTGGGGAAACCACTCCAAAACTGGAAACGCATAAATGGGGTTTGATCAAGATCGTGGATGAAGAAACCGGCGCTACCACCCGTGAGGGCGTCTTTGCCGGAGGCGATTGCGTCACCGGGCCGGCGATTGTCGGGGAAGCCATGGCTGCCGGGCGTAAAGCCGCACAGGCCATCGACGCCTACTTGAAGCAGAAATAAGCTCAGGGATAACCTTACAATCACCTGTCCCGAGTAAGACAGGTGATTGTTTTTTGGTATCCTAAGCCTGGCGTAATAGATCCACCATGGACATTTGGAAACCTTCTGACTCTCACCCTGAACTCACCCGCCGCGATGTTCTGAAGCTGGGCGGCACACTGGCTGGCGCGAGTCTGCTGGCCGCCTGCCAGGGAGCAGAGCAGCTGGGATTGCGCCTGGGGCGGCAGTGGGCGTTCTGCCTGCACGACTACCAGCTCGAAGGGGTCTGGGATCACGATCATGCCTACCGCGAGTATCCCAAGAAGAAGGCCAAGCCGGAAACGGTCACGACCTTTCGTAAGGATAAATTCGTGGAGCTCTCCCCTGAGTGGCAATGGTACTGGTACCGGAACCTGATCTATTGCGCATTCGGTCATTTCGATGAAACCAGCCTGACCAAAGAACAGACCGCTGACATGCACAAAGCCTGGTTATGGTTGACCAAAGGTTCAGAAATGGTCACCAACCGCCACGGTCCTGAAACACACTGGGAAGTGATCACGGGTCACAGCGAGCACGCTGGTGGGGAGTACATCGCTCACGATGGCCTGCTGGCCGGCGGCAATATTGTCCATATCACCGGGGGGGAGGTGCACAAGGGCGGCCAGGGGTTATACCCTTTCGAATCCCTGGATGGTTCCAAACCGCCCCCGGACATCAACAAAGTCAATGCGAAAACGCGACCGGATCTTTTTCATCGCGCAACCATCGCGCACTATGAACCCCTTCATGATGGAACCTACCGGGTGGATCCCTTCCCACACTTGCACAAATACAACGCGCATACGGTCATTCTCAATATCTCGCTAGATCAAAATTACGTACCACTAAATCGCGTGGCGCTGCTGGACCGCTACGAGCAACCTAATCCCTATAACCCAGAGCGCACGATGAATTACGTGAAATGAACCGTTTAAGCGGCGGACGCGCCCAGGTCTTAACAGGAAAGCGACGCAAAATGGCGTCGCTTTTTTCTCTGGTTCCAGGAAGTATCAGTCTTTCTTCTCGCTGCTCTTGCTCTCCGTACTTGTCTTGGTTTTGCTTTCATCGCTCGGGCTTTCCTCGCCTTTATGTGGCGTAGTGCTCATCCCCGAAGGTGAACGGTTGTCCGTAGCATATAAGCCA
>CAZULT010000074.1:4088-10146 GCA_964621295.1 uncultured Anaerolineaceae bacterium | reverse complement strand
TGTTGCACTCGGGACAGCGCTTAAGTTCAGGATCGCTGAAGGATTGGTGGCGCTCGAACTGCACACCACAAGATTCACAGCGATAGGCGTACACTGGCATGGAAATAACTCCTTACATTGACAGGCGGGATTATAGTCCTTGACGTAGCATGTGGCAAGCCTTCCAGGGCTGCATGTTATAATTTTCTAACATTTCAACATTTCCCGTCCTGAATTGAACGAGTGCCTTCGAGGTGTGCCCATGATCAGCTTTGGGACGAAGTGAGGGGGCCTCTGCGCTCTATGAGGATCACCGAATGGAGAACCACCCCATGTTCACGATCGAAATCGTTTACTGCGCCGTCTGACATTACACCGACCGGGCCGTGAGCCTGGCCGATGAACTGCTAAAAGAGCTTGAATTCAATATCCAGACCCTGGTGCTGGTTCCCTCGGACGGAGGTAAATTCGAGGTCAAGGTGAACGACCAGCTGGTCTATTCCAAACTCGAAACCCACCGCCACGCAGAACCCGGCGAGGTGCTTGGGCTGGTGCGCAAGGTCATCGAGTGATCTGAAGACGGTGACGGCTATTCTCGGATCAACATTTGGTTGTAACGACAACGACAGGAGTCGTTGATTTCTAGAACGATCATGAGGCAAAGCATGGCCAAACGAGGACGCGTATTCTCCGGCGCCCGCCCAACCGGGCGCCAACACCTGGGCAACTATCTGGGCGCCATCCAGAATTATGTGGCGTTGCAGGAGAACTATGATTGTATCTACTGCATTGTGGATATCCATGCCCTGACGACGGTCGAGACCACCGAAGACCTGAAGGACAATACCTACGAAATGGCGCTTGACTGGCTTGCGGCCGGTATCCGGCCGGAAGAAACCATCGTCTTCATCCAATCACACGTGCCCCAGGTCATGGAATTGCACACCCTGCTGTCGATGGTCACCCCGCTCGGCAAGCTGACCGACCTGCCGACCTTTAAGGAGAAGGTGCGCCAGAATCCTAAGAACGTCAACTACGGGCTGGTCGGCTACCCTGTGCTGATGACGGCCGATATCGTGCTGTACAAGGCCGATACCGTGCCGGTGGGAGTGGATCAGACCCCGCACCTGGAGTTCGCTCGCGAGACGGTGCGGTCCTTCAATTACCGTTATCACACGGACGTGCTGATCGAGCCGCAGGCCAAGCTCACCGAGGTTCCCAAGGTCATTGGCATCGACGGTAAGGAGAAGATGAGTAAAAGCCTTGACAACCATATTGAGCTGGCCGCCACCCCTGAGGAGACCACTGCGCGTGTGATGCAGATGGTCACCGACCCCGCCCGCATTAAGCGCACCGATCCGGGAAACCCGGATGTATGCAATGTGTTCTCGATGCACAAGATCTTCTCCTCCGCGGCCGAGGTGGAAATGATCAATGTGGAGTGTCGCCGGGCAGGCATTGGCTGCGTGGAATGCAAGCAACTCTTCGCCAAGAACCTGAATAAGCACCTGGAACCTTTCCGAACCAGGCGCGCCGAACTTGCCAAGAAACCGGATGCGGTCTGGGATGTGTTACACGACGGTGCAAACCGGGCGCGCACGATTGCCAAGGGCGTGATGGAGGAGGTTCGGGAAGCCATCGGTTTGCCGGAGTAATTCCTGCAACAGGCGCGAAGAGCACAAAGCTGTATCCTGTTGGACCAACTTGAAGTCGCCATGATGTTCCTTATTGCCCATTGCGTTTGAACAGATATGAGAGCATTGATCCAGCGCGTCAGTTCGGGGATGGTCCAGGTCGAGGAGCGCATCATCGCCCGGATCGGGCAGGGCTTGGTGATCCTGCTGGGCATCGGTCGTGAGGATGGGGAGGTACAGGCCGCCTACCTGGCCGAAAAGGTCGCCCACCTGCGTATCTTCGAAGATGATCTTGGTAAGACGAACCTCTCGGTGCTGGAGGTGAATGGGGAGGCGATCGTAGTCTCGCAATTTACGCTTTACGCAAATACGCATAAGGGGCGCCGTCCCTCGTTTGTGCCCGCGGCAGACCCCGAACTGGCAGCTCCGCTCGTGGAGCGTTTTACCGAACTGCTGCGCGAGCAAGGTGTGCCCACCCAAACCGGACAATTCGGGGCTCATATGCTGGTGGAGATCCATAATGACGGGCCGGTCACCATCTGGCTTGAAAAGTGACCCTCACCTGAGTGCTCTGGTACCCCATAGCCTGAATAGATGAAGAAACTAAGCTTTCTAAGGCGGGTCTTTCAGCGTTTTCTGGCCCTTAGACCTGTCTCCTGGCTCATGGTGCGCCTGTTGCATCACGCCGACACTCTCCTTCTGCGCCTGAGCGCCGGGAAACTAACCTTTACGCAATTTTCCGGTTTGCCGATCATCGAGTTGACCACGACCGGCGCCAAAAGCGGACGCACGCGCACCCTGCCGATCGCTGGCCTGCCGGTAGGGGAGAACTTCGTTTTGATCGCATCGAATTTCGGTCAGTCCCATCATCCAGGCTGGTATTACAACCTGAAGGCCAACCCGGAATGCCTCCTTAAAAGTGGGGGACACAGCGGGGTGTACATCGCACGCGAGGCCGGCGAGCAGGAAAATAGGGACTATTTCGATCTAGCGGTTTCCTATTACGTCGGATATGCCGTTTACCGGCAGAGAGCCGGGAAGCGGAAGATCCCGGTGATGGTATTGGAGCCCAAAGTATCAATCGGCTAACGCACCCGCTCACGAATCTTGTGTCGCAGATTGGCGAGTTTGGGTAGACTACATGGTCACCATGGGCTTCCAAAGGCTGGTATCCCATTGCACCGCCAGCGCGCCGGCTGAGAGCATCCCGTCGGCCTTTTCTTTGGAATCCACACCGCCCGCTCCGATGATTGGCAGGCTGGCTTTTTTTGCCTGGCTCACCGCTAGGCAAGCTTGCGGAAACAAGGCCGGCCCCTCCAAACGGCCTGTGATCCTGCCCCCGTCGTCTGTAACGAGCAGCCCTCTTGGCGGCGCCAGGCTGATGGCGGCTGTGCCAGCCTCGACAGCGCGCGCGCCCAGTCCAGGCGCTTTTTCCACCGGCAGGCTTAGGATCAGCGGTAGCTCTCCTAAACAAAGTTCGATTGTCAGCAGGGAGATGTCGTCCGCCAGAAGCGGCGCGAATCCCAGTTCCACAGCGGCGATGTTCTCCAGCCCTTCCAACGATTGAACCATGCGCATGGTCTCGTCCGGCCGGTCAGCCATCAGGTGGACGATGACCGGCAGACGCGAGTCTGCCCAGCGGCGGGCGTAGCGCTTGATGGCCGCGGGCAAACCGGGGTTGGGCAGGCCGGTGTGTAGGAGGAAGCCCCCCGGGTATTCCATCAGCGCTGGATCTTGAGCCGGCCGGCGCGGGCGCAGGGAGAGCGGGTTGGTGATGAAGGCGCCTAAGCGCTCCCAGGGCAGGGGTGCGCGATAGTCCGGTGCAAAACCGAGCGTCCCGGCGGCATTCAGGTAGGGGGTCGAAAAGGTCAGATCCTGTTTGAACATTCCTGTTAAATCATAACCCCTCTCCCGGATTTAGGAGAGGGGTTCTATGCCAGATTAAGTTTATGCTGCGACGATCAGGTCCATGGCGCGCAGCATCTCCTCGTTGGAGGCGAACTTGAATTCCTCCAGCCCGCGTTTTTGGGCCTCCTGCGCCTCGACCGCTTCCAGTCGGCGAATATCGTCTTTGGTGACGACGGGTTTGGCCAGCTTCTTGATGCGGTGGATGGCGCTCCCGAACTTTGAGTCGTCCGGCTCCTTGGAACCCAGGTAGCTCCAGACGGCTTTGGCGGCATTGATGCCGTCCTTGCGCGCATAACCGACCAGGCCATCGCTGGCCTTGCGGGACCAGCCTCCCACGAATACCCCTTCAATCAGTTTTCCAGCCTGCGGATCAAAGGCTTCGTACGAGTTGCCGTCCACAGGGAAATCTGGGGGCTCGTGCTTGACGAACTCGTTCCATTCGGTCGGCAAGCCGAACGTTTCATCGACCTTATCGCCAATCGCGAAGATAACCGTCTCCACGTCGAGATGTCGTTTGTTCCCTGTGCCGCGCGCCTTGGTGACGCCGTCCTTCAAGATCAATGTGGTGTCTTCGATCTCGAGCTGTGTCAGGAGGCCGCTCTCCCCCAGCATTTGCACGGGTGAACTCAGGAATTCGAATCGCAGGCGTGTCTCAGAAGTCTTGGATTCGGCTTTAGGCAGGGCTTCCAGCAAGGCGGCGTGCGCCGACTCCGGATCCTGGCCTACCTGTTCCATGACCGGCGCAACGCGTTCGATCTCGGCCCCCAACGCCTTCTTGTCGAGGTTCGCGATAATGGTTTCCATTTCTTTCTTGTCGAATTTGACTTCGGCTGGTCCGCGGCGTACCACCGCGATGACCTCCTCTACTTTTACTTCTCGGATCAGGTAGCGGGCGATATCGGCCATCACATTGCCCGCGCCCACGATCGCGCAGCGTTTGCCGAAGCGGTAGTGCTGCTGACTGTTGGGGGGCAGCTTGTTGTAGTAGTAGACCACATCTTTGGCCTGGTAGACGCCCTCCAGATCTTCCCCAGGTAGGCCGAGCCATTTAGTACCCTGGGCCCCGGCGGTGACCAAGATGGCCTGGAAACCAAGTTTGCGCAGATCCTCCAGACTCAGATCGCCGTGCGCGCCGATGCTGACGTTTCCGAAATAGTCGATGGCAGGCAAGTCGAGCACCTGCCGGAATTGTCTGCGCAGCCCCTCCTTCATAAAGTGCTTGGTAGGGTAAATTCCGTACTCAGCCAATCCCCCCGGCTTGATGTCGCGGTTGAAGAGCGCCACGCGCGCGCCTAACTTGGCAAGCTCGCGAGCGCCGAACAGACCCGCCGGACCGGCTCCTACCACGGCAACTGCATACTCTTTTGTCACACACGCCTCCTGGTTCAGGTGTACCATTCAGACCAAAACAGCCTGAATTATAGCGCGCTCGCGCGCCTGGGGCAAGCCCTGGTTGAACTGACAGAAGGTGGAAGGTTCATTACAGGTGGGTTGGGCGGTTCTATATGCCAGCTCTTTATTGCCAAAAAGACTGATTGGTCGTATCGTTTCTATGTTAAGATTAAGCATCACCTGCCCTCCAGGAGGATCCATGAGTGACGACAAGAAAAGTGAACCCGGAGAACGCTTGCGCAAGATCCTGTCCGAGAAAGCGCAAGAGTCCCCAACTGCGCGGCTTCCGCGCCTTGATCGTGCACAGCCAGCCATTCCCAAACTCACCTCCACTAAGAAAGTTGCAGCCCAATCTGAGCCGGATTCGGCCCCCGATTTCAAAGGTCTGAGGTTTGGCCCGCCTTTCTGGACCGTCACCGGAATCCTTTCGCTGGTCGTTAACGCGGTCCTGATCGGTATTCTGCTGGCGATCCTGCGCATGTTGGGTGGAATCCAGCTTACCGCCAACGACGCCAGCGCAGGGCTGCTTGGAGGCCTGTTCGATAATTTTGAGAAGATGGACCGGGCGCATATCGTTTCCGTGATTCCGATCCAAAATACCATCCCGGTGCAGTTCGACCTTCAGCTTAATCAGCAAACCAATGTGGTCCTCAGCCAGGACGTGACCATCGACAATGCCTTGGTGACCGTCGAAACTGGCGGGTTGAACATCACCCAGGCTCGCACGACGATCGTCCTGCCGCAAGGCACCACGCTGCCGATCCTTCTGAACCTGACGGTTCCGGTGAATACCACTGTCCCGGTCGTGATGGATGTTCCGGTGGATATCCCGCTGGCTTCCACCGACCTGCACGAGCCGTTTGTCGGTTTGCAGGATGTGGTCAAACCCTTCTATTGCATTGTGGAACCCAACGCGCTTGACCTGGACGGTCAACTGATCTGCCGGTAAGGTTGGCCTTATCCGGGGCATCAAGGTCTTCATGACAGACTCACTTATCCGCACAACCCTTTCAAACGGCTTGCAGGTCTTGCTCAAAGAGATCCACACCGCCCCGCTGGTGTCGTCCTGGCTCTGGTACCGCGTGGGTTCGCGCGATGAGATCGGCGGCCTGACGGGTATCTCTCATTGGGTGGAACACATGCAG
>CAZULT010000074.1:0-4078 GCA_964621295.1 uncultured Anaerolineaceae bacterium | reverse complement strand
AGGCACGCCTCTGTTCCCTGCGAACGTGCTCGACAAAGCCATTTCCAGGGAAGGGGGCGTGTGGAACGCGATGACTTACCTGGATTGGACGACCTACTATGAGACCATGCCGGCCGATAAGATCGATCTGGCCCTCCAACTGGAAGCCGATCGCATGGTCAACAGCCTTTTTGAAGAAGAGGAGGTTGCCTCCGAACGCACGGTCATCATTTCAGAACGCGAAGGCAACGAGAACGAGCCGCTCTTCGAACTCGGAGAAGCGCTGCAGGCCGCCTCTTTTCGCGTTCACCCCTACCATCACGAAGTGATCGGGGATATAGCTGACTTACGCAGCATGACGCGCGAGGACCTGTACCGGCACTATAAGGCGTACTACGTACCCAATAATGCGGTCATGGCAGTTGCAGGCGATTTCGACAGCAAAGACATGCTGAAGAAAATCAATCGGGTTTTTGGTTCTGTCGCTGGCGGCGAGGAGCCCAGGCGCCTGGCGCGCGAGGAACCTGATCCGCGCGGTGAAGTGCGCCTTTCCGTTGAAGGCCCGGGCGAAACGACCTACCTCCAGGTTTGTTACCGTTTTCTGGCCGCCACGCATCCCGACTTCCTCCCGTTGAGTGTGCTCGACAGCCTGTTGGCCGGTCCCAGCAATCTCAACATGTTTGGCGGGGGCATCTCGAATAAGACCTCCCGGTTGTACCGGGCACTCGTGGAAAAGGAGTTGGCAGTCAGCGCTCATGGTTCTGCGCAGGCCACGATCGATCCATTCATGTATACGTTCACCCTGACAGTCCATCCTCGGCATCAGCCCGAAGAAGCCCTGGGTGCTTTGGACCTCGAGATCGAGCGCCTTCAGCAAGATCTAGTCAGCCAGCAAGAAGTGGCTCGTGCGATCAAGCAAGCCCGGGCTTTGTTTGCCTATGGCACTGAAAATATCACCAACCAGGCCTTCTGGATGGGCTACGCTGAGATGTTTGCCGATTACGATTGGTTTCTGAACTACCTGGACAACCTGGCTGCTGTTTCGCCGACAGACATTCAGCGGGTCGCACAGCAGTACCTCCAGCCCCGTGCTCGCGTGGTAGGAACGTACCTTCCGACCGGCGGAGAGGCCTGATATGGACACGCCTGTTCCCAATGGTATGCATGCTCTGCCGGGGTCGGACGATATCCACCGCGCCCAGTTATCCAATGGCGCGGTTGTCCTGACGCGACCCAACTTCAACAGTCCTTCCGTGGTGGTCAGCGGTTATCTGCCGGCCGGCGGCTTGCTCGATCCCGACGAAAAGCTCGGGCTATCGGATTTCACCGCCTCGGCGCTCATGCGCGGCACGCAAAAGAGGGGGTTTCAAGCCCTGTACGATACGCTAGAGTCGGTTGGAGCCAGCTTGGGGTTTAACTCCGGCGCCCATACTCTTGGCTTCAGTGGGCGATCCCTGGTAGAAGACTTGCCGTTGCTCCTCGATCTGCTTTCTGAGACACTGCTGGGACCGATCTTTCCTGTCGACCAGATCGAGAAATTGCGCGCGCAGCTTTTGACCAGATTGGCCATTCGCGCACAGGATACTTCCAATATGGCCTCCCTGGTCTTTGATGAACTGCTCTACAAGGGGCATCCGTACAGCCGCCCGGATGGGGGCTGGCCTGAGACGGTTGAGGCCATTACACGTGAGGATCTGGTGGCTTTCCATCGCGCGCATTTTGGGCCGCAAGGATTGGTGGTTGCGATCGTCGGCGCCGTCGATCCTGCGAAAGCTGTCGATGAGGTGGAGCGCACCCTCGGGAAGTGGTTGAACCCGCACCATGCCGCTGCGCCCGAATTACCGCAATACAATCCGCCCGACAAGCCCGTGCGAAGCCATTTTGAGATCGCAGGTAAATCGCAATCGGACATTGTGATGGGCTCATCCGGTCCGAAACGGCGCGATCCCGAGTTCTTTTCTGTGTCCCTGGGAAATAATGTGCTCGGGCAGTTCGGATTGATGGGTCGCATCGGCGACATTGTTCGTGAAAAATCTGGCCTGGCCTATTATGCTTATTCCAGCTTGAGTGCCGGAATTGGGCCAGGGGCCTGGTATGTGAGCGCCGGCGTCAACCCTGCCAACATTACAAAGGCCATTGATTTGATTGCAGGAGAATTGGGACGTTTTGTGAAGGAAGGAGTCTCCGCAGAGGAACTGGCAGACAGCCAGGCCAATTATGTCGGGCGTTTGCCGCTGTCCCTGGAATCCAACGCAGGAGTGGCAGGAGCCCTGCTCAATATCGAACGTTATGCGTTGGGGCTTGATTACTACCGGGAGTATGCCGGGTTGATCATGTCAGTCACGAAGGAAGAAGTGATGGTTTCGGCGCGTAAATTCATCGATCCGGAGCGCCTGGTAGTGGCGACTGCGGGGCCATGAGTGGGGTTTTCAGAAAGGTAACACTGATCACGGTATGGAATTGAGTACTGGCGTAGATTTGATCGAGATCGATCGCATCGCAGAGATGGTTTCACGGCACGGGAACCACTACCTGGAGCGTATTTACACAGCGGAAGAACTGAATTTGTGCGGCCGGCGAGCCGAATCGCTGGCGGGACGTTTTGCCGCCAAGGAAGCTGTTGCCAAAGCTTTGGGCGCGGGGATCGGCGAAGTAAGTTGGCGGGAAATCGAGATCCTGGAAAACGATCAAAAGGCTCCTGAGATCCGTTTACACGGCGTGGCGCAGGCCAATGCGGAAAAGATGGGCTTGGAGCAATGGTCAATCAGTATCAGCCATAACCAGAAACTGGCCATCGCCTTTGTGGTCGCAAGCGGGAGCTGAAACCTCCCGCAGATGAGGTGGGGTGAAAAGGCTTTCCGTGGACTGCGGGAGGTTTCAAAGGAGGAGAAGATTGGCTAGTTCAGGTCTTCGATACCGATCCAGAAATGCCCGGGCAAGACCGGTCGATAGGGGCGTACTGCGACTTGATTTCCCACGTGCTGTTCTGCGTCGAGCATGCTGGGATGAATGAGACATAGATTGGGATCCCGACCGTATTTTTGGCGGTAGTAATCGACTGCGCGCTCAATCTTCGCCGACAGGTTGGTCTTCGGATCGTTGTCGAACCATAACATGCCTGTATTCATGAGGTACCTCCCATTTAATAAGTGATAGCTGAGAGACAATTAGATTTCAGGGATCCAGAACTTTAACCATCTCCCTTCTTCCTGGATGGCGAATTGCAGTCCTGGATGGAGCTGTGAAAGCGCATTTTGCGGAATGCCGGTCAGGAAACTGGAGGTTTGATCGTCCTTGATACATCCAAACAGCCGGGTGCGGAATGGTTCAAGCCAGTCCTGGATGTGCTGAATGCGGTGCGCATTGATCGTCAGGATAGGCCAAACCCTGCGCGCAGGCCCTCTCAGCAGTAACCATCGCAGAAGTTGGCGTATTTCGAAATCCAGGTGTTCCATGCTCTCCAGGTCGTCTATCAGTAAGAGTATTGATTTCCGGTCTCTGTTATTCGCGTGGGCCCAACCGGAGAGCGAACGCAAGAATTCCATGGCTCGATTGTGATACGTTGGGAAGATCCCGAGCGTATGTGGTTGATTTGTGAAGGCCTGCCATTCATCCGGATAATTGCTAATCACACCGAATTGCAGTGTTTCTGGGGCATGCATCAGCGAGGCAGCCTGAGCCATGCATTGCAGCAGGGCTGTCTTTCCGGCACCTGGATCGGCAGCCACCAGGAGTGGACCCGGGCGTGCGTCGAACAGGTTCAGCAGCAGGGGCAATCCATCTGAGGCCAGGCCGAGCAGCAGAGCTTCTTTCGGTTGTGGCCCAATTTGCTCGAGTGTATCCTGTAATGAAGGAGCAAAAGGGAGAGGTTTGGCGGCATTGTTGGTTAGTTCAGGCTGCAATTCCGCAAGGGCTGCGAGCATCAATTCGAAGGTTTGGGAAGACTGGTTCATGCGGTATCCACTAAGAAACGAATAAGGTTGGAATAGAATTAGAACTTATGTTCTAATTCTATTCCAACCTTACCTTTTTGTCAAGTGGGAAGAACTGATATTCAGACATAAGTTCGGACATGGAGAACGAGTTGGTCGAAAGCTAA
>CAZULT010000073.1:0-19548 GCA_964621295.1 uncultured Anaerolineaceae bacterium | reverse complement strand
ACAAGAAATCCAGCGTTAGTGTGATTTCCAGACCGATTATGATCATTTCCGGTCTTGACAGTCCGACCTACATCGGTTATCGTATCTACCTTATTCTATTTAACTGTTCAGCAGTCGTTGCCGCTGTTATTCTTTTGAGCCTACGCTCACCCCCCTCTGACATCCGCCTGACTTCTGAAGAAAAGGAAACTTCGTGAACTTCAATCAGTTCAGTCTAGATGCTCGCCTGCAGGCGGGTATCAAACGCGCCGGATATCAGACGCCGACGCCCATTCAATCACAAGCGATTCCCGCTATCTTGGCCGGCCGCGACCTGATCGGAACCGCTCAAACCGGAACCGGCAAGACAGCCGCCTTTGTGCTTCCGATCCTGCACAGACTGCTCTCTGGGCCACGCAATCAATCAAGAGCCCTGATCGTGACCCCCACGCGCGAACTGGCCGAGCAAATCAACGAGTCCATTCGTCTACTTGCAGCGGGTACAGGGCTGCGTAGCGCAACCATTTATGGAGGCGTTGGCGCGAATCCGCAAATCCAGGCTTTACGCAAAGGCGTAGAAATTCTTGTTGCCTGCCCCGGGCGGTTGCTGGACCTGATGGCCCAGGGACATGCTCGTCTGACCAAGATCGAGGTCCTGGTGCTCGACGAAGGGGATCGTATGTTCGACATGGGTTTCTTACCCGACGTCCGTCGTATCATTAAGGCTATCCCTGCCCAGCGTCAAACCCTGCTCTTCTCGGCCACCTTTCCGCGCGAAGTGGAGCAACTGGCAAATCAATCGCTCAGGCAACCGCACCGTATCTCAATAGGTATCAGCCGGCCTGCGCATACCGTATCGCATGCTCTCTACCCGGTCCCGCAACATCTAAAGCGTGGCCTGGTGTTGGCGTTGCTTAAACAGACGAATACAGACTCTGTATTGATCTTTACTCGAACCAAGCACCGTGCAACCCGTTTACAGCAACAGATCAAGAATGCGGGCTACAAAGTCACCAGCCTGCACAGCAACCGCACCCAGGGGCAACGCCAGACGGCTCTTCGTGGCTTCAAAAATGGTCAATACCAGATCATGGTGGCGACGGATATCGCTGCTCGAGGTCTGGATGTGGATAGCATTTCGCATGTCATCAATTTTGACATGCCCGACACCGCCGACGCTTACATTCATCGCATTGGGCGTACCGGTCGCGCCGAGCGCAGCGGAGATGCTTTCACACTTGTTACACCTGAAGACGAAGGTATGATCCGTACACTTGAAAGGATCATTGGGCACAAACTTTCCCGCTTGACATTACAAGGATTCGAATACACAACCCCAGCGCCTCCGCACATTAACTTCCAGCCTGGCAAATCAAGAAAACCTCGAACCAATTCTCCACGCAAGGCAGGCTCCCGGCACCTGCACAGACAGCCCACGCAAGCTGGCGATTAGTCACACAAACCCCACTTTGTCAAGTGCGTCCCCACTATTATATAGCGGGGACGTTTCATGATACGAACAGGAACGCAGCGATGTAGGATTGGCCTCTTCGTTCCACCACCGCAGCTCTCATTTTTTCCCTGCTATAATCACGCGACGACCCTGACATGGTTCTTTTGTGAATCCGATGAACACCACGCCTCCTACCCACCTCACCAACAAATCGGTCCTCACCGCCGCATATTACCTGTCTTTTATCATGCTGGGCATGCTGACTGCTGCCGAAGGATCCGCTCTGCCCGGCCTGGCACAGAATACCTCCAGCACACTTGACCAGATCAGCCTGATCTTCATCTTCGGTTCTCTGGGGTATCTGTTGGGCTCTCTTTTCGGCGGCCAGGTCTATGACCGTTTATCCAGCCAGCACGTGATTTCCACCACTCTCTTCCTCATCTCATTATGCATGGGTATGGTCCCTTTCATACACAGCCTGTCACTGCTCCTGGTGGATTTGTTTCTTCTCGGGTTGGCCAAAGGCACTCTAGACGTGGGTTGTAATATCTTGTTATTGTGGGTGCACGGCGAAACAGCCGGCCCATTCATGAATGCCTTGCACTTTTTCTTTGGGCTTGGCGCTACATGCGCTCCGCTTATCCTGGCCGGTGTCCTCCACCTATCGGGAGGTATCCAATGGATGTTCTGGCTATTTGCGCTGCTCAGCCTACCCCTGGCTGTCTGGTTGTGGACCCTTCCCGGTCCTTTCAACAGGAATGGTTCACAAATAGACAGGCATGCGCCACTCCATGTTATTCCCGTAGTGCTGATCGTGCTGGCTTTCCTGCTCTATGTGGGCGCAGAGATTGGTTTTGGCAACTGGATCTATACCTATGGTCTGTCGCTGGAGTTAGGCACAAGTATCACCTCTGCTTATTTGACCTCCGCGTTTTGGGGAACGTTTACACTTGGTCGTTTGCTTGGCATTTGGATCGCGGCACGCGCCCACGCTGCTGCGATCCTATTCGTGGATTTCGCTGGTTGCCTGGTAAGCCTTGGTTTGATCCTGCTATGGCAGGATTCAGCCCTGATACTTTGGGGCGGGACGATCGGGTTGGGTTTATTCATGGCTTCCATATTCCCGACTATGTTACTGTTGGCAGGAGAACGAATTCGCATCAGCGGTGCCATTACAGGCTGGTTACTGGCTGGGGCCAGCATCGGAGGGATGTTTCTGCCTTGGGGCATCGGGCAAGCGTTCGTCAGAGTAGGTGCAGTGGCCATGCCCGTAATGGTGTTTACCGCGCTAACAGTAAATTTTTTGATCATCGCCCTCTTTGTAAATCGTCCGGGCTCATTGCCTGAAACCAGTTAAATGCAATTGAAATAGAAATAAAGCCTGACGCTATAAAGATTCTATCCGCAGATCCAATATCCAAGATCGTACCCACAATTTGATCAAAAACGACAACACCCCATAAATTTTGACTGAAATACTCTGAATAAGTTGGAATGGAACGAAAACACAAAGAGGTATCCGCTCATGAGAGCATCTAGAAGAAATTGGGTAGATTGTTGGCTATTTTGTCTAATCTTCACTCTTTCTGCCTGCAACCTGCCGGGCAATACGGAGCCTTCCATACCCTCCGTTTCACCCTCAACGGCGTCTAAAACGGAAACAACTACCCAATCGCCAGGTCGTCCGGTCGGGGCTATGGCGCACCGTATCGGAATCCGCCAGGTAGATGGTACCGGTGAATTCTTTGACCGCGAAACCGGAGAAAAATTTATCCCTCGCGGCAACAACTACGTGCGTCTCGATCCGCAAAAAAGGGAGGATGGCAGCATACAGACCTATCATTCTGTTTTCGACCCTGGTCTGTACGACAAACAAGAACTTACGATCGCCTTAAAGGAAATGCACGACCTGGGCTACAACATCGTGCGAGTCTTCATCAGTCAGAACACCATCGGCACAGACAATGACGGCCTGAACAAAGAAACCATGGGCAACATCATCGATTTTCTTCAGCTTTCCAAAGAGTACCACCTCTATGTCATCTTCACACAGGATTGGCTGCCGGGCGGTAAGTACGGGCGCATCCTCAGCGAGGATTGCTGCGAGACGTTCGATATGAATAACGCGAACTTCCTCCCGCAGGCCGGGCTGCAAGCCAACATTGCCTATTTTCAGGATTTCGCAAACTATCTGATCGACCACGACGCCCCGATTGATATGGTATTCTCTTACGAACTTCGTAATGAAATGTTCTTCGATATGGACTTCCCGCCTCTGTCTATGGCCTCCGGGCAAGTTACCGCCCTGGACGGGAACACCTACGACATGTCCAGCATGGAAGATAAGAAGCGCATGATCGACAACAATGTAGTACTCTGGATAGACAAGGTCCGCACGGCCATTCTGGAGATCGACCCGACCGCGCTGGTTTCGGTGGGCTTTTTCTGGCCGCAGGAACCCAATCCGGCACGTGTGGGCGACGAACGTTACATAAATACTGGACCCGCCATCTGGGAATCGCAACTCGATTTTATTGACCTGCATCCCTACCCGGCCGGGGAGTTGACCTTCCTGCAATATGTTGAAAACTTCGGCATCAAGGATATGCAGGAAAAACCCATCATCATGGGCGAATTTGGGGCCTCCACCAACGAGGTCCCTTCTGTCAGCAAGGCGGTTTCCATCCTGATGGATTGGCAGGTTCAATCCTGTGAGTATGGATTCGATGGTTGGTTACTTTGGACCTGGGATATTTACGAAAACAACGATTTTTACAGTGCGAAAAGTGACCAGGGACAGATCGGTGAAGCGCTGGCACCGATCAACCGTCCAGACCCCTGCCAATCCGCTCAATTCGAATTCATCGAGAACAACGTTGCGCTGAATAAAAATGTGACGGCATCTCGGGCGCTGAGCGATCAACCTCCTTCCAATGCCGTGGACGGGACGGGCGCGGGTTGGGGCGCAGGCGCTTCCCCAGTCCAGTGGATCCAGATCGATCTTGGTCAAGCCTATACGGTGTCAGAGATCCACCTGATGGTCGGACAATATCCGGACGGAGAAACCGTTCACGAGCTCTACACCGGAGCCACAATAGATGATCTGCAACTTATGCATACCTTTGAGGGGTACACCAAGGACAATCAAATTCTGGACTTTCAGCCGGACTCCCCACTGACGGATGTGCAATTTGTACGCATTGTGACCACCAGCAGTCCCTCTTGGATAGCTTGGAAGGAAATCGAAGTCATCGCACCATCCAACCAATAGTCAAAGCGGATCGCCTGCTCCGATTACCTTTAAATCAGAGACCGACCACCCTCTCCCCAGAGACCATTACATCAGATTGTATTGGCTCATACGCGAACAGCTTGCTCCTCATAATACCTGGCTTGCAGTACCAAACCCGGCATTTAGCCTGCGTTAGACCTGCGTTTGTCCTGCGATTGCGCTGGAACCAGCCGCCAGACGATAAAACTGTGGTATTTGATAGGGAGTCCATTTGTAGGGGAATAGCATGCTTCGTTTCCTTTGGACAAAGGCAAAGGAGGTTCGGCATGAAAGCGATATCCATCTTACTGGCCATGGTAAATACAATCCTCTCGGGATTGGTCTTACTGTCGTGTGTCTCAGTAAAATACCTGCATTTGGAGGCGCTGGTCAGGATTACCGGACGTCTCGGAACAGCCACGTTAGTCATCCTGATCGGCCTACTGACATTTCGAGATGGTGTGCGCCCACTCCATCCGGCTGCAATGCTGGTTGGCGGCATGCTGCTGGTCTTGCTTGGAACGGGTAGCGCCGTTTGGGGTGTACACCTTTCCCTGGTCAGTGGGGATTTGAAGAAAGCCGTCATTCTGTATGGGGGTAGCCTGGTTGTACAGGGGATTGTATCTATTGGGGGTTTAGCAGAACCTGCAGTCCCCGTCATGGAGTAAGTCCGACAAGACTCTGTGACAAGAATAATGAATATGCATCTGGCATTCATTGACTCTCACAGGGGGAGTTTGAAACGGATGATTTTCATTCGCGGCAAACAATTACCTGCCGTTATAATCTGGCTATGACAAATAAATGGGTCTTTATCGTTGGATTGTTCCTGGCCACAGCATGTGGGTTCTTAGCCACTCCAACCACAACTCCCTTATCACCCAGCCAAACACCCCCACTTGAGGTAGCAACCGACCCGCTCAGTCCCACGCCACCTCCAAGTGCAACCTTCACACAGACGCCACTTCCCACGCATACCGCCTCACCACCCCCAATCTCCACGATTGACCGGATCAAGGCTCAGGTCACCGCCGACCTCTTGAGCTGCCGGTACGGTCCAGGTCCTGATTACCTCTATCTTTACGCGCTTCGCAAAGGCGCCAACATCACGCTGGTTGGACGCGCAGACGGCAACAACTGGGTCTGGGTGGAAGGCGGAAACATGTGCTGGGTCAATGCCAGGTTCCTGGATATTGCCGGCGAGGCCAGCCGCCTGCCAGTCGTGTATCCCGGCCAGCAGGCCAAGCTGCCCGTTTCACCTTACTACCTGCCCACCGACTGGGTTGGCGCCACCCGGCGCGGCGACCAGGTCGAGGTAGCCTGGAATAACGTCCCACTGCGCGCCGGCGACGAGGAAGACGAGTACATGTTGCATTACATTGTCGAAGTCTGGAGGTGCGAAGGTGGGCAGTGGTTGTTTGAAGCTCTTGCGACCAACGACCTGGCGGTCCTTTTCATCGACCAGCCGGGCTGCGAGAGACCATCCCATGGGCGCGTCTTCGTGCAGGAGAAACACGGCTTTGCGGGACCGAGCGAGATCCCCTGGCCGCCTTATGAGGAACAACCTCAATAAAGATCGAGGGCGGACTTCCAATAACCTTTACTCCTTCGGTCACCGACCGGCTTAGCACTTTGGCAGGGTTGGAGTGCGGATTTCAGTCCGCAACCATCCGGGGGTTTTATCACAACCAGGCAAGTCACTGCGAAGCCTCCAAAAGTGAAAACGTGAGGGTGCGGTGCTCTACCTGGGAAGATGTCCGCATATCTTTTAAAAGATCTCAGTACATCTTATGAAAGATGTCCGTATATCTTTCGAAAGATCTCAGTACATCTTATGAAAGATCTCAGTACATCTTTTGATGGATATCAGGACTTATGGAGACTTTCGATAGCCTTTCTTTACAGCATCCGCCTCCTTCTCTCAGTGGATGCCTTAGACAGATTCGATCATGCAAAATCCCCCGGGAGCAAAAGAAAATCCCGCCGGCCGGCGGGATTTTTCGCTAATGCGTATGCCCGGACTTATGTACGTGGCCATGCTCCTGCTCCTCCTGGGTGGCATCGCGCACACTGACCACCTTGACTGAGAACTGCAATTCCTTGCCGGCTAATGGATGGTTGAAATCCAAGCGCACCGACGTATCCTTTACCTGAATGATACGGGCATACATGGGCTGTCCGGCCTGGTTCTGTACCTGCAATTCAGTCCCAACTTCCATCGGGATCTCCTTTGGAAATTGATCGCGAGGGACATCCATAAACGCCTTATCGTCCTCTTCTCCGTACGCATCCGCTGCAGCCACCACCACATTCTTGCTCTCACCAACCCCCATTCCTAACATTTCCTTCTCCAGGCCCGGTATGATGTTCCCCGCCCCATGCACGTATTCCAACGGCTCGCGCCCATCGGAGGTATCCGCTACCTTGCCATCAACTTTCAGGGTATATTCCATGGCTACGACCTGACCCTCTTGCACCTTTAATGTTTTGCTCATGATACTCCTTTCTAATCTCCGGCAGGTTGCTGTATTGCCAGGACTCTTTTTCATTGTACCCTTAATCATTTATCCACGCTTTCAAGACAGGTGATGGCAAATGAGAAAGGAATGAACCATTCAATAAATCGAACAAGTACGCTATCATTGGGCATACCTGCAAAAGGTTTCCATGTTCTCAAAGCTTTCCACACTTTATCGCGAATATCCATCCCGCTTCTGGAGCGTCGTTGGGGT
This sequence comes from uncultured Anaerolineaceae bacterium, assembly GCA_964621295.1. Classification (GTDB taxonomy): domain Bacteria; phylum Chloroflexota; class Anaerolineae; order Anaerolineales; family Villigracilaceae; genus JAABUE01. The sequence goes on along the minus strand of CAZULT010000073.1, from coordinate 12,113 downwards.
AATGTTCATCGACCGTGTCGGTGGCACCATGCTGTTCCCCTTTTCTCGCTCTATATAACTTACAAGTTCCACGTAGGCATGACCCAAGCCGGCATTATCCTGGGTTTCTTTTCGATCTTCGGCATGCTGGGCAGCATGATCGGAGGCGCATTGACCGACAAGCTGGGGCGTCGCAGCCTGATCCTCTTCGGACTGGTCTTAAGCGCATTGAGCACCCTCTCACTGGGGCTCGTCGATCAATACTGGATGCTTTTCCCGTTAGCAGTGCTCACCGGCCTGCTCTCGGACATTTCTCACCCTGCCCATCAGGCCATGATCGCGGATATCCTTCCGGAGCAGCAGCGTGCGGAAGGATTCGGGATCTTACGCGTGGTCGCCAACATCGCCTGGATCATCGGCCCGATCATCGGTGGGTTGATTGCCAATCGCTCCTACCTGTATCTGTTCATTCTCGACGCTATCATATCCTGCTTTGTGGCCGTACTCTTTTACCTGTTCATCCCCGAGACAATGCCTGAAACCGCCACCAGCACGGAAAACCAGAGTGTGCTTCAAACCTTTGCAGGCTATCGCGACGTCCTGAAGAACCTGGCATACGTTGCTTTCATCTCAGCCAGTATGCTCATGCTGCTGGCTTACCAGCAAATGTATAGCAGCTTATCCGTCTACTTGCGCGACAACCACAGCATCGACCCGCAAGGGTACGGTTTCCTGATGTCCACCAGCGCGGTCACAGTCATCCTCTTTCAGTTCTGGGTCACGCGGCGCATCAAAAACCACCCGCCATTCTTAATGATGGCACTCGGTTCGGTCTTCTATATGGTTGGCTTTGGTCTGTTTGGATTTGTTGCCGCCTACTGGTTGTTCGCGCTCAACATCGTCCTTGTAACCATCGGAGAAATGATCATCATGCCCACCAGCCAGGCGCTTGCCGCCAATTTTGCCCCGGAGGATAAAAGAGGACGCTACATGGCCGTCTTTGGATTGACCTGGGGCATCCCTTCAATATTTGGTCCGGGTGCAGCGGGCCTCATCCTGGATAACCTGGATCCCAATCTGCTCTGGTATTTCGCAGGGATAGCTTGCGCGGTTGCAGCCCTGGCATACACGGGTCTACACCTGCGCCTTGGCAGTCAAAAACGCTTCAAACCATCCCAGGTCGAAGAACAATTGATACCCGCGGACTGAAATCCGCACTATCATGAGCATGTCACTCTCCCGAAGGACACCCCCTGGGAAGAACACCAGGGACTGCGCGGGACGGTGTGAGAGAGTGCTCGCTGCGACCGCCTGTCCCCGCAGGGGGAAGAGTCTCGAAATGCGGTTACGGGAGATCCTTCGCTTTGCTCAGGATGACATCATTCTGAAGATTTCTAAGAGAACTCGACCATGAATAAGAAAGAGATAGTACACTTTGAATCTTGCGGACTGACTTCCGCTACCGTGCTATGAATGTTCACAACCACAACGAAAGCGTTCAGCAATCAGGAGGCCGCATGACCAGCAAACCGCGCGCACGAGACCTGGGAATTCCCCTGCCAGGGGAACCCGGTCCCTGGAATGCGATCACCGATGTCTCTGGTGTGGAAGTCGGGTATACCTCCTTGAACGAGGGCGATTCCATACGCACAGGCGTCACTGCCATCCACCCGCGCGGAAAATCGGACCATGATCCCGTATTTGGTGGTACTTTTTCCTTCAACGGCAACGGCGAGATGACCGGCGCTGCATGGGTGGAAGAAGGGGGTTTTATCGAAGGGCCTATTTGCATTACGAACACCCACAGCGTTGGTTGTGTACGGGACGCAGTGATCGATTGGCAGATCAAAAACAATGCCATGTTCCAGAAATGGTCCTGTCCGGTTGTGGCGGAGACGGCGGATGGTTGGCTCAACGATATGAACGCCTTCCACATCAACCCGGAACACGTCTGGAAGGCCCTCGACTCGGCTCAAAGCGGTCCACTGGCGGAAGGCAATGTGGGCGGCGGGACAGGCATGATTTGCTATGAGTTCAAGGGAGGTACGGGTACGGCCTCACGTACATTACCCGAGAAATTTAGTGGATACACGGTAGCTGCGCTGGTCCAGGCCAATTTCGGTCGGCGCCATCAGTTGACCGTGGCAGGCGTGCCTGTGGGTCAATTCCTGACCGAGGGGGCGCCTTTCACACATGGTGAAAACCCGTTTCGCGAGCAGGGTTCTCTGATCGTCGTACTCGCCACGGATGCTCCCCTGCTTCCACATCAACTCAAACGCCTTGCCAAACGTGCCACACTGGGAATGGCACGTACGGGTAGCATGGGCGGCAACGGCAGTGGTGATATCTTCCTGGCTTTTTCCACTGCCAATCCCGGAGTCGCCGGTCGGCAATCAGGGCCGGGTTTCGCTAAGGTGCTGCCCAACGACCGGCTGGATCCGCTCTTCATGGCTGCAGTATTGTCTACTGAGGAGGCCATTCTCAACGCTCTGCTGGCCGCTGAATCCATGACCGGCCGTGAGGGATTGATGATCCCAGCACTTCCGCACGAGCCCCTACGGGACCTGCTCCGAACTTACAATCGCCTGGCTTGATCCAAAGTAGCTGGATAGCTCAGCACCCACAAAAAACAACCCCACAAATGATGTGGGGCTCAATGTTCAAAGAATGGTTCTACTCGTCCTGAATTTCCGCGGCACGCAGCGTGTTGGCCATCAACATGGCGATGGTCATCGGGCCGACGCCACCGGGGACCGGCGTGATGAAACCGGCTACTTCCTTGGCCTCGTCGAAGTTGACGTCGCCCACCAGGCGGTAACCGCGCTTCTTGGTGGCATCAGGCTTGGAATTCATCCCCACATCGATCACGGCCGCGCCGGGTTTTATCCATTCGCCGCGCACCATTTCGGTGCGACCAATGGCCGCGATGAGGATATCGGCCTGGCGGACCACATCGGCAATATTCTTTGTGCGGGAATGGCAGACAGTCACTGTAGCATTTTCCTTTACAAGCAATAGAGCAGCGGGCATACCCACAATGTTAGAACGGCCTAAAACAACCGCATTTGCACCCGAAATTTCAACGCCAGCTTCTTTAAGAAGATAGATACAGCCAAAAGGCGTGCAGGGCACGAACAAGGGCTCGCGGCCTTTTTGCGCCAGACGACCAATGTTGATCGGTGAGAAACCATCCACATCTTTTTCAATGCTGATAAGCTGCAAAACACGTTCCTCATCCAGGTGGTCGGGCAAGGGCAGCTGCACCAGAATGCCATGAACCTTCGGATCGGCATTCAATTTCTTGATGAGTTTTTCAAGGTCTTCCTGGCTGACATCTTCCGGGAGCGGGTGATGGAAAGAAGTCATCCCCAGTTCCGCACAAGCCTTCTGCTTCATGCCAACATACGTAGCTGAGTCAACGCGTTCGCCGACCAACACTGTTGCCAGGCCTGGCTGTGATTTTCCAGCGGCAGCGCGCGCAGCAGCTTTCTCTTTGACTTCATCGCGAACTTTTTGAGCAATCGCTTTTCCGTCAATTAATTGAGCGGTCATGTACTACTCCTTCGATTGAATTTCCGTGAAGAATTGTACAAGAATTATACAATCCCTTTAAATCCTCCAAAAGTGACGAATGTCCCCATTCACAGGAACGTTAGACCAACCCCGTAATGCTGCCGGCCAGTTTTCCCCCCAGATCGGAATGCAGATGCACAGTAGTAATCTGGTTCCAAAGTGGCTCTAGAGAAGTTGCGACTACGCGCAAATCATTTCCGCTCAAGCCCTCCATTTGCCAGCCCTGTTCGTCCAATCTGGTCAGCGATTCCCACAAGACAGACAATTCCCTGCCGGTGAAATGGCTGCGATAAACGCGCGCGCCTTCGGAAAAAACTGCTCGGAAGGCTGCATTGCGCGCTTTCTTTACCGGCGCACCGATCTGAAGCGGCATATGCGCCGCAGCTGTTCCCGGCCTTGGTGAATAGGTAAAAGCATGCCCTCCCGCAAACCCGATCTCGCGCACGAATTCCAGAGATTCGGCAAACTCGCGTTCGCTCTCGCCCGGAAAACCGGCTATGACATCCGTGGTAATTGCTACCTCCGGCATGCATTCGCGAGCGGCAGCCACCAGATCCCTGAAAGACTCTGGGGTGGTTTTGCGCGCCATTCGGCGCAGCGTGGAGACGCAACCCGATTGCAGGGGCAGGTGCAGGTGCTGGCACAGCCGTTCATTCTCCCAAAGCGCAAAAAAGTCCGCCTGCAAATCCCAGGGCTCGAGCGAAGACAGGCGCAGGCGCGGGGTATCCGTATCCTTCAGAATGGCCTGCACCAGGTCACGCAGGTGCCCACCCCATTCCCTCCCCCATGAGCCGAGATGTACGCCGGTCAGGACGATCTCCTTGGTGCCGCCTGCCAGCGCGGAGTGGATATCTTCGATCACCTCTCCAACCGGGCGAGAGCGGCCGGAACCGCGTGCCAGCGTGGTGACACAAAAGGTGCAGCGGTTATTGCACCCATCCTGTACTTTAATGAAGGCGCGCGTGCGCCGCCTCACACCGGGCAGCGGCTCACGGGCGAGCGGCTCCTGCTCGATGTCGGTTTCCGGCAGGCCGAGCACCTGGGCCACCAGCCGGTCCTTTTGCTCGTTCGCGATCACCTGTGTGACATGCGGGAATCCGGCCGCCTGCTCCGGCTGCAGCGTGGCCCAACAACCCGTTGCAACGATGCGCTCCACGCCTGCCCGTGCAAACTTTCGGAGTTTGCCGCGCGAATCAGAGGCTGCCCGAGATGTCACTGTGCAAGTATTCACCACGACCAGGTCCGCCGATTCGGCTTTGGGTACAACCTCATGCCCGGCTGCGCGGAATTGCCGTGCCATACGTTCGATTTCAGACTGGTTCAGCCGGCAGCCAACAATATCCAAATAAACTTTCATAATTCAATTATGGTTGTAATACAAAGAAGTTGTCGAAGAGCACATCCACGCCTGGTTGGCCGAAGGTTCCAGCCAGCAATCCAACCCCTCCTTCGCTCAGGTCGGGATCCTGCGCCTGGGCCACAGGGGACCCATTAACGTAGAATGTGAACCGGTCCCCGATACAATCCCCACGCAGATGATTGATCGCCAATCCGGTATGGATGGATGGGTTGAATTCCATCTGACTTTGCCCCATCTGAATGACATTCCCACCCAGGAACTTTCCTATCGTGTAGTAGCCATCACTGCTGACCATAAAGAAGTAATAATTGCCTTGCAGGTAACGACACAACAGACCAATACGGTTTTCATCAGGGCCATTGATCTTGGCCACATCCACCTCAACGCGCACATCCCGATACGTCCCCTCAGGGGTGGACCAAAAATTGGTATCGAGTGAATTTACTAAGAAACGGAAACCGTTTCCGTCGTAATCCATGGTGCCTTCAGCGGAGGTGAAGCGCTCCCAACCTGAAGACGGATCGGAAAAATCATCAAAGAATAGAGTTTCTCCCGGATTCGTCTGCTGAGGTCCGATGTCGAACGGCAGGCAGGCGGCCAGCACGGTTGCTCCAATCACAATCAGGATGAAACAGAAACGCATCATTCGATTCTAACAGATTAGGGAAAATACTGGTCCTGTAACTGCTCCGCCTGCGCTCCAACCCCACTGCCCGGATCAAGTTCACCTGCTCGTTTCATGTGTGCTTGTGCCTCCGGGTAGTCCCCAAGTTGTAACGCAACGATCCCATAGTGCAGGTGGGCCAGAGCAAACTCTGGAGCGATTTCCAGCGCCTGGGTCAAGTGATAACGGGCCTGCTCAGGTTGGCCAAGAGCCTGTAACGTCCAGCCCAACGTATCCAGCACTTGTGGATCATCGGGTGCCAACACGAGTGCCTGGCGTGCGGCCGGCAATCCGGTCAGGTCGACCTGTACCTGGTACTGCACGCAAAATGCGGCCAGCAGTCGCCAGTAGTTTGCCTGCTCAGGGGCCAATTCCGTCGCCAACGTGTAGGCTCCCAGCGCGGCAGGAAGATCTCCCAGTCGCGCATAGGCCTCCCCGATAGACACCTGCCAGGCGGGATTTTCAGGATCCAACCCGGCCGCTTGCTGGTATTCTGAAAGCGCGTTTTGTGGCTCTCCCCTACGCATCCAGAACAATCCTTGCAGACTGTGCACGACGGGATCCTCGCTGCCAAGTACCAGCGCGCGTTCCAACTGAGCGCTGCCCTCCCGGCCAAGCTGCTGCTCGGATTCGCCCAGCCAGGCCCAGGCCTGGGCGTTACCCCCATCCGCCGCGACTGCCTGCTGGAAGGCTTCTGCCGCAAGGGCCCATTCCTCCAATAATCCCAACCCTCGACCTACGATCACCAGCCCGTGAGAATCGTCCTGTTCACGCGAGGCCAGGTTGAGCGTGGTCCGCATGGTCTGGACTGCCGGGTCGAAATCCGGATCCAATGCCGCCGCATCCATCAGCTCGCTCAAAGCCCGGTCAGGGTCAGGTAAAGCCAGCAACAGACCCAACCGGTAAGAGGCGCGCGCATCCAGCGCGCCTCCGGTTTGTTCCCATTGCTCCAGCGCCTCAAGCTCGGCGGAGGGATCATTCAACTCGTTGTAAGCCAACGCCAGCTGGTAATAGAACCGGCCGTACTCAGGGTATCCTGCCAACCCCCTGTCCCAGGCTTCTACTGCTGCGGGCAGATCGCCCCTCGCCTCCTTGTAAGCCAAACCCAGGAACTCCCAGCCTTCCGCAGAAAGACCATTGGCTGAACGCGCGTGTTCAAGCAGGGGGATCGCTCCGGACGCATCCCCGGATTGGTATTTCGATTTTCCTGCTTCCTCCCACAAACCGGATTTCCAGGGAAGCAGGCGCGCTGCCTGCTCGTAGTTCTCAGCAGCGCGAGAGAAATCCCGGTTCTTCATAGCAACTTCCGCCCTGCCAGCGCTTCCATATCCCACCAGGACGGGGGGAGCCACGACCAGCACCAGGAGGGCCAGAAGGGTCAGTGGGCGAAGCAGACGCGGGCGCATGCGGGTATTATAAAGGGACTCCCTTATACGGGAGTCCCTTTAACAATCCAAATCCACGTGAGGTTACTTACGTCCCATCGCATCCATCACAGCCACAGCCGCAATCTGGACGATATTGTTGACCTCATCACCGGTCTGCAGGACGTGCACAGGAGCGCCCATTCCCAGCAGGATGGGCCCGATTGCCTTGGCGTTTCCAAGGCGTGCCAGCAGCTTATAGGCAATGTTGGCCGATTCGAGTGAGGGAAAGACCAGCACGTTGGCATCCTTGACTTGGCTGAAGGGATAGCGTTCGTCGACGATCTCAGGCACCACTGCTGTGTCAGCCTGCATTTCGCCGTCATAGATAAAGTCTGGGCAGCGCTCTCTTACGATCTTGACTGCGCGCTGCACTTTTTCGCTGAGTGGGTGCGGGGTCGAGCCAAAGTTCGAGAACGACAGGAACGCCACCCGCGGTTCAAGCTCCAACCGCTTGGCGAAGTTAGCCGCCAGGCAAGCGATCTCCGCCAGGTCCTCGGCCGTGGGATCGATGTTCACAGTAGCATCTGTGAAAAGGTAAACGCGATCCTCCACGATCATGATGTACACACCGGCAGCCCGCGTTGCACCCGGAGCCGTATGGTGGATACGCAGCGCCGGGCGGATGACATCCGGATAATCATAGGTCAGACCGGAGACAAAAGCGTCCGCATCTCCCCTTTCGACCATCATCGGCCCAAGGATATTGGTATCGCGCACGCGCTTGCGCGCGATGGCCATGGTGACGCCCTTGCGCTGCCGTAACTCGTGGTACGCGGATGCGTAAGCTTCGTGCTGTTCGAAATTGGATGGATCTACGATTTCGGGACAGCAAGGCAGTCCCAACTCCTCGATGTGACTTTGGATCACTTCAGGACGCCCAAGCAGGACCGGGATGCCGATCTTCTCGTCCGTGATCTGGGCAGCGGCGCGAATGACCTTGGGTTCCTCGCCTTCGGCAAAGACCACCCGCTTGGTCCCACCCGAAGCTCGCGCCTGGTTCTGAAAGAAGTAGCGCACCTGCTCGCCCTTGCCCTGGCGGAAGGCCAGTTCTTCGCGGTAGTTTTCGATATCGATCTTCTTGCGCGCCACGCCGGTTTCCATGGCCATCCCAGCCACGGCCGGCGCTTCCCAGAGCAATACACGCGGGTCAAGCGGTTTGGGGATGATGTACTCCGGCCCAAATTTGAGGCTATCGACGCCATAAGCGCGCAACACCGAATCGGGTACGTCCTCCCTTGCCAGCGCCGCCAGGGATTGCGAAGCAGCTAATTTCATCTCCTCGTTGATGGATTTGGCGCGAACGTCCAGCGCCCCACGAAAGATGAAAGGGAAACCCAGTACATTATTGACCTGATTCGGATAATCCGAACGTCCGGTGGCGATAATGACGTCCTTGCGTGCGCCCTTGGCCAATTCGGGCTTGATCTCCGGATCAGGATTGGCCATCGCGAAGATGATCGGGCTTTCGGCCATGCTCTTGACCATCTCGGGGGTCAGCACGTTCGCGACAGATAGCCCATAGAAAACGTCCGCGCCGCGCACGGCGTCCGCCAGAGTCCGGGCATCGGTCTCCACCAGGAAGCGCTCTTTGTACTTGTTCATACCCTCCTTACGACCGGCGTGGACCACGCCGCGACTGTCCACCAGCATGATGTTCTCGCGCCTGACCCCCCAGCGGATGGCCAACTCGGCGCAAGAAATAGCCGAAGCGCCCGCACCGGAAACCACAAGCCGGATCTGCTCCCATTTCTTGCCCACGATCTCCAGCGAATTTGCCAGTGCCGCCGAGGAAATAATAGCTGTGCCGTGCTGGTCGTCGTGGAATACAGGGATGTTCAGCTTCTTCTTGAGCTCTTCTTCAATATAGAAACATTCGGGAGACTTGATATCCTCCAGGTTGATGCCTCCAAATGTCGGGGCAATGGCTGTAACAATCCTGATGATCTCGTCCGGATCATGTGTATCGACTTCGATGTCAAAAACGTCGATATCCGCAAATTTCTTGAACAGCACCCCCTTGCCCTCCATGACCGGTTTTGAAGCCAGGGCGCCCCGGTCTCCCAACCCCAAAATGGCCGTGCCGTTGCTGATCACACCTACCAGATTGCCCTTCGAAGTGTACTCGTACGCCAGCTCAGCGTCCTTTTCGATTTCCAGCACCGGTTCCGCTACTCCCGGTGAATAAGCCAGGCTAAGATCCCGCTGCGTGTCCATGGGTTTGGTGGGTACAACTGCCACCTTACCAGGTTTCCCTTTAAGGTGATGGTATTCAAGCGCTTCTTCCCGTGTGATTTTAGACATGCGTCCTCCTAAACTACGAATAATGAACAGGCAAATTATGGCATGAGCCAGCCGTTCAGCCAAGGTCCATTTGTCACCTCTTTCGGAGACACCTGCCAGTCTAATGAGTCTTACACTTGATCGACGATTTGGTTCTGCCCACCAGGACGAATTTGCATAATTTTCATGTATAATATTCGTAAATCTGCAAGGATTTGTACTTCAAATTTTTGCCGCAATTTGAGCGGCCTGGCTTGCTAAAGGAAATCTGGAACCTACGGTACGATCACCTGGCGACAGGAGATTTTGTTAGTCTACCAAACCTGGTTATTTGAAGGACAGTTTAAAGATCATCCATATCTACTCACGAACACCAGGTGAACGGCTTTCCCGTGACGTGAACAGTCACGGAACTTAATCTACCCGTACCATTCCCGCATCCAGACGGATCCGGGAATGACCAGCCAAATCCGGACCCTGTCCACAGCCAAGGCCACTCAGCGGCCTCGGCTGTTACTATTAAATGAGAAAGATCACCGACTTACAAATTCAGAAAAAGAACCCAAGGCGTGTCAGTATCTATCTTGATGGGGAATACGCCTTTGGTTTGGACCGGCTGGTAGCTGCCTGGCTGCAAGTGGGCGATACCCTGGACGAACTGAAAATCCAGAAATTGCAAGCAGAGGATGCGCGTGAGCGCGCTGTGAAACAGGCTCTGCTGCTTCTGAGCTACCGCGCCCGATCTGAAGCTGAAATCAGTCAGAACCTGCGCAAACACGAAATTCCTGAAGAGGTCATCGAGTCGACTCTCGAGCGCCTGCGAAAGGAAGGGTTTGCGAACGATACACAATTTGCACATGCGTGGGTGGAAAATCGCAATACCTTTCGCCCGCGCGGGCGGCGGGCCCTGACTGTGGAATTGCGTCAAAAAGGCATCGCCGAGAGCGTCATTCAGTCTGCCCTTGAAGGATTGGACGAGGGAGAACTGGCCTACCAGGCTGCACACCAAAAGGCACGCAAACTCCGGGCCGGAGAGTGGGATACGTTTCGCAAGAAACTGTCGTCATTTTTAGCCCGCCGTGGTTTCACCTATTCCGTGATCCAGCCCGTCGTCTCGCAAGTCTGGGACGAACGCAAGGCGGAGGGTGAGCCGTCAAACTTTGAAGTTGAGGAAAGCTCATGAATCCATTCGGAATGAACCTCTTGATCGACATTTTGTCCCTGGCCGTGGGTTTCGTGTTTGGTTATCTTTTCCATCGCTACCAGACCGATAAAGCCCTCAAGGATCAGCAACAGAAAGCGGAAAGCATTCTCAAAGGCGCCAGCGAGCAGGCCAGGTTGATCGAAACCCAGGCGCGCGAAAGCGCCACCAAAATCGTCCAGGCTGCTGAAGGGGAGAACAAGGAGCGCCGGCAGGAACTGAGCCGGGAGACTGAGCGCCTGGACAAGCGTCGTTCGGAAATGGACGGTCGTGCCGACCGGCTCGAACAACGTGAACAGACGTTAAACAAACGGCAGTCTGCGATCGACCGGCGCGCCAACGAAATCGAAACCATGTTTGAGTCGCAGGTCGAGAAGCTGGAACAGATCTCGCAATTGACTCAGGATGAAGCCCGCAAGGAACTTATTGAAGCCGTAGAGGTGGAAGCCCGTGCGGATATGGCGCGTATCTATCGCCAGATCGAGGCGGAAGCGCGCGAGGAAGGCGAAAAACGCGCCCGCAAACTGATCGCAGACGCAATCCAGCGTGTTGCTTCAGAGCACGTTTCGGAAGTGACCTCTTCGGTCGTACCCCTACCCAATGAGGAAATGAAGGGTCGTATCGTCGGCCGCAATGGACGCAATATCAAGGCTTTCGAGCAGGCCGCGGGTGTGGATGTGATCGTCGATGACACCCCCGAGGCCGTGACCATCTCGTGCTTCGATTCAGTTCGTCGCGAGATCGCACGGCGCGCCCTGACGCGCCTGACCGTGGATGGGCGTATCCATCCCGCTCACATCGAAAAAGTGATCGAGGACGAGACCAAGGCGGTGGATAAAGTGATCGCCGAGGCCGGCGAACAGGCCGCTTTTGACGCCAACATCGCCGGGTTGCATCCGGAAGTGCTGCGCATGATGGGCCGTCTGAAGTTTCGTACCTCTTACGGGCAGAACCAGCTTGCCCACGCCGTGGAAGTGTCCAAGCTTTCCGGAATCCTGGCGGCTGAATTGGGCGCCAACATCGAGATCTCCAAACAGGGCGGTTTCCTGCACGATGTCGGCAAGGCCATGGACCATAACCAGGAAGGCACGCACGCCGCGCTGGGCGCCGAGTTCTGCCAGCGTTATGGCGTCAACAAGATGGTCGTAAACGCTATCGCCGCCCACCACCATGAAACCGAGCAGGAAAGCATCGAGGCGGTCATTGCCGAAGCGGCCGACGCCATTTCCGGCGCACGCCCGGGCGCACGCCGCGAGGACCTGGAAGCCTACATCAAGCGCATCAAGTCCCTTGAGGAACTCTCAGAATCCTTCGAGGGTGTACAGCAGGCTTTCGCCATCCAGGCAGGTCGTGAGATACGCGTGATCGTCAAGCCCGAAGAAATCGACGACCTGACCTCCACGCGCCTGGCGCGCGATATCGCCAAGAAGATCGAAGAAACCATGCAATACCCTGGCCAGATCAAGGTCACGGTTATTCGCGAAACCCGCGCAGTCGATTACGCAAAATAAGCGTTCAAGGTAGAAACGATAAGCCGCCTAATGGGCGGCTTATCGTTTTCCTGTCCGGTGATGATCCCCTTCCAGGGCTTTCGTTCCGGCCTGGTAAGACCTTTCTGAATTCTATTGA
>CAZULT010000072.1:0-20050 GCA_964621295.1 uncultured Anaerolineaceae bacterium | reverse complement strand
GAAAAATTGGAGATTGCACCGTTGGCATTGACCAGCATGAAGATGAGCATGATGGGATTGCCGACCGGCAACCTGGGCATCCCCAATATCATGGGTATGATCCCCGGAATGACTGCCTTTGCAAGCTGGTTTCTGAAAAAAGAAATTAAGAAGCAGGGCGTCCCAACAGTACGTGAGTACATTGAAATGCTGCACGACGGTGGCGCAAAACTCTATGGCTGTAAGATGACCGTGGATATGTTCGGTATCAAGAGAGACGACTTCTTGCCCCAGGTTGACAGCGTTGTCACCGCCGGTGATTTCATGGATATGACCGAGGGCGCCCAGATCGTCTTCATCTAGAAAACCACCGAAAGGAAAAAGGAGCGACAGGTTTAAATGTCTTTCCTTCTCTTTTAGTCAGGGTAGACTTTCCAACCCAGTTCGTCCAGGCGCGACATGTCCATCTGCCCCACGGGGACATCGATCAGCAGCGCGTCCGCTTCGGCCAGCAGTGTTCCTTCCTCATCGTAGATCCCGGCCCAGCCCTCTGCCATTTTGCTCCTGGATCTGCCGGCCTTACCGATGATCTTGAGCGGTTTTCCAACCGGTACATTCTTGCGGTATTTCACTTCGAGCTTGCCGGTGTACATGAAGCGTGGCATGGAAGGGTCGCCCATGTGGGTGCGCCCTGAGATTTCATCCAGAAGAGAGGCTACAATGCCACCGTGTAAAACGCCGGGATACCCCTGGAAATGGTCCGGTGCCGTGTAGGTCGTTTCGATCACACCCGGCCCGGTCTGGTAGATCCTGAGCTTCAATCCGACCGGGTTTTCCAATCCACAAACAAAACAATACCGGGAATTGGGTTGTTTCTCTTTCCTGCTCATAGTGGTCTCTCTCCCCAATGGATTGCGATGGTGCCCAGCATCAGGCATTCGAAATTGATCCTCTTAAAACCAACCGCTGCCATCCGAACAGCCATCTCCTTGGCATTCACAAACGCCTCAGTTGACTCTGGCAGGTAGCGGTAGGCGTCTTTGACGCCGGAGAGCAAGCCTCCTACCAGCGGGATGACGACATGCATGTGGATCCAGATCAAGGGTGAAAGCAGAGTGCGGGCAGGCCGGGTGGTATCCAGGATGACAATGCGCCCGCCTGGTTTAAGCGCGCGAAATTGCTCCTTCAGCGCCAGCTGCAGATCCCCGACGTTTCGCATTAAAAATCCGGACACGATCGCATCAAAGGTTTTTGCCGGAAAAGGCAGGTACAGCGCATCGGCCCCGGACCAGAGAAGCTGGTTGCCAGTTTCCCTGGAAGTTGGCCGATTTCGTCCGACACGCATCATTTCAAAGGTGAAGTCCGCCGCCACCACTTTGGCGAGGGGTTCTTGCCGCAAGGCTTCGCGCGCCAGGTCTCCAGTGCCGGCGCCGATATCCAGCAATCGGGCATGCGGTTTCAATCCTGCCTGTTCAATGACCTGTCGTCGCCAGTACTCGTCCTGGCCCACGGTCATCAGCGTGTTCATCAGGTCGTAGCGTCGGGCGATGCGTGCGAACATCGATTGCACGTACGCGCTGCGTTCATTACCGGTTAAATTCGTCATGGCTCTCCTGTAAGTGAGCGTATTATAAACGGTGATATACTCGCGGCGTTCGCGAGAGGAGCCAAAACAGCCATGGAATCAGAACAGATAAATACCAACCGCTGGCAGGTATGGTGGTTGGCGGCGCGACCAAAAACCCTGCCCGCAGCAGCAGCAGGTGTGGTCATGGGCAGCGCATTGGCGTTCCGCGACGGGCAATTCAAGGTTGGTCCGGCGCTGGCAGCCCTTTGCGTGGCCCTGCTTTTACAGGTGGGCAGCAATCTGGCCAACGACGTATTCGATTACGAACGCGGGGCGGACGAGGGCGAGCGCCTCGGCCCTACTCGCGTGACTCAGGCCGGCTTGCTTTCACCGGACCAGGTCAAAGGGGGCATGTGGTTGGTTTTCGGGACTGCTGCGTTACTGGGCCTGTACCTGGCTGATTCATCCGGCTGGATCATTATTCTGGTCGGGCTGGCAGCCATCCTGTCGGCGATTGCGTACACGGGTGGCCCGCTGCCTCTCGGATATGTCGGATTGGGGGACGTCTTCGTCTTCCTGTTCTTTGGCCTGGCGGCGGTCGCCGGCACGTACTACGTCCAGGTTGGGAGCATCAGCGCCCAGGCCTGGTGGATGTCGCTGCCGGTCGGCTGGTTGATCGTCGACATCCTGGTGGTCAATAATCTGCGAGACATCCATGCCGACCGGCAGGCCGGCAAGCGCACGCTGGCGGTACGCCTGGGGGAGCGCGCCGCGCGTGCCCAGTACCTACTGTTGCTGGCGGCCTCCTTCTTGCTGTTACCAATTCTGGCGTTCGCCAGGGTGCTGCCCTGGACGAGTCTGTTGGCCTGGTTCGCGCTGCCGCTGGCCTGGCGGACGTTGCGAACAGTGCTGACCCAGATCGGTCGCCCGCTCAATGCGGCCCTGGCTGGCACCGGCCAGGTCACCTTGCTTTACAGCCTGCTCTTTATGTTGGGCATGCTGCTGGCTCATTGAGGCGGATAGGACGATTGTTCTTCCAGCACGGTGCTGACCTTCTCTGGAGAGATGAAAAACTCTTCGGGAGGGATGAAAAACTCTTCGGCACAGATGAAAAATCTTTCGGCACAGATAAAAAACTCTTCCGCACAGATGAAAAATCTTTCGGGAGAGATGATAAATTCGTCCGCATAGGTGAAAAAACCTTCGGCGCAGATGAAAAACTCTTCGGCGCAGATGAAAAACTCTTCGGCGCAGATGAAAAACTCTTCGGCAGAGATGAAAAACTCTTCGGGAAAGATGAAGAACTTCCTGGGAGAGCTTAAACTACATCCTCAGCAGGTCGATTTTAAGCGCAGCTACGTCAAACCAGTCCTGATTGAGACCCATTCGTGCAAGTGGAGGTCGACTGGCATAAGCACGAGGTCTTTCTGTCAGAAAACGTGTGTCTTGTTTTACTGTACGAATTTCCAGGGGCATAAGCGTCGTTCGAGCCAATCCACACTGAAATAAAGCCCCAGGCCGAGCAGGCTCATGGCCAGCACTCCGGCATACATGGCCGGGTAATCCAGTAAGGTGCTGCCGTTGTAATAAATGTAATACCCAAGCCCCAACCGTGTCGCGAACAGTTCGGCTACGTACAGCACGGCCACGGCCGTACCCACCGACTGGCGCAGCGCTGTCAGGATGGCGGGCAGGCTGGCGGGCAGGTAGACGAATTGAAACAGCGCCCGGCGTCCGGCACCCAGACTCCGCAAACTCTGCAGCAGTTGCGGAGGCAGCCCGGCGGCCTGGTCCCGCACCAGTACCACAATCTGGAAGAACAGGATCAGGAAGATCAACACGATCTTGGCCAGGTCGCCAATGCCCAGGAACAGCATCACGATCGGTACAAAGACGACTTTGGGGACAGGATAAAGCAGGTAGATGATCGGGGAGAACAGGCGGTTCAGACGCCGAGAGCTTCCGATGATCAGGCCGGCCGGGACCGCTGTGATCACCGATAGCAACATGCCTGCCACCACGCGCCACAGACTGGCCATAAAGTGCGCGGGCAGATCTCCCTGCAGCTCCTCGATAAAGGTACCTAAAACCTGTACCGGCGTTGGCAGGATCGGGCGCGCCACCAGCATGGCCAGGAGTTGCCAGAGTGCCAGCAGGCCCAGGCTTGCGATCCCTATGTCACGCCGGGTCATGGGCGAGCTCCAGGCGCAATTCCCGGCATAAGCGCAGATAGGCAGTACTCCCACGGTAGCCGGGTCTTTGGACTGCGGGGTTTGCAAACGTACGGGTTCGTTGATTGGGTGGCTCGCCCAATACCAGGATGTTCTCTCCCATGGCAGCAGCTTCTTCGATGTTGTGGGTTACAAGCACCAGCGTGATATTCCCCTCCGCGCACAGTTCCCGCGTGAGATTTTGCAGGTCTTCCCGCGTCAGCGCGTCCAGGGAGGCGAACGGCTCGTCCATCAGCAACAGGTCCGGGCTGAGCGCCAGTGTACGCGCAATACCGGCGCGCTGGCGCTGGCCGCCGGAGATTTGGGCCGGGTACTTGGCGGCAATCTCGGAAATACCCAGCCGTTCCAACCAGGGGTAGACGTCACGTGTTGGCGTGTAGTCGTGAGGGGAATGCACGCCGTCTGCTCCGTAGAAATTACGCACCTTCAAGCCCAACTCGGCGTTTTCACGCACGGTGGCCCAGGGCAGCAGACCGTAATCCTGAAGGATCAGACCCGTCCGCGGTCTTGGGCGTGCCAGGGGGACCCCGTCGATGGCCACGCTGCCACCGGCAGGCTGCAGCAATCCAGCCAGCAGGTAGAGCAGGGTTGTTTTGCCGCATCCTGATGACCCCAGGATCGCCCAGCTTTCACCTTGCCGTATTTTCCAGGTGAAATCCTTGAATAGCGTTTGGGAGTTTGGGTAGGAGAAAGTCAGGGAGTCGAGCTGGATCATGGTGTACTCGTGTGGGCGGATTTCAATTTGCTGGACTCAAAGCGTCTCATGGCTCGCCGGGGGCTGCCCTTACAGGGTGCTGCGCGAAGCCCCCGGCAGAACAGGGTTGCGTTGAGTGCGGACTTCAGTCCGCAGTGTTCCATTTAATGTCGGTCACGTTCGCGACATGATACCTATCAGTAAGAGTATAGGAAAAGAGTGCGCACTTCAATCCACAACACAATCGTCTCCGGAGAAGGCCGGAGGGTCTTTCGTGAGAGCAGGCTTAGGGTAAGAAAGAGGCGGTCACCGACTCCGTATACGAAACGTCTGACTTCAGCATGCCCTTATCCCTGGCCCAGTTGAGCGCGTCGTCCCATTCCGCCTCGGTTGGCACACTCGCCAGCGGGAAGGGCGGCACGCGATAGGCTTCCAGGAGCGGTGGCGGGACGATCTTGGCTTCTTCCAGTAAACCGGTGAAGCGGCCCGGATCGCTGTTGATGAGCTCTACGGCGGTCTCGATCGCCGCCAGGAATCCACTCACGGAATCGGGCTGAGAATCGATCACTGCCTTTCGAAATGAATAGATACTGAAACCATATTCGGGATATTCGGAGTCGTCCAGCACGATCACCGCGCCGGATTGCACCGCCAGCGCGCCCAGCGGGTCGGGCAGGGTTGCGGCCTGAAGTTCGCCGGAGGCCAGCAGGGCCATACGGTCAGGGATCTTGGGTACGGGCAAGGTTACGATCTCATCCGCGCTCAATCCCTCGGAGGCCAGCAGGCGCTCGGTGACATATTCGATCACCGTCCCTTGTGACACGCCGATCTCGACCCCTTTGAGTCCGGCCGGTGCGGTGATACCGCTTGGCCCGGAAGCCAGGATGAAGAAATGCCCGTAGCCGGGTGAGGGGCGCAAGGCATAACGTACAGCCTGGACCTGGATCGTCTCCTTGTTAAACAGCATATCTGAAATGGTTTCATTGATCATACCGTCCGCCTGTCCAGCGGCGATGAGCTGGTCGCGCTCGGGCGCAGATGCCACCGGAATGAGCTCAACCGCCACGCCGTGGTCCTGAAAGAATCCTTCCTGCTGGGCGACGTACAACGGCAGCGCGTCGATGATGGGCAGGACAGCCATGCGCAGTGAAGCGGAGGGGGAAGCAGCCTGGTTGGCAGGCAGGCAGCTGGCAAGCACAAGGCTGATCAGGCCAAGCCAACAGAGGGGAAGTCGCGTTCTCATTCTGATTGGGGATCCTTTCGGAATAGGGGTTACTGCATCAAGCAGCGTGATTATATATCAATTGAGGAACGCCCACGGCATTTTTATGCGGGACTGGTGGTCCTGCAACTGCTCGATCAACGCTGCGGCCGGGGAACGGAAACTGTTGCGTTTCCAACCGGCCATGTCCATCCTCCACGAGAGCGTACTGGAAATTACCGCGTACCTGGATGCTGATGAGATTACCACGAAACCCATGTTGCTGTTCGAATTCTGGGATCCATATTCCGCTACGTGGACGTCCCTTGAGCCCAACTGGCAGGATACCAGGGTTCCTCACCCAGGCGATTATGTATTTCCAGAAGGTGGCGAGTACCTGGCTGTTCGCAATTTGAGCAGCCTGCCATTTGGACTCGAAAACCTGTCTCTCGTGATGGTCGTCGAAACCCAGGACGGTGATCTCATAAGGTTCGGTACAGAATAGGGAGCCATGAAACTAAAACCCTCAAGACTATTGACTTGCTTGGCCGGATTGCTGGTTGGCTACCTGCTCTCCGCGGGAGTTATCTTGTTGATGCTGACCGCGCGTTCGAATTATCTATCGGCTACCTTGGGATATGCAACCGCTGCGGTTGATGTCGCCGACTCTGAGATCTACAAGACTTTGGAGGAGGCGGATAAGGCGATTCATACATGCAACACGATAAAAGCCATTGATTTAATCATACCGGAAATTGAAAACTGGATATCACCGATTGACAAAGGAACGGGTTACCAACTGCTTGCGGTGGCCGAGTACAACATGGGACATCCACAGCAAGCCATCCCCTATGCAAAAAAATGGTCGAATACAATCCAGGCGCGTTTGGTCTTATGTTGCTCGGTCAGGCTTACGAGGCGTCAGGCGATATTAAAATGCGCTCAGCACCTATCAGCAGATCCTGGCCCTGGCGGTGGCGATCAGTAAAACCCTCGGGACGCCGATGCCATCGCCGTTTTTTCGAGGACTTCCTGACCTTGGGCTGATGAGATTATTAAGAATAACCCGGCGCCTGCACGCAGGCGCCGGGTGCTATGAGCAGGGCTTCCCTCCTAGTTTTGCGCAAAGGTGTCGATCAGGAGCTTTATTCTACCGCCTGCCGGATAAAGGATGGGGCAGGTGCAACCGCGCTTGACATATTCATTGACTCTGACGCGTGCTTCTTCGGGAGTTCCGGATGCGGTAATACGATGGACCAGGTTGTCAGGCACGAGGTGCTTGGCGCGGTCGATCTGTTCCTTGGTGGCAGGCCAGCCCAGGATGGATTGGATCTCCGAAATGACTTCGTCCGATACTCCGGAGGATTCGGCAATATGCGGTTGCTGCGCCAGGTACTGGCATAGCAGGGCTTTGGAAGCGTCGATGGCTTTGTCGTGGTCCTCGTCGACCGAGCACACGATCAACTGTGGTCGGTCGATGTCCTCCAGCTTGCGGCCGGCTTTGCGGGCGCCTTTTTCGAGCAATTCCATCGAGTGATCGTTCTGTTCAGGCGGTGCACAATAATTAAGCACGGCGCCATCTGCGATTTCTCCGGTCAGCTCCATCATCTTTTCCCCCGTCGCCCCGATCATGATCGGCACGTGGCGAGCCTCCCGGCGGCCGTAGACGACGTCAAGCTCGATCTCGTTAACGTGGATGAATTCTCCATGATAAATGACCCTCTCAAGGTTCAGTAGCCGGCGCAGGACTTCAACCGTTTCGCGCATGGCGGTAAGAGGTTTACGGCGCTGAATGCCTACGTTGCTGGCGAGCGGATCCCACCAGGCGCCAATGCCGCAAATGATGCGGTCTGGCGCCAGATCATCCAGGGTCAGGAAGGTGGAGGCCAGCAGGCCGATATTGCGCGTCCAGTTGTTGATGACGCCCGATCCGACCTTGATGCGTTCGGTGACTGCCGCGTACGCAGCCATCGGAACGATCGCGTCGCGCACCAGCCGCGATTCGGCCTGCCAAACGGCCTCAAAGCCGTGACTCTCCGCATAACGGACGCAGTCCATCCCGTCCCTGAGATCGTGCGAATCCTGTAAATAAAGTGCAACGCGCTCCATAGTTGGACCGCCTCCTGTTCGCTCGTGGGTTGTATTTTTGCCGGCTTTTGTTCGGCGAGGATACCTTCGCTCCGCGAAACGATCGAAATATTGGGAGAAATTGTATCATAATAGCCACACTGTTTTGGCGTCAGACCCTGGCGTGTTTTCACCCAACCCCTTCGGACCGGGCTTGAACGGGTTGATGGCTCGAATGTTTCTTCCCAATGCTCCAATTTAAGAACCCCCCCAAAAAAGCAGGCCTGGTCTCTATGACCAGGCCTGCTTCGTTCTATGATGCTCAGGGATCTACGGTTGTCTGTATCCCACTGACCCCATTCATTGCAGTCGTTTCCAGACTTTGGGCGCCAGCTCTCGTGATCGGGCAGTGATGCGGTCCTCGTCCAGGGTGAGGATCTTCTTGCCCCGCATCAGGATCTGGCCTCTGCACACGGTGGTATCGACGGTGGCGTCCACCAGACCGAAGATCAGATGGCCAAGGAAATTGGTTTCGTTGAGTGGGGTTGGCGGCCGGTAATCCAGAATGGCCAGGTCGGCGGGCAGGCCTTCAGAGAGCTCTCCCAGTTTCAGGCCAAACTGGCGCTTGCAGATCTCAGCGTTGTTCTGAAGCAGCAATTGCGGCGCCTCAAGAAAAGCGACGCGAGGGTCGTGATTATGGAGCCGGTGCAGCAGATAGGCGCAGCGCATTTGTGCGAGCATATCCGAAGACATGCCGTCGGTACCGAGACCTACCAGTACATTTTTACGCAGCATTTTGAGCAACGGTGTGACGCCCACCGCATTGTTCATATTCGATTCAGGGTTGTGGACTACTATGGTATCTGTGGAGGCCAGGACATCCATCTCAGGGTCGTCGACGTGTACACAATGGACAAAGATCGACTTAGAGCCTGATACCCCCAGCTTATTAAGGCGTTTGACCGTGGGCTGGCCGTACTTCTGGATCGCGTCCTCCCGGTCGGCGGCGTCTTCAGCGACGTGGATATGGCAGCCCACATTCGCATCCCTGGCAATTCCCACACAGCGTTCGAGCGTTTCATCGGAAAGAGTGAAGGAAGCATGCATGCCCATCATGGCTGCGATTTGTCCGTCACCCTGGCCTACCTTTTTAATGAAGCGCTCGTTCTCCTCGATGCCCCCTCCGGCCTGGTTGCGATCAGAGACTTCGTAACACAGTGAGGCCCGGATGCCGGCTTCCCTGACGGCTTCTTCGATCTTGTCGAGTGAACCATCCCGCATGGAAGGAGAGGCATGGTGGTCGATGACGGTTGTCGTGCCATTGCGAATACACTCAATCAGGGGCACCTTGGCAGACAGGCTGATATCTTCTTCCGTAAGGGCCATATCCAGCTTCCACCACAGGCGCTCCAGGATCTCCACAAAGTTGGAGGCCGGTTCCCCGGGGGGTGCCATCCCGCGCGCCATGGTCGAATAAAAATGGTGATGGGTGCAGAGAAAGCCGGGCATGACCAACTTACCTGAACAATCAACCGTTTCTGCCTTGGGGAATCGATCACGCAATTTCGCGGCGTCACCCACGGCTGCGATCTGCTCACCTTCGGTGACCACGGACCCATTCCACAGAACCTGGTTCTTCTCTCCCAGGGTAACGACGATACCATTCTCAAAGCGGGTTGTCATGCTACATCCTTTCTACGCATCAGATCAGGCTTCCACCAGTATTTCGAGTTCCTTGGGTGTGCGATCCCGCATGGTGATGGCGCCGACGAAGCATTTTTGAGCGCATATCGAGCACCCGATGCATTTGGCCGGGTTGGTCCAAAGATGTCCGGTATCGTCGAATTCTATCGCCAGGTACGGGCAGCGTGTACAGTTTCCGCAATGTACGCAGCAATCCTGATCGATTTCCGAGATTTTTTTGACCGCGGTGAGCGCCATAAAATCCGTGATCGGGTGGGGCTGGGCGATCCCGATCAAATCCTGCATGGAGGTGAAGCCTCTTTCCTGCATGAAGAAGGCGGTACCCGATTCGAGCTCCCGGATGATCCCTGTGCCGTACTTCATCGCGATCGTGCAGAATTGAACGGTCTTGACGCCCAGCGCCAGGAAATCCAAAGCGGCTTTGTAGTGCATGGGACCGCCGTTGCCAGAGATCTCGATTTCCTCCGGTACTGCTCGCGCCAGGGTGAGGTAGGAGATCGGTGTGACGCCTTCGCCACTCATCCCGACGATGACACCTTCATCCCAGCCCTGACCTGTGGCGCCTGACCTGAATGCCAATGTGGGGAAGGAATTGGCGAGTGTGATGCCCGCTTTCTTGTCAGGATAAGCGTCCAAAACGGTACGGATCGCACGCAGGATCGGAACGATGGAGGTGACCGCAGCAGTCAATTTGAACAGTTTGGGCACATCCCCGTTCCCCGCTTCCATGATCCAGCGGATGATCTTGGCGGTCAGCTCGGCATTCTGAGAGACGATATCTCCTTCGGTGCCGTCACCCCCCTGAGGGCAGGAGAGCGAATATTCGATGCCCATGGCGCCGGCAGCTTCGAGTTTACGGGTGTTGGATTGCCAGACCGCGGCATCGCTTTCATCGTCCCCTGTGACGGGACCACCGGTCGAAGCGATCGTCAAACGGTCCGGCCATTCTGCAACCAGATGTTCGAGCTCGCCGCACACGCGCTCAAGGGGATGCGCAGAGACATTATCTGAATTTGCATACGTGCTGGCGTCAAAAGAGAACATATACTCGGAGGGAATGTGGATCGGGACGTTGTCGAAAGCGGTCTTCATGATGGCGCCAGCCCACCCGGCGCGGTAAGCCAGGTTCATTTGCTCCTTGCCGTCTGTGACCGGTGATGCGGAAAGCAGGAAAGGTGAGCGGATGCGACGCCCGAAGAAGTCAGTTTCCAGATCCACCGGTACGCGGTTGTATCCGGGCAGCGCGTAATAGGATTTTGAAGCCTTTTGGATCACCGGCGCTTCATGGCGTTTGAGATAGGCGTCGATCTGGAGCGCAGCGTTCTTTCCTGATGCGACCGCTTCAACGACCGTCCGGGGACCCGTAACCAGGTCACCGGCATAGAACACACCATCCAGCTCTTCCCTTGAGAAACCCGGACGCATGCCGATGGCGATGATAAGCGTCTGGATATCCAGCCTGTGGAGTTCGGAGCCGGGTAGATCCTTTATGTTCGCCGGAGAAAAAGATTCTCCGTCCGGAAGGGTCACACGCAGTGTCTTGATCCCGTTTATTTTTTTATTCTTTGTAAAGATCTGGGAAACACGGGTTCGGCCTGAGACTTCGATATCGAAGTCGAGCAATTCCTGGCGTTCACGCGCGGTCAGCGGCATTTCCGAAAGTTTTTCGAGCATGAGCAGTTCCACATGATCCGCGCCGCGCTGCCGGGCAGTGATGGCGCAATCGATGGCAGTCGCACCGCCGCCGACTACAGCTACACGGCTCTTGAATGAGTAGCCGGAGGGGTTTGATAAGAATTCCACCATCTTGATCGCCAGTTGCTCGTTGCGCAGGCCAAGTTCGATAGGGCGCCACAGGCCGGTTGAGACACATACTGCATCGTACCCCTTCTGCAGCAGCTCTGCCGGTTTTTTGATTTCTTTACCGGTCAAGACCTGAATGGTGCCAAGCGAGAGCAGGAAATCAATGTCCGATTGCATGGCGCGTTTTTCAAGGCGGTGATCAGGGATAAGATTCATCATTCCGCCCAGATTTGAACCTTTTTCAAGGACGTCGACCAGATATCCCATTTGCGCCAGCGCAGCGGCGGCTCCCAGCCCGGCCGGGCCGCCACCAACCACAGCGACTTTGCTGCCATTGGTCTTGGGTGCAGAAAAGCGCGGGATTCCTCCAAGTTCTTTCGCCTTTTGGATGAGCGTCGCCTGGATTTGGGGTATGTGGATGGCTTCATCAAAATGCACCCGCGAGCAGGCGGCCATGCATAATGTGTCTGGGCAAACCATTCCGCACACCCCCCCGAGCGGATTGTTGTGCATGATCTCCCCTGCTGCCCGCTTGATATCCGACGGATATCCCTGGCGAGCTGCCATGATGAAATCAAAAGGTGAGCAATTGACCGGGCAGGCCTCCTGGCAGGGTCGATCCTCACAATATTCGCATCTTAATAGTTCTGTGTGAAGTTGAGGCCAGGTCATAAAAAGCGGGTGTGTTTCAGTCTTCATAGCGGTCCTCGGTGTGATTTTTCTTTGTGAATACCGACACGAATATTATAGCATCCACCTAATTTGAATGTCTACTGCAAAAGCAGGTACCACCCCCGGTCCACAATGGTTCCCTTGAATCAAAAAGCGCATCGATCGTGAACATGTGATCGATGCGCTCGAGGTCAAGGTTGTTGTTTTCGCAAGCCGTCCAGTAAAACCAGGTCCTCCGGTAGGTCCAGATCCAACGCCAGGGAGGGTAATTGTAAGACTTCCAGGCGAGCACCCGCTTTTGTGGCGCGGTCGCAATGTCGTTTGAAGGAATTTTCTCCAAAATCGTAATCGATCAAACCGGAGGGGGATATCAGCAGGGCATTCGTCCCAGAACCGTGCCGGTCAGGCGCGATCACTACCACAGGAGGATCGGTGGCTCGATCGATGATAGCCTGAATGTCCGTTTTGGTGAGCAGAGGTAGGTCGGCCGGCAATACCAGCACGCCGCGGGTGGCGTAGACCTGTGCCACCACAGTGGCGCGTTGCAACGCCGTGTTTAATTTTGGGGCTCCGTCTTCCCGGACAGTGCGCGCCCCATGCTCTCGAGCCACGGAAAGGGCGGCAGGATCGCGGCTGATCACCAGAACCTGCTCGACTTCACGGATATTCGCAAGGGTCGTTAAGGTATGCTCAAGCAGTAATTGATTCAGTTTTGTGCGTTCGTCTTCCGATAAAGCGCTTGCCAGGCGTGATTTGCCGCGTCGAAGAGGTTTCACAGGCACTATTGCCCAGAGTGTCATAGAGTTTTCAATCTCCTGATCCAGTGTAGCACATCTTCAGCCAGTGCAGTGCGTTTTGTTAAGGAACTCATAAGTGTATCGGTGGTTAGAGAGGGAATCGTCAATTCTGAAACCAGGTGCGCATCGATCTGATCCAGGATGAACCCGTTCAAATGCGGCTGGTAATGATTGGCGACCGAGAGCGCCGAGGGCGAGAAGCCCAATTCAGTGTACATTTTAACCACCGGTCCTTTGACCGCCTTCCCGCCAATGATCGGGGATACAGCCACGACAGTTTTCTCTGCGAGGGCAGGCCGCAGGCCGGGCACAGATAGGATCGGATCGATGCTGACCCAGGGATTGGAAGGGCAAATCACAATGGCCTCTGCGGATTGGATCGCCTGCAGCACACCCGGGGCCGGTTGCGCGGATTCGATACCGGCAAAACGGAAGCCCTTCACAACCGGTTTGCATTGCTGGCGGACAAAGTATTCCTGGAAAGGCAACTCCCCTGAATCCGCCGTCGCAACCATGGTGCGCACCGGCTGGTCGGTCATTGGCAGAATGGTAGCGCCTACGCCCCAAGCCTTGCAGAAGTCACGAGTGATTCCGCTCAGGATCTCTCCTGCAGAGAGGCGCCTGGTCCGTTCCAGGTGGGTACCCAGGTCCATATCTCCCAACTTGAACCAATCCGGTCCGCCCAGCTTTTGCGCGTTCTCGAAGGCCAGCCAGGTCTCATTTTCGCGTCCCCACCCTGTGAGGGGATTCGCCAACCCGGCCAAGGTGTAGCAGACCGTATCCAAATCAGGGCAGATCCTGAGACCGTAGTGTTGAAAGTCATCCCCGGTATTGACGACGACGGTCAGTTGTTCAGGAGCCAGCACGAGCGCCAGTCCATGAGCGAGCTTGGCGCCCCCGACTCCGCCTGCCAGTGCAACGATTCGCATGTGTAGTTCCTACCTCACCAGGAGCAAGTCCTTTAAAGAGAGGCGCTTGCGCTCAGGAGGTGCCTCGAGCGCATACCCGATAAAGTACATGGCTTGAGGTATCCAGGTGGCGGGCAAGTCCAGCGCAGCAACCGTTTCCTGCTGAGCAAATAGCGGCCAACAGATCCAGGTTCCCGCCAGCCCCTCGGCGTGGGCAGCCAGAAGCAATTGGTTTCCCGCTGCCGCAACGGATTGAACGGCCATCAGCCGTTCTTCGCTCGCCTGGCTCTTCACCGCGGAGGCTTCCTGACACAGCAGGATAATCAGCGGAGCCTGTTTCAGCCTGTTCAAAGAGCGATCCACACGAGATTCAATCTCTGGTTCAGGCGCTCCGGCAAGCCTCATGTCGTTTTTCATTTTTTGTGTGAGGGCTTCGCCCAGGTTCGCGCGGTGAACAGGATCGTTGATGACTGCAAATCTCCATGGTTGCAGGTTATGAGCCGAAGGAGCATGGCTTGCCGTCGTGATCAGGCGTTCGATGACTGGAACCGGTACCGGATCAGGCCGGAAGCGGCGAATCGAGCGCCGGCTTCTCAAGAATGCATGCAGGTCAGTGGGCATCAAAGTGAAAGGGTCGAATTTTGAAAATAATACGACGTTGGCCTGGTTGGGATGACCATGGCTCGCCCCGGTATTTCAAAGAAAGCGTGTTGATATGCGCATCGGCCTTCTCACGGGTATATTCTGCAACTTTTCCGCGGATTTGAATATAACGAAATGGGTCAGACGGGTCCTGGATGGCCATAGCTACTTGTGGACGGGCTTTAAGGTTCTTGTCCTTGACCCGTCCCTCGTTGGTGTTGATCAGAATGAGTCCGTCCTCAGTATTGAACCAGACCGGGGTCACTTGCGGGGAGCCGTCCGACATAAGCGTCGCAAGAAAAAGGTAAGCCCTTGTTGAATCTCTAAACAAGTCGAGATGGCTTTCTGGAAATGTCATCTAATACCTTTCTTCATCGAAATAGATCCTCTCTTTCGGGTCTGATGATCTCCGATAGACTGCCTTCGCGTAAAGGATAGGGAAAACCACGGACGTGGATGACTGGAGTCCCCTCGTCCGCTTGACCCATCAGGAGTGAGGCGGCGGCGGCCAGTTCATCGGCAACGCCCACCGTCGTAGTAAGAAGTTCCTGCCCAAAAAGATCGTGTTGGCCTCGCAGATCGACCAGGGCAGGCATTCCAGCCAGGCCGATGGCAACACCCTCGGTGCCATTGCGCCAGGCGCGGCCATGCGAATCAATAATCATGATCCCCAGTGTACGCTTTGTACGTTTTCTAAGCGCTACACGCAGACGTTCTGCCGAATCGTCCGGATGCTCAGGTAACAGCAGCACCCACTCGGAAGGGTTGAGGTCTTCGGCTTGCACATTGGAGTGATCGATACCCGCGTTGGCACAAACGAATCCGAGTCGGTGTTCGACGATAAGCAAACCAGGGCGGACACGCAATACAGACTTACTTTCACGAAGGATCAATTCAACCAGTCTGGGGTCCTTGCCACAAATGCCGGCATGGCGGAGGGCGGCTTTGGAGGGTGTCACACTGGCGATTTCGATGAGCCGCCCCTCCGCTTTCGAGACGATCTTCTGGGTCAGGACGAGGATGTCTCCATCCAGCAATTCAAGCTGCATGCCTATAAGGGAAGCAAGAATAATATCCGCCAGGTCGTCGCCATGGCGGATGAAGGGGACCTCTTCGAGCGAAGTGAGGGTCAATGCGGGCACGGTTAGTGCGGCCCCACACCCGTGATCATGATCCCGGCCTGGGTGGAACCATACTTCTTATTGATGCCGATCAATACACTTGTGAGACCTTCCACCACCATTGAATTCTCGATCGGACCGGCATCCCAGGCTTTCAGCCCAATGCTCTCAACCAGATTGATGGTGCGCTCTCGCGCCTTAGGGCTTGAGCCTGTCACCAGAATGTCACAAGCAACTGGTTTCTCCCCAAGAAGGTGTTCGTATGAGATATTTTGAAAAGCCGCACAGACTTCGACGGTCTCGCCCACGATCTCCTGGGCCTCCTGAGCTGCAGAACCGGCCGGTGGCATCTGGACTTTGGATATTTTGGGGGGCACCAGTGGAACGGTGACGTCGATCAACAACTTTCCCTTCAATGCCGCTTTGACGCTTTCCAAGGTTGGGCGATGAGCACTGTAAGGAACGCTCACTACGACGATATCAGCCTCTGTGGCAGCTTCCAGATTATCAGTCCCGCGGATGTAAAGAGGTTCCCCGGCCAGGTGTTGCAGCGATTCAGCGGCTTCCCTGGCTTTGGGCGCCGTCCGGGAGCCGATCAGCACATGGCAGCCAGCTTTGGCCCAACGATACGCAAGTCCTTTCCCTTCTTTTCCGGTGCCACCAAGGATGGCAATGACCGTCTCTTCAATACTAGATTTCATCACAAACGCTTTCTCCGATGAATAATAAATTCAATTGACCAATGAGATGTGTTTACGCGCTTTTCTAAGGGACTTGATTCCATTCAAGTGGGTAAGGTCACCCCAAACCAAATTGTTGGGGATCTGGTAATTGGACCCCACGGGAGGCAAGTTCACATAGGACCAGGAAAACAGCATTGCGGAGTTCGGGATCGTCCTGCAGCATGGCATCATATAGATTCTTAATGATCCCTTCTGTGGGGGTTCGTTTCAGGTAAGGTAGAGCCGCCAGACGTTCCTCATCATTATTATCGCTTTTCAATGCAGCAATGAGTACATCAGTGGCAGGTGAGCCAGGAGAGATGCCCACTCCCTGTTTGCCGGCGAACTCTATTAACCATGGCTCTTCAGAGGGAGGTTTGAGCGGACGAGGAATCCTTGGATCCTCTGCAGTTCTTTGACTATCGAGTACCTCGCTGGCGGAATTGCGAACTACCCACTGGTCGTCGTCCATCCGCACTTTTTCCAGGGCTTCTGTGGCCCATTTCTCATCTATACGTCCCAGACCATATACTACCGCTCGCTTGAGCATGATATCTTTGAGCGTAATGCCTTCTTTCAGCATGGCATGACCTTCCCCCGGATCGTTGGCCAGGCTTTCCGCAGCCGCACGGCGCAGATCTTCGTCCCCATGCAAGAGAGCACGCGCGACGGCTTCCATGGCGGCCGAGGTACGGATCGAAACCAGGGCCAGGCAAGCAGCTCGCTGCGAGGACAGGCTGGGGGCATACAGCACGCCGGAAAGCGGCTCCACAGATTTTACATCCTGGATGGCGCCGCAACCCAGAGCGACCAATTGTAAGAGTTCGAAGGATTTTGTGCTCAACAACTGCCTGAACAAAGTCCCTGCACTGGGATCCCCGCTCCAGTAGAAAGCGACAACCGCTTGAGCACGGAGGGCAAGCGGGATGCCTTCGGTTTGCAGCAGGGTCGCCAGACGTGCAAAAACCTTACCGCGCCAGTGCGCGTCGATCGGGGCATCTCTCAAGCAACGCGCCGCAAAGAACAATGGCTGGTGAACAGGTAGTCTCGTTTGTGTGAGCAGAGTGTCGATGATCTGTGTAGCATTGCCGTGGGCGGCCAGATAGCGTATGCTCAAATACTTTCCAGACCAGTCCGGCTGGTTTAAGATCGTTTCACTGGCGTTGAAATCAGCCAGAGCGCGCCCCGCCAGGTATCCGCCCAACGCAGGATGAAGGAAGCGCATGCGGTTGTTGGGATGGGATACCAGTAATCCGCTGGCGGTCATTTTGCCTAACAAGCCGGAAGTGGTTGGTAGCGCCGCCATTTTTCGTTTACGCTTTTTCGATTTACGCCTGGAACCATCTTCTACTTCTTCCGAGATCGCTTTTTCTTGTTCCACTTCTGCTTCGGTTGGTTCCTGCAGGTCATCTGGAAGTTCAAATTTTTTGACCCATTCTCGAGCTGAGCGAGGGTCGAAAATAGACTTTGCCGAAAGCATGACTTGCATGCCAAGCGTTTCCAAGGCGGCTAAAGGGGTCCCACTTGGGGCAAGCCGGCGGATATGGGCAGACAGCGCATCCAGGATTCCCGGCCCGAGGCTATCCCCCGCGTACCCCGCCCAAACAACCATTGTGAGCTCCAATGGCGTAAGGGTCTTGACATCCTGATCCAGCCAGGCGCTGACCAGCAGGGGATCAATTTGTTCTGGACCTGCCTGCGCCCAACTTTCGACTGCAACCGTTTGCATCCAGAGTTGTCCCCACTTCTCAATGAAGGCCTGTGATTTTTGAGGACTCCAGGGCATCAGGCAAACTGGCTCGAAATTCAATTCGAGCAATCCATTTAGGAATTCCGGAGTGCCAGTGGTCACCACTTGAATGTCTGGATAAGCTTCGAGCAACAATTGGAGGTATGCCGTGACCGTGGATTGCTCATCGGGTGATAATTCATCATACCCATCAAGCAACAACAACGCTCGCCCTGAGCTGAAGGCATATTCAAAGAATTTGGGCAGGCGCGAACTGTCGAACATGGAAGCCTGCTCATCCGCCGCACTGAGTAGGGGCTGTAGGGCATCCTTGGTCTCCCTCGAGTCGAGGCGTAAATCAGCAATGTGGTAAAGGAAGGGGATCGCCTCGCTCAGACTCCCTAATTCAGCATCCCGGTTGGCTAGCTGAGATGCGAGCATTGCTAAACAGACGGTCTTTCCAGATCCGGCCTGGCCGGTAAGCACCAGATGGCTGCCTCCGCTAAGAGCCTTTGGGAGGCTGATGGTAGCAGCGCCATAAATCGCTGACAATTCTGGCCAGGCAGGTAGAAAAGGCACCGTGCGCGCCACGATATCTTCAGTGAACAACGCCCCGTCTGGCTCAACCCGGACTGGTGGTGCGATCAATAATGCTGGTTCGGCGATCTCGTCCAGGGCGAATAAGGGCGCGGCCAGGTGCATGCCCTGGGCGCGACGGAGCGTGGTTCTGCGGAAGTTTTCTTCTACGCTTGTTGATCGTCTGGCTTTGGCTTCTTCACGATTCCTTTTCATCCCCTCGCGCATTTCCTTCCAAAGCGGACCCATGCGACCCATCAACCACCAGAACATGGTTGCAGAAAAGAAGCCAACGATGAAGGAAATTGCATCAATCTCGAGAGAAGGGAAACGCATAGCTTGCCAAATTAATTTGAATAAAGGATGCGCCCACAAGTTGGGCAGGTAAAGAGTTCCGAAGCCGAGCGCGCGCTTTGTTGTTGGGAGGGTGTCAGTGTGGTGCCGCAGGCTGTACAGGCCCCATCGTTCACCGTGACGACCGCTCTTCCATTCCGTTCAATTCGAAGTTCATCGTACTTGGACAATAAATTTGAATCCAGCGGAGAGAGTGCAGCCTGGCGTTCTGTACGAAGACGCTCAAGGCTCTTGGATAATTCACTCTGTTCCGATTCAAGGGTGTCGAATTGTGCGGATTGATCTTGCTTGAGTTGAGTAAATTCGTTCTGGACATCCTGCCATTTTTGTTTCGAGCGCTCTTCGCCTTCCATCGCTTCAAACTGGCGCTCCTCGAGCGTTCTGTAATGGCGTTTTAGGGCGGCGATCTCATTTTGTAGATCCTGTAGTTCTTTGGGATTCTTTACTTTACCGCCATATAAGCTTGATTCTGATTGTTCGATCTTGGTGGTCAGCTTGGTCACTTCTTGCTCGGCTTGCTTGAGCACGGAAACGACCGCCTCGTACTCTGTTTCGGCAGCGGCGAGGGCCTGTTTGGCGAGTCGGGAGGCTGTATCGTCCTCCAACATTCGCTGTATGATTTCAAGCCTGGCTTGGATTTCATCGATTTGGCTGTCCACCACTTGCAAGCGATACAGTCCCAGAGAAGCGCTCATGCATAAATTATATACGAACTACCAGATAAAATATGTATCCCTGAAAAATGTTATTGATTTGGAAGGTTAAAGTAATTGTAGGTGGCCTGCGAAAGGTTTGCGAAGAGCGCATTCGCCGTATCGTATACGATCTGAATTGGATGGTATGCATAGATCGAAATGACATAATCCCCCCCCGGAGAATAGACGATGGCTACGTCGCTGAAATTATCAATGACGCCGAAGGGATTGGTGATCCAACCATGCTTTCGTGCGAGGATGGTGCCTTCTGGTACCCCAGCCTGTATCAAGACACCATTCTTATCGTTGGTCAGTAACGAGATCATTTCCTGGCAAACTTCAGAGGTGATCGTGTCGGGATAGATAGCGATCAAGGCGCCGCCGGCTTGATTGGCGCATTGGTATAGATCAGAGAGCAGCATACCCATGTCGGATGGTGTGGTTTGATTGTACACATCCGGATCGGTGCTCACGTCTTGGCGCTGGTTGGCGGGAGTCAGGTATCTCTGGAGCAACGGGCAAGGGTTGAACGGATCGCAATAATAACCACCGATAAAGGTATTTTCTAACCCAATGCCCTGCAAATAT
>CAZULT010000071.1:0-21171 GCA_964621295.1 uncultured Anaerolineaceae bacterium | reverse complement strand
TTGCTTGTTCCATTACTGGTGGGCGCGCTTTTGAATCTGTTTATCAGGAATTTACCAGTACCCTGTTGTCAGATGGGCATGAAGTACCAACCGCGCATCTGGCCGAATCAAATGTCATGGCTCTGGAGAGGGTGATCGATCCGCGCGAAGTCTATGAACGAGATGTACTCTGGATCCGTGCTTGCGACGCGTTAATCGCCGAAGTGAGTGTGCCATCGCATGGCGTCGGCTATGAAATCGGATTTGCGCTGGAACAGGGCAGGCCGGTGTTATGTTTAGCACAGGCAGGCATCGCCGTTTCAAAGATGATTACCGGGAATTCGCACTCAGCTTTGCAGGTGAAAACCTATCAAGATGTGACAGCGGGAATCGCGCTCATGCGCAAATTTTTGTCAGATATTATTTGTGAATAATCTCACATACAACAAGTGACATTTGACGATATACACAAAAGAATTTGTACACTATTATTGAAATGGAGACGGAACAAGACACCTCCAAGATGCTCCTCACTGTCTCCTCCTTTGGCGAAAGCCTCCGCCGGTTCTCCACCGGCGGAGGCTTATGTTTCCACTTCACCTGCCGCAGGACACAAGCTTTGCTCAGGCAGATTTCTCTGCCAGGTAAGCCGGCAGGACCACGAAGAAGGTCGAGCCCTGGTCCTTGACCGATTCCACCCAAATGCGTCCTTGGTGTGCATCTACAATCGATTTGACGATCGCCAATCCCAAACCGGAACCTCCCACTTTATCCGGAATGTTGGTGGCACGATAGAATTTGTCGAATATTCGCAGCTGTTCAGTCGCAGGAATGCCTGGTCCTTCATCTTTAATACGGAAGATGATCTGATCATCTTCCGCCTTCAAAGAGATATCGATCTTTCCGCCTTTGGGAGAATACTTTACGGCATTGCTGAGCAGGTTGTCGAACAGTTGCCTTATTCGGACCGGATTTCCCCGCAGGGCCGGTAAATCCTGCCCGATGTTCTTGGTGACTTCCAGTTTGTTCAATTTGAATTGACCTTCGATCGTATCTACAGCTGCCTTCAGCACATTCTCCACCTGCACGTTTTCACGACGCGTATCAAAACCCGCCTCCAACCGGCTCAAATCAAGCAAGTCATTGACCAAGGATGTAATGTTTTCGACACTGGATCGAATTCGGCCGAGAAATTCAATTTGTTGCGGACTGAGAGCGCCGATCCGCTCGACCAGCTCCGTATAGCCCAACACCGATGTCAAGGGGGAACGCAAGTCGTGCGAAACCGTATGCACAAATTCATTCTTCATCCGCTCCAACTGCTTCAGGTAACTGATATCCTGCATTGTGATCACAGAGCCAATCCCTTCGATTGGCGTCAACTGGGCATTGAAGATACGGTCATCGTCGAAATTGATCTCATGGTATTTCATAGGGGTCATCTTTGCGCGCTCGATCAATCCGCGCAAATCGGGATGTTTGACCACTTCCAGAATAGGCTTTCCACGATACTCACCGCTCAACCCAAAAGCAGTTTCCATCACCTGGTTGAGGAGTTGGATATTGCCCTTTTCGTCTACGATAATGACGCCATCCTGGATGTTTGCGAAAATCCGCTCGTAGCGCTTTAGCTCCGATTCACTGATGGCTGCCCGCTTCTCGAGCGAAGCGGTAGTTTTCTTGACCTCCCGCCGCAACCAGTCGCCCAAACGACGCGCCCGCTGGATGCTGCGCTCGACTGCGCCCACGATGTCATCGTTCCGTAGCGGTGGATAAATATAGCCACTAACTCCTTCCAGCATGATCTCTTTCGCAAGTTCGGGCGAATCACGGTCCGCATAGATCAGGATCGGGATGGTGGGCAGGCGCTCGAGGATATCCCTAGAAATTCTGACCCCGGAGGCGTTCGAGAATTTCTCTCCCATCAGAATCAGCGCAGGGACGGCTTCTTGTAAAAGATTATCCAGCTTTTCCCGATCTTCCACCAAAGCTGTCTCGTAGGAAACGGCATGCAATGCCCGTTGGATCAACGGTTGGGCCGGTGATTCGTCGAGTGCGAGAAGGATCAAGTCATGTTTGGGCATGAGTATTTGAATTCACTAGTCCGCTGGCTGTACGAACGGTGGAATCGTCTTTTCAGAAATCTGAGCCAATCGCTGCAAGGCGGCCTGTGTCGTTTCAAGCGCCTGCTTCTGCTTATCTGTGAGCGGACCAGACATGCCTGTCAGCAGTAGCTCAACCGGATACGTGGCGGATTGGAGTTCGTCGCGTACCGAAGACCTTATCGATTCAAGCAGAGCGTTCTGCCGCTTCTCACCAGACTTAGCCATTTCTGCGGCCTGCTCGAGGGCGCGGAATAACCGGGCATTGACCAGGGAAACGGAGGCAAAGCCAGCCATGGCCTCAAGCAAGGTTTGTTCGATCTGGTCAAAAGGACGTTCCGCTTTGCGTAACACAATCAATAAACCAATGACCTCTGTTTTAGCCTTGATTGGCACAACAGCCGCAGACTTGCCCAGTGCTGCAACTTTGAATTTCTCCAGAGGTTTCCCATGGATCAGTAACGTCTCCCCAGAAAGGATTACCAGTGAACTGATGCCATCTTCCAAGGGCTGGTTGATCTTTTTAGCCCAGCCATCCGGTAAATTGCGGTGCGCCGTCAGCAAAAAAAGTTTACTGGATTCATCCAGAAGCATCAACCAACCGATGTCGGCTTCTGAAACCTGTACGGCACCATCCACAATCCGTCCAAACAAACGGCGCTGGTCGGTAATCGAGACGACCGCTTTGCCGATCGCCAGGATCGTCGTCAGCTGAGCCACTTTGCGCTGCAATTCCGTATTCACGCTATCCAATTGCACGTCAAGTTTTTGGCGGGCTCTGCCTTCGCGCGTCTGTCGTAAAGCGCGCTCCACAACCGCCACCACTTCGGCATCGCGCGCCGGCCAGAACAGGTAATCCACCGCGCCCACGCGAAAAGCTTGGATGATATCCTGTTCCTGTCCCTTCTCAGCCAGCACGACCAGCGGCAGGTTCACTCCCTGCGAGGAAAGCGCCACCAGCAAATCCCTGGCATTCAGGCCGGGCAGGTTCAAGTTTGCTATCATCAGTTCGGGAGGGGATTGAATGGCCTGTTGCAAGGCATCAGCGGCCTCCGTGACAACCGTGACATGGTAACCCAAGGGTTTCAATGCCTGGCGCGCAATCAGGTCGCTGATATCAGGGTCACTTTCAACAACTAAGATGCGTTCGGTGGGATTCGCCATAGATCAAGGAGAGAAATATCCGCTCTCGCTCAAATTGTAACATTTTTTAAGAATAAATCAGATGCAATCCCCAGATGATATACTTGCAGGAAATTCCGTACGAGGCTCCTCACAATGCAAGATACCCTTTGGTGGCGCGACGCCATCATTTACCAGATCTATCCACGCTCGTTTGCTGATAGCAACCATGACGGCCTCGGAGATCTACCAGGGATCACCGGCAAATTGGATTATCTGGCCGACCTGGGCGTTGATGGCCTCTGGCTCTCCCCGATCTATCCCAGCCCGGACAAGGATTTTGGCTACGATGTGACGGATTACCTGGACATCGATCCACGCTTCGGTTCCCTCTCAGATTTCGATCGGCTGCTGTCCAAAGCGCACGCGCTCGGCATACGCATCATCCTGGACCTGGTGCTCAACCATACTTCCGACCAACATGTCTGGTTCCAGGAATCGCGCTCCAGCCTGGACAATCCCAAAGCGAATTGGTATCTCTGGAAGGACTCCATTCCAAATAACTGGCAGTCCGTGTTCGGCGGTCGCGCCTGGACCTACGCCCCGGAGCGGGAGCAGTATTACTACCACATGTTCCTCCCCGAGCAACCTGATGTGAACTGGCGCAACCCTGCCACCCGCAAAGCGATGCTGGATGTAATGCGCACTTGGCTCGAACGCGGCGTAGATGGCTTCCGCCTGGACGTTTTCAACCTCTACTTCAAAGACGACCAGTACCGTGACAATCCCCCACGCTGGGGGCTGCGCGCTTTCGACCGCCAGCAACATCGCTACGATTGTGACCGGCCCGAATTGGTGCCACTATTACAGGAAATGCGCCAGTTCCTGGATGCCTGTCCTGAACGCTACGCTGTCGGCGAGACTTTCTTACCGACCCGGGAAAAGCTTATCCGCTACAGTAGCGATCACAATCTGCACGCTGCGTTCAATTTCGATTTTATGTGGAGCCGCTACAACCCTGCAGACCTCTTGCGGCCGGTCCAGGCCTGGGAAACGCTTAACGCCGAGCATGGACTCTGGCCGAATTATGTTCTGGGTAATCACGACGCCAAACGTATGGCCTCCCGGCATACTCGGAGCGAGGGTGATACCCGCCTCAAAATCTTGATGGCCTTGCTGCTCACACTGCGCGGCACGCCTTTCCTGTACTACGGCGATGAGATCGGTATGCGCGATATCCCGCTCAAACGAAGTGAGATCATGGACCCACCGGGAAAAAAATACTGGCCATTCTACCGGGGCCGTGACGGCTGCCGTTCCCCCATGCAATGGGATGGATCACCTAATGCCGGATTTTCCTCTCAAAAGTCCTGGCTGCCTGTTCATACCAACTACCGCACCCGCAACGTGCAATCACAACAGGCGGACTCGAGCTCCTTATTCAACCTGACCCGAAACCTGATTGCGCTCAGGCGGGCGTATCACGCTCTACAGCGTGGGGATTTCACTCTGTTGACACGACACCCACGCGAAGCACTGGCGTACCTGCGCCAGACGCCAGATCAGGCACTTCTGGTGGCTTTGAATTTCAAGGAACATACCACCACCATCGAATTGCAACTGGAAGAACCTGCCTCGGCAAGAGACCTGCTGCTTTCTACGGCCAGAGATGATCCACCCCCAGATTTACAAAAGTTGCAACTGGCCCCTTCGGAAGTCTTGATTGTGGAGCTGGCCTAAGTTATGCCCAAACCATCGCTTGACCTCCGCAGATTTCACCTTGCAGTTGTGATCCCCGCCTATCATGTGCAGGATGAGATCGAGGCCGTATTGCACAGCCTTCCCGACTACCTGCGTACCATCATCGTTGTGGATGACGCCTCTCCGGATGAGACAGCCCAATTGGTGCAGGTCCTTTCAAAACAAGACAAGCGCATCCGGCTCGTCCAACACACGTACAACCAGGGTGTGGGCGGCGCCATGATCAGCGGTTTCCGGAAAGCGCTCGAACTCGGGGCGCAGGTGGTTGTCAAAATCGATGGCGACGGCCAAATGGATCCGGTTCACCTGCCTGAACTGGTTACGCCCGTACTGCAAGGGAAAGCGGATTACGCCAAGGGCAACCGCTTTCGCGACTTCGACTCGTTACGCCGCATGCCGCTCATCCGGCGTATCGGAAACCTGGGTTTGAGCTTTTTGACCAAAGCCGCCACAGGTTATTGGAATTGTTTCGACCCGACCAACGGTTTCTTCGCAATCAGGGGCGAGGTCCTTGCAAGGCTTCCGCTCGAGCGCATTGACCGGGGTTACTTCTTTGAGACCTCCATGCTGGCACATCTTTACTTGTTGGAGGCCTTCGTGCTGGACGTCCCCATCCCGGCTCGCTACCGCGGAGAGCGTTCGAGCCTGTCGGTGCGACGGGTGTTGTTTGAATTCCCGATCAAATTGCTCGCTACCTACATGCGCCGGATCCTGCTCAGATATTTCCTGTTCGACTTTTCTATGATGTCGATCTACCTGCTGACCGGGCTGCCGCTTTTACTATTTGGCCTGATCTTTGGAAGCCTCAAATGGGCCCAGTACGCCCGCCTGGGCGTGGCAGCCCCGACAGGTACTGTCATCCTGCCCACACTGGCACTTATTCTGGGCATCCAGATCCTTCTCTCAGCTATTGAAATCGATATGAATGCCGCTCCGAAGAGACCTCGCAGCGAATCACTCGTTTAACTTCCAAGGCGCCAGGAGCTGGCGAAACCCAATTCAAGTCGCACGGCCTGACCTAAATTCGGTAACTGCATTCATTCCCGCAGCACCATCCAGGAACATATCTTGCCAAGTCAGCGTGCGTCTTGCAATTTGGACGAGGGACTGTATACTTGATATAAATGGACTCTTTTTCTCTTATTCCGGGAACCAAAGCGTATAACCCTGGCCCGCTGGCACGATTCCTGCCGGCGTTTGAGGATGGCGTTGTGGCGTCTTGGTTACAAGACACGCTGCCCCCCGGCGCTTGGCTGCTGGACCCGTTCGGATCTGCTCCACGCCTTGCGCTGGAAGCAGCTCGCGCCGGTTACAAAGTACTGGTAGCGGCTAATAATCCCATCACACGCTTCATACTCGAGATGGGCGCCTCTTCGGTCCGGGAACCGGAATTCAAGGCTGCCCTGGCAGATCTGGCGGTATCCCGCAAGGGGGGCGAAAGGCTGGAAACATACCTGCAGAACTTGTACCTGACGCCCTGCAACTCCTGCGGAAAACTGGTTCCGGCGCAGGCCTTTTTGTGGCGCCGGGGCGAGCCGGCGCCCTTTGGACGGCAGTATGACTGCAGCGCCTGCGGTGAAAGCGGGGAGAAGGTGGCCACCCCTGCCGATGTTGAGCGCGCGCAGGAACTCACCCGCACGGCTGGATTGCACCGTTCACGCGTGTTGGAAAGAGTGGCGCCCCTGAACCACCCTGACCGTGAATACGCCGAAGAGGCGATCCAACACTACCAGCCTCGCGCAGTCTACGCCCTGGCCACCCTGATCAACCGCCTGGATGGGCTTGAAGGGACCCCGGAAAGCCAGCGCGCGTTGTCTGCATTGATCCTTTCCGCCTGCGATCGTGGCAATTCGCTCTGGCCTCATCCCACTGAACGACCCAGGCCAAAACAACTGTCGACACCCCCGCAGTTTCGTGAACAGAATATCTGGATGGCCCTGGAAGAGGCGATCTCGCTCTGGTGCGACGAGCGCGATCCGGTCCCCTGTCTGCACTGGACGGACAAAGGTCAGAAGATGCCAGATAGCGGCGGAATCCTGTTATACGAAGGTCGCATTCGCGACTTGGCGGAATCCGCCAAAGATGCCCCTATCCAGGGGCTTGTCAGCGCACTCCCGCGCCCAAACCAGGCTTTCTGGACCCTTTCCGCCCTTTGGGCCGGCTGGTTGTGGGGAGGAGAAGAAGCTGAACCATTCAAAGCCGTACTGCGCCGCCGCCGCTACGATTGGGGCTGGCAGGCAGCCGCGCTGCATGCTGCTTTGCAGCATGCCTTCGAATTGCCTCCACTCGGGGCGTCTTTCTTCGGCCTGCTGGCTGAACCGGAAGCTGGTCTGCTCTCCGCCACGCTTATGGCCGCCAGTTCAGCCGGATTTGACCTGCAAGGGTTAGCCATGCGCACTGCGCACGATCCCATCCAGTTGGTCTGGCGGCGCGGAGAACGACTCAAGCGTTCACAAGGGGTAGTCAGTTTGGAGGAGATTCACGAAGAAATGCACCAGCACCTGCGCGAGCGCGGCGAGACGGCGCCCTACCTGCACCTTTTCGCAGCAGGTCTGGCCAGGCAGGCGCAGGGCAACGCCCTGATGCGCCAGGAGCACGACTTCGACGGGGCCCTGCGTGAAAACCAGTCGCTCCTGCATCAGGCTATCGAGCAAGACAAGTTGTTGGAACGGCAGGACGCCTCCGAGCGCAGCCTGGAAGTCGGATTGTGGGGCCTGCGCGCCGGCAAAAAGACTGCCAATCCACTACCGGACCAGGTGGAAAAAGCCCTGGTCTCTCTGTTAGGGGAGGGCACGGACTGGTCTTTGCTGGATCTGGAACGCCGGCTTTACGCGCAATTTCCCGGTTTACTGACGCCTTCCAAAGGGCTTGTGGCAGCCGTGCTTGACTCCTACGCCGTGCTGGACTCTGGCCGTTGGCAGTTACGCGCCGAAGACCAGGCTGCCGCCCGGCGAGTCGACCTGCGCGAGATGGCAAAACGGATCAAAACCATTGGGACGCGCCTGGAATACACCACCGAACACCTCGAAGGCCGGGTCAGCCTGTGGAAGGAAAATGGCCGCACTGTACGTGTCTTTTACCTGCTGGCCTCGGCGCTCGTCGAGGGACTGCTCAAGGAGAACCGCTACTCGGGTAAACAATGTATACTTCTCATCCCTGGCGGCCGGGCAGGTCTGCTGGCCTACAAAGAGAACCGCGATCCAAAATTGCGTGAACGCCTGGCCGGCTGGTGTATCGTCAAGTTCCGCTTGATGCGCACGCTGGCCGAAATTCCGGTTCTCAACCGGCAATCCTTCGAAGAACAGATCCTCAGCGACCCGGTCGAACAATTACAGGGTCAGTTGATGATGTTCTAAACCTTTATTCGTACTTTAGGAGTTGAGTTGAAATGAGAAAAATCCCCGTTCTGATCCTGTGCGCCGCCCTATGGCTGGCCGCCTGTGGCGGCAACACCCCGCCGCCCACCAAGACCGCTACACCAGCAGCCAGCAGCACGCCAACCGTGACCCAGTCGCCCACCGAGACCGCTGAGACACAGGTGAATAATCCTGCGGACTGCACCGACAGCGCTGCCTTCGTAGCCGATGTCTCCGTGGATGACTATAGCAAGTTCAAGCAGGGCGAAAGTTTCACCAAGACCTGGCGTGTGGAAAATACCGGCACCTGTACCTGGTACAGCGCCTACAGCCTGGTCTTCTACTCCGGGGACGCGATGGGCGCTCCTGAGACCCAGCCGCTGAGCGTGACCGCGCCCGGCAACACGCTCGACATCTCCGTCGACATGACCGCACCGGCAAGGGACGCCGTCGTGCGAGCCGATTTTGAACTACACAATCCCGCCCAGCAGGCCATGCCGATCGATACCGGCCAGTATCTGTGGGTGATCGTCAGCGCGGGAAACCCCGAGACCACCTCAAGTGGTAGTACCAGCGGCTCTAGCGGCAGCTCCTCATCGGGCACCTCCACCGGCTCCGGGAACGCCTCCGAATCCGCCAGCGGCAGCGGACCGGGCCTGACCGTCAACCAGTGCAGGTACCTCGCGGATGCCTCCAGGACCCAGGCCGTAGTGGCAGCCATCAACAATTACCGCGCCCAAAACGGCCTGCCAGCCCTGAAGGTCAACGCGCTACTGATCCAGTCCGCCCAGGCTCACAGCATCGACATGGCTTGCAACCAGCTTTTCTATCACAATGGCTCGAACGGCTCCACTCCCGCCTCGCGCGTGGCAGCTGCAGGCTACGCCGCCTCCGGCGTGACCGAAAACGTCTACGGCAGCTACCCGCCGCTCGACGGACCAGGCGTGGTGGCCTGGTGGGCGACCGACCAGACCGACCCGCGCCACAACGACAACCTACTGACCACCAAATACAGCGAGATCGGTGTCGGC
The DNA here is from genome assembly GCA_964621295.1 of uncultured Anaerolineaceae bacterium. Lineage (GTDB taxonomy): Bacteria > Chloroflexota > Anaerolineae > Anaerolineales > Villigracilaceae > JAABUE01. Next base: position 11,820 of record CAZULT010000071.1, on the reverse strand, counting down.
TACGCCTTCTATGACAATTTCGGCTACTACGTGGTCGACTTCGCCTCGCCTTAGATCTTGAGAAACCGGCCGGTGCAGGGACCCTGCACCGGCCGCTCGATTCCACAGTACAATCTGCGTATGAAGAAACTCTGGTTGCTCTTCCTGCTGGTCGCCCCACTTCTGGCGAGTTGTATCTCCATCTCGTCTGTCTCACAGACTCCCACACCTGGGGATGCCTTCGTGACCTCCACCCTGCCGCCCACCAAAGCACTGTTGCTTCCGCCCACCAAGACGCCGGTCACCGGGACCCCATCCGGAACCACGCCAGTCGCCACCTCTCCGCCGAACTGCAAGGTCAAGGTCGTGCTGATGGAGGACGTAACTATCCCGGATGACACGCGCCTCGCTGCCGGAGAGACCTTCACGAAAACCTGGCTCTTCAAGAATACCGGCTCTTGCAACTGGACGGGTTACACCATTCATTTCTTGACCGGAGACCGCATGGGCGCGCCCGATTCTGCCCCTATTAAGGATACGCTCGCCGGTGAGACCGTGGAGGTTTCACTGGAGATGACCGCCCCAGAAACGGACGGCGCTTATTCAGGTTACTTCACCCTGAAGGACGAGGATGGCGTGACGCTCGATATCGGCACCGAGAAAACCTTTTGGGTCAAGATCCTGGTAGGAACCCCGGGCAGCAAGCCCACCAAAACCCCGGCCGCTGCGTCGGGCACGACACCCGGCAGCAGCGCGAGTTGTGCGGTCAGCAGGGATACGGGTTACACAGGTCAGATCCAGACCATGATCAACAATGCGCGCACGCAGGAAAATCTGCCCGCGCTAACTATCAATGCCCAGTTGGCCAGCGCTGCCCAGGCGCACAGCACGGATATGGCCTGCAACAACCTGCTCAGCCACTCCGGTTCAGATGGGTCCTCCGTTTACACACGCATCACTTCCACCGGCTACATTCCTTCTTACTCTGAGGAGATCATTTACGTCGGGGGCGGTTCGCAGGCAGCCTTTGATTGGTGGATGAACGATAAACCCCATCGCGAAGCCATCCTGAACCCCAAATCGACCGAGATGGGCATTGGCCACGCCTACTTTGCATCCAGCACGTATGGGGACTATTTCACGGTGGACTTCGCCAGTCCTTAATAGATTTCTACTCCGGGCATGCCTGCCCTGAAGCAAGTAGTAGCTATCCCCCATGATGAATCATTCAGGCCTCCCGCAACCTCCCCCTGCCACCTTCAACAACGTCGACCTGCCGGGTACACGCTTACACTACGTTAAAACCGGAAACGGCCCACCGCTGGTGATCGTCCCGGCTACAGTATCCCTCATCCGTCAGTGGCTGCCGCTGGCACAATTTATGGGGCAGCATTTCACGAGCTATTTCTTTGAACTGCCGGGACATGGCGGGTCAACACCTTACCCGCACAAATTCGATAGCAGGTTGATCCCTGCCACTGTAGAATCCTTTATTAATGAAATGGGGCATGACACTTTCAGTTTAATGGGCTTCTCCTTTGGAGGCTTACTGACCCTACGCACGCTTGAGCATATGCAATCCAGGGTAGAAAAGGTGATCCTGCTTTCGCCAGTGGTCAGCCGCCAGGCATTGAAGTGGTCCCGGCAACGACAATTGCTATTCAAGGCTTCCGTCAGGGTGATGAAGAATCCTTACATGCTCAAAGGGACGCATCGCATCATGAACGTACCGCAATTGGAAGCGCCACTGGTCTATGCCCTAAGCAAAGCCGGCAACCTGGATCGGCGCATCCTGGAAAGCAAACACGCCATTCGACTTCCGCTGTCCACCCTGGATGTGTTCACCAACACGATGGATGAAATTCTGAGATTGAAATACCAGCATAGTGGTGCACCTTTTAGAAACCCGTGCTACTTCGGCATGTCGGTCAATGACGATATTCTGAAGTACGAGCTGACCGAACAAATCGTGTCCGCGCATTTTGAACAGGTGAAGATCCAGAAATTCACCCATCCATACCACCAGCCCCCGGAACCACCTACATTCGAATGGCTGGTGAGGGAGTTTGGTCGTTTCTTGGATTTGATCGATTAACGGAAGATCGCCCTGCAAATCTGTCCGCTACAAGGCTCTCAAGAGACGGATGGTTGCCATTTCACGCAGGTAGATCCCACCTTCACCGGTTTCCTGTTCGAGTTTTCTGGCATTAGCGGCCACCTTGTCATCGATCACCGCGTCGCTCCAGTTTTCGTCCAGGAAGGCCTTCAGCCCGTCGAACGAATCCGCCCAGGTACGGAACTCGAATTCCCCTGTTTGCACGATTCCAAACCAACCGTTGGTTACCGCCTCCCTGATCGCTTCATCCGCCTGCCGGTATTCGATGTAATCGTCGCTCTCCTGCATGTAGCCAATCAGCAGGTCTTTCCCCTCCTGCAAATGGCGGAATTCCACCAACTCTCCGTTGGGGTGGATATCAACCAGCGCGCCTCCAGGGGTTAGCCAGGCATGGATCTGTTCCAGAGCATGGACCATGCTCTCGGGTTCCATTCATCACAACGACCAGGAAAGCAGTGCCAGATCGAAGCGCTCCGTGCTCTGTGGGGCGTAGCTCTCCAAGTTCAGGTTGAGAAACTCCACCTGCTCGAATCCGCGCGGCCGGTCAGCCAGAGCCCTGGCATGTTTCCCTTCGTCCGGTTCGATAGCCACCACGCGCGCCGTCTTCCCGGCATAGCGCCAGGTCAGACGGCCATCACCACTGCCGATCTCAAGCACAGACTTGCCCACCAGGTCGCCACAAAGATCAAACAGGGCTCTAATCTCGTACCCTTCAGGGTCGATTTGGATCGCCACGTTCTGCATCCTCCTTCAGGTTTTGATATCGCCGTAGTGCTGCGGGCCAATGAACCACATGCGGTGAGCCGCGATGGCTGGCTCGTCTAAGTCATCAGAATGCGATTGGTCTAGCTTAACCCCTGTACTTCAACAAGGTTTAGGAATTAAATCAAATTACTAATCTCCTCCCCAAGGAATGATCCTGCCTGCTTCCAGATTGAGATGGGTAGAATCCTTCTTCAGAATAAGGGTACGGTGACCGAGTTCAGTGATGTATTCAACTCGCATGTACCGTTCAATTGCCCACTTTCTAACGCTCGTCCCAGCCCAATAAAACCGCTGGATATAATCCGGTTGTAATGTTTTTATGGAGTATGCCAGATCATACTTGTTATGACCGGGGAGGGTAATTTGCTTACCCCATTCGATATGTTTCGGGAAATGAGGGTAAGTATGGGCGATATAAACATCGCTCTTTCCTAAAAAATCGATTGTATATCTATCTGTGTAGTATGGAATCAGGCCAGCGGTGAATACACCGATCGTTGCATCCTCACTGGTCAACTCATTAATTGCAATAGCAGCATTCATTAGATTTTGATTATATACAGGGTTTAAATCTCCTTGAAACTCCAGGCCAGACCTGAATGGCACAACTAATACAGCGATGGATAATGCTACAGCGAAGAAATTTCTATAGAAGTATAGCTTGTCTCCTTTAAACACAAAGTTCAATATCTCGACAATGGTACTGACAGCCAGGATTATCATGAGTGGCATAACAGGCAATAAGAACCGCCCGAAAGGAATTACGTCTCCACCAGTCCATATCAGGTAAGAAACGGCCATGAAAAATAGGCTTAGGAAGAATAACTTCGTCCGGTTTTTGATAAACGAAATACTGGCAATTGCTAAGATTAAAAGTACTATATTGCCTCTCAAGAAACTGTAAACATAAAGAGATCCATCATTAATGCGAACGGTGATTGGAATTCTGCTTATTTTCAAATAGTATGTATTCGGTAACACGTCCCCATAGTAAGATAGTCTAAAGAGGGTTTGCCCTACCACAAATAAGCTTAGTAACCCAATTGCGAGAATGATGTCCTTGATCTTATCCTTTTGCTTGTTCTGCACCCAGATTTCAATACCAAGGTATGCATAGACCGGAATTGCAAAAATCAATATATCATTGCGAGTAAGAAATGCCAATCCAAATGCAAGGGCAGATAGGAAAATGAATTTATTACTGCTTCGCTTTTGCCATCGAATTACATACAAGATTCCCAACAGTACAAACAAGGTGGTTAATCCTGATTCCATACCATATAACGTCAGGAATGCAAGCGGGTAATAGAAAAGTACTCCAACAAAACTTAATACCATCAAAATTTGTGACCTTTTATTGTTTTCGAAGAAAAGAGCACTTATTCTCATAGTAAACAAAGCGCAAAGGACCACCGTGGGAAGTGCAAGAATCTGTATTGCAAGAACAGCATACTTTTTGTTAAATATCCAGGTGCTTATTGCCATAAGCAAAGTCATTAATAAGTTCGAGTAACCTTCTATCCTTTCCCCGATATTCCAAACCAACCCAAATCCGTGTGAAAAATTCCATGCGTATCGCATTGAAATCATCGCATCATCAATAAGCCCATAATATCTCAAACCATCTAGGCCAATAAAAGATGACTTGTAAATGAAGAGTGCACTCCAAACAATGAATACTAAAATCGAAATTCCAACAAGATACTTGTAGTAATTTTTAATCATTTGGGCATTTCCTCAATTCCTTAGGTGGCGAGGATGATACATGAAGCGGCAAAGGGTGAATATTGAAACTAGGTTTACAGTGAGAAATGAAGGCTTTAATTGTGAGTGGCTGACTCAAACCATTTGCCAGGATTCCCACAAAGAACAAACAGAGCGCGAATCTCGTTCTCTTCTGGGTCGATCTTGATCGCCATCATATCTCCTATTCGGCTATGACCCAACGCCGCAGCAGCATCGCAGTTCGAATGGCAAGAAACTGAACGACATTATCAGTGGGACAACAACCACTACCGTGCTCAACCGGCCTGGCTATTTTCCGGAAATGCAGCATACCTTGCGCATCTGCTGCGCGTCGATCCTGGCTGTGTGCACTTCCCGACAAACCGTTATATAGGACAGACTGCGATTCTACCGCAAACCGAATGACCCAAAGAACCGTCCTGATGATTGACACACGAAAGGCGAGTAAAATACTTTCATTGACCATGACCATTCCTTCCCCGTCGTCACTGAAAAAGATAACTCGCTGGAATCCAAAGGGTTTGGGAAAGGAACGATGGCTGTTATAAAGCCTGCAAGCATGGTACGAGACGATGGATATCGTTTCACAGTCACAAAGGCATAGGCACGTCTTTATGAATGCAATGCATGGCAAGCGCGTCACATCACCGGCCCAACCTCCGGCGTAGGAAAAGAGGTCGCGCTGCAATTGGCAACTCTCGGGGCTGAAGTTATCCTCGCCTGCCGCGACGTAAAAAAGGGGAAACAGACCGTCCGGGAGGTCACCCTGCGCGCCGGCTCAGCGAAAAGTACTCTTCAGGTAGAACCTGTTGTGATGCAGATGGACGCGTCCAGCCAGGAATCAATTCGCCAATTTGCACGCGAATTCCGCCGAAAATATCGTCGCCTTGACGTGCTGATCAATAATGCCGCGGGCAACCGAGGCACACTTCCAAAAGTGAATAGCGTTGATGGCATCGAGCTGACCTTTGCCACGAACGTGCTAGGTTATTTTTTACTCACACAAGAATTGCTTGACATCCTGGTAATGAGTGCGCCAGCGCGTATCATCAACGTGGCTTCGTCGTATGCGAGCGATCTGGATCTGGACGATCTGCAATTCGAGCGCCGCCCTTTCGAAAGTTTCAAAGCTTATGCCCATTCGAAAGCCTGCGACCGCCTGTTGACCTGGGCGCTGGCACGGCGATTGAACGGAAGAGGCGTGACTGCCAACACCATGACCCCTGGCCTGATCACCGAGACCGGGCTGTACCGGAATGCCGCGCCGGAACTGGTCCAACGCCTGACCCAGTATTCAGGCGGGCGGACGAGCGCGCAGGGCGCGGATACGGCTGTTTGGTTGGCGAGTTCTCCCGAAGTGGAAGGCGTAAATGGAAAGTTCTTCGAAGATCGCGTGGAGCTTCCTTGCGAGTTTAGAGACGAGAAGGTAGAAGAAAAACTATGGCGCAGTTGCAAGGAACCGGTAAGGTACCAGCCCTTGGTCTGAGGGATTCCACGCGGTCGAAACCAGTCTCCATCAAATGCAAGCAAGGTCAACAGGATCAGTACTCGTTCAAAAGAATCTAAAGGGTGAAGATCTCTGCCATTCACACACCATTGAATGGCTTTCCATAAAAGCCCTTGAGCGCTGACGCTCAGGGGCTTTTCATACTGCGTCCTTGAATGGATACCTGTCAATTTCCTCGCTGCGCGATCGGCTTTAGATAGGAATCGAGCAGGGCATTCATCTCCTCGAAGGATTCGCATACAAAGAACATCGGGTTGAAGGCATAGACCGTCTTGGGGATGCGGGCGATCAACTCTACGTCAAACGGGGCCAGGATCACCTCGCCACCGAAGATTCCCTGGCGAGCGATACCCAGCTTGTGGTAGAGCGCGTGTACCACGTTCCAGCCCTGGTCCTGAGAGGACATCTCTCCCAGCCGGTGCAAATCGTTAATGCCGTCGATGATGCGCTGCAGGTCCTCCTTATGTGCCTCGAAATGCTCCCGGAGCTGCGCGTATACATCCTTGTTGTAATCAACAACATTGTCGCGGTCCAACCTGTAGAATTCCATGATGGTATTTGCCAATTCGCCGCGCCCTGAGATAATGCCCGCACCGAAGACCTTGAAGCGGTTGTCCTGCACCACCAGGCCGAACTCGGTGCTGTACCAGGCCAGGCGCTTGATGACTTCCCTCTCCTCCGCGCTGGCCTTCAGGTAGGCGGGGGCGAATTTGTCCTCGATGCGCGCGTAGAAATCCAGCGTCAGGTATGGCAGATGGCCAAAAATGTCGTGGAACATATCCGGCTCCGGCGTGAACTCCATCTGGTCGCGCGTGCGCAGGTAGTCGGTGATCAGGAACACGCGCTCTGCGAACTTTTGGTACCAGTCGTCGGCCAGGGTGTAGCGCACGGCGGTGCGCTCGATGCGCCAGCCTGTACGTGTCTGAATTTGCGCATTGAGGTGCTCGACGGTGGGAATACGCTTGGGGTCGAGTTGCAGCAACGCCGATCCCTGCTTATATTCTTCACAGAGATGCTCGAGGAAATGAGATTGCTGGATACCGGCGTACAGGTCAACCCAGATGGCATGTTGCTCGCCGGAAAACTCGATCTCCTGGCTTTCCTCCGTATACTCTTTGGAAGGGTCATGTTGTTGCTCCACGATATCCCCAGTATAGGCAGGTGAGTTTTGGGTTTCAGCCATGCTGTGTCTCCTCTTGAACTGAATGGCTTGAGGATGGATCGGGGTTCGTCTAGCCGCTCGACCCATGCGATGGTGGTTTCTCTTTCAACACCAGTCGGGAAATTTTCGAACTTCATGAATCATTCACAAACGATGGTTGTGAAAATACCACTACCATGAAGGTAAAAATAATTATAATACATGTCCAATTTGTCAAGAACAACTGGATCTTCAACCCTATCTGGCCCTCCAAGACGAAGTCGCAATGAAAATGATACAATCCCTTACGATGGAATCCGGCCCTTTGAGTGGGAAAACCGTGCTGATCACCGGAGCAGCCCGGCGCGTCGGGCGCCAGTTCGCGCTGGGTTGCGCGCAGGCTGGCGCGGACGTGGTCATTCATCACGGGCATTCCCCTGAACAGGCCACTGCGGCATGCAAAGAGATTGAGGCGCTGGGACGCCGCGCCTGGGTCCTGGCCGCGGATCTGGCCAAGCCGGTCGAGGCTGCAAGACTCGTCTCGCAGGCCAACAAACTGGCCACGCTCGACGCGCTGGTGAACAGCGCAGCAATCTTCGAGCCGCTTTCCGCCCTTGAGACACACCTGGTGGATTGGGAGCGCCATCTGGCCGTCAACCTGACCGCACCCTTTCTACTCTGCCAGGCCTTTGCGAGGCAACTGCCCGAAAGCGCCACCGGACGCATCGTCAACATCCTAGACTGGCACGCGCTGCGACCCGCAGCCGATCACTTCCCCTACACGATCAGCAAAGCCGCGCTGGCGGGCCTGACCCGCTCGCTGGCAGTCGCGCTCGCCCCAAGGATCACGGTCAACGGATTGGCTTTGGGGGCTGCGCTGCCGCCCACGGATGGGGGCGCTGGTCCGGATGTAGAGCGCTCGGTCCCCCTTGGGCGCTGGAGCGAGGCCCAGGAGTTGCAGCAGGCTCTGGTCTTCCTGCTGGCAGGCCCGGCCTACGTCACTGGTGAGATCCTGCACCTGGACGGCGGGCGGCATCTGGTCTGATTGCGATTGCAGCCAGGATCGCATTGTCTGCGACTCTACCTTTCAGGACGCAGTGTTGCTGCATTCGTCCTGCAGGTCAGCAAACATGAGGAGTAAGGATGGATAAGATCATCATCAAGAACCTGGTCGCGCGCGGGATCATCGGCATCAACGACTGGGAGCGCGAGGTACCGCAAGAGATCCTGATCAACCTGGCCGTGTTCACCGATACGCGCCTCGCCGCCAAGAGCGACGACCTGGCCGACTGCGTGGACTACCGCGCGATGGCCAAGCTGGTACTGGAGCACGCACAGAGCGCTGCGCGTTTCACGGTCGAAGCCCTGGCGGAGGACCTGGCAGGCATCTGCCTTGCTCAAGCGGGTGTGACCCGCGCGGTCGTACGCGTCGAAAAACCGGGCGCCGTGCGCTTTTCCGAATCGGTCGGCGTGGAGATCGAACGCGCAAAATCCGGATAACGCAATGGAACTTTCCCAAGGATGAACATTGGAAAGCGGCCAGGATATGGCTGAGACACACGAAGTTTACCTCAGCCTGGGCTCCAACATCAAACCAGAGTGGCACCTGCGCGAAGCGGTACGCCACTTGCGGGCATACGGGCAAGTAGACGCCGTCTCCAACGCCTGGCAGACACACTCCGTTGGCTCCAGTGGCCCTGACTACCTGAATGCCTGCGTGCGCTTCCTGACCCCCCTGAAAGCCCGTGACTTGAAGGCACAGGTCATCCGGCCAGTTGAAGCCGCATTGGGGCGCATACGGGGCGCCAATAAATTCGCCCCCCGCACGATTGACATCGACATCATCCTGTTCGACGACGATCCCTATGGCGGTGAGTTCTGGTCGAACGCCTTCGTGGTGGTACCGCTGGCCGAGATCCACCCCAATTTTCAGCATCCGCTGTACTACGAAACGCTATCGCGGGTCTCGGCTTCCCTGCGTCAGCAGACCTGGATCGAGGCGCGCCCCGAAGTACTGCCCCATAGAGCGGGGAGGTAAAGCTCGCCATGGCGAACGGCAAGCGATCCTCATGGATCGATATCCGGCCCATGTTCATGGGAGGCATTGCTCCTTCCCATCACAAACAACAATTCGCGCCGAAAGGAGTTCATTCGGCGCGACTGTGCCTGCTCTAGCTGTTAAACCGGGAGACAATCGGGGGAGTTTACGATAGGATGCCCTTCTCTTCTCTCCAGGTCGATAAAAACTGATCGCCGTCCACAAGCACCAGAGGCTTGCCCTGAGCCCATTCACTTCCCCTTGGTGTAAAAGTTCCTGTCGTGATCAAAACCCCTCGATCTGCCTTTTCATCGTACATCGCCCCAAAAAATTCTTTGATCACAGGTTCACCAACTGCGCCGCGCCAGCGTTTGCATTGCACGATCCACTTTTCGCCCCTGGGTGTCTGCACGACGACATCCACACCATGATCCCCATTTTTTCCGGTGCGCGTGGCCTTATACCCATGCAGGCTGTACAACTCCAGCACCATTTTTTCGAACTGGCCGGGTGAAATATCGAGTAAATCCTGAGACGTGCGGGCCTTCTTAACAATATTGTAGATGGTGTTCTGCTCGCGGGCCTTGCTAAAGATTTGCCACATGAACAGGATAAAACCCGCCATGAAGAACAGGGTCGCGTTCCAGGGCTCCGGGATAAGCAGCGACGTTACGGTGTCGACATACCGCACCAGGATCCACCCGACACATAATATCAGCCAGCTCGCTTGCATGGTGCGCAACGCCTTTCCCCTTCTCCATACCAAAGGCGCAAGTACTACCACCGGCCAGAAGGAGAACACGAACCCAAATACCAAACCAAGATATTGCACGACCGCCATGCTTACGCTCCAAAATAGGATGGTCTGACAGAATTATCGCCAGACCATCATTCTACATCAGGAGCGCAAGAATCTTCTTTACACTTTAGATAACTATATTGACCAACCGCTTCTGGGCGACGATCACCTTGCGAGGCTTTTTACCCTCAAGGTGCTTCTGGATCACCTCGCTGGCCAGTGCAACGGCCTTGATGTCCTCTTCGCTGGCGTCGGCCGGCACCGTGACGCGGTCACGCAGCTTGCCGTTCACCTGCACCGGGATGGTGATCTCATCTTCAGCAGCGGCTTCGGCGTCGAACTTCGGCCAGGGCTGCTGGTGGACCGAGTAGGGCTTTTTCAAGTGTTCGGTCCACAACTCTTCGGCCATGTGCGGGCAGACCGGAGCCAGCATGCGCAAGTAGACATCCAGGGCTTCAGCCCATTCCTTCGAGCCAGCCGCACCGGCTTCACGGACCTTGTACATTTCGTTCATCAGCTCCATAAGCGAAGAGATGATGGTATTGAACTCGAATTGTTCGAAGTCGCCCGTAACCGATTTGAGTGTCTGGTGCAGCTTGCGCCTCAATACTCGTAATACGCTCTTCGGGGGCTTAGCCCCCGAAGGAGCAGCGATTGGATCGGTGAACAGCGTCCACACGCGACGGAGCCAGCGCATGGTACCCCCGATTCCTTGCGAGTTCCACGGGCCACCCTCCTGCCAGCGGTAGGCAAACATCATGTAAGCCCGCAGCGCATCCGCGCCGTACTGCGTCACCAGTTTGTCCGGGGCGACCACATTGCCACGGCTCTTGGACATCTTCTCGCCGTCTTCTCCCAGGATGATGCCCTGGTTGCGCAACTGCAACATCGGCTCGGGTCCTTCGGTGATGCCCATGTCACGCAGCGCTTTGTGGAAGAAGCGCGTATAGATCAGGTGCATTGTGGCGTGCTCGATGCCTCCAGTATAGATGTCGACCGGCATCCAGTAGTTGTACTCGGCTTCGTCGAAGGGACCCTCGTCGTAGTCCGGGCTCAGGTAGCGCAGATGGTACCAAGACGAACACATGAACGTGTCCATGGTGTCGGTCTCGCGCGTGGCCGGCTCGCCGCACACCGGGCAGGGGACGTCTTTCCAGGTGGGATGCAGCTTGAGCGGGCTTTCACCGGTTGGCTTCCACTCGACATCGTCGGGCAGCACAACGGGTAACTGGTCCTCCGGCACCGGGTTCCAGCCGTGCTGCGGGCAGTGGATCATCGGGATGGGCGCACCCCAGTAGCGCTGGCGGCTGATCAGCCAGTCACGCAGTCGGTAGTTGATCGCCCCGTGCCCGATTCCCTGCTTCTCCAGCCATTTGGTGACCGTCGCTTTGGCCGTATCGCCGGGCGTGCCGGTGAACTCCGCCGAGTTGATCATTGCCCCGTATTCATGATGGAACAGCGCATCCTGATAGAAAGGCTGGCCCGCCAGCATCTCCATCAGCGTGCGGTTCCCACCGACGTTGGGTTCCAGCGATTTGCAGCGTGCCAGTATCACCTGATCCGCCTCGACGCCGTCGAAGGGGACAACGCCATCATCGAAGATGAACAGCCAGCGTGCGCCAACGATCTCGTTCCAGAAGCCGGGCTGCAAGTGATTTTCGACCAGCGCCACATAATCGTCGATCTGACCGGCATCGAGCGTCACCCGGATGTGCCCCTCTTTGTCCTT
>CAZULT010000070.1:5361-21638 GCA_964621295.1 uncultured Anaerolineaceae bacterium | reverse complement strand
TCATTTCCAGCCGTACACAGGCTGAATCCCATCGTGCGCAGATCGGAAAACCAGGGTATCCTTGAAGGTAATAAATATCCTAATCAGAAACTTAATAATATTTATTTGTAATTGAATAATAATAAGTAATAGCTTGACAAACCTAAATTAAATACTATAATGAAATCCATAAAACAATAGAAGCGATGAATAATCATTTGAAAGATGATCGAATTGACCTCGCCCTGGGCGGCAGAGGTATCCCGGAATGGATCTGGTAGCGTAGTACAGCAATCGAGCGAGCATGGCTTATGCAGCCCTGGCACGCTCATGCATACAGACTTTCCTCGAGATTGGAGCGCATCCATTGAAACCCCTGCAACGAGCCAAAGAGATTTATGCAGAATACCCCCGCACTTTCTGGACGTTGGTTGCGGTCACTTTCATCGACCGCATCGGTGGGGCCATGTTATATCCGTTCTTCGCCCTGTACCTGACCCGGAAGTTCGATGTGGGTATGACCGAAGTGGGGGTATTGTTCGCGGTTTTCTCTCTCTCCGGGTTCATCAGTTCCACTTTGGGCGGCGCGTTGACCGACCGCCTAGGCCGTAAAGGGATCGTGATCTTCGGTCTGATTGCCTCATCCTTCAGTGCCGTAGCAATGGGCCTGGTGGATTCCTTTGAGGCCTTCTTCGTGCTGGCCCTTACCGTTGGTATCCTGGGAGACGTGGCCGGTCCGTCACAAAATGCCATGGTGGCGGATCTGTTGCCTGAGCAGAAACGTGCCCAAGGCTACGGCATTATCCGCGTGGCTTTCAATCTGTCTGTAACGATCGGTCCGGCAATTGGGGGCTTCCTGGCTGCCCGGTCCTACCTGTCGTTGTTCATCGCGGATGCCATCATCAGCCTGATCACGGCGGTGCTCGTCTGGCGGTTCCTGCCCGAAACCAAACCTCAAAGGCTACCGGGTGTTCCTCAAGAGAGCGTGGTCGGTTCGTTTGGAGGTTATTTCCGCGTCTTGCGTGATGTGCCTTTTTTGCTGTTCATGGGCGCGAGCGTTTTGATGACGATTGTTTACATCAATATGAACACTACTCTGGGAGTCTTCCTGCGTGATGCGCATGGCGTTTCGGAAGCGGGCTATGGTTACATTTTAAGCCTGAATGCCGCTATGGTGGTCTTGTTTCAATTCGCGATCACGCGGCGTATCGAGCATTTCCCGCCCATGTTAATGATGGCTGCCGGGACTGCGCTATACGCCATTGGTTTTGCCATGTATGGTTTCGTGGGTGTTTACAGCCTGTTCCTGCTGGCCATGGTCATCATCACCATAGGTGAGATGATCGTGGCTCCGGTCGGGCAGGCCCTGGTAGCAAAATTTGCGCCCGAGGATATGCGTGGGCGCTATATGGCTGTCTTTGGCTATTCCTGGGGTCTTTCCTTTGCAGCCGGTCCCTATCTGGCAGGATTGATCCTCGATCATTACGATCCGCGTTTGTTATGGTACGCATGCGGCATCATCGGCATGCTGGCCGTGATGGGATTCCTGGGATTGCATCGTCGCGTGGAATCGATTCGCGAGATAGAAACTTCTGCGGCGGTAGAAAAGCCGCTGGTATGAAAATAGAGTTGGGAGGTCTTGTATGTACCCCGTACTGAATCGTTGCCCTGTATGTAAAAATGAATTGATCGTTAGTCGTATGCACTGTCCGACCTGTGATACTGTTGTGGAAGGCCGATTTACGGCTGGACACTTCGCCAACCTGACCCAGGCTCAACTGGAATTCATGGTAGCCTTTGTGCGCAATGAGGGGAAGCTCAATCGTATGGAAGAGGAGCTTGGGCTCTCTTACCCTACGATTCGCAACCGTCTGCACGAAGTCATCCGGGCACTGGGTTTTGAACCGGGGAAGGAAGAAGCCCCCGAAGTGGATGATGAGAAACGTCGACAGGTGCTTGAGGACCTGGATGCTGGCAAGATCTCCCCTGATGATGCCATGCGGGTATTGCGGGGGGAGGAGCAGAAAAATGCAGAATAGACTCGCGGTTGGAGCCGCCCCGCAGATCCAAATTGATAACGTGGATGGAGACCTGCGTCTGCTGGGATGGGACAACGAGGAATTGCTCGCCAGGACAGATAACCTGGACAATCTGAACCTTGAACAGAAGAAGAACCGCATTAAGCTGTCCTGCCAGGACAATCTGGGCTTGAATGTTCCAAAAGGAAGCCAGGTACGGATCGGCGTGGTCAACGGCGATGCCTCGATCCGCGGTTTGACGGGCGATCTGGACGTGGAGACCATTGCAGGCGACCTGGCTATGAGGGATGTCGGCACTGTCAAGCTGGGGACGGTCGAGGCAGATTTCAGTTTGCGTCGCGCCAGGGGTGCAGTACACGTCCGTAGCGTGAGCGGTGACGCATCCCTTCGTGAACTGGAGGGCGGCCTGAGGCTGGATTCGGTTTCCGATGATCTGGCTCTGCGAGGGATCAAGGGAAGCCTGAAGGTGAACGTTGAAGGGGATATCGTCGCCCACCTGGAGCCGCAGCCCGACTGTGAATACACCCTGGTGGCGGGAGACGATATCTTGGTGTTGTTGCCTCCCGAGGCCGATGCCACTTTGAGCATTCATGCCGAGAGAATCAAAGTGGAATGGCCGGGTGTGGAACCGGAGGCTAGCCCCTCACGAGAGATCACCCTGGGCCAGGGTGCTGCCAAACTCAAACTGGATGCAGGTGGGGACGTGGTGGTCACCAATCGTCTGGATGCCGTCGAGTCTGCCGATGAGTACGGCAATTTTGCAGGAATGATGTTTGATTGGGGTGGTTTCAGCCAGGAACTTGGGGAACGAATCTCTCGTCGAGCGCAGGAGGCTGCAGAACGTGCTGCCCGCAAGGGGGAACGCCTCTCGCGCCGCGCCCAGGAGTCGGCGGAACGTGCTGCGTACAAAGCGGAGAAAGTTGGGCGCCGTGGGCCGCGGGGTAAGGTGGATGTCGGTCGCTGGATATGGGATTTTAATTCGGGCGAGAGTGTGGCTCCCGTACCGCCAGTCTCAGATGAGGAACGCATGACCATCCTCAAAATGCTGGCGGAGAAGAAGATCACCTCCGCGCAAGCCGAATCCCTGCTTGCGGCGCTAGAAGGAGGTCAATGATGTCTTCTGAGGAAGAGAAACGAATTCTCGACATGGTTGAGCAGGGGGTGATCACGCCCGAAGAAGCCATGGCCCTCATCAAAGCGCTCGGGACAAAGCCGGTTGAGTCCGAAGTTGAAGTCATCGATCTAAATTCCGAGTATGGGTCAGTGATAGGCGCCGGACCGGAATTCGAAGAGGTCAAAGCGCGAGCGCAGCGCTTTGCGCAGATTCCGTTGTGGATCGGTATATGCACCACGGTTCTGGCTTCCTACTGGTTGTTCACACTCGTACAAAATTCCAATTATGGTTTCTGGTTCGCGTGTGCCTGGTTCCCACTCATGCTGGGAATCCTGCTGCTGGCGCTTTCGTCAGGTGGCATGAATTCCCGCTGGGTATATGTCGATGTGCAGCAGGGTCAGGAGCAATGGCCCCAGCATATAACTCTGGGTTTGCCGCTCCCGCTCGGGCTGGTAGGCTGGTTCCTTAGGAATTTCCGTCACCAGCTACACGGCGCGCGGAATGTCGATATCGATGAAATGCTTGATTTGCTTACCAAAGCCACTCGAGAGGAACCGCTGGTGGTCAATGTGCAGGATGATGAGGACGGCGACAGCGTGCAGGTCTATATTGGGTAGGAGGTTCGAGATGACCAACGTCGAAGAACGTATGAAAATCTTGAAGATGATCGAAGAGGGGAAAATCAGCGCAGAAGAGGGCGCCAAACTGCTGGCGGCCTTGGCAGAAGGCCGCCGGGGTTCTGCTGGACCGACATCATCGCGTGGACACGGCACGGCTCGCATGCTGCGTATCCGCGTTACGGACACGGCCAGCGGGCGCTCCAAAGCCTCGGTGCAGATCCCGCTGGCGCTGGTTGATGCGGGTATGAAGATCGGCGCACATTTCGCTCCTGAGGTGGAAGGGGTGGACATGACCAATGTCATGGACGCCATGCGATCCGGTGTAACCGGAAAGATTATCGATGTCATGGATGAGGACGACGGTGAGCACGTGGAGATATTTATCGAATAGTCCAACGTACTCAATGGGGAAAGCCCTGATGGAGCAGGTGCAAAAACCCTGCCTGGGAAGGATGTCCATGCAACTTCAAGGTGCTAGACTCTGGATATGGTTGAGATGGCTTGACAACGTGCGTTGGCCATCTCTTTTCATGGACTGATTCGGGAGGGTGCATGAGAAGGACGCAGCGCTTGAGCGGCATGCCGGGTTTCACTCTGGTCTGGCTGGGACAGATCGTATCTGTGATGGCCAGCCTGATGACCCAGTTTGCGCTTACCATATGGGTCTTTGAAAAGACCGGCAGTGCAACGGCGTTGGGGTTGCTCCAGGTATTCTTTGTGACCCCTTTCCTATTGATTTCTCCATTGGCGGGCGTGATGGTCGACCGCTTAGATCGCAAATGGATGATGGCCATAAGCGACCTGGGTGCGGGTCTTTCCACGGTTGGCATCCTCGTGCTTCAAGCCTTCGGTGCGCTTGAGGTCTGGCACCTGTACGTGGCTGCGGTCATCAATGGCCTGGGGAACACCTTCCAGTGGCCGGCCTATTCCGCGGCCATCAGCACCATGCTGCCTAAGGAACAGTATGGGCGTGCCAACGGCATGATGTCACTGGTCGAGGCCGGACCGGGGGTGGTCGCGCCGCTGATCGCCGGCGCCAGTCTTCCGGTTATCGGTTTAACTGGCATCTTGATGGTGGATGTGGCCACTTTCTTGCTGGCCATCGGCGCCTTGCTGCTGGTGCACATCCCTCAACCTGCACGCTCGCACGATGGGCCTGAGGATCACGGAGGGATTTGGGAGCAGGCCGCCTTCGGGTTTCGATATATCTTTGCGCGGCAGGGCTTGGTAGGGCTGCTGGTGGTCTTCCTGCTCGGCAACCTGTTCTCCGGCGTGCAGTTGACCGTGCTGGCTCCGATGGTGCTCTCCAGGACCGGCAACAATGAAGTGGTTTTCGGGGCTGTCCAGTCCGCTGGCGCGATTGGGGCGGTGCTCGGTGGGGTGACCATGAGTCTATGGGGCGGTTTCAAGCGCCGCGTGCATGGGGTTTTATTGGGATGGATCTTTGCCAGTCTCGCTTTGGTCTTCCTTGGTATCGGGAGGAATCTGACTGTCTGGATCCCGGCCATGCTGGTTGGGACACTCTTTTTCCCTCTCATCAACAGTTCCAGCCAGGCCATCTGGCAGGCCAAAGTCGCACCTGATCTGCAGGGGCGTGTTTTCACTTCGCGACGGCTGATCGCCTGGCTGACCCAACCGGTCACGCCGCTGCTGGCCGGGTTGCTGGCTGATTTCGTCATGGAGCCTGCCATGCTCACGCCAGGAGGTTTTGCGGGCTTCTTCAGCGGACTGGTCGGGGTCGGACCCGGTGCCGGCATGGGCTTGCTGACGGTCATCTGTTACCTGGCGTGCGCCTTGATAGGCCTGGGCGGATATACCATCCCGGCCATCCGGAACCTTGAAGACGATTTGCCCGACCACGATCCATTGCGACAGACCAAAGCGGTTCCAACGGATTGACACAGACCTGGCAGGAGTAGATAGCCTGCCAGGTCTGATTGTTGCAACGTGTTCATTCTTGCAGTGGCTCGCCTGATCTGGAGCGGGTTAACACGTCAGGCAAGGTTCTTTTTCGTTGTGGAGGGCGAAGGGTACTCCAGCTTCACATTGTGAGGCGCGTTTGCCGGGTTGCCTGAATAGTGCAAGCAATCTTTTTCCTGGAAAATGAAACCCGCCTGGCATTCTTACGATCTTTGCTTTTCGAATCAAGCGCTCTTCTTCGGACAGATTTAACAGGCTCCTCTCATACTCAAGCTGAAGCATGACAATATAGGGATTTGCATGCGTGGGAATCATCAGTACGCCTCATTTATTCCTTATAGTTTCTAGAATGGTTTCCTGGCCGTGATGCGTGCACTATAGACTGTCTTATAAAGCGCATCCTGCGATATCTCGGTCAGATCGATCTGGTCGCCTGCTTCCCGGACGGCTTCATCGACGGTTTCCTTGTCAAAGAAGCTCGGTGTAATCGTGATCTCCGTAAAGCCGGCGTCTTCCATCATGGTGATATAGTCCTTCACGTCCACCGCGCCGGCCACGCAGCCTGCCCACAGGCTCAGACTCCTTTTGATCGCCTCCGGCAGTGGCCCGTCGGTGACGATATCCGAGACGGCCAGCTTGCCGCCGGGGTTTAGAACACGGAATACTTCATCGAAGACTTTGGATTTATCGGGGGAAAGGTTGATGACGCAGTTCGAGATGACCACGTCGATACTGTCGGCGTCGACCGGCAGGTCTTCGAGGTAGCCCTGACGGAAATCAACATTGTCATAGCCCAGACGTACCGCGCTGGCGCGCGCTTTCTCCAGCATCTCGGGCGTCATGTCCACGCCAATGACATGCCCGCCATCGCCGACCTTTTTGGCAGCCAGAAAACAATCCAGCCCGCCGCCGGAGCCGAGATCGAGCACGGTCTGGCCGGGTTGCAGTCCAGCCAGGGTGATGGGGTCGCCGCAGCCCAGGCTGAAGCTGGCGACGTCGTCGGGTACGTCAGCCAACAATTCATCAGGGTAAAGGACGTTCTTTGTTTCGCAGCAACTGGCGGCCGAATCCGGCCCGCAGCACGAGTCGGCTTTGCGCGCGCGCTCGGCGTAGTGTTCTCGTACGGTCTCATGGATCGTGGTGTCGGTCATTTTTTTTCTCCTTATATAGATGATTGTCTATGTATTTGATCAAAATAAACGGGATAGAGCCGGTAGGCAACATCCCGAAATTCAACTATCGATCGTCTTCTTGAACGTTTCAGCCGTCTCCGTTTCAGGGGCGAACTTGATCATCAACTGACCGCAGCAAAAGGCGACGCGTTCCTGGTTCAAGGAGTAGAAGGTCTGTTTGCCCTCCTCGCGCACATGTACCAGCCCGGCCTCGCGCAGCAGGGCCAGATGGTGGGAGACTGTGGGTTGGGTGACGTGCAGTTGCTCGACAATCTCGTTGACCGACAGCCACTGGCAGCACACCAGTTGCATGATTTTCTGGCGGGTATTGTCGGCCAGGGCTTTGGCAAACAGCACGGGGTTGGAAGCAATCATATCGATAACCTTCTATTTGATATTATATAGATATTTGTCTATTTGTCAAGGGTCAAATGCGCTCGATGGTGACCTTTTCAGGCTTGATCATGAACTCCCACCAGCCCAGCTCGCCGAAATTGTAGACCACTCGCAGGAACTCGCGCGTGCGATCGACCTCTACCAGCTTGATGGGGCGGTAGGGGCCGAATGTCAGGATCTTCCTGTCCCACTCGCCCTGCTCGCGTGGATCGTAGCCTTCGGGTGTCTCGTGCAGACGCTTGATCTCGGTCTCGGCCAGTAGCAGGCGCAGGATGGCCTCGGGTGCGTCCATGGTCCACAGCAGGGACGCGGTGGCCTGCTCGTTGATGGCTTCAAAGCGCTCCTCTTCGTTCAGCTCCCATTGCACCGGCGACCAGATGGCCGGCAGGTCGTCCACGTACAGGGTTTCGGGGTCGATCACGGATGGCATATTTCTCTCCTATTTGGTGATGTGCTCAGTATACCCGCTTGCAAAATAGAATAAGCCGCCGATCCCAGATAGGGATCGGCGGCTTACAAGGAGAATACTTTTCAATCCAAAGAACGTGCAGGGGACACTGTGCAAACAATGGTCTAGTGGTCCCCGCCGCGGCCGTTGCTCCTGCCCCCGGCCCACAGCGGGCGTCCGAGTTCGTCGCGGAAGGCAAAGCTCTGTCCGTTCAGTGTGACGTTCATGGCGCTGAACAGCCCCTGATCTCCTGGGAAGCCGTTCACGCTGACGCTCGACCCAATCTGAGGATAGAAGCCGATGCTCTGGGCGTACTGCGCGTTGCCAAGTTGCACCACCACGCTTTGCCCCTCAGTGGTTGCAACGGTCAAAGTGACCCCATCGTAGGCGCTGACCGCGCCGTTGATAGTACTGGCGCCAGTGAGATTGGCCTGTGGTTGCGGTGCGTTGGTGTTGCCTCCTGCGCCTGCGCTATCCTGCCCGCCGCGATACCCGCCCGCGGCAGCTCCGCCATTGGCATTACCGTTGCCGCCATTGGCATTACCGTTGCCGCCATTGGCATTGCCGTTGCCGCCATTGGCATTGCCGTTCCCGCTTCCGGCGCTGGTGATCGCTGCATAGGCTTCCGCGCTCAGGTACAGGGGCTGGTAGGTCTCGCCTGTCTGCGAAAGCAGGGCGCCTGTGAAGGCGTTGAGATGGTTGTAGGAGCCCATCATCAGGTTGTTGAAGACGCTCTGGATATCGGCGTTGTCGGTCTGCGCTATACGTGCCTGCAGGTCGAGGATGTCGATCTCTTCGACAGCCGCTCCCACTTTTAGGGCTTCAGCCAGAGAGACGGAACCCTGCGCAACCAGCTGGTCGTAGAGCGCCTGCAGGTTAGGATCGCTGAAGGCGCCCGGGGTCAGCGCCGGGTCGGCCAGGGCGTAGCGGTCCAGCAACACCAGCACTTCGGCCATGTGCGCGCCTTCGCTGGCGGCGATGTTGCTGAATGTCGGTTGCTCCCACAGCGCATAGAGCGCGTTGTAGACGTCGCGCGCCAGTTTTTCCTCTTCGCGCATATAGAGGAGAGCCGCCGTTTCTTCTGCGTTCAATTCAGAGGCGGGGAGATCCAGCACGGACGTGCCTGTCCCGTTCCTGTAGTCGGTGAGGTCGCTTCCGGCATTGCCATTTCCTCTTCCATTCCCTGATTCAGGGGCACTGGCTGGCGCGGCAGTTTCACCCGAGCCGGACGAGGCAAGAGCGCTGTAAGCGCTGGCGCCGATCGCGACCACGATGACGGCGGAGAATACGCCGATCAAGATATTTTTCAAATTTGCTAACATGGTTACCTCCAAAAGGTTATTTGACTTATTATTGATTGCCTTATATGAGCAATCTGACCCAATGGTAGCAATCCAATGTAAAGAGAACTTAAACTTTTCAGTAAGATCGTGCAAAATTTGTGACGGATTATCCTTTACGAAATCTTCATAAACCCTTCACAGTCAGTCTAACTTGGATGGGTATAACTGTCCCATTATTGTTACAGAAGAGGAGTGAAGTATGAACGAGAAAACCCCTGAAGCTAATTCCATGCTGGATCGCATGCGAAAACGTCTGACTCCCGAACCCATGCCGGAGGACGACCGCGGCCGTATGCGGCGCGTGATGGATAGCATGATCCTGCACTTGCACCCGGCCAAGGTGCCGGTCAGCACCTTGCGCTGGACCTATACCTGGGGGTTGGGCGGACTGTCAGCCGTTCTGATGATGGTGCTCGGTCTGACGGGTATCATCCTGCTGAACAATTACACACCGGCTGCACCGCAAGCATACATTGACATCCTGGAGTTGCGCTCGAATGTATGGTTTGGCGAGTTGGTGCGCAACCTGCATCATTGGTCGGCTAATTTGCTGGTTGTCATTGCCGTGCTGCACCTGATGCGCGTCTTCTTGACCGGTTCGTACCGGCCGCCGCGCGAACTCAACTGGCTGATCGGGGTTGCCATGCTCGTGCTCGTCCTGGCTGCCAACTTTACCGGCTATCTGTTGCCCTGGGACCAGCTGGCTTTTTGGGCCATCACGGTCGGGACCAGCATCCTCAGCTACGTGCCTCTGGTGGGCGAGTGGCTCACACGCCTGGCGCTGGGCGGGCCGGAGGTAGGCGCGAACACCTTGCTTAATTTCTACTCGATGCATATCTCCTTCATCCCCCTGCTGATCTTTGGGATGATGTCTTACCATTTCTGGCGCGTGCGCAAGGACGGCGGCCTGACCCTACCCAAAGGATTGGATGAGCTTGAAGAGCCGAAGCCAGAACGCGTCACCACCATTCCGCATCTGGTCAACAAGGAACTGGTCTTGGCTGTGGCCTGGATCGCCGCGTTACTGGTCTTCGCCATGCTGGTGCCTGCCCCTCTGGAAGGGATCGCCAACCCGGACCTCAGCCCAAATCCGGCCAAAGCGCCCTGGTACTTCCTGGGCTTGCAAGAATTGTTGCTGCACTTCCACCCGCTGGTGGCAGGCGTGGTCCTGCCTTCCCTGGCTGCGATTGGGATCTTTCTGCTGCCGTTCTTTGACGTGGAAGCGGCCAGCGTGGGAGTCTACTTCCGCTCGCGGCGCGGACGTGCTTTAACCACTCTTGCGGCGGGAATGGCGGTGGTGTTGACCCCGCTGTGGGTCTTGCTGGACGAGTTCCTGCTCGATTGGAACGCCTGGTTACCGGGCTGGCCTGCCCTGATCTCGAATGGGCTGATCCCGCTTGCCATCCTGCTGCTCCCGATCATCCTGCTGGATGACTGGGTGGTGAGATCCTTCAAGTCCACGATCGAGGAGCGTGTGCTCTTTATGGTCACACTGCTCTTTATCGGTTTTGTGGTGCTGACCGTGATCGGCATCTTCTTCCGTGGGCCAGGTATGAGCCTGTATTGGCCCTGGGCCATGCCAGCGGTAGTGCATTAGCACAAATAGTGAGGTAGTTTTATGGTTCGCCATTCACGGTTCACCTTCGACCTTATCCTTCAACCTTCTCCAGGAGTATCCCATGCCTGATCCTACGCCTGCTACCACGCCTCAACCCACCCGCCGCGACTTCCTCAAGACCGCCTGGGCCTTCCTTGGGGGCGTGGCCACACTTGAAGCCGGCGGTGTGTTCATCGCCTACCTGCAGCCGCGCCTGGCCGAAGGGGAATTCGGCTCGCTCATCACGGCTGGCGCTGTGGACGATTTCCCGCCCAACTCGGTCACGCACATCTCCAACGGCCGTTTCTACGTGGTGCGCACACCGGACGGCGGGTTCATGGCGGTTTACCATCGCTGCACGCACCTTGGCTGCAGTGTGCCGTGGGATCAGACCGCCCAGCAGTTCATCTGCCCCTGCCACAATTCGCAATTTGACCGCCAGGGTTCGGTCCAAAATCCGCCCGCCCCGCGTGCGCTCGATCTGTTCCCTGTCAGCATCGTAGACAACCTGGTCCAGGTGGATACGGGCACGATCCTGCAGCGCCAATCCTTCGAAGCCTCCCAGGTCGTCTACCCGTAGCGCGGGATGGTCACTCGACAAAATAAAGGAGATCACATCTTATGAACCAATCCCGCACTTACCGCCTCGAAATCCTGCTCGGCCTGCTCGGCACGACCGTGATCGCCATTGCACTTGGTCTCTACATCGCCGGCGAGGCAGGCCGTCTGGCCGCTTCGCAAGGCGAGATCCTGAACATGCAACTGAATGACTCTATGACGCTCTATGCTGAGAACTGCGTCGTCTGTCACGGTTTGAACGGTGAGGGTATAGGGGCCACACCGCCTCTGAACGCACCTGGTTTGGGCAGCATGCCATACGTTGAACTCTATAAGGTCATCGCACGTGGACGTTTCGAGACTGCCATGCCTGCCTGGAGCAAGGAAGACGGCGGACCGCTCAGTGATTACCAGATCGGGGAACTCGTGGCCCTCATCCAGTCTGGGGATTGGAGGGAGACGGGCGACCGGGTCGTCAATCTGGGGTTGGCTCCCCTCATCCCGTTTACGACGGAACCCGATCCCGCACTGCTCGAAGCGGTCGGGGCGTTGCCTGATGGTGCGACCCTGCAAGCTGCCATTACGATCTATGCTGGACAATGTGTGGCCTGTCACGGTGCGGATGGCCTCGGCACAGGCATCGCGCCTCCTATCAATGACCCCGAAGTACGCGTCAAAAACGTTGACGAGTTGAACCGCACGATCACCTACGGGAACGCCGGCTCGCTCATGGCGGGCTGGAGCAATGTACTCGTCCCAGAAGAAATTTCTGCGATGGTCACGCTTATCCAGCGTTGGAACGAAGTGCCGTTGGGCGCCATCCCCGCCCCGGATGTGCCCATCCCGACCACTGAGGAGAGTCTGGCGCTGGGCGCCCAGCTCTTCAGCGCAAATTGTTCCCGCTGTCACGGTCCGGAAGGGCAGGGCAAACCTATCGCTCCCTCTTTGAACGTCAAATCCTTCCTGACCGGGACCAGCGACCTGGCCTTGCAACAGATCGTCACGCTGGGCGTGCCCGGCACGGCTATGCCGGCCTGGGGAGACCGCATGAGCGATGCCGAAATCCAGGCCATAGTGGGTTTCATACGCCAGTGGGAAGCGACCGCGCCCGAAGTGGCCCAACCTCTGGGACCGCCTTCAGGGATGGGAGGCCCGCCCTGGTTGCGCAATAAGACCGCGGACACGCTTCCGCAAACGGATGCGCCACAGGGCTCGCCCGCATCTGCCGGTCAGGCAACCCCCACAGACGCTCCCGGCGCGGCGGGGGCGGCGCAGTCCGCTGCCACGCATGTCCCCGGAGGCGGCGCGGGGGGCGGTGGTCCTGCCATGGCGCAGGAACAGCCCCAACCGTCCGGGTTGGAAGCGCTGGACTGGCGCGTGCTGGGCTTGATCGCGGCTGCCCTGTCACTGGCGTTTACTTTGATCGCGATGGGACTTTCCTCATTGAAGCGCGCCCATTAGATGGCTATATCCGAATAAAGGCAGTTGGTGAAGGGATCGCACATGACTCACCAAAAATAAACTATCCCCCCTTCCCGGGAAGGGGGATAACAGGGGGGATGGGTTCTGACTCATCGTAAGCTTAAGTTCAGGGGGAGTCGTGTTTTGATATCTACCCCCTATCAACGCAGGGCAAACAACCGGTCGACCTTGGAACGCAGCGCCATCATCACCAGTTCAGGCGTTTTAAGCACACCGCGCTGACGCGATAGGCGCAACATATTCTCCACGGTGTTTCTTGGAACGTAATGCTGTTCCTGTTCGGGTTTGCGCTCCAGGCTCAGGGCGCCCGTCTCACAGGTGGTCACACACAGGCCGCAGCCGATGCAGCGCTCGAGCAGGATTTGCGCGTGCCCGTTGACTTGAATGGCATCCATCTGGCAGCGCTCCACGCAGGTTTCACAGGCGGAACAAATGTCTTCGTCCACGACGGCAAAATACGGGCTCGAGACCAGCCTGCCCGGCTCGGGGTAGCGTTTGATAGTGCGCAGCACCCCGCAGCAGTCGCCACAACAGCAGCAAATGTTGCCGGCGTGCCTGGTATTTGCGGGTTGCAATACCAGCCCGTGTTTGTCCGCCAGCGCCAGGATTTCGAGCGCTTCGGCCCTGTCGATCGGGCGCCCGATGCCGTGCCGTTCGTAATATCCGGCGCCCTCCCCCATGATCAGGCAGGTTTCAAGCGGCTTGTCGCAGCCTTCACCCGCCATGTGTTTCTCCTTGCGGCAAATGCAGTCTGCCACGGCAAACTTGGTATGTCCCTGGATCAATTTCTCGGCCTGCTCGTAAGGCAGGATCTCAGCCGGGTTTGGAATGCTCTCGCCGATCGGGATAGTGCGCAGTTGCGGGTTTTCTTTCCATATCTGCGGGTCGAATAGATCGCGGGCGATGTATTCATCGACATCCTCGATCAGTTCCATGTTCAGCCGGTTGACCTGGAACTCCCAGATACCGACGATGAAATGGTAGGCCATGTAGTGGACCGGCTTTCCCGTTTCGTGGGTGTCATAGATCAGCCCTTTGGAAGCCATCTCCTCCAGCATGCGGGCTGCTTCCACTTCGCTCAGGCCGGCTCGCCGCGCGATGACCGGCACAGGCTCTGCAAGCAGAGTCAGGTGCAGTGCAAGGTTTGCCTGCTCCGGGGTGAACAGCCGTTTCAGAATTCTCAGCTCCAGCCCGTCCTGCGTGGCCGGAAAGCCGCCGGGTAGTTCGTCCAGGTGCTTTGCGAGCAGCCGATAAACCTCGTCACTCATGTCTCCTCCGATCGGTAAAAGAACTTAATCCTATCAAGTGAAGTCTGTGATGGTAATTCTCAACGATTAGTGCATTACCAGTATAGCAAAGATGTGGTGCGTTCTAAAACAGGTTTCTTGCCGGCGCCTCTGCGCCCGCTCGGTCGAGGTCCACATAATTTGCACATAGCTGGTTGACAGTCACTTAACATGGCGCTTGTAGTATTGGTACAGGTCGGAAGATCCGGCCTGCATCATTATCCGAAAGGAGAACGATAACATGGATAAGAAAGTTAAATGGATCATAGGAGCGCTGGTGATCGCATTGCTGGCGGTTGGTGTCTATGGCACCACGACGGTCTTCGCGGACGATAGCAATCCTCCACATCCCTTTGGACAGTACCCGACGGACGGGTCTGGAGGTCCGCGTGGTGGGCATGCGTTGGACGGCCCTGCGCTGGAAGCTGTGGCCGGCGTGCTGAACATGAGCACGGACGACCTTTCCGCAGCGCTGGCTGCCGGCGAGACACTGCCCCAGCTGGCCGAAGCGGCCGGCGTGGACATGCAGCAGGTCTTCGAAGCCATGGGGTCCGTGCGTGCGGAAAGCATGCGCACGCGCATCGCCCAGGGGCTGGAGGAAGGCAGTCTGACCCAGGAGCATGCCGACTGGCTGCTGGAAGGCCTGGATAAAGGCTACCTGGATGGCCCCGGCTTCGGATTTGGCGGCCGATTTGAAAAGGGTGCGCCCCCCACGACGGCGGAATGACATCAGCGAAACGCAAGTAAGCTACCTCAGGTATGTACAGGTAGGGCGAGATATTATCTCGTCCTACACTGTGTATGGGGGATCCTGGAGCACGTAGGTCACGTTTGTAACGTGGTCCAATCTGAGCATGGACCTCGTCACGCTACGAAGTCCCCGCCAGGGGGAAAGCGTGACTTACAGTCCCTGAAGCACGTAGGTCACGTTTGCAACGTGACCCAAATCGTGCATGGATATCGTCACGCTGCGAAGTCCCCGCCAGGGGGAAAAGCGTGACCTACGGTCCCTGGTCTTTTTGCTCTGCGCTGGTTGGCGATCGGGAGGTCAGCCAGGTGCCGAACGCGCCGGCGAGGAGGGCAAACACCACAATGAGCGCAATCAGACCCTTTGCCGGTGTGACGCCTGGTGCGTGCGCACTGCCGGAAGCCGTCGCACTGGCCTCGGGTGTAATCGTCGGTGGAGGGGAAGTCGCATCGAAAGGAGTGCTGGAGATCGATGTGGGTGAGGCAGGGAGGGTCGAGGTGGGAGGCGGGGGCTGGGTGGCGCTCCTCGCCACCAGCAGTAACTGCCCGGTGTAGAGCATCGTGTCTTCCCCCATGGAGTTCCAGGCGCGCAGCTGATCGACGGTGGTGTGGTAGCTATTGGCGATACTCCACAGCGCCTGACCGTTTTGCACCGTATGATAGACGTCCCCGTTGGCGTGCGCCGTGCTGAGCCGCACGGGCAGGATGTATTGCGAAACGAGAGAGTCCGCGCCTTCCGCGGGCGCGCCCTGCGCGACGGCGGTCAGGATATCGTTCGCTTCGGATTGCATCTGTCCGCTGCTGGTCTGCATGGCGGTTTCGATCACGATGTAGACCTGGTCGCTCACCGCCACGCCGGCGCCGATATCACTGCGGTTCGGCGAGAGCATGGTGTTGGTGTGCGGCGTGTCGCCCAGCCAGAGGGCGATCGCCTGTTGGGCGCTTTGAGCCGCCACCCAGTTCTCTGAGCGGTAACCGTCCAGAGAGAGGTCGCCCGAAAGCGGATACCCGAGGGAGAGCAGCCACTGGCCGAGCGTGAGCCCATCCGGGCGTGTGTGACCCGGCGCGCCGCCGGCGATCGCGTCCGCTTCCCACTGCGCCACCTGCATCAGCACAGGGTGCACGTTCAAAGCGTTCAGGCCGTTCTCGAGGCGCAGTGCGTTGACGGCAGCCATCACCTCGGCCGGCGTGGGGAGGGCGTCCTGTTGAGAGGGCCGGGCGTGCACCGGTGCCGGCGAGGCCAGGCACAGGGTCAGTGCTAACAGAGTCAGAGATATAACCCGAATTGAACTGGTGTGCATGAGGATGGTTCAACCTTGGACGGACTTCGGCATTGTATCAGCAGTTGGTCACGTTTGCAACGGGACTGTATCTAAGAATTAAAATCGTCACGCTCAAAGCGTGCCCTACGATCTCAGGGGCAAGAAAGGTGATTGAAACAGGCATACTGAGCCGCGTGTAGCGAGCTGGCTTAACTCGCAAATCAAGCGGCTCAATATATGAATCTAGCTGGCTTAATTCTTGAATCTAGCTGGCTTAATTTGGGAATCTAGCTGGCTTAATTTGGGAATCTAGC
>CAZULT010000070.1:0-5261 GCA_964621295.1 uncultured Anaerolineaceae bacterium | reverse complement strand
TTGAATCTAGCTGGCTTAATTTGGGAATCTAGCTGGCTTAATTTGGGAATCTAGCGGCTTAATTTGTGAATCAAGCCGGCTTAATTTGGTGACCCCAGCGTTTAATTTGCGCATTGAGCGCCTCAACGTTGACAACAGCTGCCCGTTCTTTGGTTGGAAGGCATTACCGGGGAAGTATTCAACGCGCCCAGTGCCCCCTACCCAGTCAGAGATGTTAGGGGGGCTGAGGTAATTTGGCGTAAATCAAGCGGGAATGGGAAATAGGTCCTCCCAAAAGTGGAGCGAGTTGCCAACTCGCCGCCACATCTGGCAACCAAAGAACGCGATGTCCGCCACATCTGCTGGTTATCGCTTGTTTCAGGTGACTTTCGGGACAGCCACCCTTCGAATCAATCCACCGTGAGCGTCTTGCTCAAATTCCGGGGGAAATCGGGGTCGAAACCGCGTAGGATGCTCATGTGATAAGCCATCAATTGCAGCGGCAGCACAGAAAGCAGGGCATGGACGTAGGGGTCCGATTTGGGCAGCACGATCAACTCGTCGGCGTTGGCGCGCAGGCGCGCGTTCTCCTGGCCGATGGCGATGGCACGCGCACCGCGCACCTTGACTTCGTTGATGCCGCTCACGATCAGGGACGTATCCCCCGGCCCGGCCAGGAACAGGACCGGGAAGCCTTTGCTGACGGCCGAGAGCGGGCCGTGCTTGAACTCGGTCGAGAGCATGCCCTCGCAGTGCGCGTAGGTGACCTCCTTGAGCTTGAGCGCGCCTTCGAGCGCAATCGGCAAGGTGAGGCCGTAGCCCAGGCAGTACATGTCATTCCACTCGTTGATCTCGGCGGCCAGCGCCTCGGCCTGTGGCGCGACCGCTTCCAGGGTGGCTTCCATCAACGCCGGGATGCGCTCCAGTTCCTGCGTGGGGGTCCCGCCCATGCGGTAGGCCAGGTACAGGAAGCTGAGCACCTGGTTTGTAAAGGTCTTGGTGGCCGGCACGCTGATCTCGTACCCGCAGCACAGCGGCAGGCAGAAGGAGGTGGCCTTGGTGAGGGTCGAGCCGACCACGTTGGCCAGCCCCAGCGCTTCCATGCCGCGCGCTTCGGCGGCTTCGAGTGCGTTGAGCACGTCCTTGGTCTCACCCGATTGGCTGACGAACAGGCCCAGGTCCTCGTGCCCGACAGCGGGGGCGTACTGCGCGATGAACTGCGGCGCCAGCACGGGGATGGCGGGTCGGCCGGCGATCTGCGCCAGGTAGACCGAGCCGGCCACCGCGGCGTGGTGGCTGGTGCCGCAGCCGATGAAATACAGGTGCCGGGCGTTCTTCATCTTCCTGACAACCGTCTCGACCTCAATGGAGCCGTCCAGCAGGTGCAATAATTCCCGCGCCACCTGCGGTTGCTCGTGGATCTCTTTGAGCATGAAGTGCGGGTAGCCGCCCTTCTGCACCGCGTCCATGCTTTCAGTGACCTGTTCGGGCGCTCGCTCGATGAGTTTGCCGTCCTTGACCGAGCGCAGTTCGACGCGGTCAGGCCACAGCGTGACGATCTCGCCGTCCTGCGGGCGGACGATGGTGCGGGTCAACGGCAGGATGGAGGGCAGGTCCGACGAGACGCAGGTGAAGCCTTCGCCCAACCCGACCACCATGCCTGAGCCTTTCTTGATGGCGTACAGGCAGTCCTCGTCCAAGCGCCCGATCACGAAGGCGTAATCGCCTTCCAGGTCGCCGTAGGCCAGGCGGATGGCGTCGATGAACTCATAACCGCGGCTGATGTAACGTTCCACGGCGTGCACGCAGGTCTCGCCATCGTTCTGCGAGCGCACGGTCATGCCTTCCTCGATGAACTGCTGGCGCAGCTCGAAGTTGTTGACCACGTTGCCGTTGTGAGCGCCCACCATCTCCCCTTTCGAGTCAAGATGGGGTTGCGAGTTGACCTGCGAGGGCTCACCGAAGGTCGCCCAGCGCAATTGCGCGATGCCGCGCGCGCCGTTCATCTCGGCGAAGTTGTATTTGACAGAGACATCCTCGACCTTGCCCATATCCTTACGGAGGTCGATGGCGCCGGCGGAAAGGGTCGCCGCGCCGACCGAGTCGTAGCCGCGATAGGTCAGGCGTTCGGCGGCCTCGATCAGGATCGGGCCGAGGTTCACTTCTTTGCTTGTTACATATCCGAAAATGCCGCACATAGGGTTCCTTTTTGAGGGAATGGATACCGCCGAGTCTATCACAGAGCAGCCCAAAGGATGAACGGGTATGCGCCTCCCCCTTCCATTACAAACGACACTTTTTCCGGTGCCGGTAGACCGGTTGAAGTGTAACTCAGGTTGCGGTATAGTCTTGGTAAGGCCCCTGATTTGATTGGAGGTGTCGTATGAAGGCCAGGAACGCGCTCCTTCCCCCCGCGCTGGTGCTCACCTTGATACTGTTGGCCTGCGGGCTGTTCTCTACCCCAGTCGCAGAGGAGCTTCAGACTCCTGTTCCTTCCACAACAATTCCACCCACAACTTCCCCCGCACCTACAACCCGGCCGGCGACCGATACGCCAATAGTGGAACCTGCCCGGTTGAAAACCCCGCTGCCGGCCCAGCTCGCCAGGGGGCCCTATTTTGCACCCGGCGACCAGATCGTGCTGGACGAGATTTACATGCTCAGCCTGTCCGATGGCTGGGCGCTCAGTGGGCCGTTCGTGCTGGCGACCGCCGACGGAGGGCAGACCTGGCGCCAGGCCTCTCCGCCCGCCTCCCTGCCGGAAGGTACCTGGAAGGCTTCAAGCGGCCCGCATGTGCTGGAAACGTCCGACGGCGGCCAGACCTGGGGACCGGCCGCCGACCCGTATTCACTGCAACCCTGGGAAAGGGTTGCGGTCCATGCCGCCTTTTTAGATACCCGGACTGCCTGGGTGGTCTACTCGGCTGGAATCTATTTCGGCCCGGACACGCGAGTGTGGCATACCGCCGACGGCGGCCGAAGCTGGACCCCCAGCCTGGCGTTCGATCCACAGGTCCGGGGGGATACCACCTGGGCGCGGATATTCGCCCTCGATTCTGAACATCTCTGGCTGATGGCATGTGCCGCCTGGGTCGGGGCAGGGCATCACTATGACTGCAAATTCTTCCGCAACCTCGACGGCGGCGCGAGTTGGAATTCCATGGACGTCGATGTGGGCGTTGACTTCACGGGGATGGGCTTCAGCGATGCCAGTCACGGCTGGTTGATCTGGCAGACCCTCAGCGCCTATTACTACATCCCGCCGGAGTATGCCTACACGGACGACGGCGGCCAGACCTGGGAAGGCCATATCTTCCCACCTCCGCCAGAGGCACCCCACCTGTTCGATGAGGGGTATATCTACTGCGAGCCGTACCAGCTCAACTTGCTGACCTCCCATTCCATCCGGCTGTTGGTGGGCTGTTTCGACTACGGCTACCCGCCTGAGGCATTTGTCAGCTACCTGTACGCCAGCGACGACGGCGGCCTGACCTGGTCCGCGCTGCGCCTGCCAGACCCGGTCTACGCGCCAGACTACACCCTGATCTACTTCGATGCTGACCAGGCTCTCTTACTCGGCCGTGAAATGTATAGTTCTGACGACGGCGGGGGTACCTGGAGGCGTTTCAAAACGGTTTACTGGGATGGGGGGTTCTCCTTCGTCGACCGGCAGCACGGTTGGGCCGTAGCCCGATCAGATGACGAAGTAGCCCTGGTGCGTACCAGCGATGGCGGCGCAACCTGGACTGAGATTCACCCAACCATTGGTGAGTGAGGATAGAAGCCTTCGTTCAAATGCAAAGGAAAATCCGCCAGAGACGGATGAAGGGGGGTGAACGTGGATGGATTGACGAGAGGAATCCAAACCAGGCTCATCAAAGTTCATCCCCGGTGTGTAGTGCGGCTTTCCTGGAGCGGACTTTTGCCGTCACGAACTGGACGGCGGCAATGCCTATCCAGACCAGTGAAGCCATGAAGAGTAATGGAATGAAAATAAAGGAAGCCCAGAACATCTCGTTCAGGGCATATTCCCACCACGGACAGGCTGCCTGGCCATCAGTGAGGCCGTAGCACACGCCTTCCCAGCCGCCAGCGGTCGAGACCAGACCAGCGACCGGGATGGCCAGGCACAACAGCACGCTGGCACCCAGGAATACCAGTTTGATGAGGCGGAAGGTGCGATTCACCACGACAGTTTATCTCATTCGTGTGAAAATAGGCAAGCGCATCCAACCGGCTCGCCGGGGGACTGCTCGCTAACAAAAGGGAGTGATCAACGTGCGAGCAATTTCTTCAATTGCCATCTTCGGAATAGAACTTGACTGCCAAACCGGTAAATTGACCGACCTTGCCAACTATAGCCGCATATAAAACAGCATTGACAAGGAAGAACGTCAAAGAAATTTCCCCACGCATCGCATAACAGGGATCAGGCTGTCAAAAGTAACGTTCCGGTTCAGCTGCGGCATGCCGCAGCTGAACCGGTTGTTAGTGGGCCGTATTTTCGCCACGCTGTCAGAAGCCACTGAAGACGTTAATGTTACGATCAGGCAAGGTCGAAGCGATCCGCGTTCATCACCTTGTTCCAGGCTGCCACGAAGTCATGCACGAACTTGTTCTGCGAATCGTTACATGCATAAACTTCTGCGAGCGCCCTGAGCTGTGAGTTCGACCCAAAGATGAGGTCGATACGGGTACCGGTCCACTTAAGTTCGCCCGTCGCGCGATCACGACCCTCGAAGACATTTTCGTCTTCCGAGGATCCCTTCCACTCGGTGCTCATGTCGAGCAGGTTTACAAAGAAATCATTGCTGAGCGCCTCTGGCTGTTTGGTGAAGACGCCGTGCAGCGACCCTCCGAAGTTAGCATTCAAAACTCGCATGCCGCCAACCAAAGCTGTCATTTCAGGAGCGGTCAGCGTGAGTAGTTGCGCACGGTCAACCAGCAGCTCTTCTGCCGATACACTGTATTTTCCTTTGAGGTAGTTACGGAAGCCGTCTGCAGCCGGTTCGAGTACGGCGAAGGCCTCCACGTCAGTTTGTTCCTGAGAGGCATCCGTGCGTCCTGCCGTGAAAGGAACTGTTATGTCGTGACCGGCATTCTTCGCTGCTTGCTCGACGGCGGCACAACCGCCCAGAACAATCAAATCGGCCAGTGAAACCTTCTTCCCGCCCGACTGTGCGTCGTTGAATGCCTTCTGAACGCCCTCGAAGGTTTCGAGAACCTTCGCCAGTTGCTCAGGCTGATTGGCCTCCCAATCCTTCTGCGGCGCGAGACGGATG
>CAZULT010000069.1:0-22375 GCA_964621295.1 uncultured Anaerolineaceae bacterium | reverse complement strand
ACTCTTTCGATCGAGTTCTTTCTTGGCAAATTACCACTTGGCATGTCGAGTTGAAGACGGCATAGATTCATAGATCAATAACCTTCCAGGGCAAATAGATTTAATCTACTCATACTCCTCAACAACCAATAGTATACAAATATTACGAGCAATATGCATGAATCAGGGCACGCACCGACTCCCCGGCTGTTGACCAATTCAAACGCTGGCGATATTCCCGAAAGGATGATATGGCCAGAGCCTGATAGCGCTCCCTGGATGCCAAGCATTCCATAATGTATTCCGCATAACTTTCAGCTCCCTGATCCAGCCGGAACAACTTTCCATTCCTGTTGTCTCGTATAGCTGATGGGATTCCTCCTACTTCCGTCGCAAGCGAGGGCAATCCAAACGAACTGGCTTCTGCGAATACTACGCCAAAGTTCTCGGCCCTGGATGGCTGAATCAGGAAATGTGCCTCCGAAAATAGCTGATGGAGACGCTCTTTCCCGGCCTCTGTTTTTCTGGAGATAAATCCATGCGATTTGACGAACTCAGGAAACTTATGTGATGAATCAATTCCGACGATATGCAGTTCGGCCCTCAAACCTCTTTCATTAAGCAATCTAGCTGTTCTTAGAGCGATCTCTCCACCTTTACGAATCCAATCCACACCGACAAAGAGCAACTTACAAATTCCATAATCCTTGTTCTTCACCAACCTGCGGATGTCAGCCTCATTTAATCCAGCAAACAAGTTGGCACCATACGGCACAACTTTAACCTTGTCAGGATCGACATCGTAGTTCATTACGGCGGTCCTGGCTCCCCACTCGGAGGCATAAATAGCCAGACGGCATCTTGACAAGGCCTGCTGCTCCATGAGGTTCCCATCCCTCAGGGATTCCTTACACAGATTTGAGAATTGTGGGTAGAAATCGGTCATTCCAGCAAAAGTTCCACCGGTCCAGAATATTATCGGCAGGTCAGTCTGCAAGTGTGAGATAGGGACGGTACCAGGGCTGAAGACTAGATCGACCTTGACGTTAGCTAAAGCTTTTTCTACCTGCCTGGCGTATGAATCCAGAACCAGCGGATGCCTGTCTCGTATAAATGTTTTCTTTGCAAAAAGCCGGTAAGCCTCCTGTTTGAGCTTGAACGGAATCCTGCAACGCTCCTGTAAGTTATTGATATATTCAAGTTGGAATCCAACACCTGTAAAGGTTCTGGCCATGGAATATGCCAATCCAGACCAGGCTTGAATATCCGAGGCATCGTAGGAAGTCACATAGGCAATTTTCATGCGAATTGCACTCTTTGCATATAATAACCTTTGTGCTTATTTTATCTCATCCGATGCTTTCCTAAAGGAAAGCGGCTTGTTACTCGCCACGAAGCAAAATGCTTGGATTGATCGAATAAGATGGGAATCATTTAATGCTTCCTGACGTCACACTGGCTTTACTCGATTTCGTGGCTTTAATCAGAAACTTTAAATAAAATGATTGTACGAATTACAGAGACGATACCAAAAGGAGACCTCAGGCGAATTTTTCAAAAACCAATCATCGAAGTATTAAAATCTACATTCGAAACCTCCGCGCACACTGGTCCACAAAATATTCCTTCCCCGTTAGCATTTCAGAACTTTAGAGCGCAGTTCCGGATTGGGAAATCAGATCGTCATCTGCACACAAAGAAAATACCTGTGGAAAAATAGTATTGGTGCTCTTCGAAGACAATGCATTATTTCCAATAGAAAAGTAATGCAATTTTCGCTATCGATCTGGACGATCGTGAGGATTCACTTGAGGACAGCATGAAACAATTTATAAGAAAGGTCCCAATTCTAAACAGCTTTGCAATTTGGTTTTTCAGGTATGGAAAGCAAATGCTTGGAAGGTATCGGTTGAGCAGGCTGACAGATGAAAGTTCAGTGAAGATCGTCATTGGAGCGGCGGGTATCTATGACGCTGGATGGATAAATACAGAAATCGATTTCTTGAATTTATTAAATCCTGACCATTGGACTGCGTATTTCCAAAGAAATATGATTGACGCGATACTTGCTGAACATGTGTGGGAACATCTGACTTTAGCTGAGGGTTTAGAAGCTGCTAAACGCTGCTTTGATTATCTTAAGCCCGGCGGATACCTGAGAGTAGCGGTACCTGATGGCTTCCATCCCAGGAAAGACTACATCGAAGAGGTAAAACCTGGAGGAACAGGAGCAGGCGCTGCCGACCATAAAATCCTGTACAACCATATCTCCTTGGGAAAAGTCTTCAAGGAAGCCGAATTCCGTATTGTACTGCTGGAACACTTCGATAATCGTGGCAAGTTCCATTACATAGATTGGGACCCAGAAGACGGCAAAATCCATCGTTCAAAGAGGTTTGATAAAAGAAATGAAGGCGGCAGGTTGATCTATACTTCAGTGATACTAGATGCGCACAAGGATGCCTGACTGTTTATAATTCTGAGGAACCGGGTTCAAAGAAATGAACCCGACTCAAACTGATCAGGTCAAAGCTTGCGGGGATGGATATGACTCCTTCACCTGCTCATCTTCGACAAAAAATGGATAATCGCCATCAAGACGTGTCCAGGGTAGGAAATGCATCCAGGAAAAATCTTTTCGAATATACCTATTCATCCCCCTCTCAGGATTCCTCGTTATAATGCCAACATGCTTCGAAGCATTCAGCGCGCATTCGACGTTTTCTTCCTGCTCTTGCTGGGAGTGCTGCTCCTGACCGCCGCCGATCCTCTGCGCACGCAGGCGATCGACCGCGCGCGCGCCTTCACCCGCCCGTTGGAGTTCGATTACGTCAGTTGGAGCTTGGAGGCGGCCTGGCTCAAATTACAGACAGGCGCGGTGGGATTCCCCGCCTACCTTTCACACGGCGCACAAGTACAGGCTGTCATGGAATACCTTTTCCTGACCGAACGCCTCAACGATGCTGAAGATCAGCTCAAACGCGTGTACGCCGATCCATCCATTCTCAACAAAGAATCCGCCTCCACCCGCCTGCGCGCCGAACTCGATAACCTGACACGCCGCCAGCAGGAGCTGGCTCCGATAGCAGAATCCGTCTTGCAGGAGCAGGTTGCCACGATCCTGGCCGAACAGCACCTGACCCTGGGCGGGCAATCCCTGCCACCTGTACTGTATCACTCCAGCCCCGTACCGATGGGTCTGATCATCTCACCGCGCGACCGCATCCAGCAACTGGCCAACATTTCAGTCGAACCCGGTCTGACGGTCGACCAGCAATCCGAGTTGGAAACGAAGGTCGACAGCGGATTGGACGTCTCCAGCCTGGTGGTGCCGATCGGCGGGGTGGGCGTCTATCCCACCATGATCATGCGCACCACAGATTTGCCCTGGCTGGTCAATACGATCGCCCACGAATGGACCCACAACTTCCTGACACTACACCCGCTCGGAGTGCTTTACGATGCAACGCCCGAGTTGCGCACCATGAACGAGACGACTGCATCCATTGTGGGCGGCGAAGTCGGACAATTGGTCATGGGGCACTATTACCCGGATTGGCTGGCTGCGGCTTCGCCGGATCCAGGACTGGCAGCGCTCCACAGCCACCTGCCGCCCCCGGATGGCGAGACTCCATCTTTCGACTTCCGCGCTGAGATGCACGAGACACGCGTGACCACCGACCGGCTGCTCGAACAGGGCAAGATCGAACAGGCAGAGGCCTATATGGAATCACGGCGCGAGTTCTTCTGGCAAAACGGCTACACGCTGCGTAAACTTAACCAGGCCTATTTCGCTTTTTACGGCGCCTATGCCGATGTGCCCGGCGGCGCTGCCGGCGAGGATCCGGTCGGACCGGCGGTCCGCTCTTTGCGCGCACAAAGCCCCACACTGGCGTCCTTCGTACAGCGCATTGCCTTGATGACCTCCTTCGAACAATTACAGGCTGCCGTGGCCACTACCCCTCCTGCCGATGAATAACCTCTTGTTCTTCGTGCTTAGCCTCAGCCTTTGTCTTGCGAGCTGTGCTGCGTCAGACGCGGCGGCCCCTACGCAGGTACAGATCGTGCTGCCCTCCCCCGGCCCGACCGAGCCGACCTGCAGCAGCTTTGAGTTACAACCTACCCCCGAGCCGGACGCCGCCTCGCGCTTCCCACCGGTCAGCGCAGATGACCATATGCGCGGCGGCGAACAGGCTGTCGTAACCCTGGTGGTTTACGACGATTTTCAATGCCAGGACTGCAACTATCTGCCGCTTTCGCAAACCTTGCTGGAAAGGCACCCCGAGGAACTGCGCATCGTCTACCGCCCCTACCCCTACAGCGCGTACTTTGATAAGGCCGAGCTGGCCGCCCGCGCTGCCGAAGCCGCCGGAGAACAGGGCCAGTTCTGGGAAATGCACGATCTGCTTTTTGCGCGCCAGGCTGAATGGACCGAACTCACGCCAGCTGCTTTCCAAACCTGGCTGGCGCGCCGGGCGGCGGAACTGGAACTGGACGTGGCGCGCTTCCAATCCGACCTGGAAAGCGAGCAAATCATCGCACGCGTTCAGGCGGAGGCGCAGAGCGCCGCTGATTTAGGCATCTATGAACTGCCTTTCTTTCTACGCAACGGCCAGGTCTATACGGGCCCTAAAGAGACATACAGCCTGGATCGTGACATCAGCCTGACGGCTCTGGGAAAACGCCAGATCAGCGCCTGCCCACCGGTCGTGATCGATCCGTCCAAGCAATACCTGGCCACACTCTACACAGAACATGGTCAGGTGGAGGTACAGTTGTTTGCCGATAAAGCCCCGCTGGCGGTCAATTCGTTTGTCTATCTGGCCCAATCAGGATGGTACGACGATATCACCTTCCACAATGTGGTTCCGGAGTACGTTGCCCAGACCGGCGATCCGAGCGGGACAGGCCTGGGCAATCCCGGCTACCTTTTCAAGACCGAACTGGACGCCTCGCTGAAATTCGACCAGCCTGGGCGGCTGGCCATCTTTAACACCGGGCCAGATACCAACGGCAGCCAATTCTTCATCACGTACCAGGCTGCGCCGGAACTGAACGGCAGGTATACCATCTTCGGTCAGGTCTTAAGTGGGATGGAGGTACTGTCGGAATTGACACCGCGGCAGGAGCAGACGGGGAAATTACTGCCTCCCGGCGACCGCCTACTGCGCGTGTCGATCGAGGAGAAATAATGGAGTCTCAAACGCGCTCTTCCGACTGGCGCTCCATGCTGTTGTTGATCTTCAGCCTGGGAAGCGCCTTTGTGATATTGAGTACAGCCATGGCATTGCTGGTCATGTTCCTGGTAAATGATCGTATGCTGAGCGTGGCCGCGCCTCTGACCAATATCCTGGGTGCCACGACCCTGACCGCCATTGGCTTGCTGTTGCTACCCGCGGGAGTGCTGAGCTGGCAACGACTGAAAGGGCGTTCGTTCGAAAGCTTTGAGCTGCGACCGCTGCCAGTTTGGGCGCTGGTGCTGCTTCCTGTGCTCTGGCTGGTGGTAATATCCCTGGCCACTCTGTTGTATGAAGCCCCCGGCGCAGCCTGGTACGTGCCTTTCCTGCATTTCCTGGCGGTCGCGTTGCCAGTTTACATCCTGGTGCGCATCGGCATTCGCGCCATTCCATTGGGATCCATTCAGCGCGTCTGGGCAGTGTTCGCCAGTGGATATTCCCTCAGCCTGCTGCTTGCTATTGTGCTGGAAGTGTTGATGTTGCTGTTGGTTGTGATCGTATTGGGAGTGTTCGTAGGCCTGGATCCCGGCCGCCTGGGCGACCTCGAACGATTCGCCAGGCAGGTCGAGCGCGCCCGGGACATCGAAAGCCTGCTGCCAATTGTGGCACCCCTTCTAAAGAGCCCGCTGACACTACTGGCGGCTCTATCCTTCCTTTCGGTCTTCGTGCCGTTCGTGGAGGAGCTGGCCAAGTCGATCGGCGTTTGGCTTGTCGTGGACCGGCTCAGTTCACCGGCGCAAGGGTTTGCACTGGGGTTCCTGAGTGGAGCCGGCTTTGCGCTGGCCGAAAGCCTCTCGGCTACCCTGACGCCCGATACCACCTGGGCGCTCTCGTTCGTAACGCGCTCGCTCAGCGGGAGCATGCATATGCTCGCCAGCGGGCTGGTCGGGATGGGCATCGCCTCCCTGCGCCTTGAAAAACGCTTTGGTCGTATGGCCATCTTGACTTTGCTTGCTATGCTTTTGCACGCCTCCTGGAACGCGGGCGCCGTCCTGACGGTGGCAGGCGGATTGCGCGTGGCACTGGCAGTCCCGGGGTTCGACCTGGCTGGTGTACTGTTCGGGACAGCCGGCATTGGACTGCTGCTGGTTCTGACTGCTTCCATGGCTGTGGCCATGGTACTGGTGAACCTGCGCCTGCGCCGCCCAATGCCTCAAGCAGAAAACGGGCTGGAGTAAAATAGGGGTATGCCTTGGAATTCCCTCTCCACGCACACCCAGGCCGGCGATCTGGTGGAACTGGTCGGGCTGCGTCACAAGTTCTTCATCTTCCGACTTCTGGAAGGTGCCACCTTCCAGACCCATCGAGGCATCCTGAAGCATGACGACCTGATCGGGTTGAAATGGGGCAGCCAGGTCTTCAGCCACCTGGGTGCGGCCTTCTTCTTGTTGCAGCCCGCGCTGGCCGACCTGCTGGTTGACCTGAAACGAAATACCCAGATTCTCTACCCAAAAGACATTGGTTTTATCCTGGTCACAATGGGCATTGGACCTGGACAGAAGGTGGTAGAAGCAGGTACAGGCTCCGGGTCGATGACGATCGCGTTGGCGCACGCGGTCGGACCGCAGGGCCGGGTGGTTTCCTATGAACAGCGCGAGGAGATGCAGAACCTGGCACGCAAGAACCTCGATCGCACCGGCCTGGTGGAGCGCGTGGATTTCAAATTACGCGATATTCAGGATGGGATGGACGAGAAAGACGCGGATGCCTTTTTCCTGGATGTCCCCAACCCATACGATTACATTCCGCAGGTGCGCGCTGCAATCAAGCCAGGCGGGTTCTTCTGCGGTCTGGTTCCGACCCTCAACCAGGTCTCAAGGCTGGTACAAGCCCTGCGCCGCCACAAATTCGCCTTTATCGAAGTATGTGAGATTTTACTAAGATATTACAAGCCGGAACCCACCCGTTTACGTCCCACAGATAGAATGGTGGCACACACCGGTTATTTGATCTTTGGGCGCAGGATCGAGCCCGGTGACGACCCGCGCGCCAATGACCTGCTCGCGGAGCAAATCCCAGAGGAGTAGCACGTATGAGGTGGGGCGCAAGGATAAAATGAACTGGTCGCATCTCTCGTTCCAGGTAGTCTTGCTCCCGGCTCTGCTGCTGGCATCCTGCGCGGCTCCGCATGACCTTTCGAGTGACCGGGGTGCAAGGGAATCTGGCCAGCTTCGAGGCCCTTGACATGTCCACCGGCGCCGCTATCCCGGATACAGTGCGCTGCGAACAGGGTGCTATTGTCAACCTGCCGCTGGTGACTCTTAGCTTGCTGCTGTCAGATTATCTGGACGGTATGCTCAACACCTTCCAGGTATCGGGGTTGAGCGTGCCGAGTTACCAGACCTTCGAAGAAAACGACTGGGTTTTCTCGTGGGAGGTGGAAAAGCTGGTCGAACAATCCGTCAAAGTGCAGCCGCCCGGCCTGGATTTTAGCGGCCAGCCGGTGCCTTTCCCACTCGAAAGGACGCTGGAACTGGTAACCTACCAGGCCGGCACACCTTAGACCGGCACCCTGTCACACCGCGCGCCCATGCGCGGATTAGAACAAAGGAGCATGCCATGTTTCGACGCCGTCCATTACGCCGGCCCCTGCGACCATTCCGTCAACGACCCCGCACACGGGTTCCAAGGGCGCTGATCCTCGCCAACCAGGCTTTCGAAACCGGGCATTATGAGGAAGCCGCAAAGCGTTTCGGCGCCCTGGCGGCCGCTGCCGAAGCACGGGGAGGTCCGCGCGCGCCACAATTCTTTTTCCAGGCCGGGCGGGCGAACCTACTGGCCGGGCAGATCGAGGCCGGTATGGACCAGCTCGAACACGGGCTGGCGCTCCTGGAAGCGCAAAGCGATCTGGAGCGCCTGTCATTGGCCGGAGAACGTATACGGGCCGAGCTCGTCCAGCGCGGGATGACAGCTGAGGCAAACCGCATTACAGCCTGGTTAGGGTCGCACCTGCCGGGAGGCATAACTCCGAGTCCGTCCGGCTCTACTCGCAAGCCCTTGCTGCCCACCCATTGCCCATCCTGCGGAGGTGCCTTGCATTCAAACGAAGTCGACTGGCTGGATGACGCCACGGCCGAATGCGCCTACTGCGGCAGCCCCGTACGGGCAGAGGCCTGATCGCGGTCGAAGGCGCCTGGCAGACCGGAAGGCCCTTCCTGGGCAGCCCTGCTCCGTGGTAGAGTCTAGCTTATGCTGCCTTCCAACCTGAACGCGGAGACCATCTCGTTGAAGCTGCGCCTGGCGTACACGCCTGGAAGCCCAACACGCTCGCCCGAACCGGACCTGAAGTGTGCTGCCGTGCTCATCCCGCTCGCCCGGTTTGACGGCGAGTGGCACCTGGTATTCACACGCCGAACTGACCGCGTAGAGACCCATAAAGGCCAGGTTTCATTTCCCGGCGGAGCGTGCGAACCCGGTGAGCAGACGCCTGAGCAAACCGCCTTGCGCGAAGCCGAGGAGGAGATCGGGTTGCAACCCAAAGACGTGCGCCTGCTGGGCCGGATGAACCCGCTCGAAACGATCACTTCCTTCCGCGTGAGCCCTGTGGTGGGCGTGCTTCCCTGGCCTTACACCTTCCGCGTGGAAAATACCGAAGTCGCCCGGGTGTTCACCATGCCGCTTTTATGGTTGAGCACCCCCGCCAACCGCTGGGAGTTCAAGCCGCCCGGAGATCGTTTCCAATTGATCGTGTACCACCCGTACGACGGGGAATTGCTTTGGGGAGCAACGGCCAGTATGACCGACCAGTTCATCCGGGTGTTGGGGACCGCCTGATCTTTCAAACCGAGGATCTGGCGTAAGGTCACAAATGAATGACCGCCCGGTCTGATGGACCGGGCGGTTTGACCTAAAGAACTTATGGGGTAAGGGGGACGGAAGGTACGCGAGTTTATTCCTCTTCGCTTTCCTCGGTTTCTTCGCCTTCTTCCTTCTTGCCCTTCTCGATCACCTCGGGCTCTTCCAACTCTTCCTCGCCCTCGACTTCGACTTCCTCTTCAACTTCTTCGGCTGCCATGGCAGTCGCCACTACGATGATCTCATCCGGATCGCTGAGCACTTCAACCCTCTCAGGAATGGCAACATCCCGCACATAGATACCATCGCCGATCTCAACCAGGCCGGAAATATCCACCACAAAGCGCTCAGGCAAATCTGGGGGCAGGCATTCCACTTCGAGTTCTGTCAGGCTGTTGACCAGAATGGCGCCGTACTCTCGCACAGCTGGCGATTCACCTTGCACGTGCACACCTACACTGGCAGTGATCTTCTCGGTCAACGAAACTGCCAGGAAATCCACGTGCAACAGGCTGTTGCGGATGAAATCAAGCTGTTTTTCGCGCACCAGAGTGGGAAATTCCTTGCCGTCGAGTTCGATCGTCACCAAACTGGAAGAGGTTAGCTTTCCCAGAATGCGTGCCGCGTCGTGAGCGTCCAGGACAATATTGACCGGATCGAAATGCCGGCCGTAGATCACGGCTGGAAGTTTCCCTTCCCTGCGCAGCGCGCGTACCTGCTTGCCGACCACTTCGCGCTTACTTGCCTGTAGTACTTCCTTTTCCATCTTTTCTCCTCGAGCGCCTCTCACCCCCGCGAGGGGATTACCTACGCTCTTTTTATGAATTGTCCCCGGCGTTGTGCCGGGGTGATCATGGTCACCTATTGCGACCGAAAACCAACTTTCCGACCAGCAAGACCAGACCTGCCACCAGACCGCTGACCATCCCGGCCAGCAACACGCCGCGCGTATCAACCACCGTATAAACCTCCCCTTCAACGCGCCGCGCCAGCAGGATCATTGATTCGATGCGCTCGCCTTGCACCTCATTCGCAGCTACCAGACCAGCATAGGTGTTTCCCAGGCTCGCCGAATCAGAGAAGACTGCCCCGGCGTACCCGGTCAGGTCCACGCGCTCTGCGCGCACGGCGCCGGCGCCACTGTTGGTCATGTCAACCTGACCGGCAGTGACCATACCCATGGCTGCTTCGTGAGCGTTTACGTCCACCGTGGTGACCTCAATGGCTACGCTTTGGTGCAGTTCAACCTCGTCGGACGTGATCACCCGGGCTCCGCTCTGGTGCATGCGCACAAGGTCCGCTTCGACCGCACCGATGGAACTGGTCCGAAAGTTGACCACTTTTGGCTGCGAATCGTCCTGATCCACACTTATAGGTCGTTCGTTCACCGTTTTCCGAGATTTGCGTTTTTCACTCATAGCGTACTCCCAATGCTAACCACCAAAAAACAAGCCTTCGCAAGGAGGCCAGGGCGAGCGGGCTAAAATTGTAGCCGTGGCCCGTCCTTTCGTCAAGGTCTCCTCCCCCGATTTGCTCCCTTTCGCCAGACTGCATAACGGGAGAGCAGATGGAACCAGGGCGGCGACAAACGCAGCCGCGACCGGCCGGCCGGCAGATTGGCCCGCAATGATTGCGCGTCGAAAAACTCTTCCAGGTAGAGCACTGCACGACCCAATTCGAACGCGGTGTGCGCATCCGAACCCACCGTACCGGGCAGGCCGTAGCGCCGGGCGTACGCCTTTGCCTGGCAGTTGAAAACCGGAAGCATGCAGCGCGCATTGAAGGTCTCAAGTGCATCCACTTCGGGTAGGATGGTCCGCAGATCAGCCTCAGACCAGTGTCCTGTGCGGTACACATCGAATGGATGCGAAACGCTGATGAAGGCACCCTGCTGTTTGAGCCGCCGGATAGCCTCCTGCGGCGCCAGGCCTGCGGGCAGCTCCTCCTGTACAAAGGCTGCCAGCAACTCACCCTGGGTAGTCATGATCTCTTCGCCCACGATGACCAGCTCCGGAGCCATCCGCTGGGCCGCCAGGGCGCCTGCGATGGTGTTGTGGTCCGTGACCACCACCCGGTCGAGGCCCTTTCGACGGCAGGCTGCGACCAGAGCCTCCGGTTGAGTGAGGGAATCCTTCGAGTAGATCGTATGGCAATGAAATTCAACGCACCACATAGCCTGATTGTACCCCCCTGGTCGTGCGGCGAGCGTTGCCGTTTTGCCTAGTTTTGTTATACAATCATAAGAACATGGACGAGCCGCGCCGCACACAAAAACCCTGGTTTTTCCTCCTGTTCTGGTCTACAGTTCTGGGGGGCCTTTACCTGTGGACCCTCTGGCAAACAGGTGGATTGGCTGTCAATCTGATCAACATCCTGGTGGATGGTGTGTTGTTCTTCCTGGGATTAATGCTCTGGCTGGCTTTTTTTGCGCAGTTCGTACTGCCGGTGCGGACGTTACGCGAGCGCCGTAAGATCTTCGACCGTCTGTTGGCATACCAGTCCAGGAGTCA
The DNA here is from genome assembly GCA_964621295.1 of uncultured Anaerolineaceae bacterium. Taxonomy (GTDB): domain Bacteria; phylum Chloroflexota; class Anaerolineae; order Anaerolineales; family Villigracilaceae; genus JAABUE01. The sequence goes on along the minus strand of CAZULT010000069.1, from coordinate 10,854 downwards.
CGGCCCTTCGATCTTCATCAAAAACGGGCGCGTGATCGAGCGCCCGGGGGAATCCAAGAAAAAGGGACCGGGAGTGCTCTGGCTTGACTCGGCCAGTGCTGCGGTCACTCGCACTGCTTCCTCATTTAAGCAGACCATCGGTCCGGGCGTGCACTTTACCGAAAGCGGCGAATTCATCGCCAGCACGGTGGATCTGCACACGCAAGTGCAGGCGCTTGGGCCGCGTGAAGCCGAAGACCCGTTTGCGGCCAAGTCCGATCTGCAAAGCGACGAAGAGTACGCGCAGATCCAAAAACGACGTATGGAGGTCTCTGCGCTGACGCGCGATGGCATCGAGGTGGTCTCGAACGTGCGCGTCGAGTTCAAGGTCGATGCGGCTCCCGCGCAAGGCGACCAGCCAGGCTCACGCTTCGGCTACGAGGCGGAAGCCGTGCGCCGCGCGGTGATCGGAGAAGGCATCAACCCCGGGGCTCCTGGAGACGCCCCCCGCCGAAGGGTTGCCTGGAACCAGCTCCCGGCGCTTGTGGCTGTGGACCTGTGGCGCGAATACCTGTCGAAGTTCACCCTGGCCCAATTGTTCGAAGCCGGCCAGCGCATCCCGCCCCCACCCCCTCCGTCACCCCCTAAAGAACTGGACGCGACTCGAGCGCTCTTTGAACCGCTCATCCCCAGCAGCGGTCTGGAAAAGTTGCTGGCACGACTGCTGCACGAAGTCAACCTCACCATGGGCTACTGGGCGGACAGGTGCGAGAAACTCGACCGTAGATCCAAGACTCTTTACACCCATACCTCGCGCTTCGACCAATACCTGAAACAGCCCACATCAAAGGAAGAGCAGCGAGAGACTGCCCTGCAGACCATCAACCGCATGGTGTTTGCGCGCATGAGCCAGCCGGAAGTGATCATGTTGGACGACAGCGGGGAAGTTGACCCGAAGAACGCCACTGCGCCCAGTCCCGAATATGAATTACTCAAGTCACGTGGTGTCGCTGTGCAGGCCGTCCGCCTCTCGAACCTGCGCTTCCCCTCCAGCATCGAAGACCAGCTCGTGCGACAATGGAGCGCCTCCTGGCTGGAGAATGCCAAATCTGAACGAGCGCGCATCGAACGTCTGCGCGGATTCATGGAACTGGAGGGGCAGGCGGATGCCGCTCATGAGTACACGCTGGCGCTGGCGCGCGACCTGGTCCGGCATGCGCCTGGGAAAGGGGATGTCAAAGGGGGGCTCAAAACACTGCTGCTGCGCTCGCGTGAGGTACTGGTCAAGAATGACCGCTTCCACAGCCGTGCCAGCCTCGAGCGCGAAGGGTTAGAAGAGGTCCTGCAATGGCTGGAAAGGGAAGGATCATGAAACCCGGGACCAGCCAGTACCAGACGGAAACCGCCCTTGTGCGGGAAAGAAGGATCTTCAGGGAAGAATACTTACGGCTGAGGAACTGCCTGCTGAACAAGACCTTCGACCTGAGCGCCGCGGGTTCGCATCGCCGGGGAATGCTGTTCTTCGGGCTGGTGGTGGTAACGCTCTTCTACTTTATGCTGCAGGCGCATACGCTCGGGGATTGGGCGCAGGAGCTCAGCGGACTGTTCCAATTCATCTTCAATCCGGTCTACGCGACCGCCGCGCCAGACACGCCCTCGGCGTTCGTGGCCTTCGCGCTGGGACCCTTCTTGGAACCGGAAACGCTGCGATTCCTGCCTGTCCTGGTCCTGCCGCTGCTTTTCGCCTTGCAGGCTGCAGCCGGATATCTGGCCGACGTGTTTGAATTGAAAAAGATCGCTACCGCCCGTGATTTTATCTGGCAGGTCGCATTTGCCGGCGCACAAAAGGCCATGCGCATCGGCGGCGGAGAGGTGGCCACGAAATCGCTGGATTCGCCGGTCTACCAGATCGGAGGCCCTGGAAAGGTGGTTGTGGAGCTGGATACGGTTGCCGTGTTCGAAAAGCCCAACGGGCAACCGCATTGTATCGGGCCGACCGTCAAAGGCGGTGCGACCCTTGAAGGCTTCGAGCGCTTCCGCCAGGCGCTGGATCTGCGTGACCAGTTCACCGATCCACTGGAAGTGAAAAGCCGCAGCCGTGATGGCATCCCGATCAGCGCCAGGGATGCGCGCATGGTGTTCAGCATCTGGCGCGAAGGCAAACATGCCACTCCTGAAAGTCCGCATCCCTTCAGCAAACAGGCGGTGGAGGCGCTGGTCTACGGGCAGACCTGTAGCGTGATCGCGGACGGCCCTTTCCCTTCAGAATGCAACCCGTCCTGGTCCGATACCATCCAGACTTTGATCCGCAATTCCCTCGACGGATTTATGTCCGAACATCCGCTGGCGGAGTACCTGGCCAGCATCGGCCAGCCCGAAGTACAGCAAGCCCGTGAGTGGGAAGAGGAGATCGCCAAGGCCGAGCAGGCCGTGACCCCGGCAGAGCAGACGCCCGAACCGCGGGAGGTGCCGGGTGCGCCCAATTTCCACGCCCGCCCGGTGGTCAGCAGCCTGTTCAGGCAGTTCGAGCAGGAGTTCAGCGAGGGCGCCGGCGAACGCGGTGTGGAGATCCGCTGGTACGGCATCGGCGTGTGGAAGACACCCAGCGCCATCATCCCTGAAAAGCATCTTGAGGCCTGGCGATTGAGCCGCGAGAACCTGGCGCGAGGCAGCCTGGGCGCCCTGAGCCGCGCTAAGAGCGAGGCGCGTCTCAACAATACCCTGAAGTTGATCCAGACCGTGCCGCTTGGCAGGTTCCGCGAAAACCTTGAGAAGGGACAGACTCACGCTCATACGGCTCGCGACCTGTTGATCGCATACCGCGAACAATTCCTCGAAAGTAAGGATTTGATTCACAAGACCGACAAACCGCTGCACGAGGACCTGGACCTGGCCGTCCAGGCTATCGATAAAGCGTTGAACCTGCGCTGGATCAAAGCCGCTGCGGAATCGGAAACGAATGCGGATCCTTCCTCAGCGACCGCTTCGTCAACGCCCGTGCGCGAGATCCCCGGCCTGACCACGGAGGGCGCCTACATCCCACCGGCTGACCCGGAGGAGGAGAGCCTGTATCTCGAATTGCTGAACCGGGCCGACCAGGATCCGCAGCAGGTGGAAGAACTGATCGAGAACGAGCGCAAGCGAGCGCCACAGGCAGGCCTGAAAGATTGGCTGCAACAGGCTCTGGACCATTGGCCGGAAAATGACCAGTAGACCGGCAGGAGCAGGAAGCTGGATGCAGGAACTCTTCCCCTCCTGGGAACCCAACAAGCCGGTACTGGCGATCGGAGCCGCGGGTATCGACATCATCGGACAGCTTGAATCGGACCTCACAGTTGCGACTTCCAACCCTGCCCAGGTACGCCGTTCGTATGGCGGCGTGGCGCGTAACGTGGCCGAGAACCTGGCTCGCCTGGGCCACCCGGTGCGCCTGGTTACGGTCGTGGGCGAGGACGAAAGCGGAGATGAGATCCTGAAGCATACCGGGCAGGCGGGGGTGGACGTCTCTGGCGTGCTGCGCACGGCGCAGTATCCGACAGGGTTCTATATGGGGGTGGTCAACAAATCCGGCCAGATGCAGTTCGCGATCGACGACATGCGGCTGCTGGAGACGATCACACCTCAAATCCTGAAGCAGCAGGAAGCGCTGTTCAAATCCTCCAGCCTGGTCTTTCTGGACGCCAACCTGCCGGTCAAGACCTTGCGCGCGGCGATCAGCCTGGCGCGGCGCGCCAGGATTCCTGTCTGCGCCGACCCAACTTCCTCAGTCCTGGCGGAGTCATTACGCCCGTTTCTACCGAAATTCTTCCTGATCACGCCAAATAGCAAAGAGGCCAGCGTGCTGACCGGCCTATCCTTCGAAGCCTCCGAACGTCAGGCGGCGCTGGACGCAGCGCGCGAGCTGGTCAATCAAGGCGTACGCATCGTACTGGTGGCGCTGGCTGAATTCGGGGTGGTCTATGCCACCTCCGAAACGAACGGTCACATCTCGGCCATCCGCACGCGCACCAGTGACCCGACCGGCGCGGGAGACGCGATGACTGCCGCGGTACTGTTCGCACTGTTGAACGAGTACGACCTGGACGACGCTGTACGCCTGGGAGTCGCCGCAGCTTCGAAAACCCTCCTCTATCCCGGTACCGTAAACCCCTACCTCTCTCTGGAAGGATTGTACGATTGAGCGCGTCCATCAAATTGCCTCCCGACTATGTGCTGTCCCCAGAAGTCAGCCGCGCCCTGCAACTCGGCCTGCCGCTGGTCGCCCTCGAATCAGCAGTCCTCACGCACGGGCTGCCAAGGCCGTACAACCTCTCGCTGGCCCAGGATATGGAAACAACTGTACGCGAGGCCGGCGCGGTGCCGGCCACGATCGCAATGTTGAACGGGCGCATCCGCATCGGATTGAGCGATGCGGAGTTGAACGAACTGGCGGCAGAAGGTAAACCGCTCAAGATCAGCCAGCGCGACTTCGCCCGGGCCATCCTGAAGGCGGCCAGCGGCGGCACCACCGTGGCCGGGACGATGTTTGCAGCCCGGGCCGCCGGCTTGCAGGTTTTTACCACAGGAGGCATCGGCGGGGTTCACAAGGAAGCTCGCTTCGACGTCTCGACCGATCTGGGGGCTCTGGGCCGGACGCCCATGATCGTGGTCTGCGCGGGGGCAAAAGCCATCCTGGACCTGCCGGCCACGCTCGAATACCTTGAGAGCCTGGCTGTGCCCGTGGTGGGATACCAGACGGACGAGTTCCCGGCCTTCTACTCTCGCGGCAGCGGCCTGAAGCTCAACACTCGCCTGGATACGCCGGAGGAGATCGTCCAGCTGGCGGGGGCGCATTGGAAGCTGGGCCAGCGCAGCGCCATCCTGGTGGCGCAACCCGTCCCGCCCGGGGACGAAATTCCGCAGTCGGAACTGGATCCGTGGTTGGCAGAGGCCTCAAAACAGGCCATCGACCAGAAGGTCCACGGCCAGGCACTGACCCCGTTCCTGCTGGGGCTGCTGAATGAACTGTCGGAGGGCCGGTCGCTGCGCGCCAACCTGGCCCTGTTACTCAACAATGCACACCTGGGCGCCACCATCGCGAAAGCCCTTCAGGCGGCTACCCGACGACATCCATTTATTTAGAGGTATATCATGGAACAATTCACGATGAACACCACCCTGCCCTCCAGCCCGGAGGCGATCTTCAAGACCTGGTTCTCGAGCGAAGGTCACAGCGCGATGACCGGCAGCCCGGCGCAAGTCGAGCCGGATGAGCACGGGAAGTTCACCGCCTGGGACGGTTACATCTGGGGCAAGACCCTGGAGGTAGAGGCGCCGGAGCGCTTTGTGCAGGCCTGGCGCACGAGTGAGTTTCCCGAGGACAGCCCGGATTCCCGCGTGGAAGTGCACCTGAAGGCCGTCCCGGAGGGGACGGAAGTGACCCTGGTGCATTCCGATATTCCGGATGGTCAGGCCGAGAGCTACCGGCAGGGCTGGCAGGATTTCTACTTCACCCCCATGGGGGCGTATTTCTCAAAGAATAGTTAATCGTGCAGGCCGGGGCTCTGCCCCGGCCTGCATATTCATTCCTTCCCCATCAGTTCCCGCAGCATCTGGTCCGGCACCTGTACGGCCACCACCTCGCCGCGGACGGTCACAACTCTGTCCGCCAGGATCTGTTCCGCAATCACCACCTTGCGGTCCTTGATCTCCTTGACAACGCCGCGCACTTCCAGCGTCACCCCCAGCGGGGTGGGTTTGAGGTACTCAACGTGCAGGGAGGCGGTCAGATATCGCAAGGGAGGTTCACTATCCATCGGCCGGCCGGCTAGGCGGTAAGCGGCCGCCGCTGCCGTACCGGTACCGTGGCAATCGATCAGAGAAGCCAGCAGTCCACCATAGACGTATCCGGGCACAGCTACGTGATAAGGTTTGGGATCGAAGAAGCAGACCGATTCGTCGCCTTCCCAGCGGCTCTTGATCTGGTACCCATACTCGTTCAGCCGGCCGCACCCGTAGCAGTGGGCCATGTAGTCGGGATAATAATCCTGGAAGGGAGCTTGTGTCATGCGCCTCCTTTACGGGCGGTTCGGGGCCGGCGAGGCGCAGCGGAGCGGGAAAAGGTACGGCGCGTGACAGCCAGCGGCAGGCACACCAGGATCAGCAGCAGGGTATTGAAGACGGCGTTGAAGACCACACCGGAGCGCATCGACAGGATCGTATCAGGTAGATACCAGACTAAAATGCCCGCCAGCATGCAATTCCAGGCCCAGACCTCCTTGCGACGGAAGGGGTAATGCGCCAGGAACGCCAGGCAGACTCCCCAACCGGCGACGGTGGCCCCCAGTACGCCGTAAGCCCAGCGTTGAAATTCACGTGCAGCCTGGGGCAAAAAAGCGGTGTCCCAGAAGACTGGGTCAACGTTGCTGTTGAACAGGACCTCAAAGAAGAGGCTTTGATTGAGGAAGGCCAGGGCCAGTCCAAAGATCACCAGGAAGATCGCGACCACCAGCAACCAGCGCGTCCAGAAGTCGAAACTCATCTTGACGAACTCCTTTCTCAGGGAGTTGTACTAGCGGTAGACGTGGAAGTGGCGGTCGGGAGGGCACTGGGAGTGAGAGAAGGCGTACGTGTGGCCGTCAGGGTAGGGCTCGGGGTGGGTGCGGGCGAGGGCGTGGAGGTAAGCGGGTCTCCCGTCACAACGAACTGACCAACCACTTTCCATTCATGTCCCACAAAGATCTGCACTTCGTACACACCGGGCAGCCACATTTCAGGCGGCGGAGCCCAATTCGAGAAGCCCAGGCCACCCGTCGCTCCGTCCCATTGCAGGGTTTCATAATGCAACAACTCTCCCTCGCGGAACCACAATGCTGTCCACTGTACCCCGGGCAGCATGTTATTGTACGAGAAACAGGTCCACATTTCGCGAACAGGGTTCACGAAGATGGTCGAAGGCGCAACGCATTCGAAATTGTCATAGACCGTCGAGAATTGCAGCGGGCTGAAGGCCGCATCCGTGTTGGGGGTCACCACGCTCTCGAAGAGCGCCTCGATGGCCGGCGGGATGTAGGGGGTGGGTGTGATGGTGGGCGTATCTGTGGTGGAGGGCGTATCTGTGATAGTGGGCGTCAGCGTAATCGTGGGGGTATCCGTGATAGTCGGGATCACGGTCAGGGTGGGTGTCAGCGAGGGCGTCGGCGAAGGCGGAAAGTACTGGTAGGCCACAGGTTCCCCGAATCGCAACAACAGGGCCGACAGGACCAGGATCAACAGGCTGGTCGCCAACTGGCGCCAGCCAGCGCCCATGCGCTGCTGGCGCAGGCGAAAGAAGGTCAGCTTGCGGGCGGACTGCAAAGTGCGGATACCTGTCCGGAAGATCCATACAGCCGCCAGCACCGCCAGCACAGCCGCTGTAATAATACCTGCGCGAATGTCCATCTATTCGATTATAGCATCTAACCGCAGGTAAAAAAAAGCACCCTGCCCGGGTGCTTTCGAACCCTTCAGTTTATTGTATAGCCTCCCCCGAAGGCCATTTCGCCCTTACGTGCCGCCGCCGGAGCCTGGCAGCAGGGGGTGGTGTGAGCGGGCCACCTTCCCGGGAACTCGCCCTCAGGAACCCCGGATCACACGCCTCAGCGGCCTGCCAACCAGGCCGGCTACGGGACCGACCAGCACCGCGCCCGTCAGCAGCACGAACAACGGCACCACCGGCGATGGAAGACCGCGCTCGCTCAACCAGGGCTGCCAGATCGATCTCGCCACCAGGAGCATGGCCGTATTCAGGAGGCAGTAACCTGCCATCGCAGCCAGCCGCCCTGCGTCGCCCTTGCGTACGTACAGGTATAATAGCAGGCTCATGACCAATCCCAGCGGTGCCGCTGACAGGGCTATATCGTAGCGGTTGAAAGGCGCAGCCGTGACCGCCTGCAGAGTGCCCAGACTGATGGCGATCGTGAATCCCAGGCTGAGCAGACCGGCATGGCGCCATCCGCGCCAGGCGGCAAGGCCCAGCAGGACCGCGATACCCAATACCACGACGCCTGCGATGAGTGTATCGGCCACGGGGGAGATCATCGGCAGGCCTTCATCCGCCCGTTCCTCGACCATGGTCTTCACGAACATCAGACAGCCCATCGCCGCCGTGCCAATCCAGGAATAGCCCCACGAAGGGAAGCGCTTGAGGGTCGCCCATGTGCCTCCCAATGCGACCACGCCCCCGGGGACCAGGGTGACGAGCACACCAGCGTACAGGCGCCAGCGCGGGTCCGCATACCAGGGATTCCTGATGACGAGTGCGCCCAGCGTGATGCCGCAACCGAGCAGAACCGGCGGCAGCGACGCCACGAGCGCCTGGCGTCTCTCCTGAATCCTCCAATGTTTATCCTCAAAGAGCAAAGACATGATACTCCTCCATAGCATTGCGCCGATCGCGGACCAGTAGGCCTGAAAGACCGCGGCAGGCCAATCCCGCAGTTCGCTGTACACGACGCCCCACAGCCCCCATCTGCCACGGTCAAGGCTGTCGGCCAGCCTGTCGCGGAAAACGGACTGCATCTCGTACGAGAAAACCCGGCGGTACTCGTAAGGGTACAACGCCGTCATCCAGGCATAGACACGGGACAGGCGCTCAAGGGTAGCGTTCACAGCCAGCCCTCCTCCGACGCGCGCTCCTGGGTGATCGCTACCAGCTTCTCCAATCGCCCCGTTTCAGCCTCCAGTATCGCCCGGCCCAACCTGGTCAGCGCGTACTCCTTGCGCTGGCGCCCGCTCTCATTGGCTCCGTCACCGGCATCGCGCCGCACCCATCCGGATTCCAGCAGGCGCTTGAGTGCGCCATACAGAGTCCCGGTGCTCAGCCTGACGCGCGTATCGCTCAACGCCTCGACATCTTTCATGATGGCATAACCGTGCTTCGGTCCCGGCAGCAGGCTCAACAGGATGAAGAAGACCGCCTCGGAAAGCGGTAACTGGTCCTGGTAGTCCATGGCGCTCATTCCCCTCCAGGCACGGCACGACTCTCCTGGAGCAGGCGCGTCCTGGTGACGAACGTGCACCCCAGCGCAGACAGGCTGAGGAGCAGTATCAGGGCATCCACGAGACCGAACTGGTCGGTGATGGATAGCACGGCGTTCAACGCCATATACAGGAGCGCCAGGTCGAAGACGCGCACTCGCCCAGCGACGAGCCTGGCACCGAACCAGGCCAGTACGACTGCATTGGCCGCCATCAGGGCGGAAAGGAACCAGCGTAGCGCGTCGCCGTCGGATGCGGCCAGGGTGGCGCCCCACGCCGCAAAGACCAGCCAGATGGCTGCGTCCACGAAGAAAAGCGTACGCGTGACTTTCAACAGACTGAGAACCGGGAGCTTCTTCAAGGCATCTCCTTATATGGCGTGCTACAATATGTCGCTGTACGACATATTGTACGACACTGCGCAGCGGTTGTCAAGCGCCTATTGACCCACCATCAGACTGTGGTAAAAAGGAGCCATGACGGAACTGGTCTTCCTCAAGCTTGGCGGGTCGCTGATCACCGACAAGACACGCCCCTTCACGCCGCGCCTGGAACTGCTGAATGGACTTGCGCGCCAGCTTGGCAATTCGCTGGCGCAGTACCCCGACATGCGCCTGGTATTGGGGCACGGGTCGGGTTCTTTCGGGCATACACCCGCCGCGCAGCACCACACACGCGAGGGCGTGCACTCGCGTGAAGATTGGCAGGGATTCAGCGAAGTGTGGTGGCAGGCATCCGCACTTAATCGCATCGTGATGGGCACACTGCACGAAGCGGGCCTGCCGGCCGTGGCCCAGCCACCGCTGGCAAGCGTCACCGCGCGCGATGGGCGTGTTTCCGCCTGGGACCTGGGACCGGTGCGCTCCGCACTGCAGGCGGGGTTGCTGCCCGTGGTCTACGGCGACGTGGTCTTCGACGAAGTGCGCGGCGGCACGATCCTCTCCACCGAGGATCTGTTCGCCCATCTGGCACACGCGCTGCAACCGGCGCGCATCCTGCTGGCCGGCCTGGAGGCCGCCGTCTGGGCGGATTTCCCTGCACGCAGGCGCCCGGCGGAGCTGCTGACGCGCGCCACCTTCGACGAGATCCAGGCCGGGATCGGTGCCGCGTCCGGGGCGGACGTCACCGGCGGCATGCTCTCGAAGGTCAGCCAGATGCTGGATCTGGTGGAACAGGTTCCAGGCCTGACGGTCACGATCTTCTCGGGAGAAGGCGCCGGGGCGCTCGAGCGCGCGCTGCGCGGCGAACCGGTCGGCACCCGTATCGCCTGAAGATTTGTGACGAAAATTACAAGAAACGGGGGATGGACGTCTATTGCGTAAAAGGTGAAAATAGGAAACAATAATGGGGTATCCTAGACCCAATGGAGAGGACAGATGACTAGAAAATTCACACCGACACCGATCAAGCTGCGTACTCCAGTTCCTTCGGATATCGACATCGCGCAGGAGGCAACCCTCAAGCCGATCATGCAGATCGCCGAAGAACTCGGCATCCTGCCCGAAGAACTGGAACTGTACGGCAATTACAAAGCCAAAGTCAAACTGGAGATCCTGGAGCGCCTGAAAGATAAACCGGACGGTAAATACATCGACGTAACGGCCATCACACCGACCCCGCTTGGGGAGGGCAAGACCACCACCACGGTCGGTCTGTCGCAGGCGCTCGGCGCGCACCTCGGCAAGAACGTGATCACCGCCATCCGCCAGCCCAGCCAGGGCCCGACCTTCGGCATCAAGGGCGGCGCCGCCGGCGGCGGTTACAGCCAGATCATCCCGATGGAGGATTTCAACCTGCACCTGACGGGCGATATCCACGCCATTACCGCCGCCAACAACCTGCTGGCAGCGGCGATCGACGTGCGCATCATGCACGAGT
>CAZULT010000068.1:0-22480 GCA_964621295.1 uncultured Anaerolineaceae bacterium | reverse complement strand
GGAAAAGTGCAGGCGCCCCCGGCGGGATTCGAACCCACAACCTACTGATTCGAAGTCAGGCACTCTATCCATTGAGCTACGGGGGCGTAGGGGCGATTATACTCGAAAATTGATCGGCTCACTTGCCCTTCCCGTGAATTGCACTTACAATCAAATGGATTCAAGAGAAGAAAGGAAGGCGGCATGGTCGATGTGCAGATATTCAGCGGGCGGGTGATCGAGAACCTGGAAAATGTGGTGGTCGGTAAGCGGCAGGCGCTGGAGTTGATCGTGGTCGGGCTGCTCTGTCAGGGCCATGTCCTCATTGAGGATGTACCAGGCGTTGGAAAGACCATCATGGCGCGCAGTCTGGCGCGTTCGCTGGATTGTTCGTTCAGCCGCATCCAATTCACGCCGGATATGCTCCCCAGTGACGTAACCGGTGTGTCTATCTATAACCAGAAGTCGCGCGTCTTCGAATTTCGCCCAGGCCCGGTTATAGGGCAGATCGTTCTCGCGGATGAGATCAATCGTACTACGCCCAAGACCCAGGCGGCCTTATTGGAGGCCATGGAGGAACGACAGGTGACCGTGGATGGCGTTACCCATCCTTTGCCGAAACCGTTCATGGTACTGGCCACCCAAAATCCGATCGAATACGAAGGCACGTTCAATTTACCAGAAGCTCAACTTGACCGCTTCCTTTTGCGTATGCGCGTCGGCTATCCAAGCCATAATGACGAAGTACGTATCCTGGAGGACCAGCAGATCCAGCACCCGATAGAAAAGCTGAAACCGGTTGTGAAGGTCAAGGAGATCCTGTCCGCCATCAAAGCCGTGAAACAGGTCTACATCTCACCGGCGATCAAGCGCTACATCGTCGATATCGTCAGCCGAACGCGCCAGAGTACGGATGCCTATCTGGGTGCAAGCCCACGCGGCAGTCTATCGCTGTACCGCACAGGACAGGCTCGTGCGGCGTTGTATGGTCGCGACTATGTTCTGCCGGATGATATCCAGGCTCTGGCTGTGCCTGTCCTGGGTCATCGCATCATCGTTTCTCCCGCCGCTCGCTTACGCGAAGTCAGCGCGGATCGCATCGTCCAGGAGATCATCCAGAGTATGCCTGTCCCGGGCGGGGATTACCAGCATTCGCCTGCCAAGGAAAAGGAAGCGTGAGACCTGCCCGCATCTTAACGGCTTTGTTGTTTGTAAGCGGCCTGGTAGGAGTGATCGTTGGTGCTGGAGAAGTCTATGCGCGCTTCCTATACCTTTCTGTATTGCTTGTTGGAGTTGCCTGGATCTGGACGCAAGTCTCTCTGAGAGGCGTCAAGGTAGGTCGCTGGGCACGCTCGTCTAGAGCCAGTGTGGGGGATTACTTCGAGGAACACTTTGAAGTCGTCAACGACAGCCGGTTGGGGAAACTTTGGGTTGAATTGGCCAATGAGAGCGACCTACCCAATGCCGCCGGATCGAGGCTAATAACCAGTTTGGGTCGACGCCAGCGCCGAACCTATATTGCCCGTACCTGGCTTTATCGCCGGGGCGGGTTTCGCCTCGGTCCAACACGCCTGACCTCTGGAGACCCGTTTGGCTTGTTTCGCTCGCAGCGGGAATTTCCGACGCGGAATTCGCTGGTCGTGCTGCCCATGATCTATGAATTGGCATCTTTCATCTCCCCTCCCGGTTTGCTACCCGGCGGGCAACTCATCAGGCGGAAGGCTCTGGATGTAACGCCTCATGCAGCCGGTGTGCGCGTGTACGTGCCCGGCGATCCGATGAAACGCATTCATTGGCCCAGCTCCGCCCGGCGAGGCCAACTGATCGTTAAGGAATTCGAGCAGGACCCCCAGGCAGAGGTGTGGATCTTCCTGGACGCACAAGAGTCCGTCCACGCCGAGTTACCCTTCGAAGATTCCCAAAAAATGGAGGATGTGTGGATGTTGGGGCGCCGGCCTACGTTCGATTTGCCTCCCTCCACACTGGAATATGCGGTAAGTATTTCAGCTTCCCTCGCGCATTACTTCACCTTGCAACGGCGTAGCGTCGGGTTGGTCACATCGGGGCGCACGCTTACCATCATCCCGGCCGAACGAAGCGAGCGCCAGGAAAGTAAGATCCTTGAAACACTTGCATTCATCCGCTCCGAAGGAAATCTTGCTCTGGCGAATCTGGTATCGGCCCAGGCTGGCCAGCTGCCACAGGGCAGTAGCGCCATCCTGGTAACCTCTACCATCTACCCTGAACTGCTGTTGGCTGTAGATGAACTGGACCGACGCAATCTTAGACCGGTGGTGGTTTTGTTGATGGCCGAATCGTTCGGCGGAAAAACCGGAAGCGAAAAACTCTATAGCACGCTGCAGGAACGCAATGTGCAGGTGCGTCGCATCTATAACGGCGCCAATCTTTCCCTGGAACTCTCTGGGTTTTCGGATGAGATAATTGCGAAGGATAATGTATGGCAAAGACCTCCATTATTACATTTGATTTGAATTTCCAGGGCCGGGAGCAGGCTATCGCCGCATATGGTCTGCCTCATTCTGACGGGCTGGTACTGGTCGAATGTGGACCCGGTTCCACTCTTCCTGGATTGAAGTCAGCGCTGGCGGAGCATGGTTACGGCCTGGAGGATGTAACGCACGTGCTGTTGACACACATTCACCTTGACCACGCCGGGGCTGCCGGCCGCCTGGCGCGCTCCGGGGCGCATATTTATGTGCATCCGGTGGGAGCGCCCCACCTGGTAGAACCGGAAAAGTTGCTAGCCAGTGCCGGGCGCATCTATGGTGATCGCATGGAAGAATTGTGGGGGGAGTTTTTACCCGTACCCGCGGAAAGCCTGAGCAGCCCGGACGACCTTGAAGAGATCGTGATCGGGAACCTGCATTTCATCCCGGTCAATACTCCAGGCCATGCCGAGCACCACTACGCCTACCTGTTCGAAGATCTCTGTTTTTCTGGCGATGTGGGCGGAGTGCGCATACCAGGTTTTCCATACCTGCGTATACCGATGCCCCCACCTGAGTTGCACCTCGAGCGCTGGAAAGCCAGCCTTAAGCGCCTGAAGAGCATGCCTTTCGCTCGTATTGCCCCCACGCACTTTGGGATCTTTGATGATCCCGAATGGCAACTGAACGAAGTCGAACGAGGCATCGATCAAGCCAGGCGCTGGCTGGAGCAGGTCATGCCGCAGGAGCCGTCAAACGACGAGCTGCGCCTGCAATTTACGGCATGGATGGATGCGCAGGCTCGCGAGCAGGGCTTAAACGAAACCGTCAGTCGCTCCTACGAGCTGGCCAATCCGGTGGGCATGTCCGCAGACGGCCTGCGCCGGTATTGGTGTAAAGTATTGCATCCAGAAGGAAACTAACGCGCGGTTGGCCTGAAGCAGGCCGTGCCATTCCTCATGAAATCCCAGGAGTAACCATGAAACATTTCTTAGCCATCGCTGATTATTCATCCGATGAAATCCAGGATTTGCTGGACCTGGCTGTCAGGTTAAAGCGCGAATACTTCGAGAGCGGTAACCCTCCGCTCTTCAAAGGCAAGGTGCTAGGTATGATCTTCCAGAAGCCTAGCCTGCGCACTCGCGTATCTTTCGATATGGCCATGCGCCATATGGGTGGCGATGCGTTGTACCTCTCGCCCAACGAAATTGGCCTGGGGCAGCGCGAATCGATTGCGGATGTAGCCCGGGTGTTGTCTGGGTATGTGCAAGCCATGATGGCGCGTGTCTTCGACCACGCGCATGTGGTTGAGCTGGCAAAGTGGTCTGAGGTGCCAGTCGTTAACGGGTTGAGCGACTACAACCATCCTTGCCAGGGGATGGCTGACGCCCTCACGATCTATGAAAAATTCGGAAGGGTCAAAGGCCTGAATGTCACATATGTCGGTGACGGAAACAATGTGGCTGTATCATTAATGCATGTGTGCGCCAAGCTGGGTTGGAATTTCACGCTGGCGAGCCCGGAGGGGTACGACCTCCAGCCAGAAGCGGTTAAACTTGCTGGCGAGATCGCCAAAGGCACAGGCAGTAAATTCGCCTTCCTGCGCGACCCGCACGATGCAGTCAAAGGCGCGCGGGTGATCTATACGGACACCTGGACCAGCATGGGGCAGGAGGAGGAGCAGGCCAAGCGAGAGAAAGTCTTCCCGCCCTTCCAGGTCAATGCGCGCCTGGTGGGTCAGGCGGAAAAGGATGTGATTGTGATGCACTGCCTTCCGGCTCATCGCAATCAAGAGCTGACCGATGAGGTCGCAGATGGGGAGCATTCGGTCATCTTTGCTCAGGCTCACAATCGCCTGCATGCGCAGAAAGCGATCTTGGCGCGCCTGTTCGGCGTTGCATGAGGCACGTCTCCTATGGCGCAGGTCAACCTGCATCGACATGCGACACATAGGATTGCGGCGGTATTTCAATAAACGAGTGCTGTTCCCGCAGGTGGCTAGTAGACCTGTTGTTTATCTGCTCTAAGAATAAGTAGATAGTTTAAATCTTTCATAACAATCGAGGAACTGATGAAATCACAGGAGTACATCGCGCTTGAAGAACAATACGGCGCGCACATTTACCATCCTTTGGATGTGGTCATTGAAAAGGCGCGTGGTGTCTGGGTTTATGATGTGGAGGGAAAGAAATACCTGGATTGTTTGAGCGCCTACTCCGCTGTCAATCAAGGGCATGCGCATCCAAAAATCCTGGAGGCCATGGTTGAGCAGGCAGAGAAGGTTACGTTGACATCGCGCGCCTTCCGCAACGACCAGTTGCCTTTGCTGTATAAGGAACTATCCGAAATGACCGGGTATGAGATGTCCTTGCCCATGAATTCGGGCGCAGAAGCAGTGGAGACGGCCATCAAATTAGCGCGGAAATGGGCCTACCGGGTAAAAGGAGTGCCTCGGCACCAGGCGGAGATCATCGTTTGTTCCGGGAACTTCCACGGGCGTACTACGACCATTATCTCCTTTTCGAGTGAAGCGCTTTATCGTGACGATTTCGGCCCGTTCATGCCAGGATTTACTATAGTCCCTTTCGGGGACGCGGCGGCAATCGCTGGAGCGGTCACCCCCAATACAGCAGCAGTCATGCTCGAACCGATCCAGGGCGAAGGTGGTGTGATCCTGCCCCCTCGAGGGTACCTGCAAGAAGTTGCGGATATTTGTGAGCGGAATAATGTGTTATTGGTCGCGGATGAAATCCAGACCGGCCTGGGGCGAACCGGCAGATTATTTGCTTGCGACCACGAAAACGTGAGGCCGGATATCATGGTCATCGGCAAGGCGCTTTCTGGCGGGTTTTATCCGGTCTCTGCAACTCTGGCTGATAACGAAATCATGAGCCTGTTCACACCTGGCGAGCATGGCTCCACTTTTGGAGGCAACCCGCTTGGGGCAGCTGTGGCGCGTGCGGCGCTTGGTGTCATTCGTGATGAGAAGCTGGCTGAGCGCGCGGATCGCCTGGGAACGTATTTCATGGAACAATTGGCAGAGATCCCAAGCCCGCACGTCAAGGAAGTTCGCGGGCGCGGATTGCTGATCGGCGTGGAGTTGAAACCGGAAGCCAAAGGCGCCCGCAGGTTTTGCGAAGCATTACAGCAGAAAGGCATTCTAGCGAAGGAGACACATAAACACGTTATCCGTTTCGCGCCGCCCTTGGTGATCGACCAGGAAACCATCGATTGGGCTCTGAAGCCTATCCGTGAGATTTTGAATATCACCTGATGAAAGAGGGAGGCAATAATGAATGTTGGGATTCCGAAAGAGATCAGACCCTATGAACTCCGCGTGGGTCTCCCGCCAGCCGGTGTTGAAATCCTCAAACAGGCCGGGCATACCATTTTCGTGGAGCACGAAGCTGGTGTGGGGGCTGGATTTCAGGATCAGGAATATGAAAAGGCAGGGGCGCGTATCGTGTATTCCCCTGAGGAAGTCTATGGTCGTGCAGATTTATTGTTAAAGATCGGCCGGCCTCTTCAGGAAGAACTGACGTGGTTGCGACCAGGCAGCATGCTGGCAGGTTTATTACACCTGGCTTCCGCCCGTAAAGAGAAAATCGACACCATGTTGAAGAACAAGATCACCGCCATCGCCTACGAACAGATCCAGGAGGCAGACGGGTCGACCCCTGTTAAGAAACCCCTGGCTGAGATCGGGGGGCGGTTAACGGCCCAAATAGCCGGTCATTTCTTGCAGAACTTTAATGGCGGGAAAGGGATCTTACTGAGCGGCGTGACGGGTGTACCGCCTGCCGAAGTGGTAATTATCGGTGCCGGCGTGGCCGGGACAGCTGCCGCTCGCGCCTTTATCGGGAATGGGGCGCACGTTACTGTGTTGGACATGGACTTACGCGCAATCGAGAAGTTGAGCGAGCGCACCCCTGACGCTGTGACCATGATCGCCACCCAGACGAACATAGCCCGGACTTGCGCATTCGCAGACGTGGTGGTGGGGGCCGTTCTCGTGCCTGGGCAGCGCGCACCCATTGTGGTCTCACGTGAGGTTGTCCAGAGCATGAAGCCTCGCTCGCTGATCATCGACATGAGCATCGATCAAGGGGGTTGTGTGGAAACCTCCCGCCCGACCACGCATGAGCACTCCACCTTTTTAGAGGAGGGGGTGCTGCATTACTGCGTCCCAAACATTCCGGCGGCGGTCGCGCGCACAGCGACTCATGCCTTTGTGAACGCTGCGATGTACTATATATTGGACCTGGCAAACAAGGATTTTCAAACGGCCATACATGAAACGCCCGCGCTTGAGAACGCCGTAAACACGCACGATGGCAAGATGCTGCATTTGGCGCGTTTCAGCGATGAAGGAGTCGGGGATGGAGTGGACTAGTCTATACCAGTCCCGAGTAGCCTCAGCAGAACAGGCTGTTAAAGCCATCAAGTCAGGCGACCGAATCTTTCTGACCGGAAATGTTTCAGTGCCTCAGAAGGTCCTGTCTGCCCTGGTGGCTTATGCTCCAAAGCTCAAAAAGGTCGAAATTTGCCAGGCGCTGACCGTTGGGCCGGCGGATTATGTCAGCGAAGCGATGCAGGGTCACCTACGAGTCAATTCGATCTTCATCAGTGCCAATATCCGTAAAGCCGTTCAGGAAGGTCGTGCCGATTTCACGCCCGTGCTATTGTCCGAGTTCCCTCTTTTATTCAAGCGCGGCTTGCTTCCGCTGGATGTGGCCATTATCCATGTTTCGCCTCCGGATGAGCACGGTTTCTGCAGTTTAGGCGTTGAAGTTGGCCTGACCAAGTCCCCGGCGGAATCGGCCAAAACCATCATTGCTGAAGTCAACGAACAGATGCCGCGCACGTTGGGCGATTCCTTTATCCATGTCAGCCGGTTGAACCATATTGTGCCGGTCAATTATCCGATTTCGGAACTCCCGATGGGGGACGAAAGCCCTTCGGAGGTGACGCAAAAAATCGCAAGGTACGTTGCTGACTTGATCCCTGACGGTGCGACCATGCAGCTGGGTATCGGCGCTATTCCTGATGCAGTGCTCAAGTTCCTATTTAATAAGAAGGATCTCGGGATCCACACCGAACTATTCTCCGATGGGGTCATCGACCTGGTGAATGCTGGAGTACTGACCAATGCTCAAAAAACCTTGCACCCCGGCAAGATTATCGCTGGTTTCATGCTTGGCACCAAGCGGTTGTATGATTGGGCGGATGACAATCCATTGATCGAACTTCACCGTACCGAATATGTCAACGATCCGTTTGTGATCGCCCAGAACGAGCGCATGGTCGCCATTAATTCTGCCATTGAGATCGATCTGACCGGACAGGTGTGTGCGGACAGCATAGGCCCGAAGCTGTATTCGGGTGTTGGCGGGCAGCTGGATTTTATCTATGGCGCTTCGCGCTCGAAAGGGGGCGTACCGATCATCGCTATGCCAAGCACCAATACGACAAAAGTTGGCACAACCATGAGCAAGATCTCAGCCTTGCTCAAACATGGTGCCGGCGTAGTTACCACGCGCAATCACGTACGTTACATTGTTACTGAATATGGTGTGGCTGATCTGTATGGAAAAACCATCCGGGAACGGGCGACGCAGTTAATTAAAATCGCACATCCCCAATTCAGAGACGAGTTGAAGAAAGAAGCCGGGGTTTTACATTACATATAATCATTATTCAACATTGAATAATGTAGATAACAGGGCGAATGAAATGAATAGCGAAAAGTCTGTGAAAACGAGAATGGATCGAAAAGCGAAGATCGTTGCCACGATCGGACCCGCCTGTGATAATGAAAAAATCATGGAAGCTCTCATTCGTGCGGGTGTTAATGTAGCTCGAATCAATTTTTCTCACGGTAATCATAAAATGCATGCCGCGCGTATTCGTTCTATTCGCTCGATCTCGAAACGCATCAACCTTCCTGTAGGGATCTTGCAGGATCTACAGGGACCTAAGATCCGTGTGGGCAAATTACCTTCTCCTATTCAATTGGAAAAAGGGGAGGAAATCATTCTATATACCGAGGAAGACCCTCAACCTAAAGGGTCTGGGCAAAAAATTCCAGTTGATTTCCGCCAGCTTTTCGAAGCCGTTCAGAAGGGTGACCGCTTGCTTTTAGACGATGGGCGTCTGGCCCTGGTTGTGACCGATTTTTCAAAGCGCGCATTAAAAGCGGCTGTTGAGGTTGGAGGCATACTGACGTCTCATAAGGGCATTAACTTGCCTGGAGTCCAGTTACGAATTTCCGGCTACACAGAGAAGGACGAGAGGGATCTGAACTTTGGTATTAAGCAGGATGTGGATGCTGTGGCCATCTCATTCGTACAAAGCGCCAAGGATGTCACCCGCGTCCGGGATGCAATAGTGCGCTTCTCAAAAGAAAAGCGTCCACCGTTGTTGATCGCCAAGGTAGAACGTCCGGAAGCGCTGGACAATCTGGAAGCAATCCTAGAAGTGGTGGACGGGGTCATGGTGGCACGTGGTGATCTTGGGGTTGAGATGCCTCCTGAGAGGGTCCCGGTTTTACAAAAGCACATCATCCGACGAGCGAACTCAAAAGCAAAGTTGGTGATCACAGCTACTCAAATGCTTGAATCGATGATACAGAATCCATTGCCCACCAGGGCAGAAGCGTCGGATGTGGCCAATGCCATCTTCGACGGCACGGATGCCGTCATGCTATCGGCCGAGACGGCTTCAGGTCAATACCCCCTTGAAGCTGTCAGGATGATGAACCGCATTATTTGTGAGGCGGAATCGCATTTCATGGAGTGGGGCGCGGCAATGAGCAATATGCTGGACCTGGGAGAAAGCGACGCAGCTTCGATGGCTCGTGCCTCATACGAACTCGCTCGTGATCGGGATGTAACCGCTGTGGCTGTCTTCACTATGGAAGGTCGTACGGCCTGGCTGATGTCCAAGGTACGGCCGGTTAAACGAATTTTGGCGTTTACACCCGAAGATACTACTTTCAATCGATTGACATTCTTGTGGGGTGTTTATCCGCAATTGGTTCCTTTTGTCAATAGTCTGGAAAAAATGATCCAATTCGTGGATACAGAGTTGATGAAATCTGGAATCTCGCCTGGTCAGCAGGTGGTTGTGGTATGCGGCTTTCCGGTTGGAGCTATGCGACCTCCAAATATCGCTTTATTGCATACCGTGGGGGAGCAGATAGATTAAATTGGTGTTTCCGATTGGCTCGCGACAGTTAGCCCCAAACCAATTAAGAGGCCTCCAAATACAAAAAGCGGTGTGATCGTCTCATTCAATAAGAACCAGCCCAATAGAGTCCCAACCACTGGTTGGGCAAAAAAAGTAAGGGAGGCAACGGCGGCAGGGATGGTTGCAAAAGCATAGTTCCATAAGAACATTGCCAGGGCAGTAGAGATCACGCCCAGAAATAATATTCCGGCGATGACGCCAGGGGTGAACGTACCGATATCCTGTGTTCCGATTTCCCACCCGGACAAGGGCACACTGACTGGTAATCCGCCAAGCAACATGATGGTGCTGGCAGCAAGCAAGTCGGTAGAACTGGAAATCTTTCGAACCAGGACCGAGTAGAGTGCCCAGGTGATAGCCGCAGCAAAAAGTGTGATGTTGCCCCAGAAAAGCGAAGGTGATAATTCAGCTGTACGAGGATCGATAACGGCAACCACTCCCAGCGTGGACACCAGCAGGGCCAGCAGGCGCCTGGGCGTGTTCTTTTCACCTAACAAATAGGGAGCATACAGCGCCACGAAAGCTGGCGTGGCCGAGGTTACCAATGCACCATTCGATGCTGTCGATAGTTTGGTGCCCACGAATTGCAGGCCGAGGGAAATCCCATACCCAACCACCCCAACCAAAAAGGCACCCTGGATTGACTTAAGAGTCCAGGTCTGGTTCTTTCTGAAAAGTAGAACTGCTCCTAAGGTTAAGGCTCCCAATACCAGACGTATCGTTAATAATGTGAATGGGGGAATGACTTCTAAAATTACTTTGCTGACCACGTACATTCCGCCCCAGATGGAAGCGGCCACCAATCCCGATATAATACCAATGATGCGGTTTTTGCTCATGAGGCTGACAATTATACTTGCAGGGGTATGACCTTGCATCTCTTTCACCAGCTGGTCATGTCAGCGAGCACGAATTCAGAAGACCCCCATACGCCGGAAATCAATGACGACCTTGACGACGCCAACGTGCCTACCGGCGGTTGAAGTTTAGTTATGAGGGAAATAGATTGCGTCTGACAAAGGGTTGCGTCGCAAACCTCAATATCAGTCTCCACATAGAAGAATAAGCCAGGATTACGCCGTTCTTCCGGTTGGCCAGCATGCGCTTAACCAACCAAGGTGAGACATTTTCAACACGGTCGGCAATAATATTGAAGACTCTCTTTACGCGCTCTAATTCATCCGGCTTATCAATGTAGCGATCGGTGATCAGACCGGTGATGACCATACCAGGGCGCAAACTACCAATTAATATAGGAGTCCCTTTTGCTTCCAAGGCCATGCTTTCAGTAAAGTAATGCACGGCGGACTTGGAAGTACCGTAAATTGTCAGTCCGGCATGCTTTCGGCCATCACCCCCCATACCTTCCATATTATAGATTGCTCCATATCCTTGAGTTAGCATGCCTCGCATAGCAGTCTGAGCGCCATAGATCGTGCCCAGAAGGTTTGTAGAGATAACGCCGGAGATTTCTTTAGGTGGTAGGGCCCAGACCTCGCCCATGTTTCCGCTCCAGCCGGCGTTATTAATCCATACATCCACCTTCCCAAATTTTTTGGTGGACGAATCCCAGAGAGCTTGCAACTGGTCAGGCATATTCACATCACATGCCTGACCGGCCACCCGCTCTGGAGAAAACCGCGTTTGCAAGTCCAAAACGATCGCGTGGACATCTTGCGCTTTCCGTCCGCTGACCATGACCGAGCAATCGCGATCTAGAAAAGCTTCGGCTAGTCCGAATCCAATTCCGCGCGTCGAGCCCGTGATCACAATGTGTTTTTGACTCATACCGAATTTCTCAATGCCTTTTAATCTGTCAGAATTTTATAGCATCCTCGTCAGTTTTTACTGTTTTTGCAGAATACTCGGATGTTCTCGATTACATAATCTACGTCTTCTGAAGTAAGATGGGGTCCCATTGGAATACTCAATACGCGTTCGGCTAAAAATTCGGTGATAGGAAAATCGCCTGTCTTATAGCCTAAATCTTTATAAGCTCCGGAGAGATGAGGCGGAATTGGATAATGAACCAAAGTATTTACCCCCCGCTCTTCAAGATATTCATGCAAACGATTTCTTTCGGGGTGGGTGATTACAAATAAATGCCAGACAGGATTTACATCTTCAGCAACTACAGGCAGACCGAGGCCGGGGATATCACGCAAATACTCTAAATAGCGTGCCGCGATGTTTTTGCGGTACTGGTTTTGCTCGTCGAGGTGCTCCAGTTTAACCCGTAAAAAAATTGCCTGCATCGGATCGAGGCGCGAGTTTACTCCTTTTATTTCGTTCTCATATTTATTCCTGGATCCATAATTTCGAAATACTCGGACCTTATCAGCTAAGGCGTCATCGTTTGTAGTAATCGCGCCTGCATCCCCAAAGGCCCCTAAATTCTTGGTGGGATAGAAACTAAACCCGCCTGCCGCGCCAAGGTTTCCAGCCTTCTGGGTTTTGTATGAACCGCCGTGTGCCTGGGCTGCATCTTCAATGATACTTAGATTGTATTGCTCCGCGATGTTCCAAATCAGATCCATTTCCACAGCTTGACCATAAAGATGTACGGGCATGATCGCTTTGGTGCGAGGGGTGAGCGCCTTTTCGATCCGTAGCGGATCGAGGTTGTAAGTAGTTTGGTTTGGCTCAACTGGTATTGGAATTGCTCCGATATTTGAGACCGCCAACCACGATGCAATGTATGTATTGGCAGGCACGATGACTTCGTCTCCCTGACCAACGTTCATAGCGGTAAGGATCATTTGTAGGGCGTCCAATCCATTTCCAACTCCGATGCAATGTTTGCAGCCAATGTAGGCTGCAAATTCCTGCTCAAATGTTTCGACTTCTTTCCCAAGAATATACCAACCCGAATCCATAAATCGTTGATACGCCTGGTCGAAATCCTGTTTATATTCTAGGTATTGGGCCCTCAGGTCCAGAAGTGGTATGACTTTCCTGATCATTCTTTATCCACCATTTTTAGGAACTCATCGTAATCGTGAATGTAGTCTTTCGGCTTATAAATATCAGACGCCAGCACGAGTAAAACTGCATCCGGGGTGAAATGCGATTGTGCGGCCCAAACCATTGGAAGTATGTGTAATCCTTTGGCGGGGGCATCCAAAACAAATTCCCATTGACTTTGCCCATCCGCGAGTGAAACAGTGCAGCTGCCTCTGGTGCAGATCAAGAATTGATGTAGTTCCTTATGGGCGTGATTTCCCCGAACCGACCCTTCGGGCACACCGTAAATCAGGAAAATGCGACGAGGCGGGAAAGGTAGCAACCCAGGGAACTCGGCCACCGAAAGGTTCCCACTGGGAGCTATGAATTCAGGCAGGTTAATGAGTTCCATGAAATTTCACTTTACTAGCCAGCGGTTAATCGTAGCCGCTGGTCCTGCTTCAAGGATAAGCGGGTAGGGATCATAGCCCTCAACAGTGAAAGGTAGTGACAATTCTTTTTCTATTTTACTTACCAGCTCGACTGTTTCAGACTCTTGATCATAAGATACTAAAACCAATTTACTATATGGGACAGGTTGGTTCGTAGGATAGGGTTGAAATCCGTCCTCATTGAACACAAGGTCTGCACTCTGGCCGCCTGTATAGTAAAAAAAGCCACCAATCCCCTGATTATTATTCAAGACCTGCGTCGCAGCATCGATTTCCCAATCAGATACGAAAGGTAATAATTGGAATGGACGCAATTGCTCATAGTCTGGAATGATGATCATCAGGTTATTCCCATCTTTGATATTCGGGACCGTTTTAAACACACCTTCCCAGATCGCCTTTTGGGTATCCCACGCAATTTGCCTTTCCGAATTTATCTGTTGTTGGACAAAAATGCCTGCGAAGAAGATAGGCAATATTAAAAAGGCTGTTAATACACGCATTTGTAAAATGGAACTGGAGAATATGCATGAGATGATTGCGGAGGTTGCGACAACCGCCAACGCTGCACCTGCAATTGCAAATGAATTCACACGGGAAGTGTAATCTTTCAAGGCAGGACTATACAGTCCAATTATTGGGATGTACCCTGCGAACCAAAATGCTATGCCTGTTAGAAAAACAAATATATAAGGCTTCGCTAAAGTTAACTTTTGGGTAGGTTGTAATTTGAGTAATCGAGAAGTCCTGAATGTGCCCCACAGATAGACCGTAAGGATGACGAACAGATATATTGTTGCCAGAGCAAGGTAATTGACGCCGGAAAACTCGAGCTGCGCTCGGATAGGTTCGAGCCACCCAAAGACGAAGATATTGGCGCCTAGAAAGTAACGTTCAAGAACGACTCCTGGATTAAATTGAAATGAATCCACATATATATCTTTGATCCCTAGGAACGTGGGTTGAATATAAGTTCGCCAGAATAAGAAAGATAATCCTATCAGAAAAACGCCAGCCCAAAGTGCCAACATTCTTTTGATCTGATTTTTGGGTAACAAGAAAGGGATAAGGATACATGCTAGTACGATTACTCCCAGTTGGCCCTCATACGCACCCAGTGGAAAAGCAATCCCTATCATCGCCAGAGCGTATTTCCACTTACTTCCCGATTCTAAAAATTCAATGATCAACCAAATGACACAGAGGCTGACGAGCCACCAAAATCTGATATACAACATGATTAACCAGGTGCGTGTGTAATCAACTGGATAGACTAAATAGATCAGCGACGTGAGGCCTGCGAACCAAGTTTGGCCCGGGAAAACTCGTTTTACAATGATATAAATTAATAGTGCCGATAAGAAAAGGATTATGAAATTGAACAAATAATAAAATTCAAGCCTCAATCCAAATAATTTTGCCAATCCATAATACAAAATTAATATGAATGGCCGTCTGTCTGTCCAATTTATAGGGTGAAGCTCTCCGAATAC
Organism: uncultured Anaerolineaceae bacterium; assembly: GCA_964621295.1. GTDB lineage: Bacteria > Chloroflexota > Anaerolineae > Anaerolineales > Villigracilaceae > JAABUE01. The sequence continues at coordinate 7,918 of CAZULT010000068.1, read as the reverse complement.
ATACTGCGCAACAAAATAGCTCCAGTCATCAGACGAAATTACATTGGAATTGAATATACCGAATGAAGTTATTGACGCAAAGAATAAAAGAAGGACTGAGGTTACTTGGTCTTTTTTTACGCTTAAATAGTTTTTCAATCGGGATTGGATGGCCATCTTTTCCTTATCAATCTCCAGAATAACAAGTGATATGTGATTTAATGAGAGATATTCTGTTCGCACTCCAGGTCGGTTTCATCCAGGTACGCGCTTTTAATAATGAATTGGGGTTGTTTATTATGTGAAAGGAAAAACCGACCAATATATTCACCCAGAATTCCAATTGAGATTAATTGCACTCCCGAGATCAATGCGATGAATACAAAAAGAAATGTATAACCTTGTGGGAGATTGGGGTCTGTCATTCTTTCGACAATGGCTAGGATTCCTAGAAGGAAACCGACTCCGGCGAAGACAAATCCTAATAAAGTCGCAAATCGTAATGGCAATATCGAAAAATTGATGAACATATTGGACCAGAGGGAAATGAGTTTTGATACAGTGTATCCTGATTTCCCGACTTCTCTGGGATTATGCTTTACTTTAAGTTTTCCAATGTTCTCGGTTGAGCGAAGAATTAATCCGTCAATATATGGAAAGGGCAGGTCGTATTTTATCAATTCGTCCACAAGAGATTTCCGAATGATTTTAAAACTTGAAAGGTATAGGTCTTTTGGCTTTCCTAACATGAAGGTCGCCACTCTGTCGTTGAAATAACTTCCTAAGTTCCTCAGGAATGAATGCTTTTTCTTCTCATAATATGTGTAAATGACATCATAATCATGCTGTTTCGCGAAATCCACAAGAGATTTGACTTCACTGATGGGATTTTGATAATCATCATCCATGATGACGACAAAATTTCCGGACACATTATTCAATCCCGCCATGACTGCGTTATGCTCCCCGACATTTTTGGCTAAAGAAAGAAACCGAATAACATTGGGATACTTCTTGAAAAGAGAAAGACAGACTCTTTCTGAGCTATCTTTTGAATGATCGTTGACAAGGATAATTTCTAATGAGTACAAATTCGTAAGTTCCGATACCAATTCCTCAGTCAGAGAACCTATAGTTTTCTCGGAATTGTAAACCGGTATGACGATTGATACTATGGGAGGACTGAATTTAGATTCCATTTATCGCTGTGCTAATTCTAGTTTTGAGGATTTTGATCAATTATTTTTCTTGCCACAACAAACAATGAGCTCCCAATTGGGAACAAAATGCCTTTTGCGATCATGCGGTTCTCTAAGAGATTTATCCCCACCAAAATATCATTAATAATCTTCGGAGGAACCTTTGCTATATCGGATTTGTCTTCTTTCTTCCCCCCAAAAAATTTTCGCAGTAATAAGAAGATGAAAGCATGAGGTAAACGGTAGCTTGTTATCAGAGGCACCAAACCGGCTGCATTCATAATCTTCGTAAGTGTATCGATAGTATAGCGTTCCCGAATCATCACTACTTTATCATGGTGGCGACTTAAAATTGGGAATGCAGGGTAATTCAACATAACCATTCCCTGTTTATTCAAACCATCTGCAAAATATTTTAATACTTTGATTTCGTCAAGAACCCATTTATGGCATAACACATCCATAGAAACGATCAAGTCATATGAACCAGGTTCTGGCGTCCATTCATTAATATCGGCTTTGATAATCCCTTTGAGTCTTCTTTTATTACAAAATGCGATCGCTTCATCAGAATGATCGAGACCTTCAACAATATGTCCTTGATTGGATAAAATTGCAGCCAGACCGCCGGTGCCACAACCGGCGTCTAAAATCCTTAATTTTTGTTGGGGATATAGACGATTTATGAGCAATACTACCAGGTTATGAAGACCGATATACCACCAATGGTCATCTTCAACTGTGTACATTTCGAAGTAGGCATTTTTTTCCATAAATTATTCCAGACTTGGCAATTCAATTATATCAATCGCCAGGAGTCTAATTCTCTTAGATCTGATGTGGCGCCGACTTCAATCTTCATCTAGAAAATGAGCGTTCCTCAGCCGCTTAATGTCTGACCTGCGTTTTTTATTTTCCAATCGTTTTTCGCGGGAGACTGTTGTGCGCTGCGTGGGTTTCCGCGATTTTTGTTTCTCAAGCGCATCAAGGATTAAATTACAAAAGCGTTCAATCACATCGACACGGTTTTGCTCTTGAGTTCTAAAGCGACGAGCTTCTAAGATGAGGATGCCGTCTTTTGTCACCCGATTTCCAGCGAGCATAATAAGTCGACTTTTAACCTCTTCGGTGAGCGAAGACGACTCTGCGATGTTAAAGCGCAATTGTACAGCTGTAGCCACTTTATTTACGTTTTGCCCACCAGGACCATCAGCGCGAATAAAATCCAATGAAATCTCATCGTCCCGTATTCGTATCGAAGTGGTAATCTCAATCATGAATGAAGGACTGCCATTGCGTGCGTATTTCCAAGTGTATTCACGCCACTAGGTTCATTCATAATTCTTTTACTTTTATAATCCATCCAATGGTCATGGGCGATTTGAACATGCCGATATCGAAGAGGCGTATCCGGTGCAATTTCCTGGCTCGAGAAAAAATGTATAATTCATGATCTGTTGCTTATTTATCTAGCAGTTGGAGATTATATGCCGAAATATCTGAAATTTCTGAATAACATGATTTTGCTTGCCTCTTCCGGCATAGTTATATCATTGCATGCCTATTTAGGAAGCTTCAGTCGATTTATAGCGGATGATTTTTGTTCGTATTATTATGCCAAGGAATTGGGCGTGATTGGTTCTGCGATCTATTGGTACCGAACCTGGCACGGCGGCTATTCCGTGAGCTTTATGGATACTCTTCTCGTTCCCATCGGACCGTATCGGATTCAATTTATTCCAGCAACAATCCTGGTTATTTGGATTGCCGCAACCACCACCACAATACATTTCTGGAGGCGGGATGGAAGGCAAGCAAGGGATATTTTGAGTTCGGTATCGTTCGGAATGGTGACGGTTTCCCTTACCCTCCTAGTCAGTCCGGATGTGGCACAGTCATTGTACTGGTGGGGAGGCATGCGAGCCTATGTAATCCCAATCATAGTCTTTACTTCCTACTTGGCCATATTTCAATGGTTTAAAGGGAAACACTTCAACTCATTGCAGATATTGTTTTGGTGTTTCTTTAGCTTTTGTGTGATCTTTGCTTCTGGCGGTTTCAGTGAGACATTTACACCAGTTCAACTCGTATTTTTCTTGGTTGTTATTGGCGCAGGACTGCTTTTCCGGAAAGTCCGCGTGAATGATCCGGAATTCTTCTTTTTATTGGCTGGATATTTCGGAGCGCTGGCGTCTTTGATTGCCATGGTGCGTGCTCCTGGTAATGCGGCTCGCCAGGCACTTTACCCACAGGTTGGGTCCTTGCCTGCCATGTTCAGTATCGCCTTTAGTGGATTCATCGATTATCTTGTGGATATTGCTCGAATACCGGATGAAATCTTCGGTGTTTTCGGAGGAGTCATTGGATTTGCCTGGGCAGGTTATCTGGAAAATAGTAATAACGCCGGCAAACCCTGGAAGATCCCAGCGATATTCGTTTCGGGGTTGATATTTGCATTTTTATGTTTTTTACCTGCAGCATATGGGATCGGCTCCAAGCCTTTTGGGCGTACGCTCATTATTCCAGGAGCAATGCTGGTGGCCTCCCTCTTAGTCACCGGGTTTCTGGGAGGCAAATGGTTGCTGTCTAAAATACAAAACCGACGTCTTATTCATCTATTTTTTTTCCTTGCTGCAACCATCCTACTAGGATGGTCTGCATATCTTCAGTCCCGCGACATGTATAATTCTCGGCAAACCTTTCTCGAGTACGCGAGAAAATGGGATGAGGTTGATACAGATATAATTCGGGCAAAGCAAGCGGGTGAAGAAGTTGTCTATATCCCTAGTATGGAGAATTGGGCAAATCTAGACCGACCTACAGACAACCCGAAATTTTGGGTTACAGCATGTTACACTCAGTTCTACGGCATACAAGTGCTTGGTCCGGCATGGGAATGGTGAGTTAGTGTGTACTGCTTGGGCACAGCTTTCTCCTCGCCTATCTCCATGTGGGAATACCGGTTACTAATTCCATTTTGGAAACGAGAAATGAATGATTATTATATTCCACTATTGATTTCCGATAGGATTGGTCATTAGACTAATGGGATCACAAAAATAGTACACGCCCTCCCAAAATGGGGAAGTGTGTACTAGGGATTTAAACTGCTAGAACATCATCCCATTGACTGTATCAATCGTGCTGGGAGCAGGCCGCAGCTCCTTCTCTTTGAGGCGGTTGAGCGGTTCATCCACCAGATTGTACAATTCGATCAGTGCGGGTTTGCTAGGGTCTACGTAAAGCAATCCCGTCAAAAGACAATTGCAGGAGTTTGCCTCTTCTAAAACTCGTATGGATTCGGCGCGGTCAGAGGGGTCAAAATCTCGTTCAATCTTTTTCAGCACAATCGTGGACCCGTCGTGCAGGATTACTTCTAAAACTTCACCCTCTTTGTACTCGACCAGGATCTCTTCGGCGGGTGGCACATAGGATAAATCGTGCAAGGCGATTTCGTGTTCTTTGCCCCAAGAATAGGAGTGGTAGGCGTTATCTTGGTTGTTGAAGGTCACACAGGGACTGATGATATCCAGTATTGCAATGCCATTATGACCTAGCGCTGCTTTGATAAGTTCTTTGACTTGTTTGGGATCTCCGGCGAAAGATCGGGCAACAAAAGTAGCGCCACCCACTAGGGCCTCCCAGGCAATGTCGATGGGCATATAGGGATTGGTGCCATGATGTTTGAGACTCAAGCCCACTTCCGCCGTCGCTGAAAATTGCCCCTTCGTCAATCCGTAGACTCCGTTATTCTCAACGATATATACCATAGGGAGGTTTCGGCGCACGGCATGTTTAAACTGGCCCATGCCAATGCTGGCTGTGTCCCCATCCCCCGATACACCCAAACCTCGCTTGCTTGAATCGGCGAACAAGGCGCCGGTTGCGATGGATGGCATGCGTCCATGCAGGCTGTTGAACCCAAAGGAGCGATTCATAAAATAGGTTGGGCTCTTGCTCGAACATCCAATTCCGCTGAATTTGATGAGCTGGTAGGGTGCAACATTCGCTTCATAGCAGGCGGCAATGATTTGGTTCGAGATGGAATTATGACCGCACCCTTGACATAAGGTAGTTGGGTTTCCGCGGTAATCTGTTTTCGAAAGACCAACTTGGTTCACTTGTGTGTTTGAGTTGGCCATGGGTAAGGCTTCAGACATTAATGTACCTCCTTCGAGAGGATGCTTTCTCGCACCCATTTTGCTGTTGCAGGCAAGCCGTCATTGAATGCGACCGATGTGAACTTATCAGCCAATTGTGGATATTCAACTAGTAATAGTTGGTACATCTGCCCATCACGGTTCATTTCAACGATGTAATTTTGTTTGTGGGATTCAATGAATGGAAGCACCACATCGGTAAAGGGTATGCCGCGAATACGCATCATATCCACCTTTAAGCCTGCTTCAGACTCGAGTTGTTGACGAGCTTCTCGAACAGCTGGCTCGGTTGAACCATATGAAATGATCCCGATGGTGGCGTTTTTCGAGGTTGTGACGATGGGTTCTGGTATAAACTTGGCCGCATTCTTGTACTTCTTCTTAATGCGCCCCATCACGCGGACCCATGTGGCAGCGTCTTCAGAATACCGACCTTCTTCATTGTGACCCGTCCCTCTCATGAAATAGGCGCTGGAGGGGTGTCGGTTTCCGGGTAGAGTTCGATACGGAATCCCGTCGCCATCTTCGTCTCGATAGCGGCCCCAATTGCCGTCTCGTTTTTCAAGATCCTCCTCCCAAAGAACTTTGCCGCGGTCCATGGGAGTGCCAGGATACTTGAATGGCTCTGTCATCCACTGGTTCATCCCTAGGTCCAGGTCGCTTAATACGAATACTGGAGCTTGCATATGTTCGGCGATATCAAAGGCGCGCCAACCAAACTCGAAGCATTCGTTTACTGTTCCCGGTAACAGAATGACTTGCTCGGTATCTCCGTGTCCTAGGTAATGCGTAAAAGTGAGATCACCTTGTGATGTGCGTGTCGGGAGACCAGTGCTTGGCCCCACTCGTTGTACATCCCAGATAACAACTGGAACTTCACCATAGTACGCCAGACCAGCAAATTCGGTCATTAAACTCAAACCCGGACCAGAGGTTGATGTCATTGAGCGTAAACCGGCCCATCCCGCGCCGATTGCCATTCCTATAGCAGCCAATTCATCCTCTGCTTGAAGGACTGCAAATGTATTCTTGCCATCTTCTCGTTTGCGGAGTTGAGGTAAGTATTCCACCAGGGATTCCGCCAATGAAGAGGCTGGGGTAATCGGGTACCAGGATGTAAATTGGACTCCGCCATATATCGAACCAAGTGCGGCCGCCGTATTACCGTCGGTCATAATAAATCCATCTGTTCGACTAAGAGATTCAACAAAATAAGGATCTTGCTTTTTCAGGTTGCTCTCCGCCCAGACTGCTGCCGCTTGTACTACCTGATAGTTCAGGTCGATCGGTTTCGATTTACCTTTGAAATGAAATTCGAGCGCAGCCTTTACCGTCTCAAGGTCAATACCTATGGATTGCGCGAGAATGCCAACATAGACCATATTTGCGACCAGGTCTCTCAAATTGGAGGGAACTTCCTTGTGCTCAAGCATAATTTCTTTGACAGGCATTGCATACGCATGGATATCCTCTCGCGTGATGTCCATTTTGATGTTGTCAGCGTAAAAGAAAGCACCACCGGGATAGACACTGTCCAAATCCCTAGCGAAGGATTTTGGGTTCATACATACCACAATCTCATGTTCTTCGCGTCTGGCCGTAAAGCCATATTTATTGACCCGGATGGTATACCAGGTCGGGAGACCTTGGATGTTTGAAGGAAACAAGTTTTTTCCTGAGACCGGTATGCCCATCTTAAATAGAGCACGCAAGATGGTCGTGTTCGCAGTTTGACTTCCTGACCCGTTAACGGTACCCACGGTAATTGAAAAGTCATTGATGATTTGATTGGTCATAAGTTCCTCGTAATTTATTGTTGTTGGTTTCGATCTGGACGTTGGTAGAGCAGATCTGTGTGTTGGATCAATGCGTTGTATCCGGCTTCAAACTCACCCATACAAATGGCCTCGACCATCTGTGAATGGTAATCCCATACTTTTTCGAGATATGTCAATCCCCCGGTAAACACATTCAAACCGACTGCCTCGTAAGCATCCCAGTAGGCTTCCAGAAGACCGGTTACGAACGGATTATCCAACCTTCCGTAGATCAACATATGCAATTGACGATGTTCATCGTGTGGGATTTGAATAGGTGAGCCGTTTAATTTTTCTCTCGCACTTGCAACCAATTCGCGCAGCTTAGTTTTATCTTCAGCAATCAAATAGGAGACAGCCTCAAACCAGTATGCTGATTCTATATGGTTACGAAGTTGAGAGTACTTTTGGAAGTAGCCCCTGTCGATGCGGATCGCATATCCCAGGCTTTGGCGTACGGAAGGGGTAAAGGAATAAAGGAGTCGCCGAATGCCCGTTCGAGGTCGCACCTCGACCAGGCCTAAGGCCCGTGCGACCTCAAGTTGTTCCCGCAGTGAAGAGATGCTCACACCTAATTCGCGACTGAGATGGGAGAGGGTTGGGATGCCTCCGTTCTCGGTTCCATTTTGTGCCAGGTAGCGTAAGAACTCAGAAAGTGAATCCATGGTAGTGCGGTCGTGGGTCATCATTTAAGCTTTGATTAATCAGATAATTCGTAGGATTAAAGTATAATCCTGACCGAAATCCAAGTCAATATATGATC
>CAZULT010000067.1:0-23029 GCA_964621295.1 uncultured Anaerolineaceae bacterium | reverse complement strand
AACAAAAAACACTAAATCAATACACTTCTCAAATACAAACTCACCCAAAAGGTCACCTACCATGACCCCTGCTACCTGGGGCGCGTAAATAAGGTCTTCGATGCTCCCAGAGAACTGCTGGGCGCGATCCCTGGTGTGGAAATGACAGAAATGTCGCATACCAGGACCAACAGCCTGTGTTGCGGCGGCGGCGGCGGCGGGATGTGGCTGGACGGATTCCAGTGGGAAAAAGCGCACGTACGCATGTCCGAATGGCGTGTGAAAGAAGCGATCGCAACCGGCGCGGAAGTACTTTGCGTGGCCTGCCCCTACGAACCTCCGCGTTTTGAAGACGCGACCAAAACGGTCGAGGGGGCCGGCGGACTGGTGGTGAAGGATATCGCCGAAATGATCGCGGATGCCATGAAATAGCCCGAGGAGGAAAGATGAACATCATTGTGATTGCCAGCCTGGTCCCAGACCTGGTGGAGGAACTGGAGATCGATAGCAGCGGGACTGCGCTCGATACGTCCTGGCTGCGCATGATCATCAATGAATTCGATGACCATGCCATCGAGCAAGCCGTCTTGTTGAAGGAGCGATCAGGGGCGAACGTGACCGTCATGGCGATCGATCAGGAGGGGATCGACGAGGTGCTGTTCACGGCTGCCGCCAAGGAAGCTGACCGACTGATCAAATTGACCGGGGATTTTGGAGAGGGCGCCAACAGCCATGCCCTGGCACGCGTCTTTGCCGCCGCCATCAAGGACCTCGCGCCCGACCTGATCCTGACCGGTGTTCAGGCGCACACCAACCTCGATGGCGCTATCGGCCCGCTGCTGGCTGCTCTGCTGGAAATGCCTTTTGTGGGATACGTGGCCGGTGTGAAAACGGCCGATGGAAAGGTGATCGCCCGGAAGGAATACCCTGGCGGGTTGACCGGCGAAATGGAAGTCACCCTGCCTGCAGTAATGGGCGTCCAGGCCTCCGAGGAACCACCGCGTTACGTGGCCGTCAGCAAGGTGCGGCAGGCTATGAAAACAGCCAGCATTGAAGAACTGCCGGCTGCCGCCCTGGACCCGAGCGGCGGGCTGAACGTCAGCCGCATGTACCGACCGGAAGCAGCCGGCCGGGCGACCATGATCGAAGGAAGCGAAGAGGAAATCGCCGAAAAACTCATCGAGCTCTTCAAAGAAGCCGGCGCGTTGTAAGAGGAGGATGCGATGAACCAGGATATTTATGTTGTGATCGAACACGTACAGGGTAAGGTCGCAGAGATCTCCTATACGATGCTGGCTGCAGCTCGTGAGCTTGCCCAGGGCAGCGGCGGTCAGGTGGTGGCGGTTCTGCTAGGGCAGAAGGCCCAGAAGCTTGCCGAAACATTGGCTGCGGACAAAGTCCTATATGTCGAACATCCCGCTCTGGAAGAATTCACGCCGGATGCGTATCTGACCGTTCTGGCGGGTTTGTTGGGAGAGGCACAACCCCGGGTGGCTCTGCTCGGCAGCACAACGATCGGGTCGGATGTGGCGGGTGGGCTATCGGAGCGCATGAACGCACCCATGGTCAGCCAGTGCCAGAAGTTCCAGGTAGATGGGGGAGCCATCAAATCCGTATCCAAGATCTGTGGCGGAAAGATCATGGCAGAGATCGATCTTCCTGAGACCACGACCCTGGTCTGTATGATCCCCGGCGGGTATGCTCCGGAGGATGGGCAGGGGCAAGGCGCTTCCGTTGAAACGCCGGCAGCTCCCGAGCTGGAAGGATTGCGGGTCAAACTGACCTCGTACATCGAACCGGAAGCCGCAGATGTGGACCTTGAAAAAGAACCGATCCTGGTCGCAGTAGGACGCGGTATCCAAAATGAAGACAACATCGAACTCGCCCAGGAGTTAGCCGACCTGCTGGGCGGTGTCGTGGCTGGTTCCAGGCCCGTGGTCGACCAGGGCTGGCTGGCGACTTCCCGGCTGGTAGGAAAGTCCGGGAAAAGTGTCAAAGCAAAGCTCTACCTGGCACTGGGTATCAGCGGCGCACCGGAGCACGTGGAAGGCATCACCGGTAGCGAGACCATTATCGCCATCAATTCCGATCCAAGCGCACCGATCTTTGACGTCGCCAAATATGGCGTCAACATCGATCTGTTCGATCTGATCGATCCTCTTCTTGAGCAGGTCAAAACCGCTAAAGGATAATGTGATGTCCTACGACACGATCAAGTCTATAGTGACCTTTGGGGCCATCCTGGTCTCGTTTGGCATCTTCGGATGGCGCTGTTACCAATTCCTTTGGGTCAACCTGCGGCGCGGGCAGCCCAGCGGCCCCTTCAAACAATGGGGGGAACGTATCAAGGGCTTGTTCGTGTTTGTCGCTGCCCAGTACCGCCTGTTTCGGTTCAGGTATCCCGGCTTGGCACACTTCTTCATCTTCTGGGGATTCCTGACGCTCTCCCTGACGATCCTGCAGGCCATCCTGGAAGGCCTGCTAGCATTTACCAACCCGCATTTTTTCCTGCCGTGGGTCGGATCCTTCGGGCCTCTGGCCTTGCTTCAGGACTTGTTCGCGGTATTCGTGATGATCGCGGTGAGCTACGGGCTGGTCATGCGGCTGGTGGTGAACCCCGAACGCTATAAGGGCAGCCACAAGAACCAGGGTGTGATTGTGCTGCTCTTCATCTTCACCATCATGCTCAGCCTGTTGGTCATGAACGGCATCCGGCAAAACCTGGGCACCGACGCAGTCACCGCGGGATGGAGGCCAGTATCACGGCTGGTGGGCGGGTTATTCGCCGGTATGAACGAACGCATGCAAGAGGTGATCGACCAGGCTGCCTACTGGGTACACCTGGCCGTGGTGCTGATCTTCCTAACCGAGCTACCGGGCGGCAAGCACTACCATGTTGTCACTTCCGCGCCCGCCGTGCTCCTGCGCGATCTGAACCACCCGGGCACCTTGCCTCCTGCTCCTGAATTCGGAAGCGATGTGGGTGTATCAAAGGTGGAACAGTTCCGCTGGCGGCAAATGCTGGATTTCTACACCTGCACCGAATGCGGACGCTGCCAGGACAAGTGCCCGGCTTACAACAGCGGATTGCCGCTTTCGCCGAAATTGCTCATGATGAACATGCGTGACAACCTGATCGAACGGGGCTGGGCTCTGAGGGCCAAGGAGAGCGATGGAGTCCTGGATAAGCGCCTCATCGAAGACGTCATCACTGAGCAAGCAATCTGGGCCTGCACGACGTGTTTCGCTTGCGACCAGGAATGCCCCTTGTTCATCGAGCACGTCGCCCCTATCGTCGACATGCGCCGCCACCTGGTGATCGAAGGTCAGGTCGAAGCCGAGCTGCAGGATGCGCTCTCCAACCTGGGCCGTTACGGCAACTCCTTTGGACAATCCGAACGCATGCGCGCTCGCTGGACACAACCAATTGAACCCAAGATCAAGGATGCCCGCCGGGAACCGGCCGAATACCTGTGGTTCGTGGGCGACTACGCTTCCTATAGTCCCACCCTGACCGGGACCACCCAGCTGACGGCTAAGGTGCTCAGGGCAGCCGACGTGGATTTTGGACTGTTATATGACAGCGAGCGCAACGCAGGCAACGACGTGCGGCGCGTGGGGGAAGAAGGCCTGTTCGAGATGCTGGCCGAGAAGAACCTGATGGCGCTCACCAAGTCCAAGTATGAACGCATCCTGACCACCGACCCGCATTCTTACAACACCCTCAAGAACGAGTACCAGTTCAACGGGGACGGGCGTCCAACCATCCTGCACTATACGGAATTGCTCGACCAGTTGATCACAGCGGGCAAGCTGGAGTTCACCAAGCAGCTGAACTATACCGTGACCTATCACGATCCGTGCTACCTTGGTCGCTACAACGGCATCTACGATGCCCCGCGACGCGTGATCCAGGCCACCGGCTGCAAGCTGGTCGAAATGCCCCGCAACCGCGATTGCGCGCTCTGCTGCGGCGCCGGCGGCGGGCGCATCTGGATGTCGGAAGGAGACATCAAAGAGAGGCCGAGCGAAGCCCGCATCCGCGAAGCCGTGGCATTGAAAGGAATGGACCATTTCCTGGTGGCGTGCCCCAAGGACGTCACCATGTACCGTGATGCGGTCAAGACCACCGGTCACGAAGCGGACATCGCCGTCAAAGATGTCATCGAACTTGTCGCCGAAGCGATGGGCATCTCGCTTGACAACACAGGAGCGTAAGAATTTCCTTCTGCCCGGATAACGCATGGAAACCCTCAGGAAGTTGAACCTTCGCAGCCTCTCGACCCTCAGGATCTCGATCGCGACCAAGATGATCCTGGGCTTCCTGGTCATCATCATCATCATCAGCGCCTTGTTCCTGGTGGCAGGTGTACGCACCTTGAGCAACCGCATCGCCGAAGAGGGCCAGGAGAAGGTTCGCAACGACTTGAACGCCGCCAGGGAGATCTATTCGAACAAGATCGAGCATATCTACGATATCATCCGCCTGACCGCCAGCAGGACAGTCATCAAGGATGCTCTGACCTCAGGGAACACCGCCCAGGCCACTCCAGAGCTGATCAAGATCAAAGGGTTTGAAGGGCTAGATGTCCTCTCGATCACCGACCAATATGGTTATGTCGTCATACGAGCCAGCAATCCGGACCAGACCGGTGACAACCAGGGCAGGAACGAGCTGGTCAACACTGTGCTTTACCGCAAACAACCGGCTTCCGGCACGATCATCGTGGATGGGGAGGATCTCTACCTCGAAAGTCCGCAACTGGCGGACCAGGCCTTTCTTGAATTCATCGATACTCCATTGGCGCGCGTCAGGACAGAGACGGAGTCAACTGACGGGATGATGCTGAAGGCTGCTGCACCGATCTTTGACGGCCAGAACAATTTGATCGGCGTGGTGTACGGCGGCATCCTGCTAGACCGGAACTACGAGATCGTTGACAAAGTCAAGCAGACGGTTTACGAAGATGTCAAGTACGAAAACCAGGACATTGGTACGGCCACCATCTTCCAGGATGATGTGCGCATATCGACAAATGTCAGAAACCAGGATGGCACCCGGGCGATCGGAACCCGTGTTTCAGAGGAGGTCTACGACCGCGTGGTGCTTGAGGGAGAACGCTGGATCGGTCGCGCCTATGTGGTCAACAACTGGTATATCACTGCCTACGAACCTATCCGAAACTCCCGTAACAGCATCATCGGGATCCTCTATGTGGGTGTACTCGAACAGAAATACCTTGATATCCAGCGTGAAACCGTGCTGACATTCCTGGCGATCACGCTCATCGGTACGCTCATCACCATGGTGGCAGCCTACTTCATCGCCACGCGGATCTCGGGTCCGATCAACCAGCTGGTGTCCGCTTCCAACGAAGTGGCACAGGGGAACCTGGATGCGAAAGTGGATATCAATACGAACGATGAACTTCATTATCTGGCTGACTCGTTCAACGCCATGGCGGAAGCGCTCAAAAAGCGCGATGAGCAGACCAAGGATTTTGCCACACGCCGGATCATGGAAGCAGAACGATTGGCGCTCATCGGCCAGTTATCTGCCAATGTGGCTCATGAACTGAACAACCCCTTGCAAGGCATCGTCACCTTCTCGCATTTACTGCTGGAAGACGATGAGTGCAACAATCCTGCCAACATGGATGCGCTGAAGAAGATCGTCGGTCAGGCAGACCGCTGCAGGGAGATCATCCGCGGCCTGCTGGACTTTTCGCGACAGCGAAAACCGGACAAGACGATCTGCAGCCTCAACGCAGTCATGGAAAACTGCCTGTCGTTATTGGAAAAACAGGTGCTTTTCCATAATATCGAGATCGTCAAGAATCTGCAAATCGACCTGCCGATGACGATCGTGGATCCGTCCCAGATCGAACGGGTCTTTATCAATCTGATCGTCAACGCCGCTGAAGCCATGGACGGAAACGGGAAACTCCAGCTGACCACTTTCTTCAATGCCAAAGAGGAGACTATCGAGATCGATATCCAGGATACAGGTTGTGGCATCAGCGAGGAAGATATGGAGAAGATCTTCGACCCGTTCTTCACCACCAAAGAAGTCGGCCACGGCACTGGATTGGGGCTGGCGATCAGCTACGGCATCATCAAAAGCCACAAAGGAAACCTTACCGCAAGAAGCACAATCGGAAAGGGTACAACCTTTACCATCGTACTGCCCGTAGCGGCAGTCGAAGAGAGCAACGGCAATGGACGCAACCCCTAAGATCTTGATCATCGACGACGAAGAGATCGTCCTGGATTCCTGCACGCATATTCTGGGAAAAAGCGGCTACCAGATCGTGACCGCCAACAACGGTACCGAGGGTCTCGAATTGCTGGAAAAGGAGAACCCGGACCTGGTATTCGTAGACCTGAAGATGCCCGGTATTTCCGGGTTGGAAGTACTCGAAAAGATCCAGGAGTACGATGCGACCATCGTTCCTATCGTCATCACCGGTTTTGCCACCGTGAACTCTGCCGTGGATGCCATGAAAAGGGGCGCCTACGACTTCCTGCCCAAACCCTTCACGCCGGACGAAATGCGCGTGATCGCCCGCCGGGCAGTCGACAAACGTAAACTGGTGCTGGAAACCATTTCGCTGCGGCGTGAGAAGGAAATGCTCAGGGAGCAATTCGCGGCCATCGTCTCTCATGAATTGAAATCCCCATTGAGCGCAGTGCAGCAATCCATGTTCGGTCTGTTGGCCGACCTGGAGGACGCCTTGTCCCAGGAACAAAAGGACAAGATCGAGCGCCTGCAATCCCGCATCGCGGACCTGATCAAGCTGGTAAACACCTGGCTGCGCGCCATTTCTGTGGATATCTCCACCATCCGCGAAAATTTTGAGCCCATCTCGATCCCCAAGGTCATTTCAAATGCCGTTGAAAACGTCCAACAGCACGCCGTGCGCAAAGATATCATGATCGAAACCTCCCTGAAGGAGCCTTTCGAACCCATCACAGGCAACGAAGTCACCCTGGTCGAGGCGCTGGTGAACCTCATCGGTAACGCCGTCAAATACACCCAGATGGGCGGCAAGATCACGCTTGAAGCCAGGCAAGCAGAAGAAGAAATACTCATTTCCGTCAAGGACACGGGGGTCGGGATCTCCAGCGAGGATATCCCGCATATCTTCGATGATTTTT
This sequence comes from uncultured Anaerolineaceae bacterium, assembly GCA_964621295.1. Lineage (GTDB taxonomy): Bacteria > Chloroflexota > Anaerolineae > Anaerolineales > Villigracilaceae > JAABUE01. The sequence continues at coordinate 15,892 of CAZULT010000067.1, read as the reverse complement.
ACGTCGGAACCACAAAGCCAGAAGGTGAAAGGAGAAGCGGCGTTGGATTGGCCATCACCAAACGAATTATAGAGGCCCATGATGGACTCATTACTGTCGAAAGCGAACAGGGCAAAGGAAGCACGTTCATGATCCACCTGCCTCTGCAAAAACAAGAAGAACAAATCAACCAAGAACAAGAAGTACTTAAAACCTGAGGAGGTTGCAATGGCAAACACCAAACTCTTGATCATTGACGATGATCCGGATTACGTGGATGGGATGAAATCCATCCTGCAGAAAGCAGACTATCAAGTCGATGTAGCCTATAACCCCAAGGACGGCATGGCCGCTCTGAAATCGGGTGGCTATGACCTGCTTCTGCTGGATATCATGATGGGCCGTGGCGCCGAAGGGGTCATGGTGGCAAGGCAGATCAATAAGGATCCCAAGTTACGCGAGATCCCTGTCCTGATTATCACAGGCATTCGAGAACAAATGGCATTCCTCTTCCCCGGCCAATCCGTCCACCCGCGCTTGCTGTCCACCGATGCTTTGCTTGAGAAGCCGGTCGATCCAAAACTGCTTTTGGAAAAAGTGGAAGCGTTGCTCAAAGAGGCAAGCGACAAAAAACCAAAAGGAGCATAGACACAGCCCATGGCAACAACACTACCATTTAGCAAAGAGATTTACAATCTTCTGTATGCCTCCCATGGGGAAAGCCTGAAATCCTGCATCCAGTGCGGCACCTGCTCCGGCACATGCCCGGTCGTCGAATTCATGGACCAGACGCCCAGACGCCTGATCGGCATGATCAATGCGGACATGAAGGAAGAAGTGCTGGCCTGCAATACATACTGGTTCTGCGCGTCCTGCTATCACTGCACCGTGCGCTGTCCTTCACAGATCGACATCGCAGAGGTCATGTATGCGGTCAAGCGCTATACCATCTGGCATAAGGAGCACAAGAAGGATCTGGTCGGTCCCGACTTTTCGGAGGCCTGGGTCAGGACGATCGTCAATAGCGGTCGATCCTATGAACCCATACTCGCACCCACCTATATGTTCCACTTCGGTCCCAAGGAGTTCTTCCAGGAAGCTTTAACGGCTACCAACCTGGTATTGAAAGGACGCATACCTGTCCTGCCTCCCAGGATCAAGCGCCTGGAACAATTTAAAAAGGTGATCCGCAAGATCATTCCCGTAGGAGGATCATCATGAAACAATACGCCTACTTTCCCGGCTGCTCGCTCGAGAAGATTGCCCTGAGCTATGACAAGTCTTCCAAAGAAAGCGCAAAATCCCTGGGAGTGGAGTTGAAAGAACTCGAGGACTGGAACTGTTGTGGAGCCACCACCTACTTTCACGTAGATCAATTGCTGGCCAACACCCTGGTGGCGCGAAACCTGGCCATTGCTGAAAAAGCAGGGCTCGATCTGGTCGCGCCCTGCAGCGCCTGCTACAAGAATGCCTTCTTCACCAATAAGTATATGAAGGAAGACCCTGAACTTGCCGATCATATCAATTACGCCCTGGAAGAGGATGATCTGCATTTCAATGGGTCGATCAACGTCTGGCACCTGATCGATGTCTTTGCGGACGAAATCGGTATGGAAGCGATCAAGGAAAAGGTCACCAAGCCGCTCGAGGGACTGAAGGTAGCCGCCTATTACGGGTGCCAGATCGTACGGCCGCGTAAAAATGGCGAGAACGTTGAAGACCCTCATTTCTTCGAAGATTTGATGTCAGCCATTGGAACCCAACCTGTCGACTTTGCCACCCGACTGCGCTGCTGCGGCGGATCGTTGATCATGACCAGCCGTGAAGCCGCGCTGGATATGGTCCAGAAGATCCTTCAGAACGCGGTCGACAATCAGGCGGACGTGATCGCCACGGCCTGCCCGCTTTGCCAGATCAACCTTGAATGTTACCAGGCCCAGGTCAATGAAGAGTTTGGGAAGAACTACTCCATGCCAGTGCTCTATTTCACCCAACTGATGGGGCTGGCCCTGGGTGTGCCTCCCAAACGGCTGGGATTTGGCAAGGAATTCGTTTCCGTCATGCCATTCCTTTCGCCCTACCTGGCAAAGGAGGCCAAATGAACTATCCTGGAAAATACGGCATGGACGAGCTTTTGATATGCCGGGCACTTTACCGTCAATGCATAGAACAGTTCAGCTTGCATTCCAACCAACAGGAGTTTGAACTATGAGCGAAAAAATTGGAGTATACGTATGCCACTGCGGCACCAATATCGCCGGCACGGTGGACGTGGAACAAGTCGCAAATTGGGCGGCAGGCCGGCTCAAAGAACGTGGCGTGGTCATCGCGCGGGACTACAAGTTCATGTGTTCCAGCCTTGGGCAGGAACTGGTCGAAAAGGATATCAAGGAACTGGGTCTGACGCGCGTGGTGGTCGCCGCCTGTTCACCGCACCTGCACGAACGAACGTTCCGTACGGCCTGCCAGCGCGCCGGATTGAACCCATACCTGTGTGAACTGGTCTCGATCCGCGAGCAGGTTTCCTGGGTCACCACCGACAAGGAAGCCGCCACCACCAAAGCCGAAGCCGTCATCTCCGGAGGTGTGGAACGCGTGGCCCTGAACGAGTCTTTGGAACCTCTGATAGTGCCGGTTGAGGCCGACACGCTGGTAGTGGGCGGAGGCATTGCCGGTATCCAGGCTTCCCTGGAGATCGCAGACGCGGGCTTCCAGGTTCACCTGGTCGAACGCGAGCCCTCCATTGGCGGGCACATGGCCCAGTTCGATAAGACCTTCCCCACTCTGGACTGCGCAGCCTGCATCCTGACGCCCAAAATGGTGGATGTGGGGGGCCATCCAAACATCACCATGCATACCTGGAGCGAGGTCGAGAAGGTCGACGGGTTCGTCGGCAACTTTACGGTGACCATCCGTAAGAAGGCGCGCTACGTGAACACCGACAGCTGCACCGGATGCGGTATATGCTGGGAGAAATGTCCCAAGAAGGTCGTGGACAACGTCTACGAAGCCGGTCTTGGCACCCGCAAGGCTGTCTACACACCCTTCCCCCAGGCTGTGCCTAAATACCCGGTTATCGACGTCGAGAACTGCATTTACTTCAAGACGGGTAAATGCAAGGCCTGCCAGATCTTCTGCCCCACCGAGCCCAACTCGATCGATTTCGAACAGAAGGATGAATTGATCGAGATCAACGTAGGCAACATCATCCTGGCCACCGGATACGACCTGTTCGACCCGCATCGCATCCCGCAGTACAACTACGGCAAGCTGGACAACGTCTTCACCAGCCTCGAGTTCGAGCGCATGTGCAATGCCTCCGGCCCGACCAGCGGAAAGATCGTGCTGCGCGACGGCAAGACGCCTCCGAAAGCAGTGGGCATCATCCACTGTGTGGGCAGCCGCGATAAGAATTACAACGAATACTGTTCTTCGATCTGCTGCATGCAGAGCCTGAAATTCGCCCACCTGGTGATGGAGCGCACCGATGCCGAGGTCTATAACTTCTACATCGATATACGCGCCGCCTTCAAGGGCTACGAAGAGTTCTACCAGCGTATTCTTGAGGAAGGCGGCCACTTCGTGCGCGGCAAGGTCGCCGAAGTTACCGATGCAGCAAGGTTCCCGGGCGAAGAAGGAAAGCTTATCGTCCAGGTCGAAGATACGCTCATCGGCAAGCAACGGCGCATCCCGCTCGACATGGTCGTCCTCTCGGCCGCCATAGAACCGCGCTACGATGCGAAGGAAGTGGGCAAGCAGTTCGGGATCGCCTGCGGCGCATCCGGCTGGTACATCGAACGACACCCCAAGCTCGACCCGGTCGCAACCATGACGGATGGAATTTTCATCGCCGGCTGCGTGCAGGGACCAAAGGACATCCCGGCTACCGTCTCGCAAGGCGCGGCTGCAGCCGCACGCGTGCTCGGGCGCATCCAGCAAGGTGAGATCGCGCTTGAACCCATTCGCGCCAGTATCAATGAAACACAGTGCTCCGGTTGTCGCATCTGCAACGATCTGTGCCCATTCAACGCCATCCTGTTCCACGAGGACGAGATGGTCAGCGAGATCAACCCGGCGCTTTGCCAGGGTTGCGGCACCTGCGTGGCTGCCTGCCCGGCCGGTGCGATCAGCGGGACAGGTTTCAGCAACGAGCAGATCCTTGCGCAGATCGAGGGACTGCTGTTATTGAACGTTGGACCGGAGAAAGTCAAGGCGTAACGTGGAAGGCTCCATGCCGTCCACGACACGCTAGGAGAATGAATATGAGCGAACAATTCGAACCTACCATTATCGGCTTTACCTGCAACTGGTGCAGCTACCGCGCCGCCGACCTGGCCGGCACTGCTCGCCTGAAGTATCCCCCAAACATCCGCCTGATCCGCCTGATGTGTTCCGGGCGCCTGGATCCGACCTTCGTGATGAAAGCCTTTGCGAACGGAGCGGATGGCGTGATGATCACAGGCTGCCACCCGGGTGAATGCCATTACCTGGAACAAAATTACAAAGCACTGCGCCGTTATCAATTGCTTCGACGCACATTAGCCGACTTCGGCATCGAACCCGAACGCATTAAACTTGTTTGGGCCAGCGCCTCTGAAGGAGTGAAATTTGCAGCAGAGACCACAAAACTGGTCGAAGAAGTCCGCGCACTGGGACCGTTGGACTGGCCAAATTACGAAAGCAATGAATATTCGCGGCTACAGGCGGAACCTGTAAAGGAGGCAGCATGAGTAAGAAAGAAAAACCGAAATTTGCCATGTACTGGGCAGACTCCTGTGGCGGGTGTGAGATCGCCGTGTTGAACATTCATGAGAAGATCCTGGATGTCGATGCAAATTTCGAAGTGGTCTTCTGGCCGGTAGCCATGGACGCGAAGTACAAAGACGTCGAGGCCATGCCGGATGAATCGATTTTACTGACCCTGTTCAACGGTGCCATCCACTCGGAAGAGCACGTACATATCGCCAAGTTGCTGCGCCAGAAGTCGAAGCTCCTGGTCGCGTTCGGGTCCTGCGCCAGTGAAGGCTGCATACCCGCCCTGATTAACCTGAGCAGTAGAAAAGCTTTCTTCGATACAGCGTTCTCGACCATCTCAACGGACAATCCGGACAACATCCGGCCGCAAACCTCGGTAAAGATGCCTGAGGGTAAGATCACCCTACCCGAGATGTATTCGGTCGTGCGCACGCTGGACCAGGTCGTGCCGGTTGATTACTACATGCCCGGCTGCCCGCCCGAATCGGACCAGATCGCGGCAGTGATCGACCTGGTTATCCAGGTGCTTAACGGCAAGGCTGAATTACCTCCGCCCGGATCGGTCATTGGAGCCGGAGCCTCGACGGTCTGCGATGAATGCACCCGCAAACGAGACATAAAGAAGATCAAGAGTTTCAGTCGCATCCAATTCGTCGAACCGGATCCCGAGATCTGCCTGCTGGAACAGGGCATACTGTGCAGTGGCTTGGCCACGCGCAGTGGCTGCGAGGCGAAATGCCCGAGCGCAGGCTCCCCCTGCATCGGTTGCTACGGGCCGGCAGAGGGCGTCATCGATTACGGTTCGCGCCTGCTTACCGCGGTAGCTTCCGTGATCGACAGCATCGACCCGGAGGAGATCGACCGTATTCTTGATGGTATCCCCGACCCTGCCGGACAACTGTATCGGTTCAATATGGCTGGCTCATTATTACGTGCCAGCAAAGATGCCTGGAACGGGGAGTAGGAGACAACTATGGAACGCATTACAATCGACCCCATTACACGACTCGAAGGGCATGGTAAGATCGAGATCTTCCTGGATAAAGATGGGAACGTCAAGAATACCTACTTTCAGGTCCCACAACTACGCGGTTTCGAACAGTTCTGTACGGGCAGGCAGGTCGAGGAAGTCCCCCTGCTGACCAACCGCATTTGCGGTGTATGCCCTGAAGCGCACCACCTGGCCGGCGCCAAAGCCGTGGACGCGGTCTACCATGTCGACCCGCCACGCACGGCCAAGTTGCTGCGCGAATTGCTCTACAGCGCATTCTACGTGACCGACCATACCACCCACTTCTATGCCCTGGCCGGCCCGGACTTCGTCATGGGCCCGGACGCGCCGGTAGCGGAGCGAAACATCCTGGGTGTCATCCACAAGGTCGGCCTTGAGATCGGCGGAAAGGTCATCCAATGCCGCAAGAATGGACACGCCGTTATTGAGATGATCGGCGGACGCAAAGTGCATCCCTGCACCTTCATCCCCGGTGGCCTGACCAAAGGCATCACCAAGGAACAGAAAAAAGAGATCGTGGAGATGGGAAAATGGGCGGTAGAATTCGCCCAATTCAGCCTGAAGCTCTTCAACGATATCGTGTTGGGCAACAAGGAATATGTCGACCTGATCCTGGGCGATATCTACACCCACCATACGCATTACATCGGCCTGGTGGACGAGAACAACAAGGTGAACTTCTACGACGGCAGGGTCAGCGTCGTGGACCCGGACGGCAAGCGCCTTGGCAAGTATGGTCCGGAGAATTACACGGATTGGATCGCCGAGCACGTCGAGCCCTGGACCTATTTGAAATTCCCCTACCTGAAGAAGGTGGGCTGGAAAGGCTTCACGGACGGCAAGGATTCTGGCGTCTACTGCGCCACACCGCTCTCACGCCTGAACGCAGCCGACGGCATGGCGACACCTCTGGCCCAGGAAGAGTACGACAAGTTCTATAAGACCCTGGGCGGAAAACCCGTCCACCAGCGCCTGGCCACACATTGGGCGCGCCTAATCGAGCTGCTCTACGCAGCCGAGCGATGGGTCGAGCTGGCCACCGATCCCGAGATCACCTCCGACAACTTCAGGACGGTGCCGACCGAGAAACCCACCGAGGGTGCCGGCATTGTAGAGGCGCCTCGCGGGACCTTGACCCACCATTACTGGACGGATGAACGCGGCGTGACCACAAAGGTAAACCTGATCGTCGGCACTACCAACAACTACGCCCCGATCAGCATGTCCATCAACAAGGCCGCTTCCAGTCTGATCAAGAAGGGCACCAAGGCCACCGAGCCCCTGCTCAACATGGTCGAGATGGCTTTTCGTGCTTACGATCCCTGCCTCTCGTGCGCAACCCACTCCCTGCCCGGTCGCATGCCGTTGGAGGTCACCATTCACGACGCTGACGGCAACCCGGTTGAGGTGCTTAAACAGTATTGTTAACGGGAGGAGCATCCATTGGACCGGAGGGCTGCACCACCCGGCGCAGCCCTCACCAATGGGATGACCAATGATGAAAACGCTTCTGGTAGGACTGGGCAATCCAATCCTGGGGGATGACGGTGTCGGCTGGAGGGTGGTTGAGTCCATTCAGACCCAGCTTGAATCGGATTCAAGGATGAACCTTGCTTTTCGGCCGATGGACTCGAAGAAAGTCGAGCATCTCTGTCCGGTGGAGTTCGAATTCCTATCGCTGGGCGGTTTGAGCCTGATGGAACACATCCTGGGCTATGAGCACGTTATCATCGTCGATGCCATGGAAACCGGCCATAAACCGGTGGGCAGCGTGGCGGTCTTTCCGCTCGACGCTCTGCCCGATCCGATGGCAGGACACTCCGCCTCGATCCATGATGCCACACTCATGACAGCCCTGCGCACGGCCGAGGTGCTGGGCGCGGATATCCCCAGGAAAGTGGACATCGTGGCGATCGAAGCGCAAAACGTCTATGATTTCACGGAAGAGCTCTCCCAGCCGGTGGCCGAGGCGGTCCCACTGGCTGCGCAGAAGGTGTTCGAACTGCTCGAACCCTGACGCATAACAATGGTTACCACGAAGGCCGGGTGTATCCCGGCCTTTTTACTTGGGCAACCCCGGCCTTGTTATAATAGCCCCATCCCACTTTCAAGGACCCCCGCATGGACTGTATCTTCTGCCAGATCGTAGCCGGCCAAGCCCCGGCAACTATCCTGTACCAGGACGAGCAGGTCACCGCATTCAAGGACATCCATCCCGTCGCGCCCACCCACCTGTTGATCGTCCCCAACAAGCATATCGCCTCGGTCAACGAGATCGTCCCGGAGGACGAGCCCGCCATGGGGCAGCTCTTCACCGTCGCAAAGAGCCTGGCGGAACAGACCGGCATCCACGAGAACGGCTACCGCCTGATCGTCAACACCGGCGCGCACGGCAACCAGATCGTCTACCACCTGCACATGCACCTGATAGGCGGGCAGCGCATGCGCCACCCGATCGGGTAGGAGTATTGAAGGGGAGCACCAACCCTGGCACGTACAGAATAATTGCCAAGGGTTCTCCGGAAAATCGCTTAGGTTTCGAGGTTGAATCGCTAAGGGTTTTTCGCAATGCAGTCAGCACATTCAGGGTAGAATGACCAAGAAGATACGAATGCTGGAGGAAACCCAAATGAAAGTTCTCCTGCGTACTGGATGAACGGAACCGCACACATGCCTTTTGTTCAGTCATGCTCCGTCCATCCTATTCCACGCCCGTCCCGCCGCCGGTAACACAATCCGTCCGGCAGCTGCGGTTGAAAGGATGAAAACATGCTCACGATCGATGTAGGCCACTGTGCAATATGTGATCGGCCTTACAATTGGTGTGATAAGGGCGAAAAATACACCTGTGCAGAATGTCGTACAAGTACGTGCTGTGTGGATATGATCGAATGTGGCGGCAATTTTGGCCAGTGCAAACGTACTATCTGCCGCAACTGTTGGAATAAACGCATCAGCCGCAATCAAGTTTGTCCAAAATGTAAAAATTTCATGGGTTACTCAAAATCCATCCACATGCTCTACCATAGTTGAGTGCCCGGCTATTTAACAACACCAAAGAAACATGGTTCGAAATCTTTCGCGTTCAGTCTCAGCAGCGGAGGTTTCCCGCAGTTCATCCCCGCCCACCTGTGGGTAACGCACGCCGCTGGGCAACCAATGAGAAAGGTGGTTGCGAAATGGGTTTTTCTGGCCTTGGAATGTGACTCGATTCCTGTTGCATCATGGTGGCCGTCCACCCTATTTCATTTTACTCAGTCCGGCTTGAATCCACCCGGAGTTTCCTGTATAGTGAAGGGAACCAGAGCGTACCTCCGGCGGAGGCGTGTATCTTAAGCGGGGCTGTATCAAAACGGGTCGGCCCGTTCATTCTGAAGGAGTGTGAAGCCATGAAATCCTACCTGACCGCAGGCGTGCTTGCCATCCTGCTCGCGACCGCATGTCAAACCACGGCGACGTCCCCCGGAGGGACCAGCGCCCCCAAGACATCTCTTACGGATACAGGGCTTGCGCAGGGGACGAATATCCCCGTCTGGACGACCGACGACCTCGACGACGAAGGCTTGGCCGTCCCCGGCAGCCTGCGACAGGCGCTGGAGCAGGCCCAACCCTACGACACGATCAGCTTCGACACGCAGGTCTTCGATCCCGAGCAGCCCGCCACCATCACTGTTGCCACCGAACTACCCTTCCTTGACAGGGACAACCTGACCCTGGACGCCAGCGGGGCGGGCGTGATCCTGAACGGCAGCCAGATGCCGGGGGACTGGGTGGCCGGCCTGCAGATCGTGAACGCCAGCGGGGTCACCATCCAGGGCCTGCAGATCTCCGGGTTTCCCGGTCCGGGGATCGCCATCAGCGGCGACTCCCGGGACAACCTCATCGGCGGGTCACGGGGACTGGGGGACGGCCCCTACGGTCAGGGGAACATGCTCGCTCATAACGCCATCGGCATCGACCTGTCGACCAGCGTCACGGCGCGCAACACCCTGGCCGGCAACCTGATCGGCACGGATGGGATCCACGTATCAGGAGAGCACGGCAACCTCCGCAGCGGCATCACCATCACCGAGGGCGCCCACGACAACCTGATCGGCGCGGACAATCTCATCGCTTACAACGGCGAATACGGCGTGTATATCCAGGGCGCCGGGGCCTCCGGCAACCGCCTGACCGGGAACAGCATCCACCACAACGGGGCCGCCGGCATCTACCTGGTGGAGGAGGCCAACGCGGGACTGCGTCCGCCCTATATCTACTCCATCGATCTGGCGGGCGGCCTGCTCAGCGGAAGCGGCTGCGCCGGCTGCAGCATCGAGATCTACTCCACCCGGGACGGGGAGGAAGGGGAGTTCTATGAAGGTCGGGCGGTGGCTGACAGCCAGGGGTACTACTCCTTTGACCTCGGCCAGGCCTTCCGCTATGAGGACGTGACCGCCACCGCCACGGACGCACAGGGCAACACCAGCGCGTTCTCGCGGCCTGCCGGGGTCTTCGCCGCGTATGACGTTTTAACCCAGGCGGACAACCCCTTCCCGCCCACCCTGCTGCTGTCCAGGCCCTCGCGCGATATAGAGTACCCGGACACCAGGCTGGGCATGGGCCTGTACAGCTCCAACATCGGGAACGATATCCCCCATCTGGATACCATCCTGCAGGACTTCACCGATCTGGGGGTCAAACGTGTGGATACCTCCCTGAACGAGAACGAACCACCCATCAATTGGGATTATCCGGAGAACGAGATCCCCCCCGAATTCGACCAGTTCGTGGACGGGCTGAACGCCAACGGCATCACGGTCAGTTACCTGCTGCACTTCTGGGACAAGGAGGGCCACCCCGAAGGGGATGGACTCGAGACCCCGCGCTTCAAGACCAAGGAACAGATCGAGGCCTTTCTGGACTATGTGCGTTTCATCGTCGGGCATTTTCGAGGACGCATCCAGTATTACACCATCTGGACCGAACCGGATTACTGCGGCGATGGCGGCCTCAAGTGCATCGAAACACAGGACTATATCAATCTTGCCAGGGAGACCATCCCGGTCATCCGGGAGGAGGACCCCCGGGCGAAGGTGGTGCTGGCCCCCTACGTGCTCTACTACGCGCGCAGGGAGGTCTTTGCGATCCTTGAATCGCCCGTCATCCGGGATTTCGACGGCATCCAGTGGCACGGTATCTACGACGTGTTCCCGGGCAGCGCCCACTATGGGAACTATTACTACGAGTACCCCGCGCTCCTCGCGGACATCCAGCGCACGGCTGCCGCCAACGGCTTCAAAGGGGAGTATTGGGGCACGGAATTGAGCTGGTGCACGCAGGAAGTCCCGGATTGTAAACCTCCCGACCAGCCCCAGGAGATCCTGGCAACGGACAAACTGGCCGCCAAATACGCCGCCCGCGTGGTCGTCACGCAGCTCGGCATGGATATCGGAGTAAGCTTCGGGGGCCTGAACAGCGACCTGGCACCATGGACGACGCCGGCGGTGCGGAACCTTTATACGATCATGGCCGGGACCGCGCCGTCCGGGCTGGACGTACGCATCAAGAGTCAGGCCACGAATATCGTCAGCTACGCGTTCACGACACCCGAGGGGGACCGGATGCTGGCTTTGTGGACCGATGGCGTCGCGCTCGAAAACGATCCCGGCGTGAAGGCTGACCTGACCATCCATGGCCTGGAGGCTGAAAATGTGGTCGCGCTGGACGTGCACTACGGTTTCGAGCAGGAACTGGTCACCCAGGACGATAACGGCGACCTGGTGATCCCGGGCCTGCTGGTCAAGGATTACCCGCTCATATTGCGTTTCAGCGAGTAGCGGCCGAGTCTGCTGGGGGTCTGCCGGGCGAGCCAGAGAGCCTGGCAGGAGGCGCGCGAAGGAGGGCAGGTATGGCAAGCTCAGGTCTTCCTCTGGCCGGATTGAATCCGCCTGGGGTTTGCAGAATAGTGGATGCAGGCTGGTTTGCGTTCCGCATAGCGGATGGTATGAAGAATGTATCTGCACCTTCAATGGTTGGGCACACACACCACCATGGTGTAAACGAAGAAGGAGGGCATCCATGAAAATACTACTCCCGCTTTGCGGCATGCTAATCCTGTTGCTGTCAGCTTGTGGGTCCGTATCGAATGGCACACAGCCGAACGACATGTATGCAATTCAAACAGCGGCCTACCAAACAGCTTTTGCAATCGTAAACATGTCCGCAACAGCTGGTGCACCGACAGAAACGCCAAAACCCACAAGAACGCCAGTCCCAAGCCCTACACGAACGATGCTATCCACAAATACGCCGCAGGCCTTGGAGGGCCCCAATATTTCCTATGATGGGATCAGCTTCAATGCGGATCCTATTCTGGGTAATGAGGTATTCATGAACGTGATGAATGAATCGCCTCCATTTACTGTATTCTCCTTTGCGCCTGATGGCGATTGTCGAGAGATTGGATGCGTAAGGGTGTATCAAGTAGAGGAATTCAGGAAATATCCCTTTGGCGACACCATCATGGATGAATTACAGTCGGCGATTGCGACAGGATCGACCCGTTACTTTCCAACCTGGGGGGGGGCAGGAATACTCCTTCGAGCGCAAACTCAACACGTCGGTTTTCAGAATGGGACCGGAATTCGAGCAATTGTAGAGAGGGCACAAAAAGGCTTTTTTGCCAACAACGAGGCGCTGGTATACGATTTTCACGGACTGACCGAAGACGGTCAACATTATGTTGAAGTGGTCTATCCAATAGATGCACCGATTCTGCTCAGCACGTACGATCCCGCAGAGAACACGAACCGTGAAGCCATTTCAGTTCAAGTTCTACCAGATCCGAATGACGATCCCTATGGTCTGCTCCTGGACGTTATCATGAGAGAATATAATCAAGAAGCACAACGACAGTTGGATATCCTGCGTGGCAGTAGATTCACACCTGACCTCGAATTACTCGATGATCTTGTGGGATCCCTTTTGGTTAATTCTTCATCCGGGGAGTAAGGAAACCGATGGAGTTTTTTGCGCAGAAAGCTCCAATGCGGTGCGCGAACTTTTCGCGATCCCCCCTGCATGTGGTCAAAAGGAATAGATATGGATGATAAGAGGATCACACCATTGGTTGTTGAATCACAGCGTAGGTGGAAGTTGGAGGCAAGTTGAAAAAGGCACTTCCCATCATTGTCGCATTGCTTATTTCATGTTCACCATCCTATCAGACCTCTTCAGAGTTACCATTAGAGCCGACGGCTACCCCGGCGCCCGTCGGTCCGCGCTTTCACCTGGGCGATAGGACGTTTCGTCCCCCTGACCATGTGGTGCTGGTCTACGTCCCTGCACATGACCTCAAGATGGGCAGCACCGACGAGCAGTTGAAAGCTGCGCTGGAGCAATGCGGGGAGAATTCAGCCGAGTGTAGAGATCGGTTTGAGCGCGAGCAGCCCGCACATCAGGTGCTCCGGCAGGCAGCCCGATTTCTTGTAAAGGAAGTTTGAAGTATGCTACGCTTATTTTCCCTTCTAGCGATGATATCGTTGTTGTTGGTATCTTGTGGTGGCGTCTCCCTACCTGATCAAGATTCGGCAGCAACAGCTAGCACTACACGCATACCTGCCCTCCAGCTGTTCCAAACATCGACACCATCTCCTATCGGCACGTGGGAGATGGTGATCGAGGGGTTGATCTACGATCAATCAACTGGCCAACCAATCGCTGGGGCGACGATTCGCTATATAGTGATTCACTCCTATTACCTTGAAATTCAAGAGGGCAGGGTCAAAGAAACCACCAGCAATAAGGAGGGCAGGTTCAGCCTTCCGATGATTGTCCATGACACCGATAATATCCATCTTCGTGTGGAGGCTGATACATTTTCCTCTTACGAAGAAAAGCTTGACCTGTTCGGTGATAGAGGTTTCAGTATAGGATTGACCCCATCAGAGTTGGCGACAGGTAGCGCGCCATGAAATCCAGAAGAAAGAACGCCGAATGAAAAGTAGGGGGCGTATTGGGCTAGAGAGATATCGTGGCCAGGGAGATATTCTTCAGAAGAGAGTATTCAGGCTTTAAAAGGGCTGCCCAACAAATCGCGCACCTGCTCGGCGGCCAGCGGATGCGCCACCCGATCGGGTGATCGAATCCCCCATGAGAACCTATTCAATTTTCCAAAGTGTGAAGAATGTTCGATCGTATGGTTAACATGAATCAAATCAGATACAAGGAGAGGAGATGAAAACCACAACGCTTCCGGAACAACCCGATGCAAGATCGCCGGCAGGTGCGGACATTCGTTTTATCATGGATGGCGAAACGGGCAACATGATCCATAGTACAGTCCCCCCGCATCAGGTCAATCAAGCGACCGTCCACGCAACGGTGAATGAATTCTGGTACGTGTTGGAGGGACGCGGTGAGATCTGGAGAGATAATGGCGTGGAGAGTTGCATCACCGATCTCGTTCCAGGCACCTCCATCGATATTCCGGTAGGAACTTCGTTTCAGTACCGGAACACATCAGACGTAGACTTGAAGTTCATTTGCATCGCCATGCCGCCATGGCCGGGAGATTCAGAGGCTACTTATGTCAAGGGGAAATGGCAGCCATCGATTTGATGCTGTCCGGTATTCGTTGCTTCGAGTTTTACCTGCTCGCAAGCCGAGTTCACGTTCGCCTACCTGCGGGGACCCTAAAGGGTGCTGCACGTCCTTCCACGAATGCAAACGGTGCACCTGACTGGCGTGATTCCCGGCGCTCAGGAATCCCAGGATGGGAGCATAGATCAGGAATGAAAAATCCTTACTACCTGTAACCGGCAAAGATTTCTTCGAGGATTTGCAGAGTATCACGCTGATTAATAGAATCGGCCCCTCCTTATTTCAGGAAGGGCTGGACTAAATCCGAGCTGATTAAGCTTGCGATCAGGCTTCGTTCAGGAATTTGATCGCAGGTCGTCCCACTACGCCTGCCTTCTCCATCGCCGCTTTCAATTCGGGAGATTGAGCGAATTTCTGAGCATTCTCCAGTGAATTCCACTTGAAAACAATGGTCAATTGGTTTAGATCGCTTGCATCGCGGTACACCTGGTCCGAAAGCATGCCATTGGAGGCGCGCAAATCAGCCTGAGAATCATACACATTTTTCCATTCCGTGAAGTCTTTTACCTCGTGTTGAACCAACATTCCTGCCATCATTTTTCTCCTTTGTATATTGAAGCTGAAAACAAACCCATTCAGCAAAGGTATGCATTAACTGCATTATTTAGACCAATCTTGTCTAATTGTATCACCATGTTTCATTTCAACTATTAGAATGATATAAGAGACATAGGCCCAGGCGCTCGATGCCAAACAAAGCCATTGCGTGTCCGAGTAACCACGTGTGGCCTTTATTCGATTGCACATACCAATTAAGTATTTTTCCGTATAATGAATGCCGTCGGCACTCGCCCACCAGCAGGCACCCTCAAGGGGACTTCGATTCATTCCGCGAACGCGAACCGCTGGCCCGCCGCATTCTTAATCTAATCACGACATCCACGAGTTGTATGGGAGCCTTCATAGGCAGGGATGGAGGAAGAAATGAGCAAGGGAGAGTACACCATTGCGCTGGATACCGAAAACGGTATTGTGCATGTTGTTGCTCGTGGAGAATTCGACAGAGAATTGGGCGAAGAGCTGATTACCAGAGCAAGAACGACAGCCGCTGAGCATCAATACCATATTTTCTGCGACGCCAGACAGGCTGAAGTTAAAGTGGCGCTTGCTGACTGGTTCTTTCTGCCAAGAACGCTTGCGATATTCAAGAATATCAAAATACGCATCATAAAGACTCCAGTGTTGATCTCACCCGGAAAACACGAAAAGGAATATAACTTCTATGAAACGGTTACGCACAATCTAGGGATGAATTTGAGGATATTCTTGAAAGAAAAGGAAGCGGTTGAATGGATTAAGGAAAGCAAGGAGATGCGGCAGGAAAATGGTATGGTCACACCTCCAGTGCGACCGTAAAATACCTGGCCTGTGAATGCGGACTGACGTCCGCAAAATTCATGGCGCAAAAAATCCGGATCAGCTCTTAGTTGGTCTTCAATATCCTGTCAAATGGTTTCAAGGTCAATGCCTTCGTTCAAAATCAATTCCTTGATGCAATCATCT
>CAZULT010000066.1:0-23370 GCA_964621295.1 uncultured Anaerolineaceae bacterium | reverse complement strand
GCGCTGCAGTACGCCACCGGCTCCAAGGACCACAACGTGCGCCTGCGCGAGCTGGCGCTCGATAAGGGACTGTCGCTCTCCGAGCATGCCCTGACCAAGATAGACGGAACGGGCGAGATCACCTGCGCCAGCGAAGAGGAAGTCTATGCCGCACTGGGCCTGCCCTGGATCCCGCCCGAACTGCGCGAAGACCGCGGCGAGGTGCAGGCCGCCAAGGCCGGAAAACTGCCGGAGTTGATCGAAGTCGGAGACATCCGCGCTGATCTGCAGGTGCATTCCGCCTGGTCGGACGGGGAGCTTTCCATGCTGGAGATGGCGCGCGCTGCGGCGGCACGCGGCATTAAGGTGATCGCCTTCACCGACCACTCCGTCAGCCTGGGCGTGACCGGCGGCTTGAGCATGGAGCGCCACGCCGAGCAGCAAAAAGAGATCGAGCAGGCCCAGGTGAAATTGGGCGACTCGATCCGCATCCTGCACGCCTCTGAGGTGGAGATCAAGGCCGACGGCTCGCTGGACTACCCGGATGAGTTCCTGGCCACGCTCGACCTGGTGCTGGCATCGCTGCATACCTCCCTGCGCCAGCCGCGCGAAAAGGTCACCCAGCGCCTGGTCAATGCCATTCGCAATCCACACGTGGACATCATCGGCCACCCCACCGGGAGGCTGATCCCCGATCGCGAAGGGGCCGATCTGGACATGGATGCCGTGCTGGCCGCGGCAGCCGAGAGCGGTGTGGCGCTGGAGATCAACGCCCACCCTGCCCGGCTCGACCTGGAGGATATCTACGCCCGCCGCGCCAAGGAGTTGGGCATCCCGATCAGCATCAACACCGACGCGCACTCCGAAGCCGACCTGGACATGCTGCCCTTCGGTGTGGCCACCGCCCGGCGGGCCTGGCTCACAGCCGAGGACGTGATCAACACCTGGCCGACCAAAAGGCTGCTGAGCTGGCTGGAGTCCCGTGGGAAAAGCACGTAACAGAACTTTCTTGCCCGCACCTTAACCGCGCGCGACACCCCAACCATCGATTGCCAACGGAGATACCATGCCAGGCAAGAACGAATTTTCCTCACGGGACCGATCGACGATAGTTGCGGGTGTGATCGCCACGCTCGTTGGGCTATTCATCGTGCTGGTCTCGGTTGATATCATCCATTCCGATCCTGAAAGCTTTCATGCGCCGCGCTGGGTATTGATCCTGGCCGGATTGACCTTCGGCTGCGCCGGGCTGCTGATCCTCAGTGAAAGCCTGTTCTCCCCATCCGAGCAGCAACACCCTATCCTCGTTTGGGTCAAGTATTTCCTGACGGTCGGCATGCTAACCGCTTTCGCCAGTGTATTTTTATGGGTAGGTTTCGGGACTGGCGAACGCGAGTTCAGTGCTTCGGGTTCCTTTCTGTTCTTCACGATCAGCGGCGCCGGTAACGCAGTGATCGGGCGAATCCTGTTCGGCGGAGCCGGCGTGCTGATGGCATTGCTCACGCTTTTTGCTGCCTTCGGCGGCGTGAAAAAGATCATGGCGAACGACCCCGACCGGGACTCGCCGGACGAGTGAACCCATCTATGACTTCTTTCCACCATTTCGATACGGACTGCGCTCGAATGGCCGCCGGAAGTGGGTCAGCTTCACCCTGGGAGGCTGCAAGATGAAAGAGGTGCTCCTGCGCCGAGTGATGAATGCGGACAAACCCGAATGGCTGCGCCTGCGCCAGGCTTTATGGCCGGAGCACAGCGCTGAAGAATTTGCTTTGCAGAGCGTCGAAATCCTGGGTGATCCTACACAGGCAGTCTTCGTGCTCGAACGTCCGGGCGGGGGATTGGGCGGCTTCCTCGAAGCCGGAATGCGCAAGTACGCCGAGGGCTGCGAGACCAGTCCGGTGGGTTACCTTGAAGGATGGTACGTGGACGAGGATTTGCGCGGGCAGGGCTCAGGGGCGGCCCTGGTACAGGCTGCGGAAGATTGGGCGCGAGCCCAAAAGTTGAGCGAGATGGCCTCAGACACCTGGCTGGAAAACACGACCAGCATCGCGATCCACCGTAAACTGGGCTACCGCGAAGCCGAACGCCTGGTGCACTTCGCCAAGAGACTCTGACCTTGCCTGCCATGTGCTGCATATATGCCATGCACGTAGACCCTTCGCTACGCTCAGGGCAAGAGTGCGTGGCAGGTTGATTAACGCTATAATATTTTTGTGAAATCCTTCCTGATCTATGGCTCTTACGGCTACACCGGAAAACTGATCGCAGACCTTGCCGTCAAGCGAGGGCTGACTCCCCTGTTAGCCGGCCGGAATGAAAGGCGCCTGCGCGCGCAGGCCGAGGCGCTGGGCCTGCCGTTCCGCGCCTTTGCACTGGAGGACAGCAACGCCCTGCAAGCCGCCCTGCGGGAGGTGCAGGGTGTTTTACATTGCGCCGGACCCTTTGTACACACCTACCGCCGCATGGCCGAGGCCTGCCTGGCAACCGGCCGGCACTACCTGGACATCAGCGGCGAGATCCCCGGCTTCGAAGCGCTTGCCGCTATGGATGAGGACGCCAGGCGTGCAGGGATCATGCTGTTACCCGGCGCCGGTTTTGACGTGGTTCCCAGCGATTGTCTGGCCGCACATCTAAAGAGACGCCTGCCAGAAGCTACCCACTTCCGGCTCTTTTTGCGCGGTATCGGGGCCGGCACGTCGCGCGGCACCGCCCGCTCGGCCATCGAGAACATGCATCGTGGGGGCATGATCCGCCAGGACGGCCAACTGCGGCCGGTCCCACCGGGTTGGCTGGTACGGCAGGCTGACTTTGGACGCGGTCCGGTCCGGGTCGTTTCGATCGGTTGGGGTGATGTTTCCACCGCATATCACAGCACGGGTATCCCCAATATCGAAACGTACTTTGCCTTTCCGCGCGCGGCAATCCGCTTTCTACGCCTGATGCGCGTGATCGGCCCGCTGATCTATTCGCGGCCGGTCAAATGGGCCCTGAAGCAGGCTCTGCGCCTGGCTCCTGAGGGTCCCAACCCGGAACAACGCCAGGCCGGCTTCAGCCTGCTGGTCGGTGAAGTTGGCGATGGTGAAAAGACCGTCCGTTCGCGCCTGCGCACTCCGGAAGGCTACACCCTGACTGCACTTGCGACGGTAGAGATCATGAATCGCATCCTGGCTTCGGATTTCAAGCCCGGATTCCAGACGCCCTCCATGGCCTACGGCCCGGATTTCGTGCTGCAGTTCGAAGGTGTGGGGCGACTAGACCTGTAAGGAGGTAATGTGAAAGCTCGCATCCTGATCGTGGCTTGCATCGGACTGGTGCTGCTGGTGGCGTGTGATGCGCCGGCAACAGCCGGGCCGGTCGAGCCGTTGTCTACCACGGGTGGGGCGCAGGCCCAGCCCACCGAACCCGAAGCTCTCGCGCCCAGCGAGCCGGCCCCTTCCCCTACCATGGAGGCTATCATGCCCTTTGAATTGACCAGTACTGCCTTTGCACAGGGAGACCCGATACCCAAGGTATATTCCTGCAAAGGAGAAGACATCTCTCCGCCCCTGGCCTGGGGTGACCCGCCAGACAGCACACTTTCCTTCGTGCTCATCATGGACGACCCGGACGCGCCCGTGGGCACCTGGGATCATTGGGTCGTCTTCAACCTGCCAGCCAACTTGCGAGCGTTACCCGAGAACCTGCAGCCCGGTGACCTGGCCGCCAACTACGGTGTGAACTCATGGGGGCGGGGCGACTACGGCGGACCGTGCCCCCCTTCGGGTACCCACCGCTACTTCTTCAAACTCTATGCCCTGGACACAACACTGAGCATGGACGAGATCCCCGATAAGGGTCAGCTGCTGGCCGCCATGGATGGGCATATTCTGGCTGAGACAGAGTTGATGGGCACCTTCAGCCACTAGCGCATCCGGATCTCACAAACGATCCCATTGGAGCGCCATTGAACTACATCGGAGAACTGGCTGGACTGTTCACTTCTATTTGCTGGACGGGTACCTCCGTCCTGTTCACCAAAGCCGCCAAACAGGTTGGTTCTGCAGTCGTCAACCGTGTGCGGGTGATCCTGGCTCTCCTGTTCCTGATGACCTTGAATTGGGTGCTGTTTGGGGAACCGTTGCCTGTTAGTGCTGGGGCCGAGCACTGGCTGTGGCTGGGGTTGTCCGGCGCCGTCGGCTACGCCGTGGGAGACGCTTTCCTCTTTCAGGCATTCGTCGACATCGGTACGCAGCGCAGCATGCTGATGATGAGCATGGCCCCCTTGATCAGCGCCGGCTTGGCCTGGTTCTTCTTCGCCGAGACGTTGACAGGCATCCAATTGCTGGGCATCCTGGTCACGCTGAGCGGCATCGCCTGGGTCATCCTGCGTCGCGATCCCAACCACCTGGCCAAGACCAAGCATGCCGGGCGCGGTGTATTGTTTGGATTGGGCGCAGCCACGGGACAGGCCGTGGGCTACGTGCTCTCCAAACAGGGTCTGACGGACGGCTTTTCCCCGATCGCCGGCAACACCATCCGCATGTTGGCGGCTGTGGTTGTGCTATGGGGGTTGGTGTTGCTGCAGGGTAAAAGTAGACGCACCGTGGAAGCCATGCGCTCCAACCCGCGTACGCTTGGCCTGCTGGCTATGGCTGCAATCACAGGACCTGTGCTGGGGGCTTCCTCTTCGCTGTTTGCCCTGCAATATACCGAAGTAGGCATCGCCAGTACGCTGATCGCACTGCCACCGGTCTTGTTATTACCGGTCAGTTGGCTGCTGTTCCACGAGCGCTTCGACTGGGGTGCCGTGCTTGGCACGCTGGTGGCGATTGGCGGCGTGGCGATCCTGTTCCTGACCTAGCGATGGGTCATAAGTAGACCGTGATCTACGTTTCTTCATTAGGAGTGAATACATAAAGGAGGAGCGATGGACATTCTGCACTCCGGCAAGGGGGAGTTGATCCAGCCGTTTGACATGGACGAGTTCCGCGAGTGGAATCGCACAAAGAAATCGCGTAAGCTGACCGATAAACGCATGAGCGAACAGGAGGCTATCCGCGAGTTTGTCTATGACGGCTGTTACATCGGCACTGAGCTGTATGGCACCGTACGCTGCCCGATGTCGCTGGCGCGCGAGGTTGTGCGCCAGGGGCGGAATGACCTGCGTGTGTGCGGGCAGGGCGTGCTCGAGCTAGACCTGTGGTTGGCAGCCGGTATGATCAAGAAGCTTGACCTCACCTACATCGGCCTGGAGGTTTACGGCACCTCCTCCGCCCTTCGGCGGGCGGTCGAGTCTGGACAGGTCGAAACCTGCGTGGAATGGTCGAACGGCGCTATCACCTGGCGCATGAAGGCAACCGCCATGGGCGTGCCGTTCCTGCCAACGCGCTCGATGCTGGGCACCGATGTGCTCAAGTACAGCGCCGCGAAGGTAGTGGAAGACCCCTTCGGTGGCCTCCCAATTGCCCTCGTGCCCGCCCTGGTGTTGGACGTGGCTCTGATCCACGTCCACCGCGCAGATCAATACGGCAACTGCCAGGTGGAGGGCATCAGCGGATTCGCGATCGAGATGTCGCGCGCCTGCAAGCGCCTGATCGTCAGCGCGGAAGAGATCATCCCCACCGAGGAGATCCGCAAGAACCCCGACCAGACAATCATCCCCTACTATCTGGTAGACGCCGTCGTGCACGCGCCTTACGGCTCGCACCCCGGCGAAATGGCCTACCTGTACGGCCGCGACGAGCCCTGTATCAAGGAATGGGTCGAGATGAGCAAGAGCGCTGAGGGTGCCAAAGAATATCTCGACAAGTACGTCTACGGCTTGAAGAACCACGACGAATACCTGAATTTGATCGGGGAACAAAGGCTGAAAGACTGCGTATCACTGCGCGAAAGGAGGGAAGCATGAGCAAGGTGGACTATTCCCAAACCGAATTGATGATCTGCGTCGCGGCGCGCCTGTTCGAGGACAGTACCACCTGCTTCATCGGTACTGGCATCCCCATGCTGGCCGCGATGCTGGCCAGCAAGACCACCGCGCCGAATATTGTCCCGGTGTTCGAGTTCGGCGGGACGGGCGCGATCATGGAAGAGCTGCCAACTGCGGTGGGAGGCGCGCGCACCTGGCACAAAGGCATCTCGGCTATGGGCATCTGCGATGTGATGGAGACCGCCCAGCGAGGCTTCATCGACTTCGGCTTCCTGGGCGGCGCCCAGATCGACCCTTTCGGCAACCTGAACTCCATCACCATCGGCGAGCACGACCATCCCAAAGCACGCCTGCCCGGCTCCGGCGGAGGCAATGACGTGGGCAGCCATTGCTGGAAGACGGTCGCCATCATGCAGCACGATACGCGGCGCTTTGTACCCCAAACGGACTTCTTAACCACCCCGGGGTATCTTAGCGGTCCCGGCTCGCGTGAGGCGGCCGGCCTGCCGAAGGGCACTGGCCCGGCGTTCGTGGTCTCCACACTGGCATTGATGGATTTCGACCCGCAGACGTGCCGCATGCGCCTCAAAGCCACCCATCCCGGAGTGAGCGCCGAGGAGGTGCTGGCCAGCACCGGTTTCGAACTGCTTGTGGCCGAGAGCGTTGAGCAGACCGCTCCCCCCAGCGCTGAGGAATTGCGCCTGCTACGCGAAGAGATAGACCCGGAAAAACTCTACATCTGACCCTGGAGTGTGGGCTGCAGTCCACCCGGGTCAATGCAGAAACACTTTTTCGGTGGTGGACTGATGCTTGTAATTGATTAGTTCTTGTCATCCTGAGGGAGCGTTCTTCGCGATCGAAGGATCTCACCCGTACGGCATTTGAGATGTTTCGTCGCTGCGCTCCTCAACATGACACGAAAGGATTTGTCGTTCTCCTGAAGCCGTTCGCACCCACTAAGCACCCCTTGAGCGAATTGAAAGGGACGCGAGGGCGTCGGCCCGAACCGGGGACCGAAGGATCTCTTGTGGAATAAGATCGAGACCCTTCGTTGCCCTGAAGGAGTCCTCACACCGTCCCGGTGTCCTTCGGGAGGATGACATTTTCGTCCCATACGCGGATTTCAGTCCGCTTATCGACCACCGTAGGTCACATTTGCAGCGGGACTTACGAGGGGAAGGTTCGCCTTAGAAATGTGACCTGGTTGTTCTCTGACTGCAGTTCGCTTCAGTTTGTAAGTATAATGATGGAAGCATGTCGATCCTGACGGAAAAGCGCATCCTGCTGGGTGTGACCGGCTCTATTGCGGCCTACAAGGCCGCCGATCTGGCTTCGAAACTGACCCAGGCCGGCGCGCTGGTGGATGTGGTACTGAGCCCTGCAGCGGAAAATTTCGTTACACCGCTCACCTTCCAGTCGGTCACCGGGCGGCAGGCCTACACCGATGCGGATCTGTGGGGCCGTAAGGCGCACGTACTGCATGTGGGGCTCGTACAGAATCTCGATTTATTGGTTATCGCGCCCTGCACGGCCGCCACGCTGGCACGGCTGGCTCACGGGCAGGCGGAGACCCTGCTGGCGCTCACTGTGTTGGCGGCGACCTGCCCACTGTTGGTCGCCCCGGCCATGGAGAGCCACATGTTCGCGCACCCGGCTACCCAGGAAAATCTGGCCAGGCTGGTCGAGCACGGCGCCAGCATCGCCGGCCCGGCGGAGGGCCACCTGGCTTCAGGGGCGAGCGGGAAAGGCCGGATGCTTGAAACAGGTGAACTTCTCGGCCATATCCGCCTGGTGCTGGGCCGGCAGGGTTCGCTGGCCAGCCGGAAGGTGGTGGTCACTGCTGGCGGCACGCGGGAACCGCTCGACCCGGTGCGCGTGTTGACCAACCGCTCATCCGGCAAGCAGGGCTACGCCCTGGCGCAGGCGGCGCTCGACGCCGGCTCCGAAGTAACCCTGATCACTACTGTGACACTTCCGCCTCCAGTGGGCGCGCGTATCGTGGAAGTCCGCACCGCGCAGGAGATGCTGGAGACCGTAGTGGCGGAAGCCGCCACCGCTGATGCGCTGCTCATGGCCGCCGCGGTGGCCGACTTCCGCCCGGGAACCAGCTCGGAAAGCAAGCTCAAGAAACGCGATGGCATCCCAACCCTGGTGCTGGAGGCGACGCCCGATATTCTGGAAGCGGTCGCCAGTAAGAAGGCAAAATCAGGGCACCCGGCCGTGGTCGTGGGGTTTGCTGCCGAGTCGCGCGATCTGCTTGAGAACGCGCAGGCCAAGCTCAAATCCAAGCAGCTTGACCTCATCGCCGCAAACGATATTACCGCCCCGGGTGCGGGTTTCGCCGTGGATACCAATCAGGTTTCCTTGTTGTTCGCCGACGGCCGGCAGGAATCTATGCCGTTGATGGGGAAGGCCGAAGTGGCTGAATCGATCATCGCCCACGTTGCCTTGCTCCTGGAATAATCATGCGCATTCTGGTCATTTCGGATGTACACGCCAATATCACCGCCCTGGAAGCTGTCCTGGAGGATGCTGGCCAGACTGACGAGGTCTGGTGCCTTGGAGACCTGGTCGGGTATGGGCCCGATCCGAACCTGTGTGTGGAGCGCATCCGCGACCTGCCCATGCTAACCTGCCTGCTTGGCAACCACGATGTGGCCGTGATCGGCAAGATGCCCTTCGAATCTTTCAACGGGGACGCGCGTCGCTCACTGGTCTGGCAGGAGCGGGTCATCACTATCGAGAACCTCAATTTTCTACGTTCCCTGCCTGAGACCGCCAAAGTACGTCGCGATGTAACCATGGCGCATGGCAGCCCTCGCGATCCGGTATGGGAATATATCATCAACACCCTGTCGGCGCGCCTGAATTTCGACTACTTCGACACGCCCTGGTGCTTCGTGGGGCATTCCCACATCCAGTGCGCTTTTTACCTGGAGGAGAAACGTGACCGTATCACCCTGGCCGCACCGCACGTGGGCGAGGCCATGCCCCTGGACGGGCGGGCCATCCTGAATCCCGGCTCGGTCGGCCAGCCGCGCGACCGGGACCCACGAGCTGCGTATGCCCTCTACGATCCGGACGCCAAGACCTGGGAAGCGCGACGGGTGGAATACGATTTTATCCAGGTGCAGGAGCGTATTCGCGCCGCCAACCTACCCGAACGGCACGCCATGCGCCTGGCGGAGGGCTGGTGAAGCTGGAGCTTCCTGCAGCTGGCGGCGGAACCAATCGCCTTGAAATCTCGTCCATAAGCAATAAGGTCCAAGCCAAGATGTGAGGAGAGAAAAAATGAAACGTATTGTATTCCTTTCCCTGACCACCCTGCTCGCGCTTTCCGCCTGCAGGAGCATGGCGGCTGCTCCATCCCCGCGCACGATGGATTTCGCTGAGCCCAGCGCACCAATGATGGAAGCCCCGGCAGAGTCCTTTGCCGCTGGGGGCACCGCCGCCGATTACGAATCCAACGCAGCGGCGTTCAATACTGATGCGGCTCAGGTCGAACGCCTGGTGATCCAGAACGCAGACCTGAGCATCGTCGTCGCCGATCCGGAAACCAAACTGGACCAGATCGCCAAGATGGCTGAGAGCATGGGCGGATTTGTGGTCTCCAAGAACATCTACCAGACCACCACCAGCAACAACCTCCGGGTGCCGGAAGGCGCCATCACGATCCGCGTACCGGCCGAAAAGCTGGAGCAGGCGCTGGAGAGCATCAAAATTGAAGTCGTGGAAGTACAGAACGAATCACGCTCCGGCCAGGATGTCACTCGCGAATACGTAGATCTTAAGTCACGGCTGAAGACACACGAACAGGCCGCCGAGCAATTGAGCAAGATCCTGGAGGAAAAAACCGAGTCGGCCGAAGTGATCGAAGTCTTCAACCAGCTGGTCTACCACCGCGAGCAGATCGAAATCCTCAAGGGGCAGATCAATTATTACGAGGAGGCGGCCGCGTTATCGGCAATCAGCGTGCAGGTGATTGCCGAAGAATCCATCCAGCCGCTAGAAATTGCAGGGTGGAAACCGGTCGGCGTGGCGCGCGACGCGCTCCAGACGCTGATCAACTTCTTCCAGGGGTTTGTCAACTTCCTGATCTGGCTGATCATCCTGATCATCCCTGCCGGTATCCTGATCTTGGGCCTGCTTTGGCTGGTCTGGAGGTTGTTCTCCTTCTTGTGGCGCAAATTCTTCCCGCGCAAACCCAAACAGGAGATCAAAGAACCTTCCAAGAAGTAAAGAGCAGTCCACTGATTTACCCCCCTCTCCCCTGCGGCCCTACCAGGAGCGCAACTCAGGGAGAGGGGTATAATTTTGTCGCCATGGAAAAACTCGTCCAGGATGCGCAAACGCTTTTCAACGTCGGATTGACCAGGCGGCAGGTGAGCGCGTTGACAACCTATGAAAACGAACTGATCGAGTGGAACCAAAAATTCAATCTGACTGCCATTCGCGACGCAGCCGGCATCCGTACCAAGCATTTCCTGGACTCGTTCTCCTGTGTGCTGGCCTGGCAGGCTAACCCGCCGGCTAATTTGATAGATATCGGTACCGGAGCTGGCTTCCCTGGCATTCCCCTGAAGATCCTCTACCAGCATCTAAAGGTCACCCTGGTCGAATCGGTCGGCAAGAAAGCCATGTTCTGCCAGCATATCATCAGCCTGCTTGGCCTGGAAGGCATTGAAGTGGTACAGGCCCGCGCGGAAGACCTGGGCCAGGCCAGCGCGCACCGCGAACAGTACGAATGGGGCCTGGCCCGCGCCGTGGCGGATATGCGCGTGTTGGCAGAATACCTGCTTCCACTGGTTCAGATGGGCGGAAGTATGCTGGCACAAAAAGGGGATAGCGCCCCGGCCGAAGTGCACGCGGCTGAAGGCGCCATCAAGTTGCTGGGAGGAGAGGTGCGGCAGCTCGTGCCGGTCACGCTCCCCGGGGTGGTTGAAGAGAGACACCTGGTACTGGTCGATAAGGTCGCCACCACGCCGCCAGGGTACCCGCGCAAACCCGGGATCCCGACCAAGAAACCACTCTAAAACGCCCCGGACGGGGCGAGGCTCTGCCCTGGGCGTTTAGACTTTAGCAAGCCATTTCGTCTACAATCGTGATCACGTCTTCCTGGTTGGGGACGATGCACAGGAATTCGAACGGCTTATCCCCCGTATTCTCATAAAAATGGCGTGCGCCAGCCGGAATGTAAATCACATCGCCCGGCTGGACCTCGTAGGTCTGCTCGTCAATACCGATCCTGGCCTGTCCGCCAAGCACATACTGCTCATGCTCGACGGTATTGGTATGCAAGGGCATGCCGCCGCCTGGTTTCATGGAGAACTTGCGCAGCGCAAAATTCGGACCCTCCTGGGAGGAGATCAGCACCTGGATGGTAGTGTCCTTTCCCGCAGGGACATTCTTGGCTTCGACATCGAGTGACTTCTTGACGGACATCATTCCCTCCGTGCGATATCAAATGAGCTTTCAAAGAATTCTATCATCCGCGCTGCGTATTCATCCGGCCGGACGCCCGGTCCGTCACAGTGCAGGGCCTCCGGGATCACCCACAGGTCCGCATTCTCCCCGGCAGCGCGCTGGTAGAACTGCAGGTGCTGCCCTTCACTACCCACAAACGGTTGCGGTATCCCGCCGCCTACCAGCATGATCGGGCGAGGGGCAATGTCATCAATGATTTCAACCATGGGGGCGGGCGCCTCAAACCCCAGTTTGATCTCCAGCATCCAATCTCCCATGTAATTGGCGGCCACCAGCAATGCATAGATTGGGTTGGTCGGTCTGTCGATATCCTCTGCACGAATCGCGGAGGGTCCGTCCGCCCAAACGGCTCCGATTTGCGGGTAATATGCCGCACCCTGCAAAGCGATCTGCCCCCCGATCGAGCAGCCGGCAATGCCGATCTTGTCCGCATCCACCTCTGGCCTTTCGTTCAGGAAGGCCAACGCACCGCCTACATCCTTAGAGTCTTCCCAACCGTAGGAACGGTAGTCTCCCTCGCTTTCACCGGAAGCACGCTCATCGTACATCAATACGCCGTACCCCGCCCGGGAAAGGTGTTCGGCATGCCAGAGCATGGCTGTGCGGTTGAGACCATAACCATGTAACAGGATCACCAGCGCGCCGTTTTCAGGCGGTTTATACCAGCCTGCCATGCGCAGGCCATCTTCGCTTGTGAAGGTTACTTCTTGCACATCGAATGAAAGATCCCCCGGGGTTTCCACGCGACTGGGAGCAGGCGCCGTATCGGTGACCAGTGTCAAGAGATTACGCTCGATCATCACAACCAGCGCCACCGCCAGGAAGGAACCGACACCCACACCCAGTAACCTGAGCAGATAAAGCAAATAAAAGCGGGCTTTCCCGCCTGCAGTTTCAGGTCTCTGCGAAAGCCCAGATTGGGCGCGCTGCTTCATAGAACGCCAGAGACGCCAGATAATAAAGCTGAAAACCGCTACGATCAGGGCGATTTCAAAAAAGGGCCAGTATCGTATCCAGTTCATGCTTCATCCTGCGGTTGGATTGAACCTGTATGTACCTTCCAGATTTCAGCCTTTTCCGTAAATTCAGGCGTAAACGGATTCAGATCTGTGGTCGTGAACAGAACCTGTTCATTATCATCCAGGAACGCAAGCAGGTCAGCGCGCCGCTGCGGATCGAGCTCGGCCATGACTTCGTCCAACAACGTGACAGGCCACTCGCCTGTGCGCTCCTTCATCCAATCAACTTCCGCAAGCTTGAGAGCCAACAGGGCCGTGCGGATTTGACCACGCGAGCCATAGTCGCCCAGGTCGATGCCGTTGGCAAGAAAGCGCAGTTCGTCTCGATGCGGGCCGATGGTAGTCACCCCGCGCTGGATCTCCTCCGCGCGCAGGCGCGCCAACTGCTCCATAAAACCTTTGCGGATGTCTTCCAGTTCCAGACCGGAGCGATCGATCGGGGTATCCATCGTCAGGCTCATCTGGCCCTGGAGTTGCGGCAGTGGTTCGAAGGCAGGCTGGTAGCTCAACCGCAACACCTCGTTGCCGCGCGTCAGATTGTGGTGGACGCGCGCCGCCAGGCGTTCGATCTCCTGCAAGGCCTGGATACGCCACAGCATGAGCTGGGCGCCCAGGCGGGTCAGGATTTCATCCCATACTTCGAGCTGGTCGTCGTTGTTCCCTTTTGAAACGCCCGCAGCGCGTTCGCCCAGCATTTTGAGAAGGGCATTGCGTTGACTGAGAGCCTGGCCGTACTCGCTCAAAACGCGGGCATAAGCCGGGACGATCTGGGCCAGCGCCAGGTTCAGATAGCGGCGCCGTTCTTCGGGCCCACCCTCCAGGATCTGCGACATTTGCGGGACAAAGATGACTGCATTGAAGTGGCCAATAGCTTCGTTGAGTTGGCGCTTTACACCATCCAGCAGTATTTCCTTGCGCAATCGTATTCCGTTTACGCCGGTCGGTTCCAGGATCAGGCGTGCTTCCAGCCGGTGATCGGTCTGGCTGCGCCGGTACTCCGCTACCAGGCGAGCCACCACGACCTGTTTGCGCGCCTCGCGTGCGGCGATGAAATTTACGAGCTGCCGGTCCACGTGGGTCTGGAAGGAGGTGAACGCTGCCAGGAAGTAGACCGCCTCCAGCAGGCTGGTCTTGCCCTGAGCGTTGTCCCCGACCAACACGATAACCCGCCGGGGCACATCCAGGTCCAGGCGGGCGAAATTGCGGAAATTGGTCAGGGAAAGATGGTTAAGATACATGGAGTGCGGTGCCTTGGCCGGAGGCCTTATCCGGGTCACACCTTATCTTCGATGGGTTCTTCGGGTTGCCAGATCTGCGTGGCGCGGTCCGTGAACAGGACACCGTTCAGATGGTCGATCTCATGCTGGAAGATGCGCGCCAACCAGCCCTCTGCTTTGAGCCGGATAGGTCGCCCACGGAGGTTCTGGCCGCGGATCTTGATCGTGCTGGCCCGCTCCACCTCACCGACCAGCAGGGGCACTGACAGGCAGCCCTCCACACCAAGCTCGGTCTCAGGGGAAACCTTGACGATCTCCGGGTTGATCACAACATAGAGTTTGGGTTCAACTTCTGGGGGTTCCTGGCCTTCTTCTACTTCCTCTGGCTCAGCATATTCCACCACGATGACACGCTCGGCGACGCTCACCTGCGGGGCCGCCAGCCCCACACCAGGCGCGGCGCGCATGGTTTCGACCATGTCATCAATTAAGGATTGCAGGGTTGCATCAAATTCCTTTACGGTCCGGGCTTTGCGCCGTAAGACCGGATCTGGAGTTGAGATGATCGTGCGTAATGCCATTTCTTGCCTCTAAGGTTTGAATTTCGAGTCCCGATTTTACTCGGTTTTTGGCTTTGTGTCCTTCAGATCTTGTTCCGTACGGATTTCTTCAACGTTTTGATGATATGCTGCGATCCACTGGGCCATGCGATCCCGTTCGGACTTCGCCTCGTCTTTCTTCTTCGTAGCAATTCTGGCCATGCGGCGTGTATCGATATCCGATTGCACTCCCGCCGGATCCAGGACATCTTCGAAAGCCAACTGCGCCCCACCGACGGTGATGTAGACCGTGCCAAAGTTGAAGATGTAACCGGCCAACCCCTCGCGCCTGTATTCCGTGCTGAGGATATTGTCCAGCGGTGCAGCACGACGCTCCTCGGTACCAAAAGGCTTACGATCAATATCCAGAATCTGGTCGCCGGTCACGCGAAAAATGTCGTTCGACCAGTCCAGGTACTGGTAGAGCCACCATCCCAGGAAGGGGACGATCACGAGTGGCAGCGAGAGGGAGGCCGTGTCCACCAGGCGGCTGCCATCTTGCAGGGTTTGCAAGAGCGCCAGACCAGGAGTGGTGGCGACTGTGATCAAGCGCGCCACCCACAAGCCCAGCAATGCCAGCACGATGAGTGTGGGTGTCCAGATCTTGCGGATGAGCACGAACCAATGCTTGCGATAGGTGATGGTGCTCCCATCTTCATAGCGCATTTTGAACAGGTTGGCGCCGATGATTTGCAAGGAACTCGGACGGTAAATCCGTGAGAAAGCGGATTTCGCCGGCTTGGGTGGGGGCGCCTCTTCCTTGACCGGCGGGACCAGCCCCAAACGCTGACGCAAAGCCGTCTTGAAGGCTTCTTTCTCCTCGACGGCTGAAACCTGTTTCGTGCGCTGCCAATGCTCCTCGACCAAGTAGGCAGCTTGATTGGGATGGTTCACATAGTAAAAGGGGATCGCGCCCACAAACGTCCGGACGATCACATTGCCATAATCAAGGATCCGCCCGATCATATCCGACTCCACGCCCACCGATAAGATCGTAGTCAGGGGCGCCTCGGTACGGCTATCGTAAATGCCGATCACCTTTTCCATCCACACCACGCGTTGGTTGGTCACGATGTAATAGTCATTTCCCCAGTCAACGGCGTTCCACACGCCCCAACCTAAGATCAGCAATACGAGCAGGCCTCCAAACGAGGTTGCGCTGACAGATTGGGTCACACCGCCCCACAGCAACAGGAACAACGGGATCAGCAGGGACAGAACAGGAGCGATCAGCGTGCGCAGGAGCAGGATGGGATGCTTGCGCGCCAGAAAATAGACCACTTCATTGGAACGCAACCACTTGAAACGCAACGTGCGCGCCAGCTTGCGGCTTTGAATGGAGATCTCCAGGTTGGGTTTAAGGCTGGGGTAGAGGTCCAGCAAATCCTCGAATTCCTGCTTCGATAGCCGCAAAAGGGTGGTTTGCTCCTGTGCGGTGACGTTTGCCGAACGCTCCTGGTGCATGAGCAGTTCCATCTCACCGATATAGTCACCTGGAACCATGACGGCCAGTTCCTGCTCGTCCCCATCTCGCACACGAAAAACGCGCACGTTGCCGGAGTAAATGATATAAAAACTATCAGGCGCGGTCCCCTGTTTGAGGATGATGCTACCCGCGTTGAAGGACACCTCGGAAAACCTTTCCGCAACCGCCGATATCTGCTCGTCGTTCAGGTCATGGAAGAGATGAATCTTACGTAAGAAAAGAATTCGCCGGGCAATCTCGATCACGAAATTATTCTAGCATGAATCAGGGATGGCGCACGATCATGCAACCAAACGGTTGTGTTTCAGCCGGCTGCGGGTCCCGGCCAGCTTGCAAGGCATTGACCGCGTCGATCAGATAGGACTGCGTGGGCTCTCGCTGGCGAAAAGAAACATCGTCCACAGCACCGCGGTAGCGCAGACAACCTTGCGAGTCCACCAGGAAGGCATGCGGG
Source organism: uncultured Anaerolineaceae bacterium (assembly GCA_964621295.1). GTDB lineage: Bacteria > Chloroflexota > Anaerolineae > Anaerolineales > Villigracilaceae > JAABUE01. The sequence goes on along the minus strand of CAZULT010000066.1, from coordinate 7,224 downwards.
GTAGTCTGCGCCTCATAGCGATCGGCAACCGCATGATCCTCATCCCGCAGCACAAGCGGCAGCTTGCGCTGCCTGGATACGCGCGCGATCAGCTCCAGATTTTCGTTGCTATTCGCGGCAACAGGCAACAGGACGACGTTTTCCCCCCAGCCTGCCAGAGCTTCTAGCAACAGGGAGTCCGCCCGTTCAGAATGAGGGCACTCCGCCGACCAGAAACTGACGATCACGATCCGACCGCGATAATCGCTTAACATATGAATGCGCCCACCGAGATCGGGCAAGGTGAATCCAGGCGCAGGCTGGTTCAATGGCATGGCTTCATTATAAAGGCATTACTTGCTGGTATGGCCCTGGTGGACTGGGGTACAATCACCGGCGTATGAAAAAATGGCAGTTCTGGATCGGCGTGCTGATCAGCGTCCTGTTTACCTGGCTGGCGTTGCGCGGACTGCGCCTGGAGGAATTTTGGGACACGCTTAAGGATGCCAATTACATCTGGCTGTTACCTGGTGTGGCAGTCTATTTCGTAGGGGTGTGGGTACGGGCCTGGCGCTGGCATTACCTGCTTGGCCCCATTAAAAAGATCCCGACGCGAGAGATGTTCCCGATCACGACCATCGGATACATGGGCAACAATATCTACCCCGCCCGAGCCGGGGAAGTGCTGCGGGCGGTGATCTTGAAACGCAAGCAGGCCGTGCCCGTATCCGCTTCGCTGGCCACCATCATCGTCGAGCGCATCTTCGACGGGGTGGTCATGCTGGCCTTCGTGTTCGTTAACTTATCCGAGCTTGCCAATCTGACTTCAGATTCTGGATTTGTGGGGAATATCCAGCAGGTCGCCGTGATCGGCACGGTCGTTTTTCTGAGCGCGCTGGCGCTCTTTCTCCTGGCGGCCATGTTCCCGCAAGTCACCGCCAAAGTCGGGGTGTGGGGCATTTACCGCCTGACCCCCAAGCGCATGCATGCGAAGATCATCGGCATCATGAACAAGTTTCTGGACGGCCTGGCATCCTTGCGCTCCCCTTTCAATGTACTTATGGTATTTTTTACTTCGGTCATCATCTGGCTGCTGGAAACTGGCAAATACTGGTTCGTGATGCACGCCTTCACATTCGAAATCAGCTTTTTTGCGCTCATGCTGATGAATGGTATCGTCAACCTGGCCACTACCATCCCCTCGGCGCCGGGGTACATCGGTACCTTTGATGCGCCAGGAATTGCAGTGCTGAGCGCCTATGGAGTGGACCAGGCCACCGCCGCGGGGTACACCCTGGTGCTGCATGTAGCACTCTGGCTACCCATCACGCTATTAGGGGCCTACTATCTGACGCGTGAAGGGGTTCAGTGGAGTGACGCGCTTCGAGATGAAACGCAAACGATCTGAAACGAATGGTAGAGCTTACCTGTCTATATCGAATTAACTTTTGGAGAAATTCATGAAGATCGCGATCATTGGGGCGGGATATGGCGGCCTGGCTGCCGCGTATGATCTGCGCAAGGCCGGGCATGAGGTCACCCTCTTCGAGGCAGCGGAGCAGGCCGGGGGACTGGCAGGAGGATTTAAGGAACCACACTGGGACTGGTCTGTGGAGAAGTTCTATCATCACTGGTTTGCCAGCGATGTGCATATGCTGCACCTCATCGATGAACTGGGCTGGAGCGATCAGGTGCTCTTCCCGCGTCCTTATACGGTGCTCTTGCACAACAGCAAATGGTACCCCTTCGACTCGATCCTAAAAGCGCTGCTTTTCCCGGGGTTGGGGTATGGGCTCAACAAACTGCGCTTTGGATTGGTGGGACTGTTCCTGCGCCTGACAAACAACTGGCACCCCCTTGAAAAATACACAGTGGAAGCATGGATGCGTAAATGGGCCGGGGTGCAGGTGTACGAGACCATGTGGCAACCGCTCGTGATCGGCAAATTTGGCCCCTACTACCGAGAGGTCAACATGGCCTGGATGTGGGCTCGCCTCAAGGCACGTTCGACGCGCCTGGGCACCTTTAAGGGCGGCTTTCAGGCTTTTGCAGATCGCTTTGCGAAGCGCCTGCACGAGATGGGGGTGGTGATTCGCCTGGGCGTAAAAGTCAAGTCGATCAAACGGTTGCCATCCAGCTTGGAGCTGCGCACCGAAAAAGGGAAGGAAACATTTGACAAGGTGTTGGTGACCACTTCCCCCCAATTGATGGCAAAGCTGTGCCCGGATCTACCGAAGTCTTACCTGGAAGGGCTGCTGGCGCTGAAATCGATGGGCGCAGTGGTCATGATCCTGTCACTCAAACGCCAGCTGACTGAACAGGGCTATTACTGGTTCAACCTGCCCAAGCAGGCCGGCTACCCCTTCCTGGCGCTGGTGGAACATACCAATTTCGTTTCGCCGGAACACTTCGGCGGCGACCACATCGTCTACGCCGGTGACTATCTGGAAGCCGGTCATGAATATTTTTCGATGAGCGCTGACGAGTTGCTGGCACGCTTCACGCCGGCCTTCAAAAAATTCAACCCGGCTTTCGAGAAAGAGTGGATCAACCGTGTCTGGGTGTTCAAAACGGCCTATGCGCAGCCTGTGCCGCTCGTGAACCATTCGCAGCACATCCCCTCCGTCCAGACCCCGCTAGAAGGACTGTACTTCGCCTCCATGAGCCAGGTCTATCCCTGGGATCGCGGTACGAACTTCGCGGTCGAAATCGGACGGCGCGCAGCGAGCTTGATGCAGGCAGGATAAACGGGGGGATATTCTAAGTGTACAAACAGATTAATACAAAGAAGAGACGAGCCTCCGGCTCGTCTCTTCTTTGGTTACTCAGCACGACCATGGTGGTCGGGACCCCAATCGCAGAGGTTGACATCCGTTGTCGTCCGGCCGCCTTTCACGATCAACGGCTTTAAATAGCCGTCTCCGTTGACATAGGCGCCTTCCAGGTTGAAACCAGGCGCCCAGGCATAGGCGTAGTAGGTACCATTGGGCAGCAGGACGCTATAATCCATTTGGTTCTCAGAGATCGAGAATTGGATCACCTGGGATGCCCCTTTTTTCTCGAAGTAGAGCGTCATAGGCGGGTTGAACTCGCTCGGGTAACAGATCGATCCAGTAACCGTGCCATACGGCAGATCAGAGACCACGATGTCGACATAGAATGCTTTATTAGCCTGATCTCCGTAACCGAACAGCACACCTGCAGGATTGCGCAGCATCCAGTATCCCCTGAAATCATCCCGGGCTAAGGGAGCGACCAGGGTGACAGAGACATCCACCGTCTGGCCAGGTGCAACGTACGCGGGTAATCGTACGGCGCTGGTATCGCCCATCTGCGACCCGCCAGAGAAGACCAGCATATAATCCGGCGTCCAGGTACAGGTCCCCCTATTTTTCAACCGCCAAGTCTTGGTGAAGGTCTGCCCGGGCGTGAGAACCGTCCCATCTGGAATGGTGACATCTTTGACGAAGGTGACCCAGTCACAGTAGGAGACTGCCGTTGCAGTGGGAAGAGGGGTGTTGGTCGGCACTGCAAGCGTCGCCGTGGGCGCAACCGGTGTCGAGGATGGTACATTCTGGGTCATGGCTACCATGGTCTGGGTGACTATGACCTGCACAGTTGCAGAGGCATCCATAGCGGGGTGCTTGGACGGTCCAAGCAACGGCAATGAAAACATCGTGATCGGCAGACAGGCCACCAGCAACATGAGCACGGCTCCCAGAAGAACAAGAATGATTTGAGTAGAGTTTTTCATGGCGTACCTCCATTTGATAATTCAGGATTGCTCAATAGAGACGTACGTCAGGTTGGTTTGGTTCCCCAGACAAAGCGACCGGCGCTGATCGAGCGCCGGTCACACTTCATGCTTTTGCATGGATATCAGATCGGATAGGCCAATGATTACCTCTTCCCAAACAACATACGTGCAAATAAATTGTCCCTGCGAATGAACTGGTGGTAAATCCAAGCGGCAATGTGGATGGAGATCAAAGCCATCAGGACGGTGGCAGTGAAGCCGTGGCCGATGCGGGCAGGAAAGACAAAAAGGTTGGATGGAAGTGGCTCACCCGACCCGCGGAAAACGATATCCGCCGGACCGGCTTGCGCCGAGGTGCCCAGGCCGCTAAGGGCCATGGCGAAGACCGCCAGGTAAAGCAGCCAGTGAACCGCAACGCCGATCCTATCGAGGAGGGCGTTTCCGGTGGTCGCGCGAGCTGGTTTTTTTGTAAGAAGATGCACAACCAATCGTACAACCACAAGCACCAAAATGGATATACCGATCATCATGTGAATGCTGAGAGGCCCGATATTTTCCGGAGTATTTGCCAAACCTTTCAAGAACAGCCCGGCAACCAGCGCCATGAAAACCAACAGAGCGATCAACCAATGCAGGGCAACCAGAAGTGGATGATACCGTGAGGGCGAAGAGTCAGTCATAGAAATCCTTTTAAAGAATAGATTGTGGTATTGAGCGTACAGTCGCCTTGGCGCGGGTTTTCCTTACTTTGAAAAAGGCCAAAGATCGGTATGAGTGGTGTAAAATAACAGCATAGACAAAAAACGCCGCGCCTGCGGCGTTCACTTACACGGAGGAGGACTTTTTCATGTACCACACCATTATCGTTGTAGGGAATGTCGGCCGCGATGCGGAAATGCGCTACACACCTTCGGGGCAGGCCGTAACCTCATTTTCGGTCGCCACCAACCGTCAGTACACCTCGTCCAGCGGCGAGCAGGTTAAAGAGACCATCTGGTTCCGTATCTCGACCTGGGGCAAGCAAGCGGAAGTCTGCAATCAGTATGTAAAGAAAGGCATGAAGGTTCTGGTCGAAGGCCGGCTTAATGCCGACCAAAACACCGGTGGGCCGCGCATCTGGACCGGGCAAGACGGTAGCTCGCGAGCCTCCTTCGAAGTCACGGCCGGCACGGTCCGCTTCCTGTCCTCAAAAGGAGAAGTCGAGGCCTCTTCAGGAAGCGCGAGCCCGGATGCAGGCGATCTTCTGCCTCCGGAAGACGATATCCCTTTTTGATGCCTGACGCCTTGAATGGAACACTATCATGACCTCCCCAAAGCAGCCAACCGGACCCACCCTCCTTATTCCAGAGGAATTGCCAATCATCTATAGCAATCTGGCGCGAATTGCCCACTCCCCCGCGGACATCGTGATTGACTTTGCCCACCTGTTGCCGGGAGAGAGAAACGCCAGCGTGCACGCTCGGGTTCTGCTATCGCCTTTGAGCGCCAAGTTGTTGTTGCACGCGCTGGCGGAAAACATTTCTCGCTACGAGAAAGCTTTCGGCCAGATCCAGGTACCAGGCGACAACTCGCTGGCAGAGCACCTATTCCGCCCGCAAACGCCGCCGGATTCGCCGAAAGAAGACAAAAACTAAATGCACAAACTTGAGAGCATTGCCGATCAAATTCGAGCCAATTTCGATATCCGGACCTCGGCGCGGGACAAAGCCCTGGCACAAGCGCGCAAGTTAACGCGTGCCTGCTCCTTGGCGATCCGTGCAGTCCACCGGGACGATATGGAAAGCATGGAAGAACAACTGACGGATGCAAACAGCCTGGCCGAATCCCTGACAAGCGATTTGAGCGAACATCCTGACCTGTTCTACGCCGGCTATACCCAGGATGCGCTCAAGGAATTTACTGAGGCCAAGGTGACCTGCGCACTGATCCATAACCAGCCGCTTCCAACTCCCCAGGAATTAGGAGTCGTCGATGCCACCTATCTCAATGGCCTGGCTGAAGTGGTCGGCGAATTCCGCAGGCGCATCCTCGACATTTTACGGCACGGGTATTCGGAAGAAGCCGAACGATTCCTGGGCTACATGGACGATATCTACTCCATCCTGGTCACCATGGATTACCCGGATGCCATCACCAACGGCTTGCGCCGAAAGACGGATATAGCGCGCAGCATCATTGAGAAAACACGTGGAGATGTAACCTTCAGTCTGCGTGGCGAGCACTTGGAGCAAGCCATCGGATGCTTGAGCGCGAATTTAATCGGAAAGCAGGCCGGCGAGTTAACACCCGGCGACGACCCCTTCCCAGGTGAAAAGGAGAAGAAGTAATCACATGCCAAAAGCCGGGCGTCGCTATCCTCTGCTGATCTACACCCATATGCTCAACCGCTGGTGGCCTGCCGTACTGACTTTGTCTCTGGCAATTTTTGCGTTGGCATACGGCGTTTCGCTTTCCCCCGAGGGAAAGGCGGAACCCTTTCTCATATCAGCCGTGACCGGGCTGGGTGTGGTGGTTCTCATTGTGGCCATTTTCCTGCTTACCATCCGAAAATCTGCTTATGTGCAGCCATTTCACAATCATTTACGGCTGGTCACTCCTTTCTTGCGTCTGAACATTTCTTACCGACGCTTTCGCAGTTCGACCACTTCAGAAATACAAGGCCTTTTTCCTCCCACCAGCCTTTCAGGATGGAGGCGTGGGATCATCGCACCTCTTGCGACTTTACCAGCGATCGTCATCAACCTGAATGCTCACCCGTTACATCCTTTTTTGCTGAAATGGTTTCTCTCTCCTTTTTTCTTTAAAGATAAAACCCCTCACCTGGTCATCTTGGTGAAGGATTGGATGCGCTTTAGCTCGGAACTGGAAAGCATGCGCACGGGCGGTGACCAGGAGGCCAAACAGCGCCCCAGAGACCAGTCGCTCCTTTCGCGTTTACCTAGGAAATGAACGTCTACTTCGCCTGTTCGATCACCGGAGGGCGTGAATTTGAACTCGTATACCAGGCCCTGACCCAAGCCTTACTTGAAGACCGGCATATTGTCCCAACAGCCCACCTGGCCGGCTCAGATGTCCTGGCGCTCGAAACCATCGTCGAACCGCAGGAAGTCTACGAACGGGATATCGAATGGATCCACGCCTGTGATGCACTGGTTGCGGAAGTCAGTGTACCCTCGCACGGGGTAGGCTATGAAATTGGCTTCGCCCTTGAAAAAGGGAAACCTGTGCTATGCCTGGCGGAGCAGGGAAGAGCGGTTTCCAAAATGATCACGGGGAATCCACATACGAATCTGAAAGTCCGGTATTATCAGAATACCTTACAGAGCATTCAAGAGATGCGCACCTTCCTGAACGGGCTGTCCCCTTTGTGAACAATCTCACATGTAACAAATGACATTCGGCGATAGTCATTTCTCCGAATGTCAACTATTATAGAAATGGAGACGGAACAAGACACCTCCAAGATGCTCCTCACTGTCTCCTCCTTT
>CAZULT010000065.1:14516-25154 GCA_964621295.1 uncultured Anaerolineaceae bacterium | reverse complement strand
CATGGCATATCCTTCTTGAACCTGCAAAGGCTCAAGTCATTCACCACAAAGGAACGCAGACTCAAAAAAACTTGTATTTTTCTGTGTGGTCGATTTTCAATAGAAGAATTACTTCATGCGTCGGATGAAGAGCCGTTCGTAGCCTTCACCGGGTAGTACGCCCATAAACTCATGTCCGACTTTCCCGCACCAGCGCGGCATATCATCCTTGGTATTGGCGTCGCCGGACCAGATCTCGAGGACTTCGCCAACCTTGACAGAGGCAATGCCTTTCTTGGCTTCCAGCAATGGGCCTGGGCAGGACATGGCCCGAGCATCCACTTGTTTGGCAGGTTGCAGTGTAGTAAGATCAATATCAGACATTTGTGTTCTCCTTTTGGGTCTGCTTGATTTCATCCCATAGTGCAATGGGTTTGTTCTTCAGAACAGGACAATTATTGGTTTGTTCACTCTTCGCAATTTGATAGACATTTCCCTGCTGATCCAACCGGGCTTTCACCAGATGATTAAATTCCAGAATATTGAGATGCCGCGAAGCGCTTTGTGGAGATGCTCCAATAGCCATCGCGATTTGATCAAGAGTCATTTCCCTTTCCATTAAAAGCCACAGAATCAATATGCGTTGAAAGTTACCGATCGCCCTGCAGTACGCCGCCTGGTTTTCGGCCACCAACTGGACTTCTTCAGAAACTGCGCTAGGTTCCATTGAAATTTTCACGAGTTATATTTTCTGGAAACTTCTCAAATGTACCAAGAGCATGAAAGAACCATGAACCGGATTTATTATGTGATAACTTTCACATAATGAACAGTAACAACTGTCACAAGTGGGTTGCGTTCTGTCTATAGCTGGCTATAGGAATTTTCTATGACTGGCCTGATACATGTCGTAAAGAATAGATAAGAATTGAAGGCGGTTCGTTTACAATAAGCAGGACCAAATCATGATTGTGAAGAGAGCGAAGTTCCATGGGTTTTGAAGAAATCCCCCACACCGCCGACTGGGCCTTGCATGTTTGGGGAGAAGACTTACCTACGCTCTTGAGTGAATCTGCAAGAGGCATGAATTGGTTGACCGGTGCCCTGCTGGACCAGGAGCGACGGATCCAACGCACCTTCGAATGCACCGGTGCGGATTCCGAAAGCCTGTTGGTCGCTTTCTTATCCGAGCTGGTGTATTTTGCCGAGCAGGACCACTTAGGCTTCGACCAGTTTGACATTCAAATGAAAGGTGATAGACTGAAAGTGACCCTTGGGGGCGGCCCGCTCAAATCGATCAGCAAGACCATCAAAGCCGCTACTTACCACAATCTGAAAATCGAGCGCACAGCGCGTGGATTTGAGGCGGAGATCGTATTTGATGTATAGCTATCCTTACAAGTTTCGAAATGAGTGAACGATAATGAACCTTCACGACCTTAAGAAGATCAACGATTTCGAATGGGAGATCCCCAGGTCCTATCGAAGCGATATGCGCGGACCGGTGCGGCTATATGCCACCCGGGAACTGCTTGAGCAGATCATGGGGGATAAATCACTGGAACAGGCGGTCAACGCCACAACTTTGCCCGGCCTGGTAAATGCTGTGGTGGTGATGCCTGATATGCACCAGGGCTACGGTTTCCCCATCGGCGGTGTGGCAGCCACGGAATACCCAAAAGGGGTCGTCTCCCCCGGAGCGATCGGTTATGACATCAACTGCGGCGTGCGCCTGCTGTCATCGGGCGTGGAATTCGATACGGCACGCGATGATTTGAATACCCTGGCCACCTTGCTACACCAGTATTGCCCCTCCGGTGTTGGCAAAGCCGGAGTGGTCAGAGTGAGTGTGCCGGAATTGGAAAAGGTCCTGCGCCAGGGTTCGGGTTGGGCTTTGCGTAATGGCTATGCAACAGAAGAGGATGTGCGGCGAACCGAAGAGTCAGGCTGCCTGCAGGGAGCGGATCCCAATTCCGTCTCTGATCGCGCCAAGAAACGCGGTCGCGATCAGATCGGTTCGGTCGGCGCAGGCAACCATTTCGTTGAGGTCGATGTCATAGAGAAGGTGTTCGACGGGCAGGCGGCCACTGCAATGGGTTTGAGGGAAGGATGCCTGGCGGTGCAGATCCACTGCGGATCGCGCGGTCTTGGACACCAGGTCTGTACCGATTACGTGCAGTCCTTCCAGCAGGCAGTGAGAAAATACGACATCCGGCTGCCCGACCGCGAGTTGGTCTGTGCTCCCATGGACAGCCCCGAAGGACTGGCCTACCTGGGCGCCATGCGTGCGGCTGCCAACTTTGCCTTTGTTAACCGGCAGTTGCTGGCACATTCCGCCAGGCGGGCGTTTGAACAGGTGCTTGCCGGGCGAACGAAAGATTGGCATCTGCGGCAAGTCTACGATATCGCCCATAACATGGGTAAGATCGAAACACATGAGATCCGGGGAGAGCAGGTGAAAGTATGTGTGCACCGCAAAGGCGCCACACGCGCCTTCGGTCCCGGTTCGCCAGGACTACCCTCGGAATACGCCGCCATTGGCCAGCCGGTCATCATCCCCGGCAGTATGGGCACTGCTTCCTGGGTGCTGGTCGGAACCGAAACCAGCATGCAGCGCTCCTTCGGCTCCTCCTGCCACGGCGCTGGACGTACGATGTCCAGGTCAAAAGCCAAGAAGGAGGTGCGCGGGGATGAATTGCGCCAGCGCCTGGAACGACAGGGGATCCAAATCCGGGCAGGTTCCATGCCCGGCCTGGCTGAAGAAGCGCCCCAGGCCTACAAGGATGTTGACACCGTAGTGGACACCGTCGTTGCCGTCGGCATCGCTCGCAAGGTTGCCAGACTCACGCCGTTAGCTGTCATCAAAGGGTAGCGAAGTTGCCTCTCCGCCTGAAGTCCAGACTTCCGAATTGGTTGGAGTTTCAGACAGCGCTGTCTATCACGGCGTTTTTTGTGCATAGCTGGTCGATACGCGGCTTCTTGCATGAGCTGCCTTCTTTTATCAACTATTTCAACAGCCGGGAGATCCTATCCATCCTCGCCTACATGATGGCCACGGCGCTTCTTGAAAGTGCGCTCGTCACATTTGGGCTTGTGTTGGTTGGCTTTGCGTTGCCAGGTAAATGGTATAGACAAGCCTTCGTTACGAACAGCTTTCTCAGTCTGCTGGTGGGCGCAATCGCCATGATCAAACTGGAGGATGCACTGCTGGTCGATACAAGGATGTTGCCTCCTGCCTCCTTTTATTCCAGCTGGGTAATAGTTGTTCTGACGACTTGCCTGCTTTTGTGGTACCTGGCTCGAAAAAGCAATACGATTGCCAGGGCGGTCACTTTCCTGGTCGAGCGCTTGAGCCTGCTGGGTTATTTGTATCTCTTCACCGGATTGATCGGCATCGCCGTGGTACTCCTGCGAATTACAATTAGAACAATATGACAATCCAACCCCCGATCTCACGCCGCGACTTTTTCAAATGGATCCCTCTGGCGGCTTTGCCAATGATTTCAAAGCCGCTTCAAAAGTTGACCGGATTTGTCCAATCCGGCATGCCAAACATCATCGTACTGGTTTTTGATGCCTGGGCAGCGGGGCACCTTCCGATTTACGGATATCCCAGGGATACCATGCCCCATCTGGCGCGCTTCGCCGATCATTCTCTCGTTTACCACCACCATATCTCTGCGGGTACTTTTACGGCCACGGGAGCTGCCTCGCTATTAACCGGTTTATATCCCTGGGACCATCGGGCCCTCCACATCCGCAGCGGTATTCAAGACAGCCAGATCCATCACAATCTCTTTAATGCACTTCGCAGCTCACATCATACTTTGGGTTATTCACAAAACAAATTTGCAGACAAATTCCTGTACCAGTTCGGCGATTCGATCCATACACATCCGCCCCAGGGAACATTCAACCTGCAACATCTATCGACCTACGATCTGCCGCCATTCCGGAAGGATGGTCTGATAGCCTTTGCCGCCTTCGAGGAAAATATCTTTTATAAGGTCGGCGACTATGATGCCTCATTGTTCCTGGCTCCCATCCTGCGGACTGCCAGTCTTTACAAACGCCAATTGCTGAATAACAATTACATGGGCCAATACCCGAAAGGCCTGCCGGATTCCACTGAATTGTTCCTTTTGGGCGACCTGGTGGAAGGTACCATCGCAACCCTTGACCGAATCGAATCGCCCTTCACGGCCTATCTGCATTTCTATCCCCCGCACTGGCCCTACAATCCGACCGCCCAGTTTCTAAAAGTCTTCAGGACTGATAACCTCCACCCCGATCCCAAACCCGCTCATCCGCTCTCGACCGGGGGATACGACCAGGACACTTTAGACTCATTTCGGGAAAAGTACGACGCCTATCTCGCCAGCTGGGATGAGAAGCTCGGACGTTTGTTCGACTATTTGGAAGGTTCTGGGCTGACGGATAACAGCTACATTTTCATCACCTCTGACCATGGGGAGATGTTCGAACGAGGCATCAGCGGCCATACCACTCCATTGATCTATTCTCCTCTGGTGCACATTCCATTGCTTGTGTCTGAACCAGGTCGCACCGCCAGGAAAGATATTTACACAAAAACCAGCAGCCTTGACCTGCTCCCGACCATGGCACACCTGTGCGGTCATGCCCTACCGGCCTGGGCACAAGGACAGCTCCTCCCAAGCCTGGGAGGGCAACCCCAACCGGACCGCAGCATTTTTACCCTGGACGCGAAAGATAATTCCGCGTTCAGACCATTATCTGAGTATTCGATCGCGTTGACAAAAGGGCATTTTCGATTGACCCATTATCACTATCCAGGATATGAGAGTTATGAGTTTTATGACCTGGACCTCGATCCTGAAGAGCGCGTGGATTTATACCCATCCCACCCTGTCGCTGCCAGGCATATGCAGGATGAATTGTCGGAAACGATCCTGTCCGCAAACCTGTCATTCAGGCCCTGAGAAAAGCAAACCGCTCCATCAAACCCTGGCGCAACCTGGTTGACGGAGTTGCTGGTGCATTGAAGAATCCAAAATCAAACTTTATGGGGCGGGAATGAACTGCGCAATTCAAGGACAGCTGAAAATGAGCTCGATAGAGCTTGAGTTGAAGGTTCGAGTAAAGGGGAATATTATCGCGATCGATCAGTGCTGAAGGATTTGAGACAAGAAAAGCTTGGTGCGGTCTTCCCTTGGCGCCTTGAAGATCTCCTGCGGAGTACCGCTTTCTACAATTACACCCTGATCGAAGAAGAACATGCGATCCGCCACTGCGCGCGCAAATCCCATTTCATGCGTCACGACCAGCATGGTCATGCCAGATTTTGCCAGATCGATCATGGCATCCAACACTTCCTTGATCATTTCCGGGTCAAGAGCAGATGTTGGTTCGTCGAAGAGCATTATCTTAGGCTGCATGGCAAGCGCCCGCGCAATGGCAACACGCTGCTGCTGCCCACCGGAAAGTTGACCGGGAAATTTACTCGACTGTTCAGGAATGCCCACACGGTCGAGCAATTCCATGGCGACCTGCTCAGCTTTTTCTTTCGGCCACTTTCGTACCCAGATAGGCGCCAGGGTGACATTCTGCAGTACCGTTAAATGCGGGAACAGGTTGAATTGCTGGAATACCATGCCGGTCTCCATGCGAATTCGCTCAATGTTTCCCACATCATGGCTGAGTTCGATGCCATCCACAATGATCGTTCCTTGCTGGTGCTCTTCCAGGCGGTTGAGTGTGCGGATGAAGGTGGATTTACCCGAACCGGAGGGGCCAAAGATAACGATCACTTCACCCTTTTTTACTTCCATATTCACACCCTTCAAAGCGTGAAAATCATCATACCATTTATGTACATCCTGACAGAGGATGATCGGTGCGGTTGTTATGGTCATATCGAAGGCTCCTACAAACGTGTACTGACACCCAAGGCAGTCTCAAGACGACTGCTGGCTTGGGACATCAAATAACTGAAAATCCAATAGATCACGGCGATGAAGATATACACTTCCAATTGCAATTGAACAAATTCAGGATCAGAGTTGATGATCGAGCGTCCAATACCCAGCAGGTCATTAATGCCCACGATCACCACCAGCGTCGTATCTTTGAACAACGCAATGAACTGGCCGACGATTGCCGGGAGCACCGCACGCAGAGCCTGCGGCAAAACAATGAACACCATCGTCTGGAAACCATTCATGCCAACAGCTTTGGCTGCCTCGATTTGACCGGGGGGAACAGCCTGCAAGCCGCCGCGTACATTTTCGGCAGTGTAAGCCGCACTGAAGAATGTGATGCCCATTAGCGCACGCACCAGACGGTCGATGCGGGAATCGGCTGGCAGGAATAATGCCAGAATAATTGAAAACATGAACAGGATTGTGATCAGCGGAACGCCCCTGACCGTTTCAATGAAAATGATCGAAAAAGCCTTCACCACCGGAAGCGTAGAGCGGCGGCCGAGCGCAAGGGCCACACCAATTGGGAAAGAAAGTAAAATACCACCCGCCGACAGAAGAATAGTAACCAATAGGCCACCCCAGAATGTCGTCGCCACACTTGGAAGGAACTTACTCCCCTCAATTCCTGTGAGAAGAAATACAAAAAGGAATGGAACTATTGCCCAACCAATGAGGATATAGGAGCCCTTCACCGCTACTCTGTGTCCGATCCAGTTACCAAGCAATATTAAGAGTACATTTGCCCCCAGATAGGCGCGCATACTGAAATCGAGGGCGGGATGCTGGACGGGTAGAAGTGCGAAAAAGGCGAAAGCGATACCAATGGCCATGGAGATCGATCGCAAAAGACCTCCCCATTTTCCCCAGCTCATACCCAACATCAGAAGTATTGTGGATAAACCGATACCAACACGCCAGAGTTCTTCGCGTGGATACTGCCCCACCGCATACAACAAAGGGAATTGCGAGACAACACGCCAGTCAGCTTCAGTAAATACCCATAAAACGACATTTACCAGAGCAAAGAAGACAACCGGGAGCAAGGCCACAGTCAATATCGAATTGAACCAATTGTTAAATAGATTGTCTCGCACCCATTTAATCGGACCGGGTGGAAGCGGTGGGCGGATGGCTTCTTCCATGTTTACCTCGTCACGAACTGAATGCTTCGGTTATAGATGTTGAGAACCAGAGATGTCAACAAACTTAAGGTCAGATACGTAATCATGACCAATGCGAACACCGGCACGGCACGGCCAGCCTGATTAATGGCAATTTTTCCGACGCTGAACACTTCCTGAAAACCGATGGCAAGCGCCAGACTGGAATTCTTCGTCAGGTTCAGATATTGGCTGATCATCGGTGGAATGATAATCCTTAAAGCTTGAGGCATAACGACCAGGCTGAGTACCTGTGTGGTTGAAAGACCGACCGCACGGGCCGCTTCGATCTGACCGCGATCCACGGCCTGAATACCCGAACGCACGACTTCAGCAATGAATGCTGCCGTATAGGTGGTCAGGCCTATGAACATGCCGGCAAATTCTGGCGTAAGCCGCAAACCGCCCTGGAAGTTGAAACCTTCCAATACCGGAACAGAGAATTCAAAAGGAGTCCCTCCAGTGAGCGCCCAGCCAATGACTCCAGAAAGGACGAAGATGCCGATACTTGCCTGCACATAATAGGTATTCTGTCCGGTCATCTCCCTGTGGCGGCGCAAAACAACAAACGCAATCACAGCCAATAAGATTCCTACAAAAACGAGGACTACAAAAGGTGTGCCGGATTCGGTCAATCGCGGCCAGGTAAGATAAATTCCTCGTCTGTTGATGTACATCGGTCCGGGCCAAGTAATACTCTCTTTCACCTGTGGAAGCTGGCCAAATACCACAAAATACAAGATGAAAAGTAAAACCAACAGGGGGATATTGCGATTGAATTCAATAAAAACCAGCGCGATGCGACCCAGCAACCAGTTTGAAGAGAGACGAGCCAATGCGACCAGGGTTCCAAGGATGGTTGCTGTGATGACCCCGGTAACAGACACCAGCAAGGTATTCACGAGCCCAACAAAAAAAGCGCGGCCAAACGACATCGAAGGGTCATACTCAATGGGAGGGTTGCTGATCGGGAACCCTGCAGCCTCTTTAAGGAATCCGAACGTCAGGGTCATATTACGGGCTTCAGCTGCCTTCAGGAAGTTAAGCGCCGCCCATATCAGTAATCCAACCACAATGACAGTTGAAATAACTTGAGCAAAAATTCTGAGGATGCGTTCATCTCGGTAAAAGGGGATATTTGTACTTTTTTCCCCAACAGACTGTGTGGATGCCATCACGCCTTCCCTCGCTATTGGAGGAAGGATGCGGCCACCCAGGTGGCCGCATCCTTCTTTTCGGATATCGTACTTACTCCTATTTGACTGGTGGGGCGTAGAGCACACCGCCATTGGACCAAAGTTCATTGGGGCCGCGTGGCAATGTGAACGCAATGCCCTCAGGACCCATGTAGCGGTCGTAGATCTCGCCGTAATTGCCAACAGCAGCAATGGCGTTTGCCAGAGCATCAGCTTCAAGACCCAGGTCGGTGTATCCCCAATCGCCTTCTTGCCCCAGCAAGCGCAAGACGTTGATGTTATCGCTGCTTTTCATCTCTTCTACGTTCGCCTGAGTGACACCCAATTCTTCGGCGTTGATCAGTGCAAACATAACGATCTTGACTGTATCGAACCAGGCGTCATCGCCGTGGGGAACTGCCGGGGTGAGCGGTTCCTTGGAGATGGTGATATCCAGAATAGTATGAGCTTCCGGATCAGCAAAACCGCTGCGCACAGAAGCCAGTTGGGATTTGTCGCTGGTGGTGATATCGCAACGACCCTCTTCATAGGCGCTGTACACCGCCGCAGTCTCCTCAAAGATCACGGCTTCGTAAGTCATTCCCCTCTGGCGGAAGAAATCAGCCAGGTTCTGTTCAGTAGTGGTACCGCTGGTCACACAAACGGTGGCGCCATCAAACTCATCCGTTGAAGTGATGCCGCTATCCTTACGGATCATAAAGCCCTGGCCATCATAGAACATCACGATGGTGAAATTGCCCCATTGGGCATCACGGCTGGCGGTCCAGGTAACATTTCTGGACAGCATGTCAACTTCTGCAGTCTGTAGTGCAGGGCCTCGGTCAGCGGCTGTGAGTGGAACGACCTCGATAGCTTCAGGATCGCCAAGGACTGCCGCAGCTACGGCACGACAAAGATCAATATCGAAACCTATATTGTTGCCGGCGTCATCCAGCATACCAAAACCAGCCAGATCGGTCCGGCCACCGCAAATGAGCTTGCCGCGGGCTTTCACGCCTTCCAAAATACCGCCACCCTGGGCGGCAGGGGCAGGGCCTTCAGTAGTTCCCGGAGCTTCGGTCGGCTCAACAGGTTGGGGTTCCGGAGCCGTGGTTTCAGCCGGAGCGGGTTCAGTAGCGGCGCCGCCGCCACAGGCAGATAGAAGCATGCTGCTCAACACTAGCACTGTGAACAAAGTAAGTAATTTTCGCATTTTCTCCTCCTTGAGAATGGTCGTAATTGTTTGTCAGGATCAATTTATTTTTTGTTTGGTTAATTTATCACCTCCTAATACCAAAGTAGAGCGGTGGGTATCTCCGCTCAAAGTACAGTTTTGATTATAGTAAATTTTATATCTAATATTTGAAAATTATCTGCTTGTTTATATTTTTTTTATACAGACGCTTCCTGTGAGATCTCCGCAATGCGAGCCCGGGTTATAGCAAGCAAGTCCCGGACTGTCATTTTGAGGATTAGTCCGCGCTCACCCCCCGAGATATGTACGGCTTCTGAATGGTGAACGCTGAGATCGAACAACACCACGAAACCCATATTCAACAGTGCCAGCGGCGATATGCCGCCAGCCTGCAATCCCGTCAGGAGCTCTGCTTCGCGTTCAGTGGGTAAGGATACCTTTTTATCGCCCAGGAATTTCGCAACCTTTTTTAGGTCGACCTGGCGCGAGCCCGGTATGACCGCCAGGATAGGTTTTTTAGGCTTATCACGTGCGACGACGATCGTCTTGAATACGATTCTGGGTGCGACGCCCAACAGACGAGCCGTTTCGGTCGCCCCAAGTTTTTCTACGGGCAAGTCATAAGCCTTATAGGAGATCTGGCGGGCATCAAGGTATCGGGTAACGTTGTTGCGGTGAGTCATCTTACCATCCATGCTATACTTAATTCTACCTTATTGATATAGGAGAAATGCATGGCAACCGACCAACCTCTCAATGAATTTATCTTATTTCAGAATTTATCGGATGAAATCTTGGACAAAATTGCAGCAATTGGACAGGAGCGGAGCTACAGTTCCGGCGAGATGGTCTTTCGGGAAGGGGAACAGGCCGATCAATTGCATTTCTTGATCTCGGGATCTATTCTCCTGAAGGTTCGCTTGACCTCCCGCCCGGAAAGCGTAACTGTTTCCGCAGTGACCCAGCGCTTCGAAAGTTTCGGTTGGTCGGGAATTGTTCCACCTTACCATTACACTGCTTCGGCAATTTGCGAAGAGGAAAGCCGCGTAATGAACATCCCGGGCTCTGCTTTCATGAAGATCCTATCTGATGATCCTGGTGCGGGCTTCTTGGTAATGCAGAGGATTGCGGAGATCATTGCCAGTCGGTTGCGCAACAGCCGCCAG
>CAZULT010000065.1:0-14506 GCA_964621295.1 uncultured Anaerolineaceae bacterium | reverse complement strand
CTCTCCTGAAAACCCTCTGACACTGACAGGTATGGGCACAGACGACCGGGAACAGGAACGGCTCAGACAACTACGGCAACGGCAACTCGCTGACCGGGACCCGCTGGTGAAACAAAGACAGTTCCAGCGACATCATGCAGATCGCGAACGAAGGTCTCGCAAATCCGTGACATTGTCCGAGATATGGCGCGAAATCCCGAACATCTGGAGGGGCTTTTTTATTGGGGCGCTTCTCGGGGTGATCATGATGGTGATCGTTCCGGTAATTTGGACCTCCTCCTGGGCGTTTTATTGCTCTGCGGCTTCGATTGTGATCTTTATCCTGTTCGGCGTGGTGGTTGGTCGTGCGCTCGACTCTCGCGACGATATCAATGACCTGACCCGTTAAACAAGCGTCAATCAGGTCGGAGAGCCTGTCAGTGGACAGGTTTTTTCTTACAATCTATACCAGGTCGCCCTGATAGAATACAATAAGAACCACATGAAGACCACTACCCTGGCTATTCCTCTTGAGAAATTGATGGAACAGCTCCCGAGCAACTTCAGTCCGGCTGACCGGGAATTGGTCCAACGCGCCTACCGGGTGGCGGAGGAAGCACACCGCACACAGAAACGGATTTCTGGGGAACCGTACATCAGTCACTGTCTGGCTGTCGCCTCCATTCTCGCAAACCTGAAAGTCCCCCCGGATGTCATCGCTGCAGGACTGCTGCACGATACGGTCGAAGACACCAGCGTCACTCTGGATGACCTCCAGCGCGATTTTGGTGAAGTGGTGGCGAATCTCGTGGACGGCGTAACCAAACTATCCAACCTTCCACGAGTCAGCACAAGCAAGGGTGCCAAGAGACCTAAAAAAGGGAATGCGGGGACTCCTGAAGAAGAAGAATTGCTCAAACCGCAGGCCACCCTGGGGCGCAGCTCGGACGTGGTTTCCGAAACACTTCGTAAGACGTTCCTGGCCATGGGAGATGATGTCCGCGTGGTGCTCATCAAGCTGGCGGATCGCCTGCACAATATGCGTACGCTTGGCTATATCCCAGAAGAAAAACGCAGGCGGATCGGCCAGCAAACCCTCGAGATCTTTGCTCCGCTTGCAAATCGGCTGGGTATCTGGCAGATCAAATGGGAGCTTGAGGATCTGGCATTTCGTTACGTTGATCCGGACCGGTACAAAGAGATCGCCGACCAACTTTCCGAACGCCGCCCCGACCGGGAGGCCCAGATCACTCAGATTATCGAGAGATTAAGCCAAATTCTCACTCAAAACGACATACAAGTCGAGATCAGCGGCCGCCCCAAACATATCTACTCGATCTATCGCAAGATGCACAAGAAAGGTAAATCCTTTGATCTGGTCCGCGACCTGCGTGCAGTTCGGCTGATCGTCCCTGACGTGCCCGCTTGCTATGCAACACTCGGTATCATTCACACTCACTGGCGGCCGATCCCGGGCGAATTTGATGATTACATTGCCGCTCCAAAAGACAACTTCTACCAATCCCTGCATACGGCTGTGATCTATGACGACGGCAAACCGGTTGAGGTGCAGATCCGTACACCTGAAATGCACCAGAGCGCCGAATATGGTATCGCCGCACACTGGATGTACAAAGAAGGCACCCATCGCGATAAGTCCTACGAGCAGAGAGTCACATGGTTACGCAAGATGATGGAATGGCGCAGCGATGTAGATGATGCCCAGGAATTCGTCGAGAGCATGAAGACCGACGTCTTCCAGGATCGTGTGTATGTGTTCACACCGCGCGGCGATATTATCGATCTCTCCGCTGGCTCTACCCCGATCGACTTTGCTTATCATGTCCATACCGATATCGGCCACCGCTGCCGAGGGGCACGTGTCAATAACAAGCTCGTCCCGCTGGATTACGAGTTGAAGACCGGTGACCAGGTGGAGATCCTGGCGGCTAAACGCGGTGGACCGAGCCGGGATTGGCTCAACCCCAATCTAGGCCTGGTCAAGACACAGCGCGCCCGCGCCAAAATCAAGGTCTGGTTCAAGAAGCAGGATTACGAACAGAATCTCGCGCAGGGGCGCCAGGTCCTTGAACGCGAATTACAACGCCTGGGATTCGGCGATACAAATTTTGAAAGATTGGCACGCGAGCTCGAATTCCGCACACCAGAGGAATTGTACGTTGCCCTTGGAACCGGCGACCTTTCTGTCAGCAAGATCGTAAAGAAACTCTCCGAAAACCAGGAGGTCGCAGATATCCTTACAGCGAGTACTCCGACCAGCGAAACCACTTCGGCAGATGCTGTCGATGTCGTCGGGCTGAAAGGATTGCTGACCAATGTAGCCAAGTGTTGTAATCCCACTCCCGGGGATGATATCGTAGGGTATATCACTCGCGGTCGCGGCGCAACCGTTCACCGACAGGATTGCCCCAACATCCTACGTCTGAAGGAACGTGAAAGACTGGTTTCAGTATCCTGGGGTGAAAATGTACACACGTATCCGGTTCCGGTACGCATCAAGGCCTACGACCGGCAGGGTTTGATGGGAGACATTTCCAATCTGCTTAATAATGAGGGGGTAAACATCGCCGATGTGACCGTCAAAACACATCAGAACCTGGCCGATATCAAACTGGTGGTCGAAGTACGAGACATCGAACAACTGAGTCGCATCCTGACGAGAATCGAAAACCTGCCCAATGTGATGGAAGCTCAACGCATCAAACCCGGTTAGGCTTCTTCCTTCCCACGTAATAAAAAATTGGTATAATCTCGCCGCCCTTATGTGGACGAAATGATGAGCCTTTTAAGCGTTGATAAAGCGCGCGAGCGCATCCTCTCCCATTTCAACCCGGTCGGAGCAGAAACCCTGTTCCTGGCAGAATGTGCACGAAGAGTACTTGCCATCGATGTCACTGCTGGAAGTGATTTACCCGCCTTCGATAATTCAAGCATGGATGGTTTTGCCGTCGTGGCCGCCGATCTGGTTCATGCCTCCCTGGACGCACCGGTTACCATAAAGGTGGTCTGTGATATTCCAGCCGGGAGTGATCCTAATGTGAAACTGGAGAGCGGACAGGCCGCGCGCATCATGACTGGCGCGCCGATGCCAGCTGGCGCCGACGCGGTCATTCCGGTTGAAAGCACTGATTTTCAAGAACGCCAGCCGGGTACCCCGGCCCCACCGATCGTCCAAGTCTATTCAACCCTCAAGGCTGGTGACTATGTGCGCGCCCGTGGCGGGGATGTGCGCGCAGGCCAGCCTGTATTGGCTTCCGGTCATGAATTACGAGCGCAGGATCTGGGATTACTGGCTATGTTGGGGATTGCGGAAGTACAGGTATTTCGCAAGCCGCGAGTGGCGTTGCTTTCCAGCGGTGATGAGCTCGTCCCAGTAGAGGCACCATTAAGACCCGGGAAGATTCGGGATTCGAACACCTACACTCTTTCAGCCTTGCTGGAGCAGGCCGGGAGCCAGGTGGTGAGATTGGGGATCGCTGCCGACAACCGCCAAGAGGTTCAGGCCCTGGTATCAGGTGCGGCGCAACAGCAAGTTGACCTGATCCTGTCCTCAGCCGGGGTTAGCGTGGGAGCGTTCGATTTCATCAAAGACGTGATCGCCTCACGAGGCAATCTGGATTTCTGGCGGGTCAACATGCGCCCAGGGAAACCTCTGGCAGTAGGAGAATACCAGGGCATCCCATTCATCGGTTTACCTGGAAATCCGGTTTCTGCTTTTGTGGGGTTTGAGGTATTCGTGCGCCCTGCGTTGCAGCGCCTTAGCGGCCGTAAGCAGGTACGGCGTCCTCGCTTGCAGGCGCGCCTGGCTGAAGCGATCCAATCGGATGGCAGGGAAAGCTACCTGCGCGCCTCCATCCAGGAAGAACAGGGCGAACTGGTCGCCAGGTTATCCGGTCACCAGGGGTCAGGGAATTTGCTCTCCATTGTGGGGGCAAACGCTTTACTAATCGTCCCCGCTGGGGTAAAATCGCTGGCTGCAGGAGTGGAGGTTGACGCCTGGTTGCTCTGACAGGTCAAAGGACTCATATGGAAAAATGGTCGTACCGCATTTCCGCCGCCCTGGCTATCGTAGGTTTTTTAGTCTCCGTCTACATGACTATCTACAAAGTCACTTCCAATGACGCACTGTGCCTTGGAAGCGGTGATTGTTCCACCGTCAACGCCAGCCGTTATTCCGAAGTTTATGGAATCCCGGTAGCCACGATTGGAATAGCAGGCTATTTTGCCATTTTGCTGGCACATTGGTATGAACGACGCGATCCTTTTTTTAAGAACAACGGCCCACTACTGGTCTTCGGCCTGTCTCTGACTGGATTTCTCTTCACAATTTACCTGTTCTATGTGGAATTTGCCATACTAAAAGCGATCTGCCCCTTTTGCCTGGCATCCCAGGTTGCCATGACTTTGATTTTTTCAATTTCAATCATCCGGCTGGTACGCCAACCCCTTTAGGAGGACCATATGCCTCGCATTCGCTGCCACTACATAGACTGCGTCTTCATCGATGAGGGCTACTGTAGCGCCGCTGCGGTAGAAATTGACCCAGATACGGGTTGTGCCACCTTTTCACCCTCGGAAGATAGCCTCCCAGACGAGGATTGGGAGGAGGAAGACATAGAGGAGTGGGAGGAGGAATCAGAAGAAGATGATCTCTGGCTTGACGAAGAGGACGAAATTTAGAAAAAGGGGAACCGCTTTTGACCCATCATAATGGGACGCCTGGCTCCATCGTTTAACTATTTTGGCTTCACTTATCTGCGAACAAAGGAAATGCCCTCCATGCTTGTCATTGGAGCGGCTTTTTGTTTATTTGGCTTTTGAATACAATAATTTCTAAACGCTTTACTACTACCGCGAGGGACCAGGTTTTATTTTCAATGAATACAACAACACCCCGGTGGCGACCGCCAGATTCAGCGAGCTCTCATGGCCGCGCATTGGGATAGAGAGGCACAAATCGCATAGGGCAAGCTGCTCAGGCGAGAGGCCCTTCTGCTCGCTGCCCAGCACCAGCACCCAGGGCGGTTCAAGCGGTCCGGCTGTTTGGTAATCCTGGTCCGCATGCGCCGACGAGCCGATCAACTTCACCCCACCCACCTTGGCCCAATCTGCAAATTCCGAGAATTTCGCGTGCACCACAGGGATCCAAAAAAGCGCTCCCATACTGGCGCGCACCAAGGTCGGATGGAACAGGTCAACACCTCCATCCAGTAAGAACAGCGTTTGAGCGCCTGTTGCCTCGACCGTGCGCAGGATCGTCCCCACATTGCCGGGATCCTGGGGGGTTACCAGCGCCACGCCATTCTGGAAAGGATCCAATTGTTCGAGGTCCGTGGTTTTTTGCCGTACGATCGCCAGGATCCCCTGGGGGTGGTCTTTCTCAGCCAGGCCTTCCATGATCCTGGCTGTGACGGGCCTTAAAATCACTCCGCCACGGCGGGCATCCTCTAAAAGTCTTGCGGCAAAATCCCCTTCCAGCAAGTCGGGTGCATGCAATACGATATCCACCTGCCAGCCTGCTTCGAGAGCTGATCCAACGTGATGCAATCCTTCGACCAGGAAGGTTCCGGTTTGCGCGCGGATTTTTCCCCGACGCAGTGCGCGTACCTGTTTGACGAGATCGTTGGAAGAACTGGTGATCAAATCGTTTTCATTCACCCGACCATTGTACTCTGTACTCCTGAGTAATTTCCACAGTGAGGCATGTCCGGTTTGAGACTACGGTGCAACTACATTGAGCGAGGCGACCATACCCGCCTCGAAATGGCCTGGCGTGCCGCAAACAACCTGGTATTCGCCCGGCTGCGATGGCGCAGTGAAGGTGAAGGTTCCAGAAGTGCCGGGCTGGAGTTCAGCCTTCCAGTAGATATTGGGTTCGTCTTCCTCATCGAAAGTAGTGCCCACGTCTGTCTCGTAGTTCATGATCACAAATTCGTGCACGACAGCGCCGTTATTGGCAAGGTCGAGTGTGATCTCCTGGCCAGCAGGAATGATGAGATCTCTGGGTTCGAACACAAACTCCACCATATTCACTTTCAAGGATGTGGATGGCCCGTTGGCGGCACCGCAGGCTGAAAGGATGATTGCCAGGCTGGTTACAAGGAAAAATTGAGTAATCTTCGACATTCGATCTCCTTTATCAACGAACATATGCTGCAGTGTACCTCCATCCGCTCGGTTAACACCATCCTCCATACGCATGATCTTTGACATCATCCATTCCAATTCATTGCGACGCAGAAAATTTGGTTTTAGGTTAAACTAGACTCACCACCGAGGAATGGAGAACCCATGAAGAAGATGCACTTTAGTGACTTGAATCCGCATAACCGGATTC
This sequence comes from uncultured Anaerolineaceae bacterium, assembly GCA_964621295.1. Taxonomy (GTDB): domain Bacteria; phylum Chloroflexota; class Anaerolineae; order Anaerolineales; family Villigracilaceae; genus JAABUE01. Next base: position 8,169 of record CAZULT010000065.1, on the reverse strand, counting down.
TACTCGGCCCAGGTCCGGGAATGGCCGCACCCCGCGTGATCCGGGCAATGGCTACCCCACCAGTGGGACACCTCGATCCCGACCTGCTGCAGATTTACGCCGAAGAACAGGAGCTGCTGCGTTACGTCTTTCAGACTGAGAATGAATGGACCTTCGCGCTGTCAGGGACGGGTACTTCCGGTATGGAAGCTGCCCTCAGCAACCTGATCGAACCCGGAGATCGGGTGCTGGTAGCCGTGATCGGTTACTTCGGCGAACGCCTGGCGCTCATCGCCGAACGGCTGGGTGCACAGGTGGATCGCATTGAACGGCCGCTTGGCGAAATCTGTTCCCTTGAGGAAATCGAGGCTGTCTTGGGTGGGAAGCACTACAAAGTGTTTGCATTCGTACACGCCGAAACTTCCACCGGAGCAGAGCAATTGTATGTAGCAGACCTGGTGGCAGCGGCGCACGCCCATGGCGCTCTGGTCATCATGGATGCAGTCACTTCCCTGGGCAGCCTGCCTGTTCGTATTGACGAATGGGGCGTGGATGTGGCCTACTCGGCCAGCCAGAAAGGCCTGGGCGCACCCAGCGGTCTGGCGCCCATCACTGTCAGCCCCGGCGCCCGGGAAGCCATCCTGAATCGCAAGACCACTGTGTCATCCTTCTACCTCGATCTACAACACTACGCAAACTACTGGGGCGGTTCGCACGCTTATCACCATACCGCCTCCGCCAGCCTGCACTACGCCCTGCGTGAAGCGCTGCGTATGATCCATGAGGAGGGGCTGGAGCACGTCCACAAGCGCATGCGGCGTAACGCCGAGCATCTGTGGGAAGGCCTGGAACACATGGGGGTGACCCCCTTCATTCCTCTCGAGTACCGGCTTCCACCCCTGACCACTGCGCAAGTCCCGGACGGGATTGACCCGCATCAGGTGCGTGCACGTTTGCTATCTGAGTACAACATCGAGATCGCAGCCGGTTTTGGCGCTCTGAAAGAGCGAGTCTGGCGAATCGGATTGATGGGCGATTCCAGCCGCAAAGAACACATCACCCTGTTCTTGGCAGCGCTGAAGGAATTGCTTGCCTAAGGAGCAAATCGTATGGATCCCAGGCTTCAACCTCTCTCTCAAACCATTGAACCCGCCGATTCCTCGACGAAGACCTATTTTAAATGGGGTTGTCTGGCTGCGCTTGGATTGGCTGCCTGTTTGTGCCTGGTCCTTTTTGCCGGAGGCGCGGGCCTGTTGACAAAATTCGGTGGTGATCCGGAAGGGCTGGAAGCCAGTTACGATATGCCCGGTCAGGTAACCTCTGGCGGGACCTTCGAGCTGGCTCTCAGTTTGACCAACGCCGGGGAGACCGACCTGACGGTTACAGACATTGACCTGGATGAAGCTTTCGGCGGGTCGATCCTGGACGGCGCCATCGTTTTGGCTACTGACCCGCCCATGGAAAAGGATTATTCCCTCTCAGGGATCAAGACGTTTCATTACAACCGCACTTTGCGCCCGGGTGAAACTCAAACTGTCAGGTTCACACTCCAGGCTGTTTCTGTAGGTGAGTTTGGAGGATCCATTGGCATCTATGTGGGGGATAAGGCCAAACGCTTTGATTACATCGGATTGGTCATCACCAATTAGAATTAAGGTAGTGCTATGGCATCTCTCGTTAAGGACTCTACGCTTAAACGCTATTGGGGGTTCGCCCTATGGCTGGCAGTCTTTACGATCGTGTACAACCTGGCTGAAGGGTGGATCTCCCTCTTCTTCGGGATCTCCGACGAAACGCTGGCACTCTTCGGATTTGGCGTCGATAGTTTTATCGAAGTCATGTCAGGCATTGGGATCCTGGCCATGGTCTCTCGCATCCGTCAAAACCCGGATACACCACGTTCGCATTTCGAAAGGACTGCGTTGCGCATCACCGGTACAAGCTTCTATATCCTGGCTTTAGGGTTGGCTTTGACAGCCGTCTACAATCTGGCCGCAGGGCATAAGCCCGAAACCACCTTGCCGGGTGTGATCATTTCGACCATTTCGATCATGGTTATGTGGGCCCTTGTAGCAGGAAAACGCAAAGTCGGAAACGCGCTCGATTCTGCTCCTATCCTGGCGGATGCAAATTGTACGCTCGTGTGTATTTACATGTCCCTGGTATTGCTGGCTTCCAGCCTGGTCTTTGAGCTGACCGGTTTTGGGTTCGTGGATAGTTTGGGAGCGGTCGGGTTGATCTATTTTTCATTCAATGAAGGACGTGAATCCTTTGAGAAAGCGCGCGGCATGGAATGCGATTGCGAAGAGGATTGACTTAGTTCTATCTTATGAGGATTTTCGCTGCTTATTTCCGGCGAAGGGTAAGATTGACCAGGCTTGAGTTAAAGCTTCCCGTCCCTTGCGGGTGGATCCCGATGCTGCTTGCCAGCCTGCTCTCAGCCTGCCAGTCGTCGACTCCACGTGCGATCAACATCGTCGATGGCGAGACGATCCAGACGCTCCAAACCACATCAAGAGACCTGAACGAGATCTTCGCTGAAGGCGGGACTTCGGTGACCGACTCGGATCGGCTGTTGTTGGATGGTCAGCCATTCAATGCGGATACGCTCCCCACCGGGCATCAATCGCATACCCTGCAGATCCAGCGTGCAATACCTGTCAGCCTCTCCAGGCCGGAAAGGACGCAGGTGCTGCTGACTTCCGCAGCCACTGTGGGGGAAACGCTACACGAGGCGGGAGTCCAACTATACGCGGTTGATTTCCTCGACCCGCCGGCAGGAACCTCACTCAACCCGGATCGCTCGATCCGTTACCGCCCCTCGCAGGCGCTGACGATCTCCACCGCCTTTTCCAGCCTGGCTGCTCGCTCTGCGGCACATACGGTCGGTGCGGCACTTTCGGAGGCCGGCCTGTCACTGCAGGAACTGGATTACAGCCTGCCGGCTGCATCAGAAGCGTTGCCCTCCGATGGGTCGATCCGGCTGGTGCGTGTGGCCGAAACGATACAGTTGGCACAAAACTCGCTGCCGTTCACCAGCGAATTCATCGCCTCAGCGGACGTAGAACTCGATCAGCAGCAAATCCTGCAACCGGGCATTACGGGGCTGTCTGTCCGCCGCGTTCGCATCCGCTTCGAAGATGGACAGGAGGTCAGCCGCCAGAGCGAACCTGAAGTCACCATACGCCCCCCCCAGAATCGTGTGCTGGGGTACGGCACCAAGGTGACCATCAGAACCGAGAACGTGGGCGGGGTGCAGATCGAGTACTGGCGGGCTCTGAATCTGTTTGCCACCTCCTACTCTCCCTGTCGTTCTGCAGCCGATCGTTGTTATTACGGGACCTCCAGCGGTAAACCGGTTCAACAGGGTATCGTGGCCGTCAAATACAACTGGTATCTGCTCATGCAGGGGCAGCCGGTTTACATCCCCGGTTACGGCTTTGCTTCGATCGAGGATGTGGGTGGGGGTATCCCCGGCACACCCTGGATTGACCTCGGGTATAGCGACAATGATTGGGTCGAATGGGGTGATTGGGTGACGGTCTACTTCCTCACTCCAGTCCCTGCGAACGTTCCCTATCTATTAGATTGAAGCACAATGATGTCTCGCACACAACGCACTCTATTTACCCTGCTGATGGTGGCCGCCTGCGCGCTTTCCGGGCTTGTGGGCTGGTACGGCTACAAACTTTACCAGATGCGATGGCGAGAACCGCTTGGGCCGGCTATCTTAATGCCAACCTCCACCTGGGTGCTGCCGGCCACCTGGACAGCCACACCGCCCGGATTCATAGCCACCCCAAACCTGGTCCAGGTTGAAACCCCCAGCCAGACACCGGTACCCGCTTTGCATTGCGAGGGCCCTCCGGTCATGCTGATCCTGGGCATTGGCACCGATTCTCGCTCGAACTCCTACAAGTACGGCCTGGCGGATGTCATTCGCATCATCCGCTTGGACTTTGTCAACGTCAAAGTGACCGTCCTGGAATTCCCGCGCGACCTGTGGGTAGAGATCCCTGACATTGCGGACAACATAAAGGGACAGGACCATGAAAAATTGAACCAGGCCTACCTCTACGGCAACCCTGGTTTTGGATATTATGATGGGCCTGGCGCTGGCGCTGGACTGCTGGCGCGCACGCTGTCCTTGAATTTCGGCGTGACTCCGGAACGATATATCGCCGTTAACATGCGCACCTTTGAAAAGATCGTGGATGCCGTGGACGGGATAAAGGTTAATCTGCCCGATGGCCTCGACGGTCGAACCCAGGAAGACCGCAGTGAGCGGCTGGTCTTCCCTCACGGCACCCAACTTCTGGACGGTGAGCAGGCGCTTACACTGGCTCGCATTCGCAATGAGGGCGTCTTTGAGCGCGCCAACAACCAGAATCTGGTCTTGTGCGCTTTGCATGAGAAATTGACCAGCCCCGACGTCATTGTGCGCATCCCAAAATTGATCCAATCCTTCCAGGGATCGGTGCAGACCGACCTATCACCCGAACAGATCGCCCAATTGGCCTGCCTGGGCACGCGGCTGCAAGCCGAGGACATCACCTTTGCCAGCTTTCCTCAAAAACTGTTCAAAGGCACGCGCACTTACGACCCGGTGTTTGGAAGCAATGTCTTCATCTGGGATGTGGATTTTGCCGCACTGCGCGATTACGTCACGCGCTTCATTATTGGCGCCTGGCCGGCCCCAGCCCCTCCAGGCGAGACTGCCTCTGATTCTTCGTTCACCTGCCCTTGAAATCAACCCGTTTTCCGCCCCCCATTCCACCCCTGGATGCCTCCAGCCTCTTGCGCCAGTATGGCCTGCGTCCCAAGAAAGGTCTTGGACAAAATTTCCTGCAGGATCCGGATGCCCTGGAGCGCATCCTCGCGGCGGCAGAAGTACGGCATGCCGATACGGTGCTTGAAATTGGCCCAGGGCTGGGCACCCTGACACGCTACCTGGCAGCTGCAGCACAAGAAGTCATTGCGGTGGAGCTGGACGCGAGGCTGTTTCCAGCCCTCGAGTCGGTGCTGGCACCTTACGATAACGTGCAGCTTGTTCAAGGTGACGCGCTTGCGGTTGACCTGGCAGAATGGATCCGAGCCTCGGGTTACCTAGTGGTGGCAAATATTCCATATTACATCACGTCAGCGCTTCTACGGCATCTGCTCGAAAACGAAAAGAAGCCTCGCCGCCTGGTCCTGACTGTGCAATCCGAGGTGGCCGAACGCATCTGCGAGGGTCCTGGCAAGATGAGCCTGCTGGCGCTCAGCGTCCAGGTGTACGGCCAACCGTCTATAGCGGCACGCATACCCGCCGGCGCTTTCTACCCCGCCCCAAAAGTGGATTCTGCGGTCCTCGTGGTGGAGGTGTTCGATTCACCGCGTCTCCCAGAGCACCTGCTGGACATCTATTTTCAGTTGATCAAAGCCGGGTTCAGCCAGAAACGCAAGAAACTGCGCAACTCACTCTCCGCCGGTATGCGGCTTCCACCCAGCGAAATCGAGCGCCTTTTCGAGGCGGCTGATATCGATCCTGCGCGCCGTGCCGAGACTCTGAGCCAGGACGAGTGGGGGCGGCTTTGCCAAAGCTTCCAGCATGGCTGATGCCTGGAAAAGCTGCTGCACTGACCGGAACAAAAAGAGGCCGGTTCCGCCGGCCTCAAATTCCATAAGGAGATTGTGAGAGGATTCCCACGCCTGGGCTGAAAAGTTGATTACCCGATCGGATCCTTCTGGATGACAAATTCGCACACCTCTTCCCCCATCGCTACACATTTCGATTCATTGACCCGGAATTCGTTGCCGCCCGAGACCCACTTCAGGGATTCTTGCAGTAACCCGGTTGAGATGAAACAGACCGGTTTGTCAGCGCCTGTGCGCCCCCAACAGACCGGGCACTTATGGATCGTCCAGATGAATTCGTTATCCTTTTCTTCAACGGTAGTGTACTGATCGGTCAACTGTGTGAAGATCTTGGCAAAGGCCGGAAGACCGATCCGTAATTTAGATTGTAATGGGAGCACGACGAACGCCAAATCCGCCACCCCGGCCAATGCGCCAAAGTTCTTGAGTGCGTCAGAAAAGGTTGCGCGGCCGGCACGCAGCGCCAGACCGCGACCACCGCGGGGGCCGTACATCTCTTCCAAAGCGACCCCGATCGCGGATAATTCGGTGAAGTCAAAGCCCTTTTCCAGGTTATCCGGAGGATAATTATCGATGTAATGGTTCAATCCCGCCAGATTCAAGATCGCATTGAGGCCGTTCTTCCCCATCACCTCTTCAAGGGACTTGATGGTGATCAGGCCGAATTTATTGGGATAGTACAGTCCACTCTTTTCAACGGGGCTCATACGCACTCCACTAGATTAATTTCGCCAGGTCCTCAGTAGCCCGGCGCATATCCAGGAAAATCAAACCTAATTTGGCCTGTTCGCGCGCCAAGGCGGTCAATACCGCTTCCTCCCCAACCGACATCAGCACCACGTATCCTTTTTCGCCTTTGATGTAGACCTGCTCCAGCGTACCGCGTCCGAGTTCGGATGCGATGCGTTCTCCTAGCGAAAGCATGGCAGCCGACATTGCGGAGACACGGTCCTCCTCAACTCCTTGCGGCAGGGCTGAAGCGATGCTCAAGCCGTCCACACTGACAATTGCGGATGCTTCAATATCTGGTGAAGAGGCCTGAAGCTCACGTAGGCGGTCTACCATTTGTTGCGTGCGAGACTTGGACAAGACAGCCCTCCTAGAGGCATAATAACAAGCCCACACAGCTTCCCGCTGGACGGGCATGGATCACTCGCTTAGCAAATTTAGCACAGGGCGTAACTTGTGTCAAGCAAGGGGACAATCCCCTTCAAATTTGCAATTAACAATTACGTAAGCCCGGCGTGCTATAATCGTCCCAATTTAAGGTAACCCCCCTATGAAATCTATTGCGCTCACTTTGCTAACCCTTACACTTTTTATAGCGCCACTTATTCCCCCGTCCGTTATCTCCGCGGAGCAGACTCCCCAGGAACTCGAACCGGATGGAGGTTCGGTCGTTTGCGCGCCGGACGCCTATTGGTTCGATCCCGGTTTTTGCGATCCGCTCGGGCCCTCGCAATACCTGACGGACATGGCGAAGCGCGGACTGACCTTCCCGCCCAGGCCGCTGCCAGCCTACAAACCGGATCCGAGCCTGACCTATTTGCCTTACGTCTATTTTCATCTGACTGCGGAACCTGTGCCGATCTTCTCCGGAATCCCGGCTGATCCAAACAGCGGGTACTCCAGCCAGTTCCCACCGGGTTTTATCTACGTTTCCTATGTCGATCTGGTCGATACCGGTAAAGGCTACTACTTCATGTTGCAATCAGGCGAATGGATCCCGGGCAAAGGATCGCGCGTGGGCGAAATTTCGGCATTCCAGGGCCTGGCCTTTCGATCCACGCCGCGCAATTCCTTCGGCTGGACCTTCGAACAGATCCCGGTTAAATCCGCTCCCGGCTACAATGGCCCCAATACCAACCTGTGGTTGAACCCGTTTACCCCAATCCAGATCTACGACACTCAGAACGTGGAGGCCGCGGATTGGAACATGATCGGCCCGAATCAATGGGTAGAAGCGCGCAAAGTTGCCCAGGTGGATGTGAACACGACGCCACCCGAAGGCGTGACCGGCGATCGCTGGATCGATGTCAACCTGGCGGAACAAACCCTGGCCGTCTACCAGGATCGCCAGTTGATCTTTGCCACAGTCATCGCCACCGGCCTGGAGCCGTTCTGGACCCGCCCTGGCAGCTTCCAGATTTACCAGAAGAAAGAAACCGAGACCATGCGCAACAACGACCCGTCCGATTTCTACTACCTGGACAACGTGCCCTGGACCATGTATTTCGATGGAGCGCGCGCCCTGCACGGCGCCTACTGGCGCACGCGCTTTGGCTATCCGCAATCCCACGGCTGCGTCAATCTTTCGGTCGGCGACGCGCATTGGTTGTACGATTGGGCCGTGGAAGGCGATTGGGTGTACGTGCACGACCCCACGGGGCAGACTCCCACCGACCCCAACCTGTATCCGGACTACGCGTATTGACACCCGGTTGGGTGTATGATAAACTACCCCCCGCAAAACAATTGGTCCCGTGGTGTAGTGGCTTAACATGCGGCCCTGTCAAGGCCGAGATCGCGGGTTCGAATCCCGTCGGGGCCGCC
>CAZULT010000064.1:0-26611 GCA_964621295.1 uncultured Anaerolineaceae bacterium | reverse complement strand
CTCGGCCGGCAGGAGGGCCTCTTTGAGTTGCAGCGTCCCTTGCACGACGGCAAAGCAGGCGAACGCGACGAGCAGCACGTTTCGCACCCGCGTCGGCCAGACCCGCCGCGGTGGGCCTGGATCGCGGATGCGTCCTGGTTGTCGCTTTCAATCACCATCCGGACCAACGCGCCGCGATTGTGTGCCCGGATTAAAGCATCTCTGACATTCCTCAGGCTGAGTGAATAGATAGCCAAATCCACACTGAGGCGGGCAGAGTCGATAGCAGATACCAGCACTTCGTCCAGCCCTCCGGTCTCCTGGCCAGCAAGTGGGCTGTTAGGATCCGTAAAGTAGAGGTCGATCCACGCATTGCGGGCACCACGCCCGGTCGGTAGTGGGATTTCTGTGAAACCCTCCACCGGTGGCGAATGGCTTTCCACTGTGATCGCGACCGGGTTTGGAGAAGAGGATTCTCCACCAATCTGGAGAAGGTCGCAGGCCTGAACAGGGATCCCCATAAGCAGGATCTGCAGGAAATAGAAAAGGATTGGGTTGGTCCGTTTCATCTCATGGAATTATAACCACTCCCAGGATGTTATAATCCCGAAACCGGAAAGACCGCTTTCCGAGCTGTACCTCCCTGAACCCCCCATTACCGGATGGAATCTTCCCCTGTTTCCGACAATCGCCAGATCGCACGCGCGGCCGGAACCGTTTTGTTTGCGATTGTGTTCGGCCAGCTAGCGGGATTGGCGCGCAGCATCCTGATTGCGCGCTCATTTCCTGCCATTGAGCAGGACGCATTTTTCGCCGCCAACCGCGTTTCTGAAACATTGTTCACATTGCTGGCCGCCGGCGCATTAGGATCGGCTTTTATTCCCACATTTACCGGCTTCCTGGCAAAACATCAACAAGGTGCGGCCTGGCGCCTGGCTTCCTCCATCGCCAATTTGATCACACTCAGCCTCACCTTGTTGGCCGGGCTGGCCGCTCTTTTCGCCCCGCAAATAATCCGTTATGCCCTGGCACCAGGGCTGACAGTAAACCCAGAAATCTTTACGCTGACCATTTCCTTACTGAGGATTCAGTTAATCGCAGCGGTGCTCTTTGGTCTGGGCGGGCTGGTAGTTGGTATTCTCAATGCCCACCAGGTATTCTTCATTCCCCAGCTTACGATCGGGATGTACCGCCTTGGCGAGATCTTCGGAGTTCTGGTATTGGCACGTTGGTTCGGCATCTATGGGCTCGCCTGGGGTGTGGTGATCGGTGCAGGTCTATACCTACTGATCCAGATCCCCACGCTGCTGCGCCAGCATGGCAGCTACACGGCCACATTGGGATTGGAGGACCAGTCGGTGCGACAGGTGTTCCGGCTCATGGGACCGCGCGTTTTGGGCGCAGCCGTCGTCCAGCTCAACTTCTGGGTCAATACCTGGCTGGCTTCGCAGATGAAGCCAGGCAGTGTGGCAGGACTGCAATATGGGTTCTCATTGATGTTAATGGCGCAGGCTGCAATCGCCCAATCTGTGGCAATTGCAGCCATGCCGACGTTCTCTGCACAATTTGCGTTGGGCAAGATGGGTGATATGCGCGCTTCCCTGGCTGCCAGCTTGCGCGGAGTTCTTTTTTTTGCCCTGCCCGCCAGCGTAGGATTAATCCTGTTGCGACAGCCGATCGCCATCCTCCTGTTCCAAGGCAGAACCTCTACCAGCGAACTGCCCACTTTGATCGCCTGGGCATTGTTATGGTATGCGGCAGGTCTGGTGGGCCATTCAATGATGGAAGTGCTTACACGCGCATTTTACGCTCAACAGGATACGCGCACCCCAGTATTGATCGGCGCCCTGGCCATGGGATTGAACGTTGCGCTCAGCTTCGTGTTTTCAGCCTGGTTTGCACGGATCGGGTGGATGCCACTTGGAGGCTTGGCATTGGCCAATTCATTCTCGACCGCGTTGGAGGCCACCGCCTTGTTTATCATGATGCGCAAGCGCCTGGGGGGCATTCAGGGTGGCTTCCTCTTACGTGGGTTCGCCTGGGCAGCCATTGGGACGCTTGTGATGATTGCAGCTGTACTGGTGCTCACTCAGTTGGTTTTGGCTGCAGCGCCTGAATGGCTCCTGGTGGGCACCGGTACTCTTGGTGGTGGGATAGCCTACTTCCTGACCATGGCAGGCTTGCGCGTCCCTGAACTTCAGGGGTTGATTTCAGCTGTGCAGCGCAGGTTCCTAAAACCCCGTTAAAGACGGGAACAATTCAGATTGGCCAGACCAGCCACATTAAGGTCGCCACTACGATCCCTAACAATACCCCACCCGTCACCTCAAGAGGCGTGTGACCCAAGACTTCGCGCAATTCACTCTGGTCAAAAGGATGCCCCCGCAATATTTCATCGAAGATCACATTGATGCGTTGGGCATGGATTCCAGCCTGTCGCCGGACACCGGCAGCATCATACGTCACCACCATGGTGATCGCCACACCCAGAGCAAACAAAGGATTATCAAAGCCGTAATACAATCCAATAGCTAATGTGGCTGAGCTCAGAAGCGCTGAGTGAGAACTGGGCATACCTCCTACACTCAGCAGCAAGGCCCAATTCCAGCGGCGCGTGTATAGAAAGTCGAGGGGGATCTTGATCACCTGCGCCAGAAACCAGGCTGTAAACATAATGACCAGAACCCGATTCTCGAATAACGCACCCAAGTTCATGACTCACTCCTCGAGTTCAAAATCGACCAGGGACTCACCGGCAAGTTGCTTTACCTTGACTTCCGCCTGATTCAATAGCGCCTCGCAATGCTTGAGAAGGGCCTGCCCACGTTCGAAAAGCGTCATGGCCTCTTCGAGAGAGTTCTGCTCCTCCTCTAAGGAGGAAACGATCTGCTCCAGTTCTCCGATTGCTGCCTCATAGGTCAATTCTTCAACCGGCTTGGGGGAAGGTTGTTTGGCCATTATGACTCCTTTGATTTGGATACTTCGACGCCGAATGAGCCATCACTGACCTGTACTTCGAGCGCATCACCGGATTTCACCTGCTTCACAGAGCTGACGAGTCTGTCCTGATGGTTCGTCACAATCGCAAAACCCCGAGCCAAAACTGACAGGGGGTTGAGAGCCAGCAAGCGACGGTCGAAACCGGTTACAAGCGATCGGTTCATCGCAAAACCGTGTTGAAGGGCAGAAGCAGCACGCCGAGCCAGGTCATCCAATCGTTGGCGACCGGTCTGGATCCGTCGATACGGTGAACCTGCTAGCAACTGTGAGGATCTGATCTCCAAGATATGGCGTGCTTCGGTCAGGCGTCCGAGGGTTGAATTGGCGAGACGGTTACGCGCTGCGTCGAGGGAGGCACGCAGATCGATCATCGTGATGGGGGTGGCCAATTCAGCCGCAGCAGTGGGCGTGGGAGCCCGCAGGTCGGCAACAAAATCGCAAAGCGTGAAATCGGTCTCGTGCCCCACGCCGCTGATGACAGGTGTCATCGTGCTCGCCACAGCACGGACGAGGCGTTCATCGTTGAAAGGCCACAGATCTTCCATAGAACCGCCCCCGCGGGCCAACAAGATTACATCCAACCCCAGGCGATCCAGGGACTGTAAAGCAGCGACCAGCGCAGGCGGAGCCTCTGCTCCTTGCACTTGAGAGGCTGCCAGGACAACTTCCACCTTCGGCAACCGGCGTTGGAGAGTGTCAAGCATGTCGCGCAAGGCCGCGCCTGTCTCTGAGGTGACAACACCTATGGCGTGAGGCAGGTCCGGGATTGGGCGTTTGCGTTCGACTGCAAAAAGGCCCTCTGCCTCAAGTTGCGCCTTGAGACGCATGAACTCCTGGTAAAGCTTGCCCTCCCCCGTCAGTCGGATCTCATCCGCGTACAGCTGGTACTGGCCCTGTACTTCATACAGGCTAATGTAGCCATGTACTTCAATTTCCATCCCATCCTGCAGAGGTACGCGCGATCGCAAAGCATCGGATTTCCACATGACGATCCGCAGGGATGCTCCAGCATCCTTCAGTGTGAAATAGAGGTGGCCAGATGCCGGACGGCTGAGATTTGAGATCTCTCCCTGCACCCAGAGATCCTGCAAAGTAACGTCAGACTCCAACAGGCTCCGGATATGTTGAGTAATCCGAGAAACCGACCAGACCGTCTGAGCGAAAAGAGAGGGCTGTATCACAATTGTGAGGATACTCGAAACTGAGCCTTAGTTCAAGGTTTCGCGGTCCAGTTTTGGCGGCAGGTAGTTTGTTAGACTCATTGCAACTTCTCTGCTACAATTTCAAAGGTCAACTATGAATCACCTCTGGTCACCCTGGCGCATGAAATACATCGAACAAAATAACTCTAAGAAGGACTGCATCTTCTGCACCGCGCTTGCTGGTGTAGATGGGCCGCAAAACCTGATTGTGGCGCGCGGCAAGCGGGCATTTCTCATCGTGAATTTATACCCATACACCAGCGGGCATATCATGGTCGCGCCCTTTGCGCATCAACCTTCCCTTGAATTCCTCGATCCCGAAACGAGAGCAGAAATGATGGAGTGGGTATCCCAGGCGATCACTGTCTTGAAGAATGTCTACAAACCGGAGGCTTTCAATGTGGGTGCCAATATTGGGGAGCCTGCCGGTGCCGGAGAGCCCGGGCATGTACATCTGCATATCGTTCCGCGCTGGACCGGCGATACTAATTTTATGTCAACCCTATCCAGTACGCGTGTCCTTCCTGAAACGCTCGAAGACACCTACCGGCGCATCAAAGAGGGTTTTCAGAATATTTGACAGACACCTCGATTCGAGACGGCCATGCTCGAAGCAGGAGGCCTTCATTGCAACGGACATTCCTGGTTTTAGCTGTTTTGTGGATAGGACTTGCTTGCTCGTGTGCGCCCTCCACAGAGCCAGCCGCCACTTCCGCACCTCGCAGCCCGGAAACCCCAACGGCATCACCCCTCCCACCGGTCTTCAAGCCCAGTTCAACTCCGCAACCCGTATTGCCTCCCTCCAGGGTTGGGCCGGATCAGGATCAGTTTCCGCCAGGCGTTAATCCGTTCACAGGAATCCCCGTCGCCGACCCGGAGCTGTTAAAACAACCGGCATTGCTGGTATCCATCACACATTTCCCCCCGGAAGTGCGCCCGCAGGGAGGACTGTCTTTCGCGCCCTGGGTCTTCGAATATTTGATCGCTATCGGCACAACGCGCTTTGCAGCCGTCTTCCACGGGCAGGTGCCCTATCCTGAAGTTCCGCTGACCGGGGATTGTGAAGTTCGCATGGAGCCATTCGTACAGCACGGCTTACTGCTGGGTAATCGTATCTGGCAGGACCTGAATGGTGACGGGCGTCAATCTCCCGAAGAGCCTGGCGTAGGCGGCGTTTGTGTCAACCTGCTTGGTCTGGAAGGTGAACTGCTCCAGCAAACCTCCAGCGACTCGAACGGCTACTTCGCCTTCAATGTGAAACCAGGTCGTTACAGGCTGCAATTTAAAGAGCCGGAGGAATGGGATTTTACTCGCCAGGATATTGGCTACGACAACTATGATAGCGATGCCGATCCAGAGACCGGATTGAGCGAAGCGATCACAGTAAACGCGGACACCCGCCTGTGGGATGCCGGTCTGGTACCACTGCTTGAACCTGACATTGCCGATCTTCCACCGGCCGAGATCGGTCCGGTACGGTCGGCACGTAGGATCCACATCCACCTGCAGAACTTTCTGCAGGATAGTTGCCTGATCTACGCTGGTTCGACCAAGGAAATTCGGGGACAAATCCCTGGTTGTGCCACGGTCTTCAAGAAAGGAGATGGCGGGATCGGCAGCATGCTGGGAATCTCGCGCATGGTGGAGATCTCCCAGGAGAACGCTCGCAACAACGGGACAAAATTCAATTATGCCAGCAACCTGTTTGCAGAGGAGGTTCCTCCGGGAGGCACACCGGCTGCCCAGGTTGACATGTTCTTCTCCCAACTCAACCAGAGCCAATGGGTTTATGATCCCGCCTACCAGGGCTGGTTGCGGTACGTGGACAATACCAGTAAGAAGACTGAATTCCATATCGATGTCGATCGCCTGACCGGTCGCCAGATTTCCTTCGAGAACCTGATCGTTCTGTTCGTGGAACACGAGGTACTGGCGCCGCTGATCCTCGAAATGCACCTGGGGCAGGGGGAGCAGGAGGACGGTCTCCTGTTTCGCGATGGCCAGATGTTCGAAATTGATTGGAGTACCCGCTCAAGTGCCTACGAGCAAAATACCGGCCTGCGTCGCCCTATTGCGTTTCTGGATAAGGAAGGCCAACCTTTTCCTTTGCGACCCGGCCGATCCTGGATCATCATCGCCACTCCTTACTCGCAATGGAACGAGGTTTCACCGGGAGAATGGAGATTTCGGATCTACGCTCCCCCAGGCACAGGGCTCTATTGATTCATGACTTCTGAAAACAACGCCTTGTTTTACAGGCTGCCCAGCCGCCAGCATAAAAGTGACAACCATCCACTCATAATTTGACTTGTTCCAGTGTACATTTGGGGGTCAGAAACGCTATAATAAAAACAAGATTCATCATGACAGTAAAATCAGGAGACAACCGATGAGCCAAGAGCACGAACCGGTCATCCTTTCTGCAGTACGCACACCCATAGCTAAATTTCAAGGAGGATTGAGCAGCATCCCAGCCACTACATTGGGGGCTATTGTTGTCAAAGAAGCCGTATCAAGAGCAGGTATAGAAAGAAAAGAGGAAGTCGATGAGGTTCTGATGGGGATGGTCGTACCCGCCGGGCAGGGCCAGGCGCCCGCCCGCCAGGCAGCGATCTTCGCCGGGTTACCCGCCAGCGTGAGCGCCACCACGCTTAACAAAGTCTGCGGTTCAGGTCTCAAAACGGCCATGTTCGCCGCCCAGGCCATCAAAGCTGGCGACGGCCAGTTATTTGTGACCGGGGGGATGGAATCCATGACACGTGCGCCTTACCTCGTCCCGGGAAGGACCGGTGAATTGCGCTATGGCCATGTAGAATTAAAAGACTCCTTGCTTCACGATGGACTCTGGGATCCGTTCGAAGATTGGGCCATGGGGAACGCCGCTGATTTTATCGCAGAGGAATTCGAAGTAACGCGCGAAGCCATGGATCGTTTTGCGGTCGAAAGTCACCGGAAGGCAATCGCTGCGATTGACAGCGGTACATTCAAAGACGAGATCATACCGGTTGAGATTCCGGGCCGCAAGGGATCGGTAACGCTTTTCGATACTGACGAAAGTCCGCGTCGGGACGCCTCGCTCGAATCCTTGTCCAAACTCAAACCGGTCTTTCGTGCGGACGGGCGGGTGACTGCCGGGAACGCCTCAAGCCTGAACGATGGCGCGGCAGCGACAGTGGTAGCCAGCCGTGCCTACGCCGAGGCGCACGGATTGAAACCCCTGGCCCGAATAGTCGCTTATGGGCAGGCTGCCCTGGAGTCGAAATGGCTCTTTGCTGCGCCCGCCAAGGCCATGCCTAAAGTACTTGAGAAAGCCGGCTGGACCCTGGCCGATGTAGATCTGATCGAACTCAATGAAGCTTTTGCCGCACAGGTCCTGGCGAACGGGTACGAATTGAAAGACCAGGGATGGGAGTGGGAAAAGGTCAACGTTAACGGGGGTGGTATCGCGCTCGGACATCCTATTGGGGCCAGTGGCGCGCGGGTGCTGGCTACACTGATATACGCGTTACGAGATCGCGGCCTGGAGCGCGGTTTGGCAAGCCTGTGCCTGGGTGGCGGCGAGGCGGTAGCCATGGCGGTCGAACTGGAGGAAGTATGAACCGAGTTGAGATCGATCAAAAGATCGAGCAATACGGGTTGGGCTTTGACCTTCTGAGTGCGGCGCTGGCAGGGATCCCAAAGCAAGCCTGGTCGTTCCGGCTTGCACCCGGTGAGTGGAACGTACATGAGATCATCGTGCACATGGCCGATAGCGAATCCATGTCTGCGCTGAGGGCGCGTAAGCTGATCGCCGAACCCGGCAGCGCTTTGATGGGCTATGCTGAAGCACAATGGGCTGATTCTCTGGATTATATGGGGCAAGATGTGGAACTGGCCCTGGAGATCATTCGGCTGGCTCGAAAATCCACATACGATTTGCTCAAACGCCAACCGGAAGAGGTGTTCACACATTCCGTCCTTCACCCGGAATACCCTGAGGAACCCTATACCTTCGAACAATGGCTGAAGATCTACGCCCGTCACATCCCTGACCATATCGAGCAAATGAAGCAAAACCACCTTGCCTGGCTCGACCGCCACAAGTGAGGAATGCCCATGGATATCAAACACATTTTCGTCGTGGGTGCCGGCACAATGGGCAACGGCATCGCCCAGGCAGCAGCCACTTCCGGCTACAAAGTGACATGTATGGATGTGGCCCCATCTGCGCTCGAAAAAGCAAAGGCAACGATTGCCAAATCCGCTGCCAAACTGCAGGAAAAAGAAAAGATCACACACGACCAGAAGCTGGCCACAGAGAAGATCAACTTCGCCTCGGATTTTGCAACCATCGGCGAGGCAGACCTGGTGATCGAGGCTGCCAGCGAGAACCCGGAGTTGAAGTTCAAGATTTTCAGGGAGATGGACGAGCAAACCCGCCCCGGCGTGATCCTGGCGACCAATACATCCTCCATTAGTATCACCAAGATCGCAGCCGTCACGTCTCGCCCTGAAAAGGTGATCGGCATGCATTTCATGAATCCTGTGCCTTTGATGCGTCTGGTGGAAGTCATACGGGGGCTTGGCACTTCAGACGACACGGCTCGTGCGACGGTCGAACTATGCAAGGTCCTGGGCAAGGAACCGGTCGAAGCGGACGATTCGCCAGGTTTTATCTCCAACCGCATCCTGTGCCCCATGATCAACGAAGCCATCTTTGCCTTGCAGGAAGGCATCGGAACGCCTGAGGCGATCGACCAGGTCATGGTTCTGGGTATGAACCATCCTATGGGTCCATTGACCCTGTGTGACTTGATCGGCCTGGACGTGGTGTTGAATGTCATGGAGATCCTGCAACGCGACCTGGGAGACGACAAGTACCGCCCGGCCTACCTGTTGAAGAAGATGGTGGACGCAGGCTACTTGGGTCGTAAAAGTGGGCGAGGCTTTTACCAATATTCATGATAAACACGAAGACCACAAGGGAGCACAAAGGAAAAACATTGTGCCCTTTGCGTTGAGAGTTCGTTTTCCTTTGGGAGGGAACTATGAAAGTCGAACTGCGCGAAATGACCATCGGCGACTACGACAAGGTCTTCGCACTTTGGAAGGACAGCGAGGGGCTGAAGCTGAACAGCGAGGACGATTCGCACGAAAGCATCAAACATTTCCTGGAGCGCAACCCCGATCTGAGTTACGTGGCAATCGATCAGGGCGAGATCGTTGCCGCGGCCCTGTGCGGAAGCGACGGGCGCCACGGGTATATCCACAATCTGGTGGTTAAGAAAGCGCATCGTCGGCAGGGTATTGGCAAATCGCTGGTGGGGCGTTGCATGTTTGCATTGATGCGCATGGGCATCCACCGCTGCCACCTGTTCGTCCTGGGCGACAACCAGGCCGGCCTGGAATTCTGGAAAAGCCTGGGCTGGCAACAGCGCGTGGAATTGATCACGATGTCGCAGCCTTTGGAGATGTGAGCTTTCAGCTGATAGCGATCAGCCCTCAGCCATAGTACCAATCATCCCTCGAAGAGATGTGAATGTTGCCTCGATGAAGGATTTTCGCCAATCGAAAGTCTGGGAAAAATCCCATCGCCTTTCCCTGGCCATCTACAAGTTGACCGGTGGTTTCCTAAAAGAAGAACTGTATGGTCTGACTTCGCAACTCCGGCGAGCGAGTACGTCCATTCCAACAAACATCGCTGAAAGTTGTGGCAGGCAAACCGATGCTGAATTTGCGCGATTTCTGCAAACTGGGATGGGATCGGCAAGTGAAACGGAAACCCTCCTTCTTCTTGCCCGTGATTTGAGTTTTGTAACGGCAGATGAGTACTTTCAATTCCGGGATGCAATAGAAGAAGTCAAACGGATGTTAGCTTCCTTACTGAAAACATTACGCAAGCATCCTGAAAGCTGAATACGGATCGCTTCATTGGAGTGCTTATGAGAGAATGTTTCGACTACATCATCATCGGCTCCGGCTTCGGAGGCTCGGTCTCAGCCATGCGCTTGACCGAAAAGGGCTACTCGGTGCTGGTACTGGAACGAGGGAGGCGCTTCGACGACCTCGATTTCCCCAAGTCAAACTGGAACATCTGGAAGTTCTTATGGTTGCCGGCCGCACGTTGTTTCGGATTCTTCCAGATGACGTTCATGAACGGCCAGCTGGCCTTGCACGGCAGCGGAGTAGGCGGAGGCAGTCTCACCTACGGTAACGTACTGATGGTCCCTGATGACCGCCTGTTCAATGCCCCGGCCTGGCGACACCTGGCAGACTGGAAATCCGTCCTGCAACCGCATTACGAGACCGCGCGCCGCATGCTGGGGGTAACTACCAACCCCAGGCTATGGTTTGCGGACGAGAAGATGAGAGAGATCGCCTCCGAACTGGGCAATGCCGATAGCTTCAAGCCGACCGAGGTAGGTGTATTTTTCGGAGATCCGCAGAACGAAGGTGAAACCGTTCCTGACCCCTACTTCGAAGGAAGAGGTCCCGCGCGTGCAGGATGCACGCATTGCGGAGGCTGTATGGTAGGCTGCCGCTACAACGCCAAGAATATCCTGACCAAAAACTACCTCTACTTCGCCGAGGCTGCCGGCGCACAGGTTTTACCTGAAGCCACTGTCCGCGATATCCGCCCGCTCAGCGAGGGGCAATCCGATGGCGCGCTTTACGAGGTGGAGTATGTCCGTACCACAGCCTGGTTGCGGCGACCAGGCCGGCAGGTACGTGCTCGTCATGTCATCCTCGCTGCAGGTGCGCTGGGGACGATGAACCTGCTCTTCCGCTGCCGGGAAGTGACCGGCTCCCTGCCGCGCATCTCCGCCCGGCTGGGTGATCAAGTGCGCACCAACAGTGAGAACATCCTGGGCGTGACCACCCGCGACAAACACATAGACCACTCCAAAGGCATCGCTATCTCTTCTATCTTTCAGGCTGACGCAGTCACCCGCGTGGAACCGGTACGTTACTCGGATGGATCTTCCTTCATCCGGATGATGACCGCTCCGCACGTCGAAGGGAATACAGCCTTCGCGCGCACCTTGAAGACACTCTGGGAGATCTTGCGCCATCCGCTCGATTTCCTGTACGCGAAGTTCTTCGCGCGCTGGGCGCGCTTCACGACCATTCTGCTCGTCATGCAGGTCGAGGAGAACCTGACCCACATTCGCCTGGGGCGCAACCTCTTTACCTTCTTAAAGAGAGGGTTGGTGCTCCAACCTGACACAGACCACCCAATCCCCACCCAGTTGCCGATCGGCAACTTCGTGACGCGCGCCTTTGCCCAAAAAGTGAACGGTATCCCTGCGGCCGCCTTTACAGACAGCCTGTTCAATTTCCCGACCACAGCCCACCTGATGGGCGGCGTTCCATTTGGAAGGAATGCAGAAGAAGGTGTCGTCGACCTGGACTGCCAGGTCTTCAACTACCCCGGCCTGTACGTGGTGGACGGTTCGATCATGCCCGCTAACCCGGGCGTAAACCCGTCGCTGACCATTACGGCGCTGGCGGAGTATGCCATATCGAAAGTACCCATCAAGCACTGATTTTTAGATTGGATTTGAGGTCTGCCTTTTTGGGAATTTCATTGAAGAGACCAGCTGTCATTCTACTTGCCGGGTTCTACCTGCTCGCTCAAATTGCTTTCCAAGAGAATATCATACAGGGAGGCATATGCACTGGAAGCCTCGCCGGTCTGGGTGAAGGCAACCTCCCGTTTTACCAGGAAGTGCGCTTCGGCGTGCCGATGAGATTCGTCTCAATTGTATACGAGGGGTGTCTTGAAGAGCAGACTACCAGAGTTGAATGGTTCTATCGGGGATTGGTGGCAAATCTCCTTTCACTGGGAATAGTCGCATCTTCTCCATTCTGGTTTCTTGCTCTCTTGAAGAAGGCTCGAAATTCTTTAAACTAGAAGAGCCAGAGGACTCGCTTTCCTCTGGCTCTAAAGATTCTTCACGGGATTATTTTTGTTTTTTCACATAAACTTTCACCGCTTCTCGCATGAAATCGGCAAGGTCCGGGTTCATCGCATCGAAGTTGGCCTTGAAATCTGGGCTGTTTCCGTACATCGTTGCCAGACCTAAAAGTTGATCCAGGCTGGGTGTCCAGAAGTAGTCCATGTGCTTTCTCCAACGCGCGACGATGGCCTGCACTTCCAGAGAATCTGCGCCTTGAGGCATGGCGGCAATCATATCGACATAGATCTGCTTACCTTCGTCGAGGATAGATTTCTTCTTTTCGGCTGAATAGTTTTTCCATTTCCGGTTAGATTCCCGGACCGCTTCAGGATCGTACATTTGTTCAGCCTGCCTGGCGTATTCTTCCTGCTGTTCTTCGCTAAAGCCTTCGAAAAGACCTTTTAGGCTCATTGTGTTCTCTCCTTTCAGGTGATCGATGGTTTTGTCCACGGTCTGGATAAGTTGCTGCAAGCGCTGAATGCGCTTTTGCAACCCTTGACGGTGCTCCTGCAACGCTGCCAACACGTTGAAATCACGGCGTCCCATGATCTTTTTGATCGCTTCCAATGGCAGGCCCAGTTCACGATAGAACAGGATCTGTTGCAGGCGCAAGAAGGACGGCTCGCCATAGTAGCGATAACCATTCTCACCGATCGATTCGGGTTCGAGTAATCCGATCTGGTCATAATGACGCAGGGTTCGAGGGGTCACGCCCGCCAGGGTGGACAATTGTTTTACGGTGTACATTGCATCCTCAGTCACTGCACTGCGAGCGGTGCGCGGGGTTCTCCTGCTAGCACGGAGAGTGTTGAGGTAGCCGCGCCGCCTCGCAAGGACATCAGCAGTATAAACCCTTACGTAACGTTAATGTCAAGATGTTCAGGGAAATTGCCCCCAGAGAACGATTGCACTGTGCCCCTAAAATAGCTATCATTGAAATAAATGAGGAGGTGAGGTATGTCGTGGTTCACAACCAATCACATCATAATCCTGGTCCTTGCAGCACTTGGATTGCTTTTATTCCTGATCTACTTCCTGACCCTGGCGCGCGTACAGGCCTCGCAAGGTTGGCCTGCGGTGCAGGGCACGATCTTGGAGTCCTGGATCGAAGAAAGCAGCACCACCGATGATGACGGAACCATATCTTATCGGTATGCTCCAAAAGTGCGCTATCGCTACTCCTCTATGGGGAAGGAGTACCAGGGCAAGCGCATCGCCTTTGGCCCGGGAAGGAGCGGCAGCCGCTCTGGCGCGGAGAAGGTACTCGCCAAATATCCCAAAGGCGGCTCGGCGCTGGTCTACTACAACCCGGAAAAACCGGAGGACGCGGTCCTGGAACGCAGCATATCTAAAGGGCTCCTGGTAACCGGAGCCGTTTTCCTCGCGATCGCAATTTTCCTGTTCATCCGTTGGGGATGAAGCGCTCACCCGGATCTTTCTGACCCGCAATCCAGGGAGGGGGTGTCACCTTCCGGTTGCATTAAGTATGGTTTAATGCAACCATGCTGGAAATCCTTCACCTGGACAGCCACATCCTGGTACTCAATAAACCCGCCGGAATACCCGTACAACCTGACGGCTGGGAACCAGAGGCGCCCTACCTTCTGAAACTGCTCGAAGAACAGCAAGGGAAAATCTGGGTGGTGCACCGCCTGGACAAAGTCACCAGTGGCGTAATGGTCTTCGCAATCACCGCTGAAGCCCACCGCTCCCTAAACGACCAGTTCGAACGCCACACGGTCGAAAAAGTCTACCTGGGGATCGTGGAGGGCCTGCCTCCCTGGGAGACGCACACCGCCCGGCACATGTTGCAGGCCAATGTCGGACGGGCGCACCGCACCGTAGTGGTCCGCAAGCGTGGTAAAAAGTCCGAGACACACTTCAAGGTTCTGGCACGTGGACCGCAGCATGCCTTGCTTGAAGCGCGCCCCAAAACAGGTCGTACGCACCAGGTACGCATCCACCTATCTGCATTGGGCTATCCCCTGATGGGCGATGTCCTGTATGGGGCTGAACCCAGTGACGTGATCCCACGGCCGGCTTTACACGCCTTTTCGTTAACCTTCACTCATCCCGGTTCCGGTCGAGAAGTATCGTTTAGCGTTCCTTCACCTCATGACTTTCAAAGCGCATTGGAACAGTCCGGCTTTTAATGGTATGCTCAGCATGGCATAGTGGTGTATATGATCCCCAACCTGCCTACATTAAGAATTCTGCCGCTCGAGCGCTTGATCCTGCACGAAGACCACGATCAGCAGCGCACTCTCCCCCTCATCGACAAATTACGCGTGCAAGGCGTCCTGCGCAATCCGCCCCTTGCGATGCCACTATTAGACGACTCCGGCCGCTATATGATCTTGGACGGCGCCAACCGCGTCACTTCGCTCAAAGAGATGCAATTCCCGCATATTGTAGTTCAAATAGTCGAGCCAGACGATAAGAACGTATCCCTACAAACCTGGAACCATATCGTCTGGAATTCGAGCGCCCGCAATTTGATCCGCAACTTGAAAGATATCAAGCAGATCCGTCTGGTGAAAGTCGATTCGCACAAATCCTTTAATCCGCCCGAGACCACACCGACACAGATTCGACTTCCGGATGGTAGCGTCTATCTGGCGCTCACGCCCATCAAATTGACCAAGAAAGTGGGAGCGCTACACGGCATCGTGGATAGCTATAAACACAGCGCCTCCCTGGATCGCACCAGCCAGACCCTGATCGAAGGGTTTCGCCAGGTGTACAAGGATCTGACCGCTCTGGTGATCTTCCCTCGATTTAGCATTCCCGATGTCCTGACCCTGGCGGGAGGAGGCTGCCTGCTGCCAACCGGGATTACACGCTTCACAGTTTCTCCCCGCGTCCTGCATTTGAATTACCCGTTGCATGAGCTCTCTAATGCCCGGCCTATCGAGGAAAAAGAAGCTTACCTAGCCAAATGGGTCGAGCAGCGCGCAATCCGCAAGGACATCCGGTATTACAGCGAAGCCACCTTTTTATTCGATGAGTAAGCCCTTATCTGGCAGGTAGAGCGGACTGCGAGTATTGAGAAGGACGGCCAAAGGCCAGAGAATTGCAGAGGTATAATCGCCCACATGGAATTTTTCTTCCCCGAAGACGGCTTGCAGCGCGCGGCTCCCGAAGAAACCAGGATCCTGTCGCTTAAAGCTGAGCCATATGACGATGCGCATCGCGTGAAAGTCCTTATGGAAATCAGCCCGTTTGAAAAACGACCGCACCTGGAGGTCATGGTAAGCGACAGCCAGGGTCAGGAAATCAGCAGCGCCAGCTTCGTAGAACCCATGAGTTGGAGCCTGGCATTTACCATGCACCTGCGTCAACAACCCAGCGCTGGCCCTCTTACCTTGCAGGCCAATTTATTCTATCCAGACGGCCCTGAAGCGCCCCCAACCACTATCCAATTCGACCTAAAGCCCGATTGATTCCTTATGACATTCAAAGTCCTCCGCGCTAGGCTTCTCCAGGGGTTGCTTCCATGTCTCTGGTCTGCGGTCATCCTGGGCGCCTGTGCGCAGGCTTCTCCTTCGGCGCCTGCCACGGCAACCTCCCTGATTCGGTCTGCCCCCCTTGGGTCTGGCACAGAAGAAGCTCCGCCAATGCCTCAGGATGTGATCCTGATCGCACTGGAGGAATATGGCCATTCTCATCTTTTTTACTATATCCCCCTGCAATTGTCCCTGACGCGATTGACTTATGGAGACTGGGACGATACCACTCCAGCGCTCAGTCCGGATGGGAAGAAAGTAGCCTTTGCCTCCAACCGCGATGGCCAATGGGACCTGTATATCCTGGAATTGGCCAGCGGTGAATTCCAACGCGTAACCGATACGCCAGAGTATGAATCTTCTCCATCCTGGTCACCGGACAACCAATGGTTGGCCTGCGAAAGGTATGAAAACGAAAACCTGGAAATCGCTTTTATTTCCCTGACCAACCAGGATCAGGAAACGATCTTCCTCACCAACGATAAAGCTTCCGACCATTCACCGGCCTGGGCGCCGGATGGCCGGCACGTGGCCTTTGTGTCCAATCGCGGGGGGGATAGCGACATCTGGTTGGCCGACCTGGATAAAACAGGGGAAGACCGAAATGTGAATTTAAGTCGCACACCGCGGGCCGCAGAAAGTCATCCGGTCTGGAGTCGTGACGGGCGCTACCTGGCCTGGGCTTCGAGCGCGCAAAACATCGGCTATAGCGGCATCTACCTGTGGGACGTCATCCAACCCGAGCGCGGCGCGGTCTGGATCGGGGAAGGCGATTGGCCGGCCTGGAATATGGCAGGTGATGAATTGTCTGCCAGCCTGCTGGTTCCAAACCAGGAGTACCTGACTGCCTACGATCTGGATGGCAGTCTGTTGCTCCAGCCCGTTCCGCTGCCAGGTCCCGTTCGAGGTTTGGCCTGGCCAAGATTGGAGATCTCAGCCTCCTTGCTCAAGACATACTCATCTGCTTCCAACCGGACTCCCACGCCGGATTGGACGGTCGCGGTGGCGCCTCTGGAAGAAGGACCTTCGCAACGTTATGCGATCAACACGTTGAAGGATGTCCGCGCTCCATACCCTCAATTACATGATCTTGTTGACGAATCCTTTTCCGCCCTGCGCGAGCGCGTCATCCAGGACACAGGTTGGGATGCACTGGCGGGGCTGAGCAATGCCTTCGTGCCGTTGACCACCTCGCTCGACCCGGGACTGGGGGAGGATTGGTTGTATACGGGCCGCGCTTTTGCTCTCAATCCCTTGATGAGCAATGCCGGTTGGATGACAGCTGTACGCCAGGATTTCGGGAACCAGACGTATTGGATCCTTTACTTGCGGGCGCTTGCCCAGGACGGATCCCAGGGGGAACCCCTTCACGACCCACCCTGGGACCTTTCGGCGCGCTACAACCTGGATCCAAGCACGTACGAGCAAGGGGGAACCTACGCGTCGGTTCCCCCGGGCTACTGGGTCAATTTCTCCACGCTGGCACAACAATACGGTTGGGAGCGCGTACCGGCCTTACCGAACTGGCATACCTACTACAACGGCGCCAGGTTCACTGAATTTGCCATGACCGGCGGTTTGGATTGGTACAGCGCCATGCTGGAAATCTATCCGAAAGACATCATGCTCACACCCACGCGCATCCTGCCTCCCAGCGCCACTCCTTCGATCACCCCCATCCCGACCGATACACTCACCCCCACTCGCACGCCTCGACCAACTTCTTCCATTACACTCACCCGCACGCCCACAGACACGGAGACGCCCACCAGCGCGCCCACAGAACCGGCTTCTCCGATTCCCGCAGCAACCGAGACATTGACACCCACGCCATGAAGCGATTCCTGACCTGCGCACTATTCCTATCCATGACGTTTACCTGTGCTCCCGTCGAAGTCGAGAGTCCTACTCCGGTCGTTGCACTACCGGTGGAGCAGCGACCGGAAGTCCAGCAGGTGATCACCTCCACACCGCCGCCCCTCCGTTTTGATCTACCGACTCCTGGTGCCGAACCCTTATCGGGATGGCGCCCGCCTCTCTACACGGCTCCCTGGTCCATCTCGCCTTACGATCACTTTTACTTCACCAGGCCGATCGGGGCTGATAATGTGAACTGGCCTCTGGCGGAATATCGCTATGGTGGCATCTTTTTCGATAACGTCGTCCACACCGGCGTGGACATCCCGGATGACCCCGGGACTCCCATCCTGGCGGCAGGACCTGGCACCGTGGTCTGGACAGGTTGGGGCCTGTTCACCGAAGCCCCATTGAACCAGAGTGATCCGTACGGGCAGGCGGTTGCGATCCGGCATGATTTTGGGTACCTGGGAAAACCTTTATTCACCGTTTATGCGCACATGCAGGCGGTCAACGCCTCGCTCGGCCAACGGGTGGACACAGGTGAAGTGATCGGCTACATGGGTAGCACCGGCAACACCACCGGACCGCACCTGCATTTTGAAGTGCGCTGGGGGGAAAACTCCTTTCACAATACCTTCAATCCTGAATTATGGATGGCACCCCCGCAGGGTTGGGGTGTGCTGGTTGGACGCCTGACGGATGAAAAAGGGAGTTTGTTGTACCGCCTCCCGGTGCAGATCCGCCCTGAACCGGAGGGCCGGCCACTACGCACAGTACGTACGTATGGAGGCGGCGCTACCAACCCTGACCCCTATTACAAAGAGAACATGGTGTTAAGCGACCTGCCGGCGGGGATCTACAAGGTCACATTTATCTATGACGGTAAGGAGCAGCAATTCTGGGTGGAGATCTACCCTGGCCAGGTGACCTACTTCGCCTTTCGAGGCGAAGATGGGTTTACTACCGGCCCCCCACCCACCCCAAGGCTAGATTTCATGCCGTCGACAGCCACGCCAGCCCCTCAGGCCGCAGCGCCTTAATGGTTCCACTGCAAGCCCAAGCCTGCCTGAAAAAGCACTCCCCCTTGACGTATGGAACATCTGTGCTATACTCTGCTTAGAACTCGTCCTTAAACGGTACATTGAATTGGAGAGAAGCCATGGCCCGAAAATCTCAACAGAAATCAGCCCAGGATGAAGGACGGCGTGCCGTGCTCGACAAGGCGGTCGGCGACATTATCAAACGCTACGGAGACGGGTCCATCATGCGCCTGGGAGAGGCCCTTGGTATGAATACGGAAGTCATTCCCACCGGTTCGCTTTCTCTGGATATCGCCCTGGGTGTGGGTGGAATCCCCCGCGGGCGCATCACAGAGATTTATGGTCCAGAGTCTTCCGGCAAGACCACGCTCTGCCAGCATATCGTGGCCGAAGCCCAAAAATTGGACGGAACTGCCGCCTTCATCGACATGGAGCACGCCCTGGACCCGGTCTATGCCGCCCGGGTGGGTGTGGATATCAATAACCTGCTTGTCTCCCAACCTGATACCGGCGAACAGGCGCTCGAGATCACTGAAACCCTGGTGCGCTCTGGCGCGGTGGATGTGGTCGTGATCGATTCCGTGGCTGCACTGGTGCCGCGCTCGGAGCTCGAAGGGGATATGGGTGATCCCACCATGGGCGTGCACGCGCGCCTGATGTCTCAGGCGCTTCGCAAGCTCTCAGGCGCGATCAACCAGACCAAGACCGCTGTGGTCTTCACCAACCAGCTGCGCCAGAAGATTGGCGTCATGTTCGGTAATCCAGAAACTACAACCGGCGGCCAGGCCCTCAAATTCTATGCCAGCGTGCGCCTGGACGTGCGCCGCATCCAGTCCATCAAAGTCGGCGCCGAGATCATCGGCAACCGCACCCGCGTGCGCGTGGTAAAGAACAAGGTCGCTCCGCCCTTCCGCACGGCAGAATTCGACATCATGTACAACGAAGGCATCTCCAAAGCTGGTGACTTGCTCGACCTGGCCACACAGTTAGAGATCGTGGACAAACGCGGGGCATTCTACTCTTACGGGGATATCCGCCTGGGCCAGGGACGCGAGAATTCCAAGCAACACTTACGAGAGACCCCGGAATTGGCGCTTGAAATCGAAACCGTCCTGCGCCAGAAGGCCGTGGGAGGCGAACTGCTCATGCCGCTCGAGATGGGCGTAGAAGAGGAAGAAAGCGTCCCAGAACCGGCCGAAGAAGAAACAGAATGATCTGGTTGTGAGGGGCGCAAAGGCTGGCGCCCCTCCATTGAAATGGATGACTTGATTTCACGCGACTCGCTTCCAATTCCCTACTCCTTACCTTACGCTCTCGCGCTGCTGATGACAGGGTTGCTGCTCTGCCTGGCAGCCTGTTCGACCGCTCTCCCACCCACTCCCTTCGTTCCACCCAGTGCCGCCCCCCCTACCGAGTCTGTCATCGAAGGGGGAGCACCGCTTATCCCGACGTACACGCCTCCGCCGGAAGCCACGCCCATCCCAAGCCCCACACCTCCGTGCACAGACGGGCTGGCCTTCGTCCAGGACCTAACCATCCCCGACGGCACCATCGTCGCCGCCGGGTCCAGCATTGAAAAACAATGGCGCGTGCAGAACACAGGGTCGTGCAACTGGGACGTGCGCTACCGCCTGAAATTCGTGGGCGGCCTGGAACTGGGCGCCGCGACGGATCATCCGCTCTTTCCCGCCCGGGCCGGCACCCAGGCCACGCTTCGCATCACATTCAGCGCACCCGCCGAACCCGGGAATTACACCACCGCCTGGCAGGCGTCCAATCCGGAAGGCCAGCCTTTCGGCGATGCGATCTACATGGAAATCACCGTCCAGTAAAGATGGCTGAAGGAAAGCCCACCCGGTGCGCCCACAAGTGGGTTTAAACCGGCTCATCCCTGTTGACCAATGCGTACTTGCCGGCAAATAAATGCGCATTTCTTGGTAAAAAGATGCGCATTTATTGACAAAAAGATGCGCATTTTTTGAAGAAGATGTGCGCACAAGTTTCAAAAGATGTACTGACTTATGCGCGCACAGATACGCACATGCTTCAGAATGATTAAGCCCTTTAGAAGTATTCATCCAGGAGGAACCCATGCCCACTCAAAAAGCCCAAGCCATCATCCGGGATTATGAATTTCACAACATGCTCATTCGGCGCTTCGTGGACGGCATCAGTCACGAAGAAAGCGTGCTGCAGTTGCCCTTTGCACATAACTGCCTGAACTGGATCCTGGGACACATTGTGACCAATCGCAGTCACGTGCTGGAAACAGTCGGCGCGGAACACGTCTGGCAGGATGAGGTTCGCGAGCTTTACCATACCGATACCCCACCCATTAAGCCTGGTGACAAAGCCGTCCAGATCGGTATGCTGGTGGATTATTTGAACGAAAGCGTCAGACTTTTGCACGAAGCTTTGGATGACGTGAGCGATGAAATCCTGGAGGAAACCCACACCAATTATCGGGGCGACAAGACACGCTATGCGCATCTCACCGGATTCCACTGGCACGAGAGTTTCCACCTCGGCCAACTCGAAATCTTGAAGGCCTATATCCTTTCCAGGCGCGAAGTACAACCCGGCTAAATCGAACGGCAGGATCTGACGGTCAAACAGTTCAAAAACCTCGTGCCGGGCTGGGAGCCCGCTCTCATAATTTGAGCGCGCAAAGAGTCGATAGCCTCCTCATGAGACTACCACCTTTAGACTTCCCTGCTGTTTTTGCGCACTTGAGAGCGTTGTTAGAACCTTATGCCAATCCATAGGCCCTACCCACGACGACCCGGACCACGATGCCCTCGACGGTCCATTCAGTCCAGAATTCAAACGGGTCCGGTTCTTCGGTTCAATCCGGACCAAGAAGGACCATGTCAGTTTCTATCTCCTGCCCGTCTATCGTCCTGGAATTGCTTGAACCAATATCGCCGGAACTGAAGAAACACATGCAGGGTAAATCGTGCTTTCATTTCAAGGTCGTCGATGAAGCCTTGATCGCAGGATTGAGCGAGTTGACGCGCTGGAGTTGCGAAAGATTCCAGGCGGACTGCCTGTCCCCTTAAGGGCATCCGCTTTCGTCCGGGTTCTCCAACTCCATGTACAATAAGGGAAAGAGTAAAACATGGAGGTCCATATGTCGCAATCATTCCATCTCCGAAATGCATTCCTAGCTGCGGTTCTTCTCTTGCTGTTCGCCCTGCCCTCCTCCGCGCTGGCACAGGGCATCATTTACGGCGATACGATCCCTGCCAAAACAGTGGTCGACGCGGACGTCATACTGATCGGGCAGAACATCTCTATCGAAGGAACCGTGAACGGCAATGTCTTCATCCTTGGCAATCAGGTGAAAATCGGCGGGCAGATCAACGGAAGCCTGATCGTGATCGGCCAGAATCTGAGCATAAGCGGATCGGTGGACGGGGGAACCTATGCGCTGGGTCTCACCCTGGAACTCGCTCCAGGCGCCGCCCTGGAACGCGACCTGTATGTGCTCTCAGTAGGGCTATCAAGCGGAAAGGGCGCTGACATCCAGCGCGATCTGTATGCGTTGGGCCTGGACGCCGGTCTGAACGGCACGGTAGGCCGTGACCTGCACACCGCCATCGGTCCGATCCAGCTCTACAATGGTCTCATGCGCCTGCTTGGGTTCGAGGAATTGACCTTGAGGCTACACTTTGAGCTGCCTCCACCTGCACCCGAAACGCCTCCTGCGAGCGAGGCCACCCCATCCGCCCGCCTGCTGCACGCCTCACGCGCACGCCTATCCGCCCAGGAGACTGGTCCTCTGGCGGAATTCGACTGGACTGGCTGGGGGACGGAGGTAGGCAGGGAATGGATCGTACTGGGTTTGATTGGATTGCTGGCCTTCTGGCTGGCGCGCCCAACCCTGGACTCCGCCCGTGATCCGCTGGTAAAACGCCCCTGGCGTACTGGGGCGAGCGGCCTGGTGGTGCTGGTGGTTACCCTAAATCTATTCGTGCTGGCGGCGCTGGTCGGTGGGCTGGTCTTTTCGCTCGGACTGGCGCTCAATTACATCGGCCTTTGGCAGCTATCCATCGCACTCTGGATTGCCTCGTACGCGCTGCTAGCGCTGGCCTGCGTGGCCTTGTGGTTCTTCATCGTGTATGGCGCCAAGGTGATCGCGGTCTATGCCCTGTCCGGTTGGGCCTTCGCCAAACTCAACCCGTCAGGCTGGATGAAAGCGGTTGCACTGGTGGTTGGCACACTGGTCTATGCCCTGTTGCATTCCGTTCCTATCGTGGGATGGATAGTGGCCGTGCTGGTCACTGCCGCCGGTATGGGGACGACCTGGTCAGCATACCGAAGTCACTTGCAGAGCGCTGCCCCTCCTGAACCGGAGGTCCTCTCGACGGGGAGCAGGAAAAAGAAAGCAACCAAAGCCTGATGCCGATCCTGGATGTGGAGATCGTAGCTTCTGACCCGAACGACGAATTCCCGGACGATCTGACCCTCGCCCTGGCTGATGCAGCCGCGCAAGTCTTTGGATCACCACAAGGTACCACCTGGGTAAAAGCCCGTTTGTTGCCCCCGGAGCAGTATGCCGAGGATCACGGGACGCCGATCGGCGTGCATCCAGTTTTCGTCTCGGTACTCAAATCCCGCATCTCTGAAGGGGAGGAATTGGAAACTGAGATCGGCCGATTGACAGCAGCCATCGCAGGGGTCTTACATCGGCCAGAAACCAATGTCCATGTCCTGTACCAGCCGGATGCAACAGGCCGCGTGGCATTCGGAGGAAACCTTGTGCGCTGAAATCTGTTAGAATTGCCCAGGCCAAAAAGGCCGCATAGCCTTTTTACATACCCACACCAGCTACTCATTACTGACCTGCACAAGGATTCTCTTCGGAATGACCTATAACTTTTATCTGTTCTGGCGCACTTTTTACCGTTCATTTTTCGACTGGAAAGGCACACCCGCGCGTTTAACCCGGAAACGCCTGACGTTCTTGATCCTGTTCTACCTGGTCTGGCCGTTGGGCGGACTTGCGCACTGGTTTTTCTTCTTCCTGGATGACCTGCTGTTTCCCGGCCATAAGACCCAGCCAGTCGAAAAACCGCTTTTCATCCTGGGCAATTTCCGCAGCGGATCGACCTTCCTGCACCGCTTGCTCTCGCGCGACGACAACTTCACCAGCCTGACTATCTGGGATATCTACCTGGCGCCTTCGGTGACGCAGAAGAAGATCACCCAGCTCGTCTCTCGCCTGGATACAAAACTGGGCGGATACCTGCACCGCATGTTGTACGCTTTCGACCGTGCCACGCTCGGTAAGGTCCGCATCCATCCCATTTCGTTCTTCAAACCCGAAGAGGACGAGAACATCCACCTGCAGAATTGGGACGGGTTCTTCGTAGGATTCCTGTTCCCGTTCATGGACGAGCTGCCAAACTACACCCACTTCGATGAGGCGCTCGCGCCCGAACACAAGGCCCGCATCATGCGCTTTTACAGGTCCATGTTGCAACGGCATCTCTACGCGACCGGGAAAAAGTATTTTGTGGCCAAGAACCCGGCCTTCAGCCCCAAGATTGTGACGCTTTCAGAATTCTTCCCGGATGCGCGCATCATCTACCTGGTACGCGACCCTTTGGATATGCTGCCTTCTACCGTCTCATGGATCAATTATGCTCGCTCGCAATTCACCGAGCCGGAGGAGAAGTTCCTCTACATTGACGAGATCCTGGACTTCACGCAGCACTGGTACCGCCACCCATTGGAATACCTGGACGCCCATCCCTCCCCCCGCCATTTGATCCTGGGATACGACGAACTGATCCAGAACCCGGAGGGAGTGATCCGCGGATTTTATGAACAGTTCGGCTACCCCGATCAGCCGGCGCTGGACAGGATCGTTGCCGAAGCCGTGGCGGAGACCCTGGCCTACAAGAGCGACCACGTCTACTCTTACGAGGAAATGGGGTTTACGCGCCGGCAGATCCTCGAGCTGTATGCCGACATCATCGAACGTTTTGGTTTCGACCGACGCCCATTGAGCCTCTCGACCTCGGACCAGCAGGCGGAATTGAGAAGCGTGGCGGATTGAACCCAAATGCCCCCGAGAAAACGACCTGGGCTTTGTACTTGAGTAAAGGAAGGATGGGGGTTGAATACAGTCTCGCGAGGCTTAATGGCGCTCCGAAATTTGATCGGTTTCCAGGAGAAATAAGAATGCGTCTACGATCTTCGGATCGTACATTTTGCCTGAATTATTCTTGATCTCTTTCACTGCCCTTTGAACGCTGAAGGATTTCTTGTATGGGCGATCGTCTCGCATGGCAGAAAAAGAGTCGACCACCCGAATGATACGTGCCCCTAACGGAATGTCTTCCCCCTTACTGCCGTGCGGGTATCCAAGACCGTCGTAGCGTTCATGGCTGTGTTCAATAATGGGAGCGACCTCTGCCATCTTCTTGATCGGTGAAATCAGGTTTGCCCCTACCAGGGTATGCTTTTTGACGGATTCAAATTCTGTTTCATCCAACCTGGCAGTTTTTTTCAGAATCTCATCCGGAATACCGATCTTCCCGATGTCATGTAATAACCCCCCCCAATAGATATTCCTGGTTTCCTCCGAGGTACACCCCAGGTGCCGGGCTATCGCGGCCGCCCATTCCGCGATCCGCTGGCTGTGCGTACTCGTGTAAGTATCACGCACATCGATGGCATTCGCGAGAGCGCTGATGGTCTGCACAAAGGTCTCCTCAAGCTCTTCATACAGCCTGGCGTTCTCAATGGCAACGGCCGTCTGGTTTGCAAGGGTCGACAGGGTTAGCTGGTCGTCAACTGAGTAAGGCTGGGAGGAGCGCTTGGATCCCAAGATCATCAATCCGACAAAATTGCCTTTCGAGACCAACGGTATGAAGAGCTCCGCACGGAATTTCTCAAGTTCATTTCTTTCATTTGCCCACAAAGCTTTAAAGACCGGATTCAGAACCAGGTCATTTCTAGATAGCACGGTCTTATTCTGTGAAATCCATTTAATGACCGGGTGATCGCTACGAAATCCTGACAGAATTTTGTTTCCCTGGCCAAGCTCGGAAATCACACGATAAGGATGGTGATTCGATCCCATCACCAATATGGCCCCGCGTTCGATATGCAGAGTCTGCATCACTTCATGCAAAATGAGATTCGTGATTTTATCGAGGTCGAGCAAGGACGCAGTGGTCTGGCTGAGGTGTTGCAACATCTTTCCCGCATTGTATTTCTCTCGATAGAAGATCCTGTCAATACCGACCTG
The DNA here is from genome assembly GCA_964621295.1 of uncultured Anaerolineaceae bacterium. Classification (GTDB taxonomy): domain Bacteria; phylum Chloroflexota; class Anaerolineae; order Anaerolineales; family Villigracilaceae; genus JAABUE01. The sequence goes on along the minus strand of CAZULT010000064.1, from coordinate 823 downwards.
GATCTGATTGCGGAGCGGAGAAAGCAGGAAGGCACTCAAGGCGCCGACAATTATTGAGATCAGGAACACTTCCCTGCCGAGCACGAGCTGGGATAAATACAAGGCCAGTGAAATGGTGAGATAGTAGATGAGGCCAAACAGGGTGGTGGTGATGGAGTAGAGCAAGCCAAAGCGGATCACTACCCTGATGTCCAATAGTTGCAGACGAAGGATCGCATATGCGATGAGCATCGCGGTAAGAGCATTCGCGGCGACATCGATCGGATAATCTCCGTATTTGGTAAAGTTGACCAGGGATGCCAGAATGGTGATGACCAATCCCAGCAATAAATACCGGATACGGTTACGGTTATTCGCGTCGAGGGAGGTGGTATAGCCCCTGACAAGTTCTACGATACTAAGGATCATCAATAGATAACTGGGAATTGCCACCACCCAGAAATACGGGCTGAGCCGGTAAGATAGGCCGCCGGCGCTGTCCAGAGAAGCATCCTGAACAACGACGCTTGAGAATAAAGTGACCCCGATGGCGAGGATTCCATACACCACCATCAGCCTTGAAAACCTCGGCCGCAGTCCAAATAGATTTTGGACAAAGAAATAGATTGATAGCATCATGGCAATCGGTGAGGCAGCCATGGCTTTGAACCACGGGAGTACCCTCACCAAACCCGAGGTGGCAAGAAATGCACTGACAGACCAGGAGATCATCGTCAGCAGGTAAAAGGCAAAAATCCTGCGAAGTCGATTTTGCGGTTTCGAGGTGATCACGATTGCAAATAATCCCCCATAAATGATGGTTGCAAACATCGAGATCAACGTG
>CAZULT010000063.1:13182-26954 GCA_964621295.1 uncultured Anaerolineaceae bacterium | reverse complement strand
TTATTCCTTACCAAAGCATCTTGATTCCCCTGGTTAAGTTTATGCAATTCATCAAATTGTATGGTGATCTTCCCGGTCTGGTACTTGTCCACATCATCTATGGTATCCCGATCACTACTTTGATATTTCGCAATTACTATGCCGGGATCGGGACAGAGATCATCGAAGCGAGCCGGATTGACGGCGCCAGTTTGATGGGCATCTATCGCAAAATCATATTACCGCTTTCTGCTCCAAGTTTTGCTGTGGTGATCATCTGGCAATTTACCCAGGCCTGGAATGAATTCTTGTTTGCAGTCATCCTGACGAACCAATCGCATTGGCCTGTGACAGTAGCACTCAATAATCTTGCAGGTAGCCAGCTCGTCCAGTGGAATGTTCTCATGGCAGCCACCTTACTGGCTGCATTGCCAACCCTCCTGGTATATATCTTCCTCGGGCGCTATTTCCTGCGTGGATTGATGGCAGGCGCCCTCAAAGGCTAACGTTCGCTTTATCTTTATAATGCACCGGCCATAGTTACCCCCAACTTTCCCTTGACCGAAAGGATGGTTCGATGAAATCTGCAACAGATACAACGCCTGTAGTGGAGATGCGAAACATCAAGAAGAATTTTGGCGCTGTCCAGGCTTTGAAAGGTGTGGACCTGGCTTTACACCACAACGAAGTGTTGGGTTTGATGGGAGACAATGCAGCTGGCAAATCCACACTAATGAAGGTTCTCAGTGGAGCCTACATTCCAGATGAGGGAGAAATCTTTCTCGATGGCCAGAAAGCTCACATGTCCAATCCGATGGATGCGCGCAACCTGGGAATTGAAATGGTCTACCAGGACTACGCACTGGCCAATAACCTCGATGTGGCTGCCAATGTCTTCCTGGGACGAGAAGAATTCCGATTAAATCTAGGACCGATCAGCATATTGGATCACCGTCGCATGGAACAGGAAGCGCACAACCTTCTGGACCGGCTCAAGATTGATATTTCCTCCGTGCGGTTAAAGGTGGAAAGATTGTCCGGTGGCCAACGCCAATCCGTGGCCATTGCGCGCGCAACCGCCTTTGACGCCAAGGTCATCATCATGGACGAGCCGACTGCAGCCTTGAGCGTAGCCGCCATCGACAAGGTGCTCGACCTGGTGCGCGAACTCAAAGCCCAGGGCTCTTCTATTATTATCATCAGCCATCGCCTGGAAGACATCTACCAGGTCAGCGATCGCATGATCGTGCTGCGCCAGGGGCGGAAGGTCTCTGATAAGCCCGTCCAAGGCGACATTCACGAGTTCCGCGAAGGAGTTGTCGCCTACATGATCGGCGCTCGCGATGATTTTGAGAAAGAAGCCGTCGTCGAGTAGTTGCGAGGAGAACCATTATGTCTTTCATCATTGATGCTCGGAAACTGATGCGGGAGAATATCCGCGAATATGCCATGTACATCGCCCTTTTTGTGATCATGGCAGTCTTTGCGATTACAACAAAAGGACTGTTTATTTCATCGAGAAATTTAGTCAACCTGGTAAATCAAACCGGCTACATAGCGGTACTGGCAGTGGGCATGACGCTGGTGATCGTGATTCGACATATTGATCTATCGGTCGGTTTCCTGGCAGGTTTCCTGGGCGCCGTAGCGGCTATCGCCATGGTCTCCTGGCAACTGCCGATATATGCGGTAATCCCACTGGTGATGGTTTTTGGAATTCTGGCAGGGCTGGTTACTTCTTTCATGGTCGCTAATTTGGGCATCCCTTCATTCGTAGCGACACTGGCTGGATGGCTGGGGTATAGAGGCGCACTGCAGCTTATCACTATCTCCACAGGCACCATCATCATTCCAAACGCTGCGTTCAACGCCATTGGCACTGGCTTTATTCCAGATATTCCCGATATTGGCATTCTGCCAGGAAAACACAAATTAACATTGATCCTTGGATTGCTCGGGATTATTCTATTTGCTTCAAGTGAACTCATTGCTCGCAACAAAATGCGTAGAAATAAAGTCGAAGTGTTATCCCTGGGGATATTTGCTCTCAAACTGGTATTTGTCTCGGCATTAATTGGCGGGGTTGCCTGGATACTGGCGGGTTACCAGGGGCTCTCCTGGACCGCAGTCGTGGTCTTGCTCGTGGTGATTGTGTACGACTTCGTATCTTCAAAAACAGTACTTGGCAGACACATCTACGCCGTTGGCGGAAATCCAGAGGCGGCCGAACTGAGCGGTATCAGTGTCAAACGCATCACGCATGTGGTTTTTGGATCGATGGGCATGTTGTCCGCACTGTCAGGGATGTTATTTGCCGCTCGCCTACATTCCGCTACCACCCAGGCGGGGACCCTGTTCGAGTTGGATGCCATCGCAGCAGCATTCGTTGGAGGCGTATCCGCGGCAGGGGGTGTTGGGAAAGTGGTCGGGTCGCTGATTGGGGCGCTGGTTATGACCTCTCTCACCAGCGGTATGAACCTGATGGGGATTGATATCTCCTACCAGTATATCGTGCGTGCCACAGTGCTGGCTGCGGCAGTCATTTTCGATGTTGCCACGCGCAATAGAGAACAATGAGCCATAAACCTCTGCGCTGGGGATTGCTCTCGACGGCCAGGATCAACCGCGTTTTGATTCCCGCCATTCGGGCCTCGAAACGCTCCGAGCTGGTCGCTGTGGCCAGCCGTTCGCAAAGCCAGGCAGAGACCTTTGCCCGTGAGTGGGGTCTCCCGCGCGCCTTTGGCAGCTACCAGTCCCTGCTGGACGACCCGGATATCGATGTCATCTACAATCCGCTCCCCAACCACCTGCATGCCGAGTGGTCCATCCTGGCCATGCAGGCTGGCAAACATGTGCTGTGTGAAAAACCTCTGGCCCTGACAGTTGAAGAAGTTGATCGTATGGCTGCAACGGCCAAGACGACCGGGCAGGTACTTGCGGAAGCCTTCATGTACCGGCACCACCCGCAGACCCTCAAAGCCAGGGAACTGGTGGCCGAAGGCAGGCTGGGCGAAGTGCGGGCGCTGCGCAGCGCTTTCACCTTCACGTTGAATCGCCCATCCGACATCCGCTGGAACAAGGCCATGGGCGGCGGCAGCCTGTGGGATGTTGGCTGCTATCCGGTTGGCTTCATGCGCTACCTGATCGATTCCGAACCTTTGGAAGTCTTCGGCTGGCAGGTCCCTGGGCCAGGAGAATGCGATGCAACCTTCGCCGGGCAGATGCGCTTCCCAGAGAACATCCTGGCGCAATTCGATTGCGGCTTTCAGGCACCCTTGCGCACCGAATTGGAAGTGGTTGGCTCTACCGGAACCCTGACCATCCCCCTGCCATTCAAGCCCGGGCGACGTGGACAATTGTTCCTGCGCGAGAAGAACCGCACCGAAACCATCCATACGCCGGGAGAGGACCTCTACCAAGGTGAGGTCGAAGACATGGCCGACGCTATCCTGCTGGGCCGCCCGGCGCGCGTCAGCCTGGCGGACAGCCGGGGCAACATCGCCGCCATCCAGGCTTTGCTGTCATCCGCACAATCAGGAATGCCGGTACTGGTCTGACTCTATCCTATACCCCGGGGGGGAAGAACATAATTAACCTAAGTTGCCACCGTACCGGAAATGTCATGCTCCCAAAGGAAACCGGGACGGTGTGAGGGGCGGTTTATGCCCCGAAGCATCTACCCGCATTCCGTGCGGGAGACCCTCACCTGCACTTACACCGAACGCAGTACAGGTGCAAATGTTGCTACGCTCAGGGAGACAAAATTAAAGAGATTCATAGTTAGGTAGCTACTTGAGTTAGTTAGTATCACAGACTGGCGAAGCCTAAAAAAATAGTCAGGGAGCTTCGGTTGAGTGTATAATAGAACCACTATACTCTACCGAAACGGAGGAAATCATGGCAAGTGTTACATATGATCACGTGTTCAAAAGATTTGGCGACATGGTCGCAGTCAACGATATGGACATTCAGATCGAAGACAAAGAATTTCTCGTCCTGGTAGGCCCCTCGGGATGCGGCAAGACTACCGCCCTACGCCTGTTGGCCGGCCTGGAGGAGATCAGCGAAGGTCAGATACGGATCGAAGACCGGGTGGTCAACGATGTGGCTCCCAAGGATCGTGACATTGCCATGGTCTTCCAGTCGTACGCGCTCTACCCTCACTTATCCGTCCACGACAATATGGCGTTCGGATTGAAGCTGCGCAAACTCCCCAAGGAGGAGATCAAACGGCGTGTGGGCGAAGCAGCAGATATCCTCGGCATCCACGACCTGCTTGATCGCAAGCCGCGGCAGCTTTCGGGCGGCCAACGCCAGCGTGTGGCTGTGGGCCGCGCCATCGTGCGCGAACCAAAAGTTTTCCTTTTCGACGAACCGCTCTCGAACCTGGACGCCAAGCTCAGGGTCGCCATGCGTGCCGAGATCAACAAGCTGCACCAGCGCCTGAAGACGACCTTCATTTACGTGACCCACGATCAGGTAGAAGCCATGACCATGGCCACCCGCATCGCGGTCATCAACAAAGGCATATTGCAGCAGGTGGACACTCCGCAAAAACTGTACGACCGGCCTGGAAACCTGTTCGTAGCCGGATTCATCGGTTCCCCTGCCATGAACTTCTTCCCAGCCACCCTGAGCAAGTCGAACGGCAAATTGGTGGTCGATTCAGGCAGCTTCAAGGTCTCGATCCCCGACAAGATCTCCAAACCCTACCAATCTCATATGGGCAAGAAGATCATCTTCGGCATCCGACCTGAGAACATCCATGATCCCAAATTCATGCCTACCAACGTCGATATCGAAAAGATCGAGGCCCAAGTGGATGTGACCGAATTGATGGGCAACGAGATCTTCATGCACATGTTGAGCGGGAAAGACTCCTTCGTCGCTCGCATCGATCCGCGCTCGAAGCTGCACGTGGGCGAGAAATCACAGGTCGCCTTCGACATGGATAACATCCACATCTTTGACGCCGAAACGGAACTGGCGATCCGCTAATCCCATCCAACCAATATCGGTTGAGCACTGACGTCCGGCAGACTCAAGGGTTTACCGGCCCCGTCGGAGAGATACAGGGGCGGTCATGACTGGCCGCTCCTGTTTTGTTGAAACGCCAAAGGCCGCACGATCGTTCGTTTCCTTACAGAAAGAGAGCGTATGCACACACCTGATTGGGTTCAAGACGCCATCTTCTACCAGATCTTTCCAGACCGCTTTGCACGCAGCGCGCGCCTGCCTGATCTGGGCTTCGAAGCCTGGGAAGCTCCTCCCACTCACCACGGCTTTAAAGGCGGTGACCTGTACGGCGTTCTGGAACGTATCGATTACTTGCAGAAGATCGGGATCACCGCGCTCTACCTGAACCCCGTATTTGCGTCTGCCTCGAACCACCGCTACCACACGTACGATTATTACCATGTGGACCCGCTGCTGGGCGGCGACCAGGCTCTGCGCCTGCTGCTGGACGAAGCCCATCGCAGGGGGATGCGCGTGATCCTGGATGGGGTCTTCAACCATGCCTCCCGAGGCTTCTGGCAATTTCATCACGTGCTTGAGAACGGCGCAGGATCGCCTTACAAAGAGTGGTTTCACTTCGATCCACAACGCCTGTCCGGAGAGCGGCCCTGGGGCGCCTACCCGTCCAAACAGGAGCAGGAAGCGATCGAACAGGAAGGCAGCCTGAAGGCTATCGGGTACCAGGGTTGGTGGAACCTGCCCGGGCTGCCGAAATTCAACACCGAAACCCCTGCCGTACGAGCCTTCCTGTTTGACGTAGCCGAGCACTGGATGCGCTTTGGCATTGACGGCTGGCGCCTGGACGTCCCGGCGGAGATCGACGATGATCCCTTCTGGCGCGAGTTTCGCAAGCGAGTGCGGGCTATCAATCCGGAGGCCTATATTGTCGGTGAGATCTGGCACGAAGCCCAGCGCTGGTTAAGCGGCGATCAGTTTGATGGTGTAATGAACTATCTGGTCACAGCCGCTGCACTCAGCTTCTTCGGAAACGAGCACATCGACATGGGCGTCGTCAACCAGGCAGGCGGTCTGCAGGGGCGCGTGCATCCCGGCATGGACGCGCACGGCTTTGCAGACGAGATCGACCGGCTGACAAACCTGTACGATCCGGCCATCACGCGCTCCCAATTGAACCTGTTGGACAGTCACGACATGCCGCGTTTCCTGACCTGTGTGAAAGGGGATGTTTCCGCCCTTCAACTGGCGCTGCTCTTCCTGTTCACCTATCCGGGTGCGCCCTGCCTGTTCTACGGCGACGAGATCGGCCTGGACGGCGGCCACGACCCGGACTGCCGTAAGGCTTTTCCCTGGAACGACTCACTCTGGAACCATGACCTTCAAGGCTATACGAAAAATATTATCGCACTGCGAAAGGAACACCAGACCTTGCGGCGAGGGTCCTTCCAGCGAGAATTTGCTGACGGCCGTGTTTACGCTTTCTCCCGCCAGTTCCAGGGTGAACATCTGCTGGTCCTGTTCAATGCGGACGGGACAACCCGCCAGGCTGCGCTGGCTGCCGAAACCACGAGTGGGCAACCCGCACTGATCTTCGGCCCGGATCCCCAGCCGCAACGCGAAGGGAACACGCTACAGTTCACCCTGCCGGCGCGCTCCGGCTGCGTCCTGCGCCTCTAAGTACGATCTTAAACCCAATATCTTTTTCTGCCAGGGGGTGTTATCTCCAATTAAGAAACTCAGGCCACTCGGTGAACTTCCTACAAGGAGCACAACCATGCCAGAGCAAGCCAACGAACCCCAGAGCGAAAACCCACAGGATTTTCTCACAAGGATAGCGAACCGCCTGGCGAGCACCAGCGCCGACACACGCCTGGCAGCCATCCGTGAATTGCTGGGGCAGAAATTCAGCAGTCCGGCCATCCTGCGTTCGCTGGAGGCACTGGCATTGAATGACCGCAGCAAGGACGTGCGGCATGAGGCTCGTCTGGCATTGGGCACGCCCACGCATCGTTATATCCAAAACCGTTCCTCAAATCTCAACCGAAAGGAACGGCGCAGATTTCTGAACGAGCTCAAAGACCTCGAAACCCAGGGCCTCCTCCAGCCAGAGCAGACGCAGGTCATCCGCCACCGTTATGATTTCGACGTGGCGCCCACCCCGGAAGCGGTTGACTCCCCGGGACTAACCGGGCCCAAACCTCTCGTTCAAACCCGGGGCAAGCCCGATGCTGCCAAAGGTGCACTCCCGGCGTCACCAGCTCCCATTTCAAAAACGCCCGCCGCTCCCAAACCGGCCGGGCCACCAGGACCCAAGCCTCCGGCTGCGCCGCGCCCGAGCCTGACCCAGACCCTGCTGAGCGAAACCAGTATCAAAATCGCCCTGTACCTGGGCGCTTTCTTCGTGATCGCCGCAGCTGCCATCCTGGCTGCTGCAGTGGAGGCGGCCCGCCTGCCCATCCTGTTCCTGGCGACCGCGCTCTTCGCCGGCGGCGCCCTGCTCACCCGCAAACGCCTGCCCCAACCCAGCTTCGCCCTGTTTGTCGTCTTTTCCTTTCTTTTACCCACGGACGCCAACGTGCTCGTGGAAGTGCTGCGCCTGACCACACGAGCCAACTCCGCCTACTGGTTTACAGTCATGGCATTGATGTCGGTTCTCTGGGGCTTCGCCACCTGGTTCTATGCCTCGCGCTTGTTCAGCCTGGCTGCATTTGCCGCCCTGATCGCCGCGCTGATGCGCCTGGGCGAACTGCTCGGTGCCGAGATGGAAATCTATCTGCTCCTGCTGGGCTTCGCAACGCTCTCGGGGCTGGCGGGAAGCTACCTTCTCAAACGCTGGAAATCCGCCAGGTTCAGCGCGCCGCTCTTCATCCTTGTTCAGCTGGCGCAGCTTGGCCTGAACGTGTATGCCCTGGTCGCGATCCTGGCTCGCATCGAGGTTCTTCCCAACGCCTGGAACCTCGCCAGTACAATCTTCTGGCTGATCACCGCGGGATTTTACACTCTGAGTGATCTGGTCTTTCCTTTTGTGCTCTTCCCCTGGCTGGCGGCTGCGTCGCTCTACCCCGTTCCACTGCTCTTTACATCCATCTTCAGCACGGATGCGCCGCCCCTCGCCATTGGGGCCTGGATCTGGGGAGCCCTGCTTGCAGCCTGCAGTGAAGCCATTGGCCGTATGCGGCCTGACAACATCCGCCGCCATGCTCTGCCCCTGCTGGCAGGCTCCATCCTGGTGCTCGTTTCCGCCGTCCTGATCGGCTTCCTCGAAGACACCACCTACGGGTTTGCGCTTTTGCTCGGATCAGCTTTACTGTACGTTGCGTTACAGGTCCTCAAACCACGCGTGTACGTCTGGGTCACGGCACTGTTATTTGGCCTGGGGGCTTACTTCAGCTTCTTCAGCCTGCCGTTCATGCAAAAGGTCGAACTCTTCGTTGGCTACAAATTCCTGGCTGCCGGCTTGCTTTATCTCCTTCCAGACCTGTTCCTCAAACCGGATTTCTCTGCATACAAAGCCTGGCGCTGGCCCTTGCGGATCCTGGGCGCCGCCCTGGTCTTCCTGAACTTCTCTTTGGTCACCCCCCTGACTATCTCTGATGTCGGCCAGGCGGCCGTTATCTATGGGATCTATTCGATCTTCTTCGCGGCTTATGCTGTACGGTTTAATACCTCCTGGCTCGGCTATCTGGGAACGTCATCCGCTGCCCTTTGCGTGACCCTGGCGCTTCAACACTTCCACCTGGATGCCTGGTCCCCTGCTTTGACCTCCCTGGCCGCGCTCTACTATCTGGGCGGCTGGACGCTCAAATCACGGGCGAAAAATTGGTCAGGGATGCTGCGCATCAGCGGACTGGCATTGGGAGGAATGGCCGCAATTGCAGCGATCCTCCAGACCGAAGAGGCCGGTGGGTGGTACGTCCTGGTGACAGGCGCGCTTTTCGTCATCGAGATGTTCCTGCGAAAAGCCGGCCTTTTGGAAGCGGGTCCGGGTTTCTTCTTGCCGGCAGCGCTTGTCTTATTCCTACTGGACTTCGATGTGCGGCCCGCGAGTTACTTTCTTCTGGGCTTGAGTTTGCTCTGGTTGACACTCGACCTGGTTTTCGAACGCACCTTCCGCTCCAGGCGCCCGTTCGCCTGGCCGATGCGCGGACTGGGCGCATTGCTGACGGCAGGCAACACGCTCTATCTATTCTTTGATATGCAGGCAGCGCGCGTGGCGTGGATCTGCTTTGCATGCTATGCGATCTTCTTCCTGGCCTACGCCCTGCTGCGTAGAATGGCGCTGCTGGGCTACGCATTCACCGCATTCCTGCCCTTGACCATCTGGTATCTGCTGCGCGATCTGCAGCAAGAAGCCTGGATGCTGCCCCTGATGATCCCGGCCTTCGTTTACTATCTGCTTGGAATAGGCCTGTCGCGCAAAGCGAACCTTTCTACCTGGTCGGATGTCCTGCGCTTCAGCGGACTGGGGTTGGCAAGCCTGGTCTCGCTGGCAGGAGCCCTGGCCTCGCAGGAGCATGGCGGCTGGTATGCGCTGCTTACCGCCCTTTTCTTTGGGATGGAGATGTTTGCGCAGCACAGCGGCCTGGCGGAAGCCGGTTTGCAAACATTCTTTGCCGGCGGGGTGTTCCTGCTCCTGAACCATGCAGGGGCCCAGCAGAACCTGCAGTGGCTGGGCGCCAGCCTGGCGCTGCTCGGTACGGACCTTGCCCTGGCGAATTTGTACAAGGGCAGGCGTCGGGTAAAATGGTTCTCCCGGGGATTTGGTGCGTTATTTGTGCTTATCAATACCCTCGATATCCTGTCTCAGGGCAGCGATAAGCAAGTCGGCGCTGTCTGTTTCGGGATCTATATACTGGTCTGCCTGGCTCAGGCATTTTTCTACCGCTTCCCTGCCCTGGGGTACGGCTCCAGCGTATTTGCCGTGCTCACCGTGATCACAACCCTCGAAGCATTCCACCAGGCCCACTGGGTTCTACCTGTTACCGCGCTCGCGGCGCTTTTCTATGCGGTGGGCTACATGCTCCGCAAGCGAGATCCGCACCAGGCCTTTGAGGTTACGGATGGAAAGTTCTCCCCGAACTGGTCCTTTGTGTTGTGGACCAGCGGTTTGGGAGCAGGTCTGCTGGCGACAACGGTTGCGCCTGCCCAGGGCGAATTGTCCGCGGCGATCCCCGCTGCGGTCACCGCGACCATGGTGGCCGTGGAAGCCTTCGAGCGGCGCAACGTCTGGTTGGGTTTTCCCGCCAATGCGCTCTACCTGATGGCCTATTTCATCCTGCTGATCGAACTGCACCAGGACGAGCCGCAATTCTTCTCCGTAGCCACCGCAGCCCTGGGCCTGTTGATGCACTACCTGCTCATCAGAGCCGGAAGCCGCACTGGCGCGTTCATCACCGGCATGGTCTCTCAACTGGTATTGCTTGGCACAACCTACATACAATTCTTATCCAATGGAAGACTGCTCTTCTTTGCAGTGCTGTTCTTTCAGGCACTGGCCGTGCTGGTTTATGGGATCGTCATCCGTTCGCGCAGCCTGGTGATCACCCCCGTTGTCTTCGCCGTGCTATCGGTCATCACCGTACTTTACGGCTTGCTGGAAGGCATCCTGCCGGTCATCCTGATCGGCTGCACCGGGATACTGCTGCTGCTGCTCGGGATTTTCGCCGTCATCATGCGCGAAAGACTCAAACAGATCAGCGAACGTTTCAGCGAGTGGGGCGCTTAATCCCCCTGGTTCCAGACAGCCTGCAGAAGCGCGGGCAAGATCTCCCCTGATCTGCCGTGGAAGGCGAAATCCGCCTTCCCGGTCAGCGGAGTCACCTCAGCATTGACCTCCACCAGCACGGCACCGCGGTTGTGCGCGGCGTAGGCAAGTGAGGCCGCCGGCTGGACCAGGCCGGACGTGCCGATCGAGAAGAATACCTGGCAGCCACGGGCAGCCCGCAAGGCGCTTTCAAGCTCCGCTCGCGGCAGCGCCTCGCCGAACCAGACCACGTCCGGTCGCAAGCGGCCTCCACAGGTATCGCAGGCAGGCACTTCACCCTCTTTCACCTGCAAGTTCTCGGTCCGGGTGCCACAGGAGGAACATTTCACGCGCCCCAGGTTACCGTGCAATTCGATCACTTCAGGACTACCGGCTTTCTGATGCAGTCCATCCACATTCTGGGTGATCAGCGTGAACTCCCGGAAACGCCCTGCCATTTTTGCCAGCGCGATATGACCCGGATTGGGCTGCACGTCGCGCAACTTCTCCCGGCGCATGGCATACCACTCCCAAACCAGGAGCGGATCGCGCGCGAACGCTTCCGGTGAGGCCAGATCCTCAGGCTTGTACTGCGTCCACAATCCACTTTGCGCCTCGCGAAAGGTGCGCAACCCGGACTCCTGGGATACGCCAGCTCCCGTCAGGGCGCTGACGCACTGTACGGTCCTTAATGTAGAGATCAATTCAGCGGGGAAGTCCACGGTTTGAGATCGCGCTGCCTGGAGATCACTGAGGACATTGCGCGAAGCTTAACCGGTCCAGAAGTTTCTCTGTGCGGCCGATCTCCTTCACTTTGCTGTTGAAGGCAACCAGCTGGAATTCCAGCCAGGCATTGGAATAAGCGGAGTAACGGTCGTTCTTGTGCAGATCGTTGGCGTTCAGCGTGAGCGCATACAACCCCCCGCCCAAGGAAGCCATGCTCGTGCCCACATCCCACCCGGACTCATTTCCGGTGTCTTTATTGCGAATGCGCATAAAAAAGGAAACGATACTCACATTCTCGGGGTTCTTCACCTTCACACGCACTTCGCTTTCTTCCGGAAAGGCGCAGTCCCTCCCAAAGTAGATCGTTTCCTGCGTGAGCAAGACAGACACGAAACCGCTTTCTTCTGGCAAAAGGATGATGTTCTCGTCGAGCGTGGGGGTTGCCTGCAGGGTTTCCGTCGCCGGCAGGGTGCCGGTTGTGGTGGGCGTCTCGGTCGGGTCCCAGCCGATCAGGGTGGGCGTCAGGGTGAAGGTGGGCGTATGTGTGATAGGGGTGCTGCTGGGCGAGAGAATGACAGTGAGGGTGGGCGGAGGCTCCGTCGGAGGCGGCGGAGGCGTGGGGGTGACCAGCAGTGCGACCAGATCGGAAGTCGAACAGGCCAGGCTGATCAACACCAGCGCGGCCAGCCATCCAAGGGATCGGGGTTTGCCGTTCATGCCCTAATCATACCCCGAATTCGTCCGGAGGGCTGAATCCCCCTCTGGTCATAGCCACCTGCTAATATACCGCCCCAACCGGGTAGCTTGCGGTCTTGATCAGGCTGCAATCTTCACCCACCTCGCCCTGATCACAACGAAACCAGACGTACTGTTCCTCATTTCCCTGGACATATACCCATTCTTCCACCAGGGTGCCAGCCGGGATCAGGCCGGTGAGGCTCTCCTGCGGCCCAAAAAATGGCGCCTCTGGCAGCAGGAAGTCCTGGGTGCGGGTGGGCTCTCCCAACCGGGCACGCACCTGACCAGGCGAATCCCCTGGAGCCAGTGAGGCCCACCGGGCCCGGCAGGCAGACGAACTCAGAAACAGGTAAAAGATGATCATACTTATACGCAAGAATGTACGGTATAGTTTCACGTGAACAGCCTCCCACATAAAATAATTCAGGCTTTATGATTCCCCCAGCCAGCGCTTGTATTGTTCGCGGTCCTGCCTGCGAAGGGTTTTGGCCTCCTGAGGAGATAACTTCTTCATTTCTATGAAGCCCTTCTTGTTCTCCGCCGGATACTCCGCCCAGGCCACCACATCCCGGAAATCAGACTTCGCGGTGCGCACCAGCCTGTGCAGGCGCTCCAATTTTTCTTCTGGGCTTTCATGATCCTTTACCAATTCCTGGAATACTTTGAGAATTGCCAGCTGTACGCGCGTGCGCCCTTTCTCGTAGGATTCGACACCGTACTGGTCGAGAAGGTCGATCACTTCGCCGGGGTCGATTTCCGGGATGATCGCCCTTACCTTTTGCATTACTACACTTCGCGAACGAGACAAGCCGTTCTCCTTTCAGATACCGAACCCGGCCAGGGAAAAAAGTCCTTATGGAGTGCAGGGGTCGCCTGGTATAGCGCCAGGTGGGCAGGGCACCTGACATTTTAGCGCCCCACTCATCTGCCGCACAGTACACCCCACTTGAGAAAAATCTGGTTGAGAAGGCTCCCCGGAATCCGGGGGAACCGGATCAAGGGACTCTGGTGCGGGGGGTGTATAGACCGCCAAGGATACACAACCTCCTGAAAGCGTCCCGAAACGGGGGTTGACCGGTACCACACACAGACCTTCCACATTTGGGGCCTCTACGTAGGTAAAAACCCCGTCCGGGCTGCTGGCGACCACATTGGCAGACTGACCGGCTGTAAAGCTATCCACGTCCGGATAAAGCGAAGCGCCCGGACCGGATCGGCAGAACAGGTCGACCGCAGTGGTGAATATGCAGGCTTGCGAAGTAACCGTTGGCGTGGGGGTCTCCGTAACACCCAGCTGCGGAGCAGCCGAATCGCGGTACTCGAAAGCCCCCAGGTCGCATTTCGACCCGACGGATCGCGTCTCCACGCGCCAGTCATCAGGCAGGCACTCCCGGACGCCCGGTCGATGGCGGCGCTGCCGGTAAGCAAGGCATGGGTTTCCGTAGGTCCACCGTAGTCGCCCAACGGCGCCAGGCGCAGCGCCGGCAAAGAGACCGTGATACCACCGCAGGCGCCATTCGTATCGATGTTGGGAAAAAGCGGATGCACGGCATTCTTTCCCAGACAGCAATCATCCGCGCATATAGAGTTTATGATGCTCACGTTCCCGCTG
>CAZULT010000063.1:0-13082 GCA_964621295.1 uncultured Anaerolineaceae bacterium | reverse complement strand
CGTTCCCGCTGAACGTGCAGTTGCTGATGTCCAGCTCGCCGGTGCTGCTGTTGAACATCCCATCCGCAAATCCAAAGGTTCCGTTCCTTGTGATCGCGGAATGGTGGATCGAGCCGGTACCCACATTGTGCAATCCGGCACCCCACGGCCCGCCGAAATAATCGCGATTGGAATCAATCGCTGAATAGCTTATTTCCATTGTCCCAAAATGGAAGACGCCGCCCCCTTCACGAGCCGAATTTCCCTGAACCAGGCTCTTATGCAGGAGCAGGCTTCCTGCATTATAAATCGCCCCGCCGGAATTGGAATACACATGGTTGTGATCGGCCGGATTGTAGGCAAGCCCACCTGTCATTGTGACCTGATTGATCTCCAGGCTGCCGCCTGATGAAATGTAGAACAGGCGGAATCGCCCGGGCGCATCCCGGTCACGCATAATGGTCGCCCCCTCGCCGTTGATCACGATCGGGGATTTGATCTCCGGCAGTCCGGAGGCTCCATAAGCAATATTATTCACCTGATCCAGCTTGTAGACACAGCCAGGGACCAGTTCGATCACATCCGTGGTCAACGGAGTGCTTTTGGCCAGGTTGATCTGGGAGATCAGGTAATCTGTCGTGCAAACGGGCATAGCAGGCAGGCTGCAGGTCTAGAGGACGATCACAAGGAAGATTGCCAGCAGCAGTCCAGCAACCCATCGCCGCCAGGGGACGCCAGCTGAATTGAACCACATCGGTGTCTCACGGCGAAGGGCAGGCGTCCATCATCAGGTATGGTTCCCAGCCAGCATCCGTCTCGGTGAATAAGTGGCCGTACACTTTATCCTTGCCCTTATAGCGATAGAGCACCAACCAGACGTTGGTGTGTCCATCCTCGACCATAAAGGGTGTCAATTCGCACTGGCGTCGCATCTGGATGTTGACCTCTTGCAAGGATACCCCCTCCAGATACTCTTTCACCGTTCCACTGGGCGGCCCTCCAATTGCACAGGCGCTCAGGATCACCCCGGCCATGAAACCAAGCAGTTTCTTTCTCCACATATCGCCACCTCCTTATGGAAACATCCTCCCGCGCATCGGCATATTTTACGAACGAAAAGGTCCTGAACATATGCTGCACCTCATAACAGGCTTCCTATGAGGGTCATCTCCAGTGTACAAAAAAGTACCCGGAAATTCAACCATAGGAGCAAACAAGAGAAAGAGAATAGCAGTCCAACCGGTCTAAAGCTAGTATTCAGGGTGTTCCCGGGCCGCCTGCCGGTACTGGCAGTAGGCGCAACTCTCCCCTGCGGGGGGAGGCACCGCGGCATCCAGCACACCCAGCACTCCCCCCAGGAACCCAAAGAAGGCTTCATCATCTCTGGGGACCTCGATCCAGGTGACCGCACCCAGGTAAGCCAGCCGACCGTCTGAAGTGGACTGCATATCCACAGGCTCCACCACGAACAATCCCAGGCGTTTGACCGGGCTCAATCCGAACTTGCCCGTTTCAGGATGTTCAAGGGCGTAGGCATAGGCATGTAGTTGCCGGCCGTAGAATTCAATGAAATGGGGCCGTGGCTGGGAAGTCTTGAAATCCACCACCCCGTAGGAGCCATCCTCGAAGGCCAGGGCAGAGTCGAACTTGCCCAGCAGATAGCAATTGTTCTCCCGGCCAGGGACCTGGATAGGCTTCGAACGTACCCAGCGTTCTCCAAACTGCACTTTCCCCGGCGGCAGGGAAGCCTCAAGGGTGCCGGTCGGCTGATCCTGGAAATGGTCTTTCATCAGGCTGTCGATACGCCCAAAGATGGACGGAAAAGGGCTACCCGGTCGCCGGAAGCCGCGCCGCACCTTGAGGTAGAAACAGCGCCGGCACTCATCCCAAAGGAAGGTCAGGTCGGAGGGTGTTAGTTTATAGGTTGCCATTTTATAGTTCAACCCGGCATCCGAGTCCCGGGCGCTCGCCGGCGACCAACCAGCCGTCCTTGAACTCGAAACCCGCCTCGGTGGGATCGTCCTGCAGGTCGAAGTGACCGTCCAGATCGCCGTAGCGTACGTTGGGGCTGCTCAGCGCCAATCCCAACCCGGCCGCGATCAGCAAAGCCGGCTCATTCAGACAACCCACCATCGTGGAAAGGCCGCCGGCGCGGGCGATCGTATCGACCTGGCGGGCGCAATCCAGGCCCCCGCAGGTTGCCAGCTTGGTGCTGAGACCGTGCGCTGCGTGCTGGTTGACGATCTCCAGCGCCGACTCCGGGCCTCCCAGGCTTTCATCTGCCAGGATCAGCACAGGACTGAGATTCGCTACCTGCCGCAAGGCCCTCAGGTCGGCGGGCGGGGTGGGCTGCTCCAGGAATTCGAGCACGCCTTCCAGGGCGCGGGCCACATCCAGCGCCTGCTGGACGCTGTAGCCGCCATCCGCATCCAACCTCAGGACGAGATCAGGCAAGGCCGTATGCACGCCCTGTACCCTGCGCACGTCCTCTTCCGGATCCAGCCCACCTTTCAGCTTGAGAATACGAAAGCCCTGCCTGGCGCGCGCGCGCCCCATGGACACGCTCTCCTTCACGCTGGCCGGGCTGAGCGTGATGGAGGTCTGGATACGGTCGCGAAACCCGCCCAAAAGACGGTAGAGCGGAAGACCGGACCATAGACCAAGCACATCATGAAGCAGCATATCGAACGCGCAGCGCACCGCCGCTATCCCGGCGGTCAGGTCAGACAGTGTAGAAAGGGCAAACTGGATGTTGAGCGGACTGAGCCCGGGTAGGCGTTCCGCGCAGGCCCGGCAGGCGTCGATCACCTGCTCGAACGTCAGGCCGCTGAGCTGCGGGTCGAACGTGGCGCAGCCCCAGGCGCTCTCGGCCTGGCGCACAAGCTCCGCCCGCAGAAAGACAACCGGAATCCGGGTAAGCGGTTCGCGATGAAGCGCGGAGCGGAAGGGCACCTTCAGGGTCAATTCCAGCGGTGTGACGCTTACCTTTGCAATTTGCATGCGGCACCTCCCAAGAATAAGATGTGGAAATCAACCGGAGTGCAGGCTAAGCCTCGCTTATGGCGTATTGGTGGGCGTCGGTGTGGAAGTTGGCGTCCAGGTCGGTGTGGGCGGCGGGTAGAAGATTTCCAGGGCGTTCACGTCCACGCCCGGATCCACCTGCAGGTCGCTGGCCTGCACCCAACACGGGTCGCGGTAGATCGGATTGCGCACCACCCACCAGTCGGGCAGGCTGCCTTTTCCCAATAACGGCACGCGCTCGCCTTCCTTCAGGGCGCTGACGACTTCAAATTGCGGTCCGGGGCCCACCCAGCACAGGGTGGCGTGCAGCACCAATGGATCGCCTGGCGTGGGCGTGGCGACAGGGGCGGTCGTGTCGGTGGGGGAAGGCAACTCCACCGGCTCGCCGGGCGAGATGGGCGATAGGGGCGTCGAGACCGTGCCCACCGCCAGCGTGGAGGCCTGGGCCACGGCCGTCTCGATCACTTCCGTGGACGACAGCTCCGTCCCGCCGGAACCTGGGGCGTTACAGGCCAGCGCCACGACCAGAAAGACAGCGAAGGGTGCGGCCAACCAGATCTTCTTCGACATACTACCTCCTTCTTCTAAAGTGCAACGACGAGTAAAGGGTTCCAACTACTTCTATCTTCATTTTACACCGGCTATCGCCGCTACAGCCCGCACTGCAGGCGCAGCGCTTCCTGCAATTGCCCTGACCGCATTTCGAACAACTGGCTGCCCTGCCCCTCCCACACCTGGCGGTACACCAGCACTTCCAACCGCCCGTCCGCATTGGCGTCCAGGACGCCCTGGACAGTGTAGCTCGGTGGAAACGCCAGACTCCTGGCCGAGGTGTACACCTCGCCGACCACGCGCTGCGTAGAGATCTGTCCTGCTACAAACGAGCGCAGCAGGACTATTGAATAATCGCCAGGCGAGACGTCATGACCGGTCGGTTCGAGGAAGCGCGAGGCGGCGATCAGCACCTCGTCGGCGCCGTCGCCATCCAGGTCGGCTCGCAGGACTTGCTGAATACGAACGTCAGGGTCCGGCAGTCCGGCGGCCTGCAGCGTTTCGCGCACCGCCTGGAGATAGAACTCATTCTGGCTGGAGAGCCATTCCACCGGGCGCGGGTAGGCAGGCCAGCCCGCGTTCAAGCCGACCGAGTATGGCAGCAGATCCCCTTCCGTGCGGAGCACGTAATGCGGCTGGTTGCAACCCTCGGCCGGCGCGTTGCTCGCCTCTATGGCGCTGAGGCGCGTGACCTGCTCCAGGCCATCGAGGACGAAAGTGCGGTACTCCGCGTTGATCTCAATGTAGGGTGCCGCCTGTTCCGGCCCCAACCAGGCGCCCTCGCGGTAGCCTCCCAACAGACTGAGCGCCTGGCGGTCGTAATGATTTCCCACAAGCACCAGGGTTACCGGCACCACCGGGGTTGGGGACGCGGGAGGCAACGCAACCACAGCGGCCGTGTCAGTCGGGAGGGGCTCCGGCGGCAGGACGGCGGGCGTACCAGAGGGCTCAGCGGGCGCCGTGGCCACGGATTGAGTCATCAGCACGGGGTCCCCGTTCAATGGGGGTGTTGCCAGGGGCATGCAGGCCAGCAGCAGCACCAGTAAGGCGGTGAGGTAGAACCACCTGTGGGCGATCGGCGGGTTTTCAGGTTGCTTTTGCTGATGGGTTTCATGCTCGGGCATACGCGTCCATCCTCTCGGTTTCTCGAATCTACTCATTACTTTAGCATAAAATCATCCTCGCGCACAGGCAGCCCATCGCAAAGGTGGCCGGCCTGCTTTCCTGGCAGGCATGGATCGCCGGACCGGAGGGACATTTTGGCTACTTCCAGGAAGGTGAAACCATGTTACGATTCTACGTGAGGCCCGCGGACACGGGCTCACATCTAACTGGTTCAGGAGTTTCAAGCGTGGACATTCCTCAGATTCAAGCCTGGATCGCCAACCAACCGGCCCTGGCTGCCGGCGTGACAGTGCTGGCCATCCTTCTCGTCTACCTGGTTGCGCAGCTGGTGTTTGCGCGCAGCCTGATCTACCTTACCGGGCGCACCAAGAACAAATATGACGACATCCTGGCGAAAAGGCTGCGACCTTATCGCGTGGCCTGGCTGGCGCCGTTCCTCCTGTTGTATGCATTCGCCTACCTGGCGGGAGACCAGCAGGAGCTGGTGCGTAAAATCGCGCAGTTCTTCATCCTCTGGCTGACCGTGTTGTCTTTGAACGGCCTGCTCGACGCGCTGAACGAGATCTACGAGAGCAGCCGCTCCTTCAACGGGGTCAGCATCCAGGGCTACCTGGATATCTTCAAGCTGCTGGCGCTGATCGTGGCGATCATCCTGAGCATCTCACTCATCACGAACGAAACGCCCGTGCTGCTGTTGAGCGGATTGGGGGCGCTGACGGCGGTGCTGCTCTTGATCTTCCAGGACACGATCCTGTCGCTGGTCGCCAGTGTACAGATCGCCGCCCACGACCTGGTAAAGGAAGGGGACTGGATCGAAGTGCCCAGTTACGGCGCCGATGGGGATGTGATCAACATCAGCCTGCACACCATCACGGTGCAGAATTTCGACAAGACCATCACCGTGATCCCGACCCACAAGATGATCAGCGAGGCCTACAAGAACTGGCGCGGCATGCAGGAAAGCGGCGGCCGGCGCATCATGCGCGCACTGCACATCGACAAAACCAGCATCAAATTCTGCGATGAAGAAATGCTGGAACGCCTGGGCAAGATCGACCTGATCAACGAGGTAGTATCCAAGCGGCGCGAACTGTTTGCGGAATACCGCCAGGGCGTCGAGGAGATCGATTCACCCCTGGACGGACCGCAGATCACCAACGTGGAGATCTACCGCGCCTACATCGAAGCGTACCTGCGCAAACATCCGGACATCCACAGCCGCAAGATGGATTTCCTGATCCGCGAACTTGCGCCCGGGCCGACCGGGCTGCCGATCGAAGTGTACGTATTCACCAAGACCACGCGCTGGAATGAGTACGAGCGCATCCAGGCCGAGATCTTCGACCACCTGCTGGCCGCCCTGGGTTTCTTCGACCTGCGCGTGTTCCAGGAGCCGAGCGGTTACGACTTCGCACGCGCCATGAGCCTCTCCTGAGGCAGGAGACCCGGCGCCGCCGTGACCCGCGCTCCCAAATCACCGCGCAGCGGACAGTCATGAAGTTGCAAAGGTTGTGATGCGTGAGAGGTGATACAATGGCAAAAAGCGCCCCATCCCAGGAGGCTCCATGGCTGGAATGTTGACTCCCAAACGGATCCTGCTCGTATACACGATCCTGCTCACGGCCTGTGCCGCACTCGGCAGCGAGGCTCCCGCCCCAACCTTCGATCTCAACCCGGTCTATACGGCAGCTGCCAGGACCCACAGCGTAGAATTGACCGCCGACGCTCCATCAGCGGCCAGCGATACACCTTCCCCCCTTCCGCTTCGTTCGCCAACGCCAAAAGGAACCATCTCCGTTACTGCAACGTTCCTGACGGCTGAAACGGCCTCGCCCACACCCCTCTTCGAACTGCCGATGACCCCCACGCAGTTCATCCAGTCGGTCACGCCGTTTGCGAAAGTAAGTGAGATACCCTGTGATTCGGTATTGACCCTACAGGATGTGACCTTCCCTTACGGCGCCACCATCGAGAGCAACCGCAATTTCTACAAGGAATGGCTGGTGAAGAACACCGGCTCGTGCATGTGGAACGAAGGTTACTGGGTAGTGCACGCGGACGGACTGGAATTCGGCTACAAACCACATAAGCTGCACAAGATCTCCGATCCTGAGAGAGTGTGGCCGGGTGAAACGGCCGAGATCACCATCCAGCTGCGTTCACCCAAAGCGCCTGGCCTGTACACAGGCACCTTCCAGCTGATGAACAACTGGGGCGGCTGGCCGTTCGGCTGGCTGAACGTGACCGTGATCGTACCGTGAGCGAGGACAGGCCCAGGCGACCAGTCGTATTTCAAAATCAACACCTTTTGAAGAATCATGAATCACCCCAAACCTAATCTTTGATGCTTCCGTAAGGAGAATAGGCTCCTTGCCCATCCCCCCGGCCCCCTTCCCGCACGATAAACAACCCGGGAAGGGGGTGTGAATCGGAAAAGAGTGGGCGAGCGGCGCTTCGCGCCTGCTCGCCCACTCTTTTTCGTTAAATTCCCTTCCCCCGAACCGGGGGATCAATACCCCACCAGGGCCTGCCATGTTTTAGGCCCGATGATGCCGTCCGCATCCAGGCTGTGCCCGGATTGGAAGTCCTTGGTGGCGTTCGTGGTCTGGGGACCGAAGCTGCCGTCCACAGCGATCCCAAAGCCGTACTTGTCGCGCAGCAGCGTCTGGGCTGCGCGCACCGCCTGCCCGCTGCTGCCCGCTTTGATCTGCGCACCCTGGATCAGGGCGCCCCAGGTCTGCGGCCCCACGATGCCGTCCGCGCTCAGCCCCTTCTGGTTCTGGAAGGCCTGCACGGCGGATTTGGTCTGCGGCCCGAAGATCCCGTCCGGCGTGGGGTTCTGCCCGTGGAGGCGCAACAGGTACTGGAGGGCTGCCACCTCCGGGCCCTGGTCGCCCTGCTTGAAGAGCGGCCAGGCAGGCAGCTGCGCCGGCTGTGCCACGGCCTGTATCTCGACCCAGAAGGGTCCATTGGACAGGCCAAAGAGCGCCCCGCCCGGCTCTTTTATCTTCCAGTTGCCGCGGTAGGTGCCGGCGGAGCCGGGCGCCACCAGGTTCACGGTGATGTCGAGGTTCTGGCCGGGGGCGACCGTGCCGTTCGTGAGCGTCTGCGAGGCCGGCCCGCCCATCTGGTCCCCGCTGTCGAACAACAGCGAATACCCCGAAGTCCAGGTACAGGTGCCGGCGTTCTTCAAGCGCCAGGTCTTGCTGAAGGCCTGGTTGAGCTGGATCTGGGTGCCGTCCGGCACGGTCACGTCGGTCACGAAGGAGGCCAGGTTGCAGGGCTGGGAGGATGTGGCTGTGGGCAGCGGGGTCTGGCTGGCCGCGGCGGTGGCCGGGCCAAGCGTGGGCGTGCCTGTCGCGGTCGCAAGCCCCGGTTCTGCGCTTGCGGCGCCGGTCCCCGCAGGGGTGGCCGTCGTTGTCAACGGGCCGGACACAGCGGACTGGCCGGGAACGTTACAGGCCAGCGCCGCCAGGCACAGGCTCAGGAACGCGAAGAGCATTCTGCGCTGTGCGCCTCGCACGTTCTTGCCGGCGGGCGTCCGGCTGTTTCGAGAACTGCTCCCTGGAGTCAGGTGCAGGGGAGTTGCTGGTACGGGTGCCATGCGGGACCTCCTGCTTCCCATCCGCCGCCCTGTGCGGCATATACCGGCAGTATTCCGGGGGATGGGAGAGCGAATAGGTTTTTCAAGAGCTGCAATGAATTGGATTGAGTTAGTCCAATTATACCCGCACCGGCGCCAAATTAGGCCTGTACGCTGGTACTATCGGCCGTCAGGCCCGGCGCTCAATCCCCCGCGAGCAGGAATCGCCAGAGTTTCACAATACGCAGGGTCCAGAAGGCCGGCACGCGCGCCCGGTACTCCGCGTAATCCGGGAAGCGCGCCAGCAGTTCCGGCTCCTCCACCAGGCGCACCCAACCCGTCACGCCGAGCGGGGCGATCAAGGCAAAGACCAAGGCCTGCCAGGTGCCGTTCAGCAGGCACAGTCCCAGCATGACGCGCAGCGCGCCGGCGTACACGGGATGGCGCAGGACCCCGTAGATGCTCGAGTCCACCATCCGGCTTTGATCCGGGAAGTAGACGTAGAGCATGGTCAGGTTGTCGAAGCCGAAGGTCAGGACGGCACGCAGGCACAAGCCAACACCTACCACGGTGAAGTACGCGCCGGCCAGACGCAGGAGCGACTGCCACCACACGCGGGGAACGGCCAGGCCGGGCAGGTAGGCGCAGTGCGCCACGCTGGCAAAGACGACCGCCAACCCGGGCACGGCATAGCGCACGAAAGCCTGGCGGTAGGCCAGCTCGCCATAGCGCTCCCGTAAGGGCTCACGCCGGGCAAAGAAACGCGACAGCACCAGGAAACCAAGCGCCATGACGAGGATCTGGCCGTCCGGCTGCCAGTCGGGGATGAGGGCATCCGTGAGCAGGAAGAACGCCGTGGTGAGCGCAAAGAATCCGATGGCACGCGCCGCCAGGTTGAGCGCGCCGGCGCGGGTCTGCAGATCGGGGAAGTGTTGCTTCAGCTGTTCAATACCTGGAAGGTCCATCGCCACCTCGGGTCCATTTTAATGCCATTTCGGTCCAGCGGCCCGGATCGCACAGCCAACAGCTATCGAGGCGCCAGCAGGACCATCGGGATCGCGCGCGAGGTGCCCTTGCGGTAGCCCTCGAAGAACGGCGCCCGGGCGACAAGGTTCGCCCAGAACTTCTCATGCTCGGCCGGTGAAGCCACCGCCGCACGCGCCCGTATGCGCTGGCCGGGAATTTCGATCGCCACATCCGGGTTCGCCAGCAGGTTGCGGTACCAGGCCGGGTCGGTATCGCGGCCGTTGTTCGACGCCGTGACGACATACTTCTCCCCGTCCCGAATATACACCAACGGCGTGGTGCGCTGCTTTCCGGTCTTGCGTCCCACGGTGGTGAGCAGCAGGATCGGCATGCCGCGCATCGCGGCTATCGCCCTGCCGGTCGTCAGGCGGAAGACAATGACCTGAAAACGCGGGAACAATCCGGACAGCCATTTGAAGACCATCATTCTTTACCTCCATCATTCAAAGGGGGACCAGGATCGGGCCTTTCGGCCCGCAGGCGCATGCTTCCAGACGATTCAACTCGCCCGGCGCTTACCCTGCCGCCGCGCATATCCCCGGTACCGGGCAAATTGCGACGTCTGCATACCTTCCAAAGCTGAAAGGTAGATGTCTTTTTTGACCTGAAATATGTATAATAAAAATTAACAACGCACTCCGCATCGAACCTGCCCGGGCAATCCGGTTTTAACGCGTTGAATGAGATGACAGACCTGCCTCGCGAGACCCTCGGACCCTACCGCCTCCTGGAACTGATCGGCCAGGGCGGCATGGCCACCATATACAAGGCCTACCAGCCCGGGATGGACCGGCTGGTAGCCATCAAGGTGCTGCACCCCCACCAGGCGCAGGACCCTCACGTGGTGGAGCGCTTCGAGCATGAAGCGCACGTCATCGCCGGGCTTGAACACCGCCACATCGTGCCGGTCTACGACTTCGGGCAGGAAGAGGGCCTGCTCTACCTGGTGATGCGCTACATGCGCGCCGGGACGGTCAGCGACCTGCTCAAGCGCGGATCGCTCTCGCTGGCCGATTCAGCCAGCCTGCTGACAGACGTGGCGGCTGCGCTTGATTACGCGCACGCCCTGAAGATCATCCACCGCGACATCAAGCCCAACAACATCCTGGTGGACGCCGAAGGGCGCGCCTACCTGACCGACTTCGGGCTGGCCAAGGTGCTGGACGAGAGCCTGGAGTTGACCCTGAGCGGCGCGGCGATCGGCACGCCGGCTTACATGTCCCCCGAGCAGGTGGCGGGGCAGCCGGTCTCGCCACAGACGGACGTGTACGCCCTGGGCGTGATGCTCTACGAGATCCTGACCGGCACACCGCCGTTCGTCTCGGATACGCCCATGGCGGTGGCCATGATGCACCTGCGCGAACCAGTACGCCCCCCGAAAGAGCTCAACCCTTCCATTACGGCCGCCGCCGAGCTGGTCATCAACCGCGCCCTGATGAAGAATCCGCTCGAGCGCTACTGGTCGGCGGGCGAAATGGCGCGTGACCTGGCCAGCGCGGCCGCCATCTCCCCCGGCCAGTCCATGGGAAGCGGCGCGCCGCTGCTCGAGCGCCTGCAGGCCACCCTGGAAAACCCCGAGCCCGGCGATCCCGCTGCGAAAGGACGCGGGTACACGCTGGATATGCAAACCACGCTCGCGCGCCTGGCGCAATCCGTGGCCGCGGACAAGGGCCCGGAGGAGGTCACCCCGGAGGTGCGCCGCGAGCTGGACCGCCGCGATCGTGAGACGCGCCGCCAGCGACTCCTGGCGCGCGCGCCCTGGATGGCGGCCAGCCTGCTGCTGCTGGCGCTGGTCATCTCGCTGGGCGTCACCATGAGCGGGCTGGCTACCTCGCGCGAAGCCGAAGCCCAGACCGCAACGGCGATCCAACTGCTGGTGTTCCAACTGCACGACGCGCAGACCGCCATGGCAGCCGGATATCCAGGCTCGCAGGCCACTCTGGCTTACCTGCAGACGCAGCTGGCCGCGGTCATGATCAGCGGCACGCCCCCCACCGCGGTTCCGGCCACGGTGACTGGCACCGCCACAACGAGCGCCAGCGCCCTCCCTCCGACCCGCACCCGGGATGCGAACGGGCCAGGCAGCCTCGCCACGCCCTCCAAGCCGGACGCCACCACAGTGCCCAGCAAGGTGCCCACCGATCCCGCGGCGACCGTCCCGCCCAACCTGGAGCCGACCAAGCCCGCGCCGACCGCGGTGGCCACACCCCCGTCCTCCTCCATCGAACCGACCACCTACGACCCGCACGCACCCGGTTCCGTGCCTCCCGGACGGGTCGACAAACCTACCAGAGAGCCCAAACCCACCAAACCTAAATAGCCGGGCGGCTACGCGGGCGCCCCCCAACCCAACGACCCGGGCACGGCGCACTCGCCCCGGCGCAGGCGGCAAGCCAGCGCGGGGTGCGAGGAAGACAAAGCCCTTCGCCTGCATTTCCGGCGTGTATTTCGAAGGATCCACGGCGATTTGCACGGAAGTCCGGTGAAAAGCGAAAAAAGCTCGGCGAGCTTTTTAAGTAACTCGCCGAGCTTTTTATTTTTCTCGGCGAGCTTTTTGATTTTCTCGGCGAGAACTTTCGAATTCCCACGTCGATCCGCGCGATTCCCTTGAAGACATTTGAGAATCGCTTCCGTCTTTTCGGGAATTTCTTGAAGACATTTCGTTGAACCCTTGCTGAACACAAGGACAATAGGAATCAATTATCTAAGGGACTGCGCACAGCCAGGCCGCCGCGCTGCAGGACGTGGGTGTAGATCATGGTGGTGCGCACGTCCTTGTGGCCGAGCAATTCCTGCACGGTGCGGATGTCATAGCCGTTCTCGAGCAGGTGGGTGGCGAAGGAGTGACGGAAAGTATGCGGCGTGACCGGCTTGTTAATGCCGGCTGAGCGGGCGGCTTGCCTGACAGCTTTCTGCAGGCTGGTCTCGTGGAGATGGTGACGTTGCACAATACCAGTCGCAGGGTCGGTGGAAAGCTCGTTCGCAGGGAAAACATATTGCCAGATCCATTCGCGGTTTGCATTTGGGAATTTCTTATCGAGGGCATATGGCAAGTAAACTGTGCCATAGCCATCGAAGAGATCCTGTTCATGGAGCGCTTTGACACCCTTGAGATGCAACCTCATCGGTTCAAACAATGTATCGGGAAAGACTGTGGCACGGTCGTTTTCGCCCTTACCGTCGCGGATAATGATCTTACGGTTTTCGAAGTCAAGGTCCTTGACGCGCAGGCGAAGGACTTCCATCAGGCGCAAGCCGCTACCGTACATAATCTGGGCCATAAGGCGATAAACCCCCTCCGTCCGGCTGATCACCCGTAGAGCCTCTCCTTTCGAAAGGACCGTGGGCAAGCGTTTGGGTCTGCGTGGACGCGCGAACTGCAAAGAAGCCTCGTCCAATTCGACCTTAAGGACACGGCGATAAAGGAACAAGATCGCGCTGAGGGCTTGGTTCTGAGTAGAAGCAGCCACCTTTCTATCGAGTGCGAGGTAGGAGATAAAGGCATTGATCTCTTCGGGTCCCAACTCCATGGGATGACGTTTGCCATGGAATAGAATGTACTTGCGGACCCAAGAAATATAAGTTTTTTCAGTACGCCTGGAGTAGTGCTGAGTTCGAAGTTGACTACTGAGCTGGTCAAGGAGTGTATTGGATGGAGGGCCGGATTTGGACATGAGGTTGCAATTTCCAGCGGGTACACCTATAATATTCTATAGGTACTTAACCCGAAACATTCTTTATAATACCACTTTTTCGGGTACTTATATAGAATATTTCCGCATAATTAATAGTTAGG
>CAZULT010000062.1:25923-27335 GCA_964621295.1 uncultured Anaerolineaceae bacterium | reverse complement strand
AGACCGGAAATGATCATAATCGGTCTGGAAATCACACTAACGCTGGATTTCTTGTTTCTTGCTCTCCAGGAATTTTTTCAATTTTTAGTGGTATTCTTCAACGTGGACCCATTTAGCCATCATTAATTGTTCTTTAGAGCACCTATTCATTTTTTGAAACCTTGCTTTTCTTATTCTCGTACTGTTGTTCAGAGATCAGACCCTCATCGCGCATTTTTTGGATTCTTTTAATTTGTTTTTCATCGGAGTCTTGAGATATTGGCTTCCTGGTTTGGTATAGGATCTCATCGCCCTGGATTTTATTGTGTTCAACAGCAGAATTACGCCCTGTTATGAACAATGGGACAAGAACGAGCAGGGCAAGAGCTCCCGGGCACAATCCCTGGGGCAAACTAAAAAAACGTGCACTTTGCAAAGAAGTTCCCACCCAGACCGCGATTGCCAACAAAAGTCCCATTCCTATGAAGGTCAAGAAAAATTTTAGCCATTCTCTATTGACATATAGATGGACAGATCCGGGTACAACCATATTAAGCAGGCCAGCGAGCAATGGATTCTTACTAGTTTTGTTCATGACGAACTCCTTATGGAAGGAAACGGTGGTGATCTTTGTCAGGAGGATGTTGGATCACATGGAAGTATTCTGGAAGGATATTCCTTCTCCAGCTCAGGGTAATCCCAATGTAAGATGGTTCCAATTAGATTGGTATATCGGTTTGTTGCGACCACACCGGAGTCGGTTTACCTTGGGAATTGGCGGGTTGTTTTGCAGCATATCAATCATAGAATATGGGTGTCTGTTTATCGAACGGCTTTGCCATTTCACCTACATAACCCCCAAACGTTTGGTGACTAAATCCAATGAGGCGATTGAACGCATTGGTTTGGTACGAATATCCTGAAAAAATCGCTGCTCCCCATAAAAGTGACAGCGATTGGAATCCACACAGTACCAATTATTCTGATCAAGGATTAGTTTACCACCAAATAAAAGATATGTGGTGGGTATGATATAATTAGATTCTCTTATAAAAGGACAAACGCGCTCTCGCTGCCGTCAACCCCTCTTATGGGTTGGCGGCTTTTCGATTGCCATCGTGATCGAAATCAAGGAGTATTAATTTGGAAGCCAAATTGTACGTGGGGAATATGTCATACAACACCACAGAGGAAGACTTGCATGGTTTATTTGCACAGGCTGGGACCGTATCATCGGTGGCGTTGATCAAGGACCGCACGACCGGGATGTCCAAGGGATTTGCATTTGTTGAAATGGATTCGCGAGAAAACGCTCAGAAAGCCATTACCATGTTCAATGATTATGATGTGAATGACCGCACGTTGGCAGTAAGTTTTGCCCGTCCGCGGGAAGAACGTGGTGGGTTTCAGGCGGGTAACCGCAATCAAAAACG
>CAZULT010000062.1:0-25823 GCA_964621295.1 uncultured Anaerolineaceae bacterium | reverse complement strand
AACGTGGTGGGTTTCAGGCGGGTAACCGCAATCAAAAACGAGGCGGAGGCAAGCGCCGCTATTAGAGGATCGTATGTCTTTTAGAATCGGTGACAAGGTTGTTCATCCACGTCACGGCTTGGGACGGATAACCCATTTGTCCATCAAACAAATGGATCAGGGAAGCAAGCGCGCTTTTTATGAAATTTCCTTTCCTGCCAGTACGCTTTGGGTTCCTTTGGCGCTAACAACATCGGGGCTAAGGAAGCTGACTGTCAAGGCAGAAATCAATAATTGTCGTCGTGTATTAAGCGCGGCGCCCATGCCGCTCAATCACGACCCGCGATATCGCCAAAGCGATCTTGTAGCCCACTTGAAACAGGGGACTCTTCGAGCGCACTGTGAAGTCGTGCGTGACTTAACTGCCTATGGCTGGCAAAATACGCTCGGAGAAGCTTTGTCTTCCTTTCTCGGTGCGACTCAAGGAGTGTTATGTCAGGAGTGGGCGGCGGTAGAAGGGGTCACAATTACGGATGCCGCCGATGAGATTGAGGCGTTAATCGAGAAAGGCAAACCGGTTGTACATTATGAGTGATAGTATCGGGTTGAAATTCAAGGTCGGTGAACAAGTGGTCCATCCACAGCATGGGGTTGGTTATATAGCCAGTCTGGAAGAGAAGCAATTCGAGCCGGATTCAGCGCGGATGTACTATGTGATTGCCATTCCTGATACGACATTATGGGTTCCGGTTGAGTCGACCACATCCGGTTTGCGTAGATTGAGTGGAAAAGGCGAACTCGACCAGTGCCGCCTGGTACTGCAATCCGCTCCACTCGAACTTGTTTCCGATCGGAGTCTACTGGCTGGTCTTGCCCTTCGCATCAAGCAAGGGACGATTGTGGCTCATTGTGAGGTTTTGAGGGATTTGACTGCGCACGGCTGGCGAAAATCCCTTTTTGGACCAATTGCTGATTTCAAGCGTATGATCACAAATGTACTATGCCAGGAATGGGCAACTGTAGACGAGGTTTCCACATTTGATGCCAATAATGAGATCAATGCATTACTAAAAAAAGGTCGTGCTTTCTATGAGCACTGAGTTGGTTGGTTTCTAATAAAAGAATTACACACAAATACGCAATCTGAGTTACACTGAATTGCTTGATCAACAGAAGATTTCATACTAAGAGTTCGATCTTGATTTGGAACCCATGTTTGACTCAGCAAAATACTAAAAAGAAAGGAGTTCCAAATCATGTCTGAAAAAGAACAAGGTACAGTCAAATGGTTCAATGGCAGCAAAGGCTACGGGTTTATTCAACGTGCAGAAGGCGAAGATGTTTTCGTGCATTTCAACGCCATCGTTGGTGATGGTTATAAAAACCTGGAAGAAGGCCAGCGAGTTGAATTTACAGTTGTCCAGGGCCAAAAAGGTCTGCAAGCCGAAAACGTTGTGGTAATCTGAAACGAGCACACAAATAGCCTAAATTAAAACGAGACAGCAATCTTTGCTGTCTCGTTTTAATTCGTCAGATTTATTGTTGTAGGAATTCGCATCACGAATACGGAAGATAAACGCGCAAAATCAGGCCGATTCCCTTATCTAAGCTTAAGAAAACCATCCTTATTTCATTGCTTACTTAATGGCGTCCCGCATCATCATAGAAGAAAATCCACGGTTGAACAACCTTCTTGATTCGGCACTTTTCCTGGAGGGGAAGTTTTGCACATCAATCCATCAATTGACATCCCTCTGATTATTTGCTACACTTAGGCAAAGTTGTCAGACAAATTTATCAATGGGTTTCGTTCCTAATTTTATAGTTCTTTCGCTTCTTTGATCCAAAGCCTAAGCGTTCAGGTGGAGTGTTCTGGTTGTTCACCGAACGAAACAACCAAAAGACGAACTGTCCAACTACTTATCTATCAAATTAACCAACCCAATGACAACCCTCCTTATTAAACACGCTTATGTCGCCACAATGGACGACCACCAACGGGAGTATTCCGATGGTGGTCTTTTTGTACGTGACGGATTCATAGAGCAAGTCGGCCCGACCAACCAGCTCCCTGATAAGGCAGATCAAACCTTCGATTGGAGCGATTATGTATTGCTACCTGGGCTGATCAACACCCACCACCACTTCTACCAGACACTGACGCGTGTCGTTCCGCCTGCCCAGGATGCCAATTTGTTCAACTGGCTAAAAACGCTCTATCCGATCTGGGCGCGCTTGCAGCCAGAGGATATTTTTGTATCGACGCAGACTGCTCTGGCGGAGCTGGCATTATCTGGTTGTACTACCGCGTCAGATCATCTCTACTTATATCCCAATGGCTCCAAACTGGACGATGAGATTGCTGCAGCAAAGGAAATTGGAGTTCGCTTGCAGGCCTCCCGCGGATCGATGAGCCTGGGTGAAAGCCAGGGCGGGTTGCCTCCCGATAGCGTGGTGGACACTGAAGAGCACATCCTGAAAGATTCCCAACGTTTGATTGAAAGTTACCATGATGCAAAACCTGGTGCGATGGTGCAAATTGTGTTGGCGCCTTGCTCACCTTTTTCGGTTACGTCTGAGTTGATGCGTGAATCCGCAACTCTGGCGCGTGAATTTGGGGTGCAATTACACACCCATCTGGCTGAAACCGAGGATGAGGAGGATTTTTGCCTCGCGCGATTTGGTCATCGACCGGTGGGATACATGCAAGAAGTGGATTGGGTAGGGAAGGATGTGTGGTTTGCCCACTCGATTTGGGTGAACCAGACCGAGATAGAGGTCTTTGCCAGTCATAAGTGCGGAGTGGCGCATTGCCCAACCTCGAATATGCGCTTGGCTTCGGGTATTGCGCCCATCAAGGAATATCTTTCCGCGGGCGTGAAGGTGGGCCTGGGTGTGGACGGCTCTGCCAGCAACGACGGCTCGCACATGTTGGCCGAAGTGCGCCAAACCATGCTCCTGTCAAGGGTCAAAGAAGGTATCACAGGGTTCTCGTTATCGAATGACCCAAATCGCAAACTGATGACCGCAAGACAAGCTTTGCATCTCGCTACTCGCGGAGGGGCTGCAGTTCTGGGTCGTTTGGACATCGGCTCACTTGAACCGGGCAAATGCGCCGATTTCTTTGCTATCAATATGAATCGCATCGATTATGCTGGTGGTGCGGTCCATGACCCAGTATCGGCGATCGTATTTTGCCAACCCGTGCGCGTCGACCATACCGTGGTGGCGGGCAAGTTTGTTGTACAGGATGGAAGTCTGGTTACCGTTGATGAGTCTAAGTTGGTCGAAAACCATAATGAAAGAGCCAGAATTCTACTTGGGGGGTAGGGGTCTTGAATGGTCGAATGGTAAAACACAATAAGAGTCTGACCATTTGGATCTTCGTGGGATTATTTGGGCTTACAGTTGTGCGAAATGCCTGGATAACTGATGATGCCTATATCACCCTACGGACAATTGAAAACTTTATTGCAGGTTACGGACTTACTTATAATCCCTTTATACGAGTCCAGGCATATACACATCCGCTATGGATGTTATTGTTATCTTTTGGTTACCTTGTTCAAATGCGAATGTTCGGCTTCGATTCGAACAACGGTCTCTATTTATTGACCCTTTTAGTTTCGGTTGGATTGGCATGTGGTGCGGTAACCCTGGTTATGTCAAGGATATCGGGTGAACAAATCGAAAATAAGGGTCTCTTTATCATAGCTGCACTTTTCTCTAAAGCCTTTCTGGATTATGCAACTTCAGGCCTCGAAAATCCACTGACGTATTTCTTGCTGGCATTATTTCTTGTCCTATTTCTAAATAAAAAGAGCGGATTGTTCTGGTTGACCTTCATTTCTTCTTTGCTTGCGCTCAATCGCTTGGATACTTTGTTATTTGCAATTCCGGCCTTAGGGTTTACATTCTTCCAGGATTTGAAGGATTGGCGAAGGAATACAGGCCTCATTTTGCTTGGATTACTACCATTCTTCTTGTGGGAATTGTTTTCAATGATCTACTATGGATTTCCATTCCCGAATACGGCCTACGCCAAATTGAACACAGGGATTGGAGAACGCCTGCTACTAATTCAGGGCTTGGATTATATGGTTAATTCCATGGGTTTGGATCCATTGACATTGTTCGTGGTTGCATTCGCAGGCGTTTGCGCAGTTATCGAGAGAGATCAAAAAGTGTTGGTAGTGTATTCGGGAGTCCTTTTATATTTACTTTATACGGTGTTTATTGGAGGCGATTTCATGACAGGCAGGTTCCTGGCAGCGCCATTATTTGTTTCGGCTGCTTTGCTGTCTGGTTCTCAAATCTATTCGCGCCAAACAATTTTAACGGTGTTGGTGGTGCTATTTGTCATAGGGGTGACGGCACCCCGGCCGCCACTTTTTTGGTTGCTCTCACCGCCTTCTGAGAATTTAGCTGATTATCGAGATGAATTTGGTATCGATGACGAGAAAGCAGTTTATTTTTCCAGATCCGGTTTGATGATAAACGGATTCCGAAGCAATCGTGGCGGTTCAAGATTTGCAGGTACGAACTGGGTGATAAAGCCTCCGGTTGAAGTGACCGTGGAAGGAGCCATTGGGTTGTATGGATATCAAAAAGGTCCTCGCGTTTACACGATCGATCAATTTGCCCTGGTGGACCCGTTGTTGGCTAGGCTGCCAGTAACGGACAATCTGAACTGGCGAATCGGACATTTTGAACGGGCAATCCCGGCTGGTTATTTGGAAACTCTTGAAACTCGGAATAATGCTATCGAAGATCCTGCTCTGGCCGAGTACTATGAGAAATTATCCATGATCACTACAGGCTCAATTTGGGAATGGGACCGTTTGCAAGAAATCTGGAATTTCAATACCGGCAAGTACGATGAGCTTCTAAAAACCTACCAATCTTCAACGGGTTTTTGAATGTTGAACTGATTAGATTTGTTCTCTCGTGGTGTTGGTGATACTATGAAAGGAGTCACCCGTGTATGTCAAAGACTATCAAGAAGTTCCATCTGAACCCGGCGGCGTTGATGGCCTGACGGTACGGTGGGTGATCAATGCTTCGCAAGGTGCTTCGAAATTTGCTATGCGCGTATTCGAGCTTGAACCTGGCAAGCTTTCCCCTTTTCATCAGCATGACCACGAGCATGAGGTTTTTGTAATCGGTGGTAATGGTGAAGTGGAAACAACTCAAGGCGTGGCTCCTATTAAGGCTGGTTCTGTCATCTTCATTTCAAAAAAAGAGAGCCACCAGTTCCGAAATATAGGGACAGACATTCTCCGCTTTATCGATGGGATTGCCTTTTCAACCCTCCGAAATCAACAGAATTTGTGAGCAACCTTGTAGAGTAATCAGGAGAGCAATATGCCAGTCTCAAATTCATTGGCCCGTAGATTGATCGATGTGGCTATGGGTAGACAAGCGGCAGACATGGTCGTCCAGAAGGGTCAATGGGTCAGTGTGCAATCCGGGGAGATCATTCCTGACACGGATATCGCCATTGTGGATGGTCACATCGCATTCGTGGGTGGGGATGCCTCGCACTGCATTGGGAAGGGGACGCATGTTATCTCTGCTCAAGGACGTTTCCTTGTACCGGGTTTGCTGGACGCCCACATGCATGTGGAATCAGGCATGGTCACTGTAACCGAGTTTGTAAGAGCGGTTGCGCCACATGGTTCAACCGGTCTTTTCATCGATCCACATGAGATCGCAAACGTCTTTGGGTTGAAGGGTGTCAGGCTGATGGTCGATGAAGCGGCTCTGCAGTCTATCCATATCTGGGTCCAGATGCCGTCTTGTGTGCCCTCTGCACCGGGTATGGAAACGCCAGGTGCTGCAATCGGACTTAAAGAGGTAGAGGAAGCCATGGGATGGCCGGGGATCATCGGCTTGGGGGAAATGATGAGTTACCCCGGTGTTATTAATGGTGATCATAAGCTGTTGGCGGAAATGGCCGCCACACGAGCGGCGGGAAAGGTCATTGGAGGTCATTATCCCTCTCTTGATCTGGGCCTGCCTTTCCATGGTTATGTGGCGGGCGGTCCTGAAGACGATCATGAAGGCACTCGCTCAGAGGACGCTGTGGCACGCATTCGCCAGGGAATGAAAGCCATGTTGCGGTATGGTTCTGCCTGGCACGACGTAGTTCAGCAAGTCAAAGCTATCACTGAACAGGGGCTGGATTCACGAAGGTTCATCCTATGTACAGATGATTCGCATGCAGAAACCTTGGTGGAAGAAGGACATATGGACCGGGTATTGCGTCATGCCATTCAGCAAGGCCTCGACCCAATTGTCGCTATTCAAATGTGTACGCTCAATACTGCAGAGCATTTCGGGCTCAGTCGCGAGATAGGCATGCTTGCACCTGGGCGGTGGGGGGACATCGTCCTGGCCAGGGATCTACGCTCTTTCCAAGCTGAACTTGTGATATCCAAGGGTCAGCTTATCGCCGAAGATGGACGTTGGTTGGTGGATCTACCTGAAATGGAATATCCACAATGGGCTGCCAATTCTGTCCATTTGGAACGACCTTTGCAGGCGTCAGATTTTGTTCTAAAGTCGTGGCTAAACCCTGCGGCCACTCTTAAAGCAAATGTGATTGGTGTAATCGAGAACCAGGCGCCTACCCGGCACCTGAGCCTTCCTGTGACCGCAAATAATGGAGAAATCCATGTCGATATGGCCAATGATCTGGCGAAAGTTGCACTTGTCCAGAGGCATGAAGGGACGAGCGGTGTAACTGTTGGCCTGGTTAGCGGTTTTGGCTTTTCCGAAGCGTGCGCCGTTGCTTCGACTGTGGCGCATGACAGTCATCATATGATCGTGGTAGGGACCGATGAGAATGATATGGCTACAGCCGCGAACCTGCTGGCAAAATGTGGAGGCGGCCAGGTTGTGGTCAAGAATGGAGAGGTTATTGGACAGGTGAAGCTAGAGATCGCAGGTTTGATGTCGCGCCAGCGAGCTGACCAGGTTGCCGAACACGCGGCATCTGTGCTCAAAGGTTTCCGCGCTTGTGGATGCACACTAAACAACCCGAATATGCAGCTATCCTTACTGGCTCTTGTTGTCATTCCTGAACTGCGCATCTCTGATAAGGGTCTGGTGGACGTGACAAACTTTGAGTTAGTACCAGTCCTGGAGGAAAAGTGATGAGTACTTTTCCATTTAAACGGCTACAATCGGAACTTGCTGTCTTGATTTCGCGCACTCCTGCTGGAGAGCGCCTGCCATCTGAGCCAGAGTTGGCAAAAAAGATGGGCGTATCCAGAGCAACGTTACGTGAAGCCATGCGCACATTCGAAACACAAGGCATGATCAGGCGCCGGCAAGGGGCAGGCACGTTTGTGGTAGGTCAGGTGCCTGTGTTGGAAAGTGGTTTGGAGATCCTCGAAAGCCTTGAAACGATGGCCAATCGACTCGGCTTGGAGGTCTCAGCCAGTGCTTTGCATATTGAAAAGATTTATGCAGACCAGGAATTTGCGGATGGATTAAATCTACCGCTGGCTTCTCGCCTGACACGCGTCCAACGTGTGATTCGAGCGGATGGCAGGCCCGTGGCTTTTCTCGTCGATACCTTGCCCGAAGAAGTATTGCAACCTCAGCAGCTTCCTCACAATTTCAGCGGGTCTGTGCTGGATTTCTTGCTGACGCAGGACATAGCCCTGACTGTTTCGCGCGCGGAAATCAGTGCAACTGGCGCCTCACCTGAAGTGGCGCGCGCTTTGGAGATCCAACGCGGGGATGTGCTTTTGCAGTTCCGTTCTCAGCTGTATGTTGCGGATGGTAGGGTTGTTGATTTTTCTGTCAGCAACTTCATTCCAGGTTATTTCAAATTTCATGTGGTACGCCGCGTGAATGCATTTCCAACAGTTGTCAACGGTCAGGGAAAATGAATCGATCTTTGTGCTGGAACAAACCTATTATTCTATTCTGGAGGCAGAAATGCGTAGTTTTGCTGGTCGTGACATCCTGTCACTAAAGGAGTTCGAAAGGAACGAATTTTTTCATGTGTTCGAAGTCGCGGATGAACTCGAGCCGATCGCTCGCACTCGTCGTAATGGTGATCTGCTGGCCGAAAAAACCCTGGTAACCGCTTTTTACCAACCTTCCACGCGAACACGGCTGGCTCATGAGGCAGCCATGCACCGCCTGGGCGGTCATGTAACTGGATTTGCGGACGCCAAGATGACTCGGGCTGGAGATTTTTACCAAGAATCGATCAAGGATACAATCAAGATGCTGGAGTTCTATGGCGATGTGATCGTCATGCGCCATTTCCAACAAGGCGCGCCTCACGAAGCAGCCAAGTGGGCGTCTATACCGATTATCAATGGCGGCGATGGTTGGGGTGAGCATCCGACCCAGATCCTAACTGATCTTTATACTGTACTGACTGAAAAGGGCACCATCGATGGACTCAAATGGTTGGCGGTGGGCGATATGCGAATGCGGACCATGCATTCGCTGGGTTATGCTTTAAGCCAGTTTGACTGCCCAATCACTTTCGTGGCGCCGCCCGAAATGAACCTGACCAAGGAGTTCAAAGCCGAATTGAAAGAACTCAGTGTGAATTTCAAGGAGGCGGAGCATGTGGAGCAGGCGATCGCCGAGGCCGACGTCATCCTGGTGGAACCTGTGGTGCAACCGGATTACACGAAATCGCGTGACGAGCGTTCGGGTGACGTAAATCTGACGCCTGCGAATTACAAAATCACGCGCGAATTGCTGGGTAAAAAAGCCAAGTCTGATGCGATTTTGCTGCACTCGTTGCCCCGTATGGATGAAGTTCCTACAGATGTGGATATTACAAAGTGGTCGCGCTACTGGCAAGAAGCCTTCAACGGCGTAGTAATGCGAATGGCGTTACTGGCGCTTGTGTTAGGAAAGATGGAGTGAAATAGTTGGAAGGTTGTGCAGGATTGAATTTAGATCGTTGATCAGTTTGCTTGTCCGATATAAATTGATAGAAGCGTAATTGGTTGCTCAGACAAGCCCATCTGAAGGATCTAATTCAATCCTACGCTAGAACTGGACCACTAGGAGATTACCTATGCAAACGGATCTTAGAAATCGTGATTTGATCGGAGATCTTGACTTCTCAAAAGAAGAAGTCGAAACCGTTCTGGATGTCGCGTGGGATTTGAAGCGCAAACGAGCGTTGGGCGAACCCCACGCCTATCTGCGTGACAAGGTTCTGGCGATGCTCTTTTTCTTCAGCAGTACACGTACGCGCGGCTCATTCGAAGCCGGGATGGCGCAATTGGGAGGGCACGCTGCTTTCATTGAAAGCAAGACAACACAAATTGCGCACGGTGACACTGAGAAAGAGATGGGCGAAATCTTTGGACGATACTTTGATGGCATCGCTATCCGGCATGTCACTTGGGGTACGGGCAATCGTTACTTGAACCTGGTAGCGGAAGCCTCGCGTGTACCGGTATTTAATATGCAATGCGAGATTTACCACCCTTTCCAGTGTCTGGCGGATCTGATGACTATCATGGAGAAGAAGGGTCGTGATCTGCGCAAACGCAAGATGGTTGTTTCCTGGGCATATGCCTCCTCGTACCTGAAACCCATTTCCGTACCGCAGTCGCTAATCCTGCAGATGCCGCGATTTGGTATGGATGTAGTTCTAGCCCACCCGCCGGAGTTCAAGCTGATGCCCGAGATCATGGAACAAGCCCAGGATCAAGCTCGCAAATACCATGCTGGTTTTGAGGTCATCAGTGACAAAGACGGAATGCAGAAGGCTGTGAAAGACGCGGATGTGATCTATGCCAAATCGTGGGGGCCGCTAATGGTCACAGACGATCCGGAGGAAGGCAAGAAGATACAGGACAAGTACCAGCATTGGATCACAAATACGAAGTTGATGAAAGCTGCGAAGGATGATGCCATTTACATGCATCCATTACCGGCGGATCGCGACGTCGAAGTAACCAGCGAAGTTATGGATGGTCCAAACTCGGTCGTTTTCGATGAGGCCGAAAACCGCCTGCACGCTCAGAAGGCCGTAATGGCCCTGGCAATGAGGTGATCCCATGGGAAAACAAAAACTCGCCGTGATCGCCATCGGCGGAAACTCGCTTATCAAAGATAAGACTCATCAGACGGTAGAAGACCAATACCAGGCTGCTAAGGAAACGACCCTGCATATCGCGGATATGATCGAACAGGGGTGGGATGTGGCTATTGGCCACGGCAATGGCCCGCAGGTTGGGTTCATCCTGCGTCGTTCTGAGATCGCTGCTCAAGTTGAGGGTATGCATGAGATCCCGCTGGATGTTTGCGGCGCTGACAGCCAGGGGGCTATCGGGTATGCCCTTCAGCAGACTCTGCAGAACGAACTTTCTAAACGCGGCATCCAAAAAACCGTAGCTACGATAGTCACGCAGGTCTTGGTTGACAAGGATGACCCGGCGTTTGCGCATCCGAGCAAACCCATAGGAAGTTTCATGGAGGAAATGGAGGCCAAACGGCGCGAGGCAGATATGGCTTGGAACGTCGTCGAAGACGCAGGACGCGGATGGCGGCGCGTGGTTGCATCACCTTTACCCAAAGAAGTGGTTGAACTGAATGCTGTCAAAACCCTATTGGATGCCGGTGCTGTCGTTATCACGGTTGGCGGCGGCGGTATCCCGGTTCTTGATCGCGGTCAACGCGAACTGATCGGTACTGCTGCGGTCATCGATAAAGATTTCGCCTCAAGTCTTCTAGCACAAAACATCGACGCGGATTTGTTCTTAATCTCTACTGCGGTTGAAAAGGTTGCACTTAATTTCGGTAAACCGGACCAGAAATGGCTTTCCCGGATGACTTTGGCCGAAGCCAAAAAGTACCTGGCAGAAGGTAGGCACTTCGCCAAAGGTTCGATGGCGCCCAAGATTAAAGCTATCATCTGGTATCTGGAATCCGGAGGCAAACAGGCTCTTATCACCAACCCAGAAAATATTGGGCGCGCACTAAAAGGTGAAACGGGAACATGGATTGTTCCTTAAATTGTTGGTACCCCAATGGTAGTGTAGCTGTTCTTTCCAAACGGAACAGCTACACTACCATGTGTCAAATCTTACTCATATAAAAACGTCAATTTGTCAATTGATCCCAAAATCCGGTTTTCAACTGTCCAATCAACCCTCATGAAACGGCTCACCTCTTTCTTATCATCCCCGCCAGTGATGCTGGCGCTGGTAACTCTACTGGCGTACGGTCTCCTGGCACCGCAGCTTGGTTTCTATTGGGACGATCTGCCGATGTCATGGATTCGTTATCAATTGGGCCCAGAGGCTTTGGCGCGGTACTTTTCAACCAACCGGCCGGTGTGGGGTTGGTTGTTCCAGCTTACCACGCGCATATTTCCGCAAATACCCATTTACTGGCAGGTGTTTGCATTGTTCTGGCGCTGGCTTTCTGGAATTCTGGTATGGGCGATCCTCCGGGAGCTATTCCCACAAAAATCAAGAATAGCGTTAATCAGCGCTTTGCTCTTCCTGGTATATCCCGGATTTAACCAGCAATCGGGAGCTTTTCTCTACAGCCATTTCTTTATTGTTCTTAACTTTTTCCTTTTTTCAATTTACTTGATGCTGAGAGCTTCTCATGGCCGGTACTGGATTTATACTGTTAGCGGTATGCTTTTTTCAGCTCTTAATCTGTGGATGCATGAGTATTTCTTTGTATTGGAATTGGTGCGCCCTGTCGTTCTCTGGATTGCGCAAAGAAATGCCGACCGCGACCGTAGAATACATCTGCGCCGGACATTTACCCTTTGGGCGCCATATCTTACCGTATTTTTAGCAGCAGTCTTTTTCCGTTTGTTCATTTTCAATAATCAGATCTACGAAATAGGTGGGGATCAAAGCGGGTTATCCCCATTCAATTTGCTTACTACCATTCCGGCCAGCTTGTGGACAGTGACTGTGGCTGCCTGGAGTCAGATTTTCCGGTTTCCGGGTTTTACCAGCGATGGCCCGCGCACCATACTGGTTTACGGTTTGGTTACCATGCTCGTTTATGGTGTGGTGGTGCTGGCTTTGTTCCACAAGCCAATTGAAAAGTTCAGGAAAGCCGGAAAAATTGAAGCTTTCTGGACAATTGGACTGGGGTTCTTTGCTTTACTGGTGGCTGGATGGCCATTCTGGTTGACAGGTGTACCTGTCTCATTGGGCTATCCGGCCAATCGGGCAACGCTCTCGTTCATGCTGGGCGCCAGCCTGTTGTTCGCTGGCCTCCTTGCACTATTACCGCGCCGATTGGATTGGATCCTTGCTGCAGTTTTTGTTTCACTTGCAGCAGGACAACAATTCTTTTGGTCGAACGACTTTCGCAAGGATTGGAATGTACAGAAAAGTCTTTTCTGGCAGATGTCATGGCGCGCTCCGGACTTGGAACCCGGTACGATTGTTTTGATGAACGAAGAGTTGGCTTTCTATGCCGATAATTCGCTTGGGGCGATACTCAATTGGATGTACACTCCTGAGAATCATAGCGAGCGTGTCGAGTATGTGCTTTTTTACCCCACTAATCGCCTGGATGGCGCTCTGACTGCCTTGCAACCGGGTATCCCAGTTCAATATGATTATCTGGCTGGACAATTCAATGGAAACACTTCGAATGTCGTAGTATTCTATTTTTCTCCCCCCGGATGTTTGCGGGTGCTGGATCCTGAGATCGATCCTTTCAATCGTCTTATCCCTGATGAAAGCTTGTTGCGAGAGGCGGCCAACTTATCGACGACAGAACCGATCTTGCCAACGCAAGCTGTTCGCATGCCCGGGATCTATGCCCCGGAACCGGTCCATGGCTGGTGTTATTACTTTGAACAAGCCGACTTGGCCCGTCAGGCAGGTGACTGGCAGGGGGTCGTTGAAATTGGAGATCATGCTTTTAGATTAGATGATTATCCGAACGATCCCGTTGAGCGATTTGTTTTTGTGGAAGGCTTCGCTCACATGGGCCTTTGGGACAAAGCACTTGAATACGCTCAGATATCCTACGAAGTCTCAAAGAATTATGTAGGCCCATTACTTTGCAGGCTGTGGGATCGAATTGATCGTGAGGTGCCGGATTCTCCGGAAAAAGAATCATATGTCATACAAGCCCATACATTGTTCGTATGTAATCCATGAGACTTGTGACTTGTTTTTAGACAGGAATTAAGCGAAAATGTACTATTGATTGATACCAAATCATCACAACTAGATCTATGAGGATGGAATTCTAAAGAAAGGAGATACTATCAAACCATACTGTCCATTACAACTGCACGATCCTATCAAACAACTATCTTATAAAACCTGGAGGAGTAACGAATGAATCGCCACACACTCTTACGCATTCTGATGCTTATATCGGCGTTTATGTTGCTTGCATCGGCTTGTGGTGGGGCAGCACAGCCTGCTGAACCTGCTGCACCTGCTGAACCCGCCCAAACAGAAGAACCGGCGGAACCCGCAGCACCTGCCGAACCCGCTGAATCTTCGACCGGCTTCCAAATCCCCGAGATTGAAGATGGCATGTTCAATGTCGCCATGGTATTAATTGGGCCCCATGACGACGGTGGTTGGTCACAATCCCATTACGAAGGCTTGTTATACGTTGAAGAAAATGTACCCAACACCCACGTGGCTTACATCGAAAACGTACCTGAGGGCGCCGATTCGGAACAGGTCTTCCGCAGCCTGGCTCGCAAGGGCTTTGACCTGATCTACGGCACCTCCTTCGGATTCGGTGATCCGATGCAAGCAGTTGCGGAAGAATATCCTGATGTGATGTTCATCCACCTGACCGGCATCAATTCGAATCAGACCAACTTCGGCAACCTGATGGGTGCCATGGAAGACATGAAATATCTGGCCGGCATGCTGGCTGGTGCGCGCGCAAAGATGGATGGCAATCCCAAACTGGGCTATATGGCAACCTTCCCGATCCCTGAGGAAGTCCGTTTGGGCAACGCAATTGCATTGGGTATGAAGAAAACCTGCCCTGAATGCACCATGGACGTACGCTGGATTAACACCTGGCACGACCCGATCATCGAAAAAGAGGCCGCGGCTTCATTGTTCGACGCCGGGGCGCAGGTGGTCTTTACCGGTGCAGATACACCGGCTGTGGCCGATGTCGCTCAGGAGAAGGGCAAGTGGGGCGTCACTTACGACTGGGGAGGCTCCTGTAAGGTTGAACGTTGTCTCACTACCCCTTACTGGGTCTGGGGTCCCGAATATGCCCGCATTACCCAAGGCACGATCGACGGCACCTATACCCCGGGTTGGGATTACTTTGACGCAGACACCGGTGCGCTTGGCCTGTATGGATTCATGGAAGGTCAAGAGTTGACTCCGGGCGTGGCCGAACTTCCTGATGAGGTTGTGCAGGAAGTGCGCGATACCCTAGCGCAGATGTTAGCAGGCGAGTTCACCCGCTTCGATGTCTTCACCGGGCCGATCAATGACAATCAGGGCAATGTAGTTCTACCGGCCGGTCAAAGCCTCGAGCAGGTAGACCTGGACGCTTTCCCTGAATTTGGTCTGCCGTGCAGCATTGATGTTTGCATGAAGTGGTGGGCTGAAGGCATCACCGCTGAATTGCCTGAGTAAGATCCTGCTTTCATGGGCCAGGACTCCTTGGAGTTCTGGCCCTTTTATTCAATAATTCAACCCAGTTCCGAGGAGCGACCCTTGGCCACTTCCACCAAAACCCCGCCACCCCCCGTTGTTTCCATGAGCGGTATCATCAAGCGTTTTCCAGGTGTATTGGCAAACGACCATGTTGATTTTGAACTGGCCCGAGGGGAAATTCACGCCTTATTGGGAGAAAACGGGGCAGGAAAGAGCACCCTCATGAATGTGCTTGCCGGTTTATACAAGCCGGAATCAGGAATTATCCAGATCAATGGTCAGACATTGACCTTTTCATCTCCACGGGATGCCATCAAGGCTGGTATTGGCATGGTGCACCAGCATTTCATGCTTGTCCCTTCTCAGACCGTAACTGAAAATGTATTACTAGGATTGGACGATCCCCGCTTTCTGATGCGCCTGCATGAGTACGATGGCAAGGTTGCCGAACTTGGTGAGCAGTTTGGACTGGTTGTCGACCCTCGCGCCAAGATCTGGCAACTGTCAGTAGGGGAGCAACAGCGCGTAGAAATCCTGAAAATGTTGTATCGTGGCGCGCAAGTGTTGATAATGGATGAGCCGACGGCAGTCCTTGCGCCCCAGGAGATCGAAGGGTTGTTTGAGATCTTGCACTCCATGACTGCGCAAGGTAAATCGATCATATTTATCAGTCACAAGTTGAACGAAGTCACGGCAATTGCCGATCGCATCACAGTCTTGCGGCGTGGAAAAGTAACCGCCGGCGGTCTGTCTTCCAAGGGGGTGACCACCCAGGAGTTGGCGCGGAGGATGGTTGG
This sequence comes from uncultured Anaerolineaceae bacterium, assembly GCA_964621295.1. Taxonomy (GTDB): domain Bacteria; phylum Chloroflexota; class Anaerolineae; order Anaerolineales; family Villigracilaceae; genus JAABUE01. The sequence goes on along the minus strand of CAZULT010000062.1, from coordinate 10,420 downwards.
CCGGGAGGTGGTCTTTCGCATCGAGAAAACGTCCAGTAAACCCGGGGAACTGGTATTGGATGTAATCGATTTGCATGCCGAGAACGATAAGGGGCTGCCCGCCCTTCGAGGTTTGTCTTTGAATGTACGCAAAGGAGAAATAGTCGGGTTGGCGGGCGTGGCCGGAAATGGGCAGCGTGAACTGGCGCAGGTCATTAGTGGTCTGCGTAAGAGCACGCGTGGTGAAGTTCGGCTGATCGGTGAAATGGTCAGTAACCGTTCAACACTTTACGGTATCCAGCATGGAATGGCGTACGTACCAGAAGACCGTACCCACGTCGGTTCATCTCCCAATCTGAGTGTGACGGATAACGTCATCATGAAAAAATACAGGCGCCCGCCGATCTCCAGGGGCGGTTTGTTGGATATGACCGAAGCCACACGATTCGCTAAGGAGTTGAAGGATGCGTATGACATCATTGTTCCCACGGTGGATACTCCTGTGCGGTTGCTTTCCGGTGGCAACCTCCAGCGTGTCATTCTGGCCAGGGAGATCTCCGGCGAGCCAGCCTTTATGGTAGCCGTACAACCCACGCGAGGCTTGGACGTTGGAGCCATTGAAGGAGTCCACCGCTTGCTGCTAACGCAACGCGAAGCTGGATCCGGGGTCTTGTTGATATCTGAAGAACTAGAAGAATTGCTATCACTCAGCGACCGGATCTACGTGATATATGAAGGTAAGATCATGGGCGAAATCCAACTTGGGGTTGAACGAGAATCGGATGAAGTCGTTGAAACGATTGGATTAATGATGACCGGCACAAGCTTGGAGAAAATAAAGGAGAAGGCAAACGCATGACTGAAAAAGTTTCGCCTCAAACTGGACCCCGCCCCGGTTCCTTCCGTATGAGATTGGAACCGCGCCTAAAAGAACCTCCTCGATGGTACCCGGTTGCCGTGTCGCTGGGCGCAATTTTGATCGCTCTCATTCTAGGCGGGGTTTTGATCGCATTTGCAGGTGGCGATCCCTTCCGCTCGTATGCACACATCGCACGCGCTTCGTTCGGCAATCTTGGCGTGATTTCGGATACGCTGGTGAAAGCCACACCGATCTTAATGACTTCCCTGGCCTGTTCTATCGCCTTTCGCATGAAACTCTGGAATATCGGTGCAGAGGGGCAGTTCATTATGGGCGCGTTTGGCGCAAGTGCTGTGGTTCTTGCACCGCTCCTGCCTGCTGAGACTCCGACCTGGATATTTATTCCTGTAATGATGCTGGCGGGCATAATATCAGGAGCGCTTTGGGGTTTTATTCCCGGTTACTTGAAGGCCAAATTCAACGTTAATGAGATCATCAGCACGCTTATGCTGAACTACATATCCATTTCCTGGGTTAACTACTGGATTTTTGGGGTTTGGTCCGAGGGCGGTTTCCAGATGAGCACCAAGTTTCCGCCTAACGCCTCGTTGCCACGTTTGTTGGATTATGCGGAGGACTTTCCCATCTTGCGAGGCTTGACCACGCATGCCGGCCTCCTTATAGGGATTGCGGCAGCCTTTGTGTTGTGGTTGTTGATCTATCGCAGTCGATGGGGGTACGAGATTCGCTTGATTGGAGATAACCCAAATGCAGCGCGATATGCTGGTATTAACATTTCGCGCAATACGATCCTGGTCATGATGGTATCTGGTGCGTTGGCAGGTTTGGGTGGCATGAGTGAGATCACAGGTGTCATCCATCGATTACAAACATCGCCAATCGCTGCCGGATATGGTTTCACTGGAATCATCGTTGCTTGGCTCTCGAAGTTGCACCCGGGTGTGATCATCATTGTATCCGTGCTCTTCGGTGCGCTGCTCCTGGCAGGCCGCGAGATCCAGCCCTCAGGAGTCCCCAAGATGATCCAGGGTATTATTCTGGTTTGTCTGATTGCCAGCGATTTCCTGCTGCGTTACCGCGTACGTTTCGTTCGCTCCGGGGCGGAGGCGTAAAACATGGACCTGATCATCATCTTACAAGCCGGCGTTGCTACGGGAACCGTGTTGCTCTTTGCCACCATTGGAGAGATTTTTGCGGAGCGCTCAGGCGTGCTGAACCTTGGTGTGGAAGGCATGATGTTGATTGGTGCAATGGCAGCCTTCAGTACTACTATTGCCACAGGCAATCCCTGGCTGGGCGTGTTTGTGGCGATGCTCTTTGCAGGACTGATCAGTCAAGTGCATGCCTTTATCACCATCACGTTACATGCTGACCAAGTGGTCAGCGGATTGGCATTGACCTTTCTGGGTACGGGGATCAGTCTGGTGTTGGGCGAAGGGTTAAGCAAGGCAGGTACAGTTTCACTACTGCCAAACTTTTCAATTCCATTCCTCGCGCAAATCCCAATTCTAGGCTCGATATTCTTTCGCAGCCAGAGTATCATGGTCTATATTGGGTACTTGATGATCCCGTTGGCCTGGTATTATATCAATCGCACCCGACCAGGATTGCACTTGCGCGCCGTGGGGGAATTTCCTTCCGCAGCGGACGCCCTGGGGATTAATGTATTTCGCATGCGCTACGCGTACGTTTTTGTAGGTGGAATGCTGGCAGGGCTGGCGGGCGCAACCATCAGCCTAGCCGTAGCGCCTGGCTGGTTCAGCGAATTGACTACAGCCGGGCAGGGTTGGATAGCAATAGGCTTAGTCATTTTCGCACAGTGGGACCCGGTGCGTGCTGCGGTTGGTTCCTACGCGTTTGGCGCCTTGCGCCGTCTAATTCTTGATATCCAGGGTCCGTTGACGCTCTTTGGATTTGATAACCCTTTCTACTACAACCCTTACTGGGGTTTCTTCTTGCAAATGTTACCGTATGCCTTTACAGTCATTGTGCTTGTAATTGGCTCACGTGAAGCCATTCGAAAGCGGTTGGGTGCTCCGGCTGCTTTGGGGAATCCCTACATTCGAGGGGAACGCGGTTTATAATTACAGCGTGGTGGGAATTGTTCCCGCCATGTATGCAATTCATTTTTTCGGTAGTCGCTGTGGGGTCGCCCAGCGGCGTGGGGAGTGCCTCCCCTCGAAAAGTGCCGCCGTCCTTTTTAGCGAGAGGTCGAGCCACCGATGAGCCTTTGGCAGCGTTACATCCGCCCCACGTCAGTACCAGAAGCTGTATCCGCCTTGACATCTGCGCCAGGACCGGCATTGCCCCTCGCTGGCGGAACGGATATCCTGCTTGATCTAAAGCAGGGTCGACATACCTCTGTACACACAATCGTCGACCTGACTGAAATCCCAGAATTGAAGGTTCTCGAAACCCGGGGTAGTCATTTGTACATCGGTGCCGGGGTTCCCATATCCCGAATTGCCAGGGACCGGTTGACTGCCACACACGCCCAGGCGTTAACCGAGGCCTGCGATTTGATAGGCGGTCCCCAGGTTCGCAACGTGGCTACACTGGGTGGTAATGTCGCTCACGCCCTGCCTGCCGCAGACGGGACGATTGCCTTGTTGTGCCTGGGCGCAGAAGCCGAAATTGCCGGCCCTCAGGGGGCGCGTCGCGTCGCCCTGCCCGGGTTGTTCCTGGGCCCTGGAAAATCTGCCCTGCAAAACGGGGAGATACTGGTTGGTTTCTATTTGTCCAAAATTAAATCGGGGCAGGCGTCGGCTTTTAAGCGGATCATGCGTCCTCAGGGAGTGGCTTTGCCTATTATCAATCTTGCTGTCTGGCTCGAGCGGAAAGCAGATGCCATCCGGTACATCCATATAGCTGTTGGACCCGGTGGAGGGGTGCCTTTTCGTGCTACAAAAACCGAAGCCTTCCTATCAGGCAAGCCATACACAGGCGAATCCTTCCATTCCGCGCTAGAAGAGCTCGTTAAAGAAGTGAAATTTCGCACCAGCGCCCTGCGTGCCACGTCGAAATATCGTTATCATTTGGTGGGATCGTTGTTGAAAGATACACTTGATACCGCCTGGGAAAGGGTTGGATAAATTTTGCCTACCAACCTGCTGCGGAAGCGATGAGAAAAAACAATGAAGAACGCCTTCGACTTTGTGTCCCTGTGATTGTTGTTTAGAAGGACGATAGTATGGAAAATAAGATTTCTTTAACAGTAAATAGACAGCAGCATTCTCTTGCTGTCAGCCCCGACGAAACCCTGGCGGATACCCTGCGTAAGCGCTTGAAACTGACCGGTACCAAAATTGGTTGTGAAGAAGCCGAGTGCGGTGTCTGTACCGTACTGGTGAATGGTGAGCCAACGCTCTCTTGTGTTTATCCTGCTGCACGCGCGGACAGCAAGGAAATCTTGACCATTGAGGGCCTCGCTAATACAGAAGATGGCAAGCTCGTCCTGCATCCCTTGCAGGACGCATTCGTACAACATGGAGCTGTACAATGCGGTTTTTGTATTCCCGGACAGATCATGACTGCCTATGCGCTTATCAAACGCAACCCCGATCCCTCGCCTGATGAACTCCGGCATGCATTGAAAGACACGCTTTGCCGCTGTGCGGGTTACCCCACCATTGAGAACGCCATCATGGATGCAGCCAATTCTTTACGTACAGGCGAACCCATCCATCCGCCACACATCCCAGATTCGATCAATGCCAAAGATGTGATCGGTAAAAGCCGTGTCCGCCCAGATGCGATTGAGAAGGTCACTGGCGATGCCATCTATACCGATGACCTGGTATTCGATACTATGCTGTTTGCAAGTGTCCGCCGAGCAGGCGTGCCACACGCGATTTTAAAGAAGCTTGATGTCAGCGAGGCGAAAGAATTACCTGGCGTTGTAGCTGTCTTAACGGCTGAAGATATTCCTGGCGAGCAAAACCACGGATTGGTTGTTTATGACTGGCCTACCATGGTTGGGATCGGAGAGCGTGTCCGCTACGTGGGGGATGCCCTTGCGATTGTAGCCGCGGAAACACAGGAGCTCGCCGAGCAAGCCCGAGCGTTGATCAATGCGGAATTTGAGTCCCAGACTGTCGTTACGAATGCCGTCCAGTCGTATCAACCGGACGCGCCCAAGCTGCACGAGTCCGGCAATTTGCTCAAGCACATCAAAGTGCGTAAAGGTGACATGGAAAAAGGGTTCACTGAGGCGGAAGTTGTCCTGGAGCACACGTTCCATACCGCCATCACGGACCATGCTTTCCTGGAGCCGGAATGCAGCATTGCCGTGCCTCTCGGTAATGGGCGCATGGAAGTGTACGTGGGTTCTCAGATCCCGTACCAGGACCGCACACAGGTCTCGCGTGTGCTGGGCTGGCCTGAAGAGCGCGTGCGAATCGTCGGCCAATTGATGGGCGGCGGCTTTGGTGGCAAGGAAGACGTCATGGGGCAGGTCCACTCGGCCATGCTTGCGTATGCCACCGGGCGCCCGGTGAAACTTCTTTTCGACCGCCATGAGAGCCTGGTGGTGCATCCCAAGCGTCATGCCACTCAGATCAAGGTCAAGATCGGTGCGATGAAGAATGGCCGCATTGTTGCCGCCGAAACCGAGTTGTATGGCGATACTGGTGCGTATGCTTCACTGGGCGAAAAGGTCATGACGCGCGCCACCACGCATTCAGCTGGTCCGTACGATATCGAACACGTTCGCGCAGACTGTTTTGCCATGTACACCAACAACCCGCCCGCCGGGGCTTTCCGCGGCTTTGGCGTCACCCAGTCGGCTTTTGCAGTTGAAACCATGATAGACCGCCTGGCCGAAACGCTTAACCTCGACCCGGTAGAACTACGCCGTATGAACGCCCTGCACGAGGGCAGCATCACCAATACAGGACAGGAATTGCGTGACAGTGTGGGGCTGGTTGAATGTATCGACAAAGTGGAAGTGGAGATGCGTAGGCTGAACCCGCATCCGTTCAGGTCCCAGCCTGTTCCCGGGTCTGAACATCTGGTGCATTCTTGGGGTTTTGCCTCGGCCTACAAGAACACCGGCCTGGGCGGTGGCGCACTCGACAAATCCGGCGCAGAACTGGAACTCTATGATAACGGCACTTTCGAAGTGCGCAGTTCGGCGGCCGAACTCGGCCAGGGATTGGTCTCGGTCATGCAGTTGACCGTAGCCGAAGAGATGGCCGTCCCGCCGCAGCAGGTCAAGGTGCTGGTGATGGATACTGACCTGACCCCCAACGGCGGCCCGACGACAGCCTCCCGCCAAACCTACGTGACGGGTAACGCGTCGCGCTACGCCGCCATCACATTGCGTGAAGCTATTTCGCGCTCGATGGCCGAGAAATACGATATACCGCCTGAGCAAATCCGGTTCGAAAACGGGAAGGTACGGGTAAACGGGACTACGTTGAGTTTTGCAGATGTCGCTCGCGAAATGAAAGCCATGGGACAGCAGCCGCGCGCGCTGTACGAATACGAGGCTCCCAAGACTCAGCCGCTTGGCACAGGCGGGGACATGCACTTTGCCTTCTCGTTCGCAGCGCAGGCCGCCGAGGTGGAAGTCAATACGTTGACCGGTGAAGTGCGTGTCTTGCGAGTCATCGCTGCCAACGATGTCGGAACAGCTATCAACCCGCTCGGCTTGCAAGGGCAAGTTGAGGGAGGAGTCATGATGGGCCTAGGCAACGCCCTGACCGAGAACTTTATCGTCGAAGACGGCTACCCCGTCACTGACCGGCTGGCGCGTTACCGCATCCCGTCCATCGTACACACACCGGAGATCATTTCCATCGTTGTCGAGCATCCCACTGCCGAGGGCCCCTACGGGGCTAAGGGCGTTGGCGAGATCGTTAGTATCCCGACCACGCCAGCTATTACGAATGCCATCTATAACGCGGTAGGCGTACGTGTGGATTCGCTGCCGGTGGATCAAGAACAAATTGCGATGGCTCTAGCCAAGCGTTAGTTTTGGTTTTCTAAAAACTATGCGGAGATCTCGGGTACTTTTCTTGAGGTCTCCGTTTCACCTTAAATGAAATCTACGGATGGAGCGAACAACAAGGTAAAATAGGACACATGAAGAGAGAACCTAATGACTAAATTCACTGGATTTCGCTGCTCAATTTGTAAGGCAGAATACCGTCCCGGTCAGGTGACGTATACCTGTCCGCGGGATAGCGGCAACCTGGATGTGGTGCTTGATTATGAAGAACTAAAAAGCAAATTCCATCCTGAAGATATACTGTGTCGAACGGATTACTCTTTATGGCGCTATGCACCGTTGTTGCCGGTACTCGAAGTTGCCGGAAGCGGCACACCACTACATGCAGCTGGATGGACGCCGGTCTTTAAGATGAACGCTTTGGCCGAAAAACTGGGTCTCGGCAAGCTCTGGCTTAAAGACGAGTCGCGTAACCCGACTGCCTCTTTTAAGGACCGCGCCAGCGCGGTCGTAGTGGCACACGCGCAGGAGATCAAGGCGGACGTGGTCGTAACAGCCTCTACCGGTAATGCTGGCGCGGCGTTAGCCGGTATGGCAGCAGCGGTAGGGCAACCGGCGGTTATCTTTGCCCCCAAATCTGCCCCGCCGGCCAAGGTTGCGCAGTTGCTGATCTACGGTGCCCGGGTCATACTCGTGGATGGGAGTTACGATAATGCGTTTGATCTGACCATCAAGGCCTCACAGGAATTCGGATGGTACTGCCGCAACACCGGGTACAATCCTTTTACTGCAGAGGGGAAGAAAACGGCAGCTTTCGAGATTTGGGAATTTATGCAAGAGACCCTCGGTGCAGCACCATTTACGGTCTTTGTCTCCGTGGGAGATGGAAATATCATTTCGGGCATCCACAAAGGTTTCAAGGACTTGCTTGAATTGGGTTGGATAGAGCAGGTTCCCCGTTTGATCGGTGTTCAGGCTGAGGGGTCAGCAGCGGTAGCCAATGCCTTTCACGCAGGTACTGAGCAGATCCTTCCAGTTTCCGCTAAAACAATAGCCGATAGCATTTCGGTAGACTTTCCGCGCGATGGTGTGCGCGCTGTGCGCGCTGCCCGCGATACCGGTGGTGCCTACCTGACCGTTTCTGATGAGGAGATCCTGGCAGCGATTGCAGAACTTGGCCGTGTAGGTATATTCGCAGAACCGGCCGGTGCCACATCCTATGCCGGTCTTGTAAAGGCGGTGGACTCTGGTTTGCTTGAACGTGATGAGCCTGTTCTTGTGCTGAATACCGGCAGCGGCTTAAAAGACATTAAAGGCGCCATGCAAGCCGTTAACGAGGCTCCAATCATCGAACCTACATTGGAGGCCGTAAAGAAATTGCTATGAGCGGGCAGCGTTGGAGCGACACAGCTCGTACGATTTCATTTTTATTGGTCTTGCTTTTCATTTTGGCCGTTGGCTGGTATATCCGTGAGCTTTACCAACCGTTAATTATTGCCGGTTTGATCGCCTACGTCCTCATGCCAGGCGTCAATCTCCTTAAAAGCCGGTTTCGGTGGGGCCATAAATTGTCTGTAAACCTGGTTTACTTCCTAAGCCTGGCCATATTATTGGCCATCCCAGCCACGTTGGTACCGATCCTGCTAAGCGATCTGGAAACGTTGACAGGCTATTTGATTGATATCACTCACCAAATCGAAGCCTTTCTCTCCCAACCAATTAAAATTGGGATGTTTGAACTTAATCCTGAACCGTACGTACCCAATATCATCGATACGATATCCACCGGATTGACGCCGTTACCAGAAAATGCCCTGCATTTGATCGAGGCAACTTCGCGAAATTTCTTATGGTTTTTAGTCATTGTAATGACCGTATATTACCTATTAATGGATTGGGACAAGGTGCGTGAGTGGGTTATCCGGCAGTCGCCTGACCCTTATCGCAAAGATACGCGTCAATTATTCCTTGAGATAAAGAAAGTTTGGGCGGCATACCTTCGAGGCACATTGGCGCTTATGTTTATTGTAGCGGTGGTGTTTTCGATTGTGTGGTTGGTGATCGGTTTGCCAGGTGCGTTGATCATTGGAATATTGACTGGCGTTTTGAGCATTATCCCCGAAATCGGTCCACTCACCGCCACGGTATTAGCAATAGCAGTTGCTTTGGTGGAGGGTTCGAATTACTTACCGCTCTCGAATGTCTGGTTTGCAATCCTAGTTACGGCCATCTATGCCCTATTGATTAATGTTAAAAATGTCTGGCTCCGCCCGCGCATCATGGGACGTAGCGTTCATATACATGAGGGGTTGGTTTTTGTGGCCATTATTGCAGCCATCATTTTCCAGGGTGTCCTCGGGGCTCTGATTATTGTTCCGGTATTGGCATCTGTGATTGTGATTGGACGTTACTTAAGGCACCGCATGTATGGTGAACCCCCTTTTCCGGCAGGTGAATTGATATTGGAAAATGTCCATGCAGGTGGACAGCACGAAAAAACCCTACAGAAAGAGCCAAAAACGAGGAAAAACGTTCGCAAGGATTCGCGAAAGGGCTAATCATGGCCATTAAGTATTCTATCGTTGCCCCTGTCTACAATGAAATTGATAACCTGCCGGAACTTTATCGCCGGCTGAGTGAGGTGATGGACTCTACCAAGCAATCATGGGAACTCCTGATGGTGGATGATGGATCTACGGACGGTTCCACTGAACGGATTCGTGAACTGGCTAAAGCAGATAAGCGCGTTCGCCCGGTTATTTTTGCGCGCAATTTTGGCCACCAAATTGCGATTACGGCCGGATGGGATTATGCAAGAGGGCAGGCAGTGGTCATCATCGATGCTGACTTGCAGGATCCACCCGAAATCATTCTAGACCTGGTACAGAAATGGAAAGAAGGGTACGAAGTGGTCTATGCCGTTCGCGCCGAGCGGGAAGGTGAATCCTGGTTCAAGCTTTGGACGGCTTCCTTGTTCTATCGATTGATCTATCGCATCACAGACGTAAAGATTCCACTTGATACCGGGGATTTCCGCTTGATGGATCGCAAAGTTGTGGATGTGATGAAAACAATGCGAGAACGCCATCGCTTCCCGCGAGGAATGTCTGCCTGGGTTGGGTTTAAACAAATCGGTGTCCCTTACCGGAGGGCGGCGCGGTTTGCGGGGGAAACTAAATACCCATTTCGCAAGATGCTCAGGTTGGCTTTGAATGCCATTACCAGTTTCTCCTATTTTCCATTGCAGGTGGCAACCTTTTTTGGGTTTCTCTCAGCAAGCTTAGCAATACTGGCGATTCCGGTGGTGGTTTATATGCGCATGACTGGGTCACAGGCCTTTTTCGGTCAGGCATCTACACTGATCGCGACTCTTTTTCTTGGTGGTGTGCAGTTGATGTCCTTGGGGATCTTGGGTGAGTATATTGGTCGATTGTACGACGAGGCAAAAGGCCGGCCGTTGTACATTGTCCGGGAAGTGCCTGAAGATTAACCATCGTACTAGACTGAAAAGCTGGGAAATTACTATGCTTCGGTTGGGAAATCCTTGCCCAGGTATTGAACCTGGAGTATGGGACCGCGGCATTGGCAAATACCGTCCCAGACCCTTTGAC
>CAZULT010000061.1:26442-27644 GCA_964621295.1 uncultured Anaerolineaceae bacterium | reverse complement strand
AATCTTTAGAGATTTGAAATGCATGACCCTATTGGATAACCGACCCCAAATGGAGGTCGCCGCCCGGGAAAGAATTACAAAGCTCCCGTGCAAGAGGCCCCAAACAGCAAACGTCCAACTGGCCCCATGCCAGAAGCCACTGATGAAAAATGTGAGCAGGATATTAAATACCCAGTGGGACTCATTGACACGATTGCCCCCGAGAGGAATGTATAGATAATCTCGAAACCACGTGGAAAGAGAGATATGCCAGCGACGCCAAAAATCTGATATCGACTTTGCGAAGTAAGGGTGATTGAAGTTCTTCATTAAATTGATGCCCAGAACTCGAGCAGAACCTAATGCAATATCTGAATATCCGGAAAAATCACAATAGATTTGGATCGCAAATGCCAGCGTGGCAAATAGGAATGCGGGCCCTGAATAGCTTCTGGGATTATCATAGATGGGAAAGACGAACAATGCCATCCGATCCGCAATGACCACTTTCTTGAACAACCCCCATGCCATCCATTTCAATCCATCCGAGATTCGTTGGTAATCAACGGAATGTTTTGCGTGGTATTGGTGCATGACGTTTTGGGGCCGTTCGATCGGCCCGGCAACCAGTTGGGGAAAAAACATTACGTAGGTTGCCAGGTATCCAAAATGCCGTTCTGCCTTCTGGTTTCCTTGATAGACTTCAATGGTATAGCTCAACGATTGGAAAGTGTGGAAGGACAGGCCGATCGGTAAAATGATATTTAGAGACTTAATTGGATAATTCCAATCGATGGCATTTGCCAATGCAACCAGATTTTCATTGGCAAAGTTGAAGTACTTGAAGAACGCCAACACACCGATATTAGCAAGAATACTGAGAATGAGTAACCATTTTCTTCCCTGACCTTGATACTTTTCCAATCCAATGCCGGTAAAGAAATCAATGGTGATCGTAAAGCCCAAGATCAAGATATATTTTGGGATAAAGGCCATATAGAAATAACAGCTGGCCGAGAGTAAGAGCGCCCATCGAAAGCGATGGGGAAGCAAGAAATATAAGGTTGTGACAACAGGGAAGAAAATTACAAATTGGAACGAATTGAAAAGCATGATTGAATAACAGACGGGGAATGGATAAAGGTCATTATAATTGAAGAGTTGAAGCGCATGATGAAGTGCAATTCAGGCTCTGGTTGTAGATATCAGACAGGTGTGAATTG
>CAZULT010000061.1:0-26432 GCA_964621295.1 uncultured Anaerolineaceae bacterium | reverse complement strand
TGGCTGATATCAAATGTATGTGACCGGAGATCACAAGACCGCGTTCGTTCTTATTCTTGTTATTGATTCCGGGGGGTCGCTCCGGACAACACCAGAAGGTTCCTTGAAGGATTTGAGCATCTTGGTCTAAGCGGTCGAGTGGAGTTGGGTGGCATCGGCTATCAAATACTCTCCCTCCGTAAATAGCGTTCACACTCCCAACCACTTCCCCATCTCTCGTGCCATGTTCGCGAGGGGGCCCTGTCGTAACGTGCAAAGTGGAAGCGATTCGAGAAACAACCGACCATATGCCTTGGTCAGCACGCGCTTGTCGAGAACAGCAACCACGCCATGATCGGCTTGCGTGCGGATCAGGCGACCAAAGCCCTGGCGGAATTTCAGGATCGCCTCAGGTAGATAATACTCGTTAAAAGGATTTTCATACATCTCTGAGCGGGCGGAAATGAGTGGATCGCTGGGTACGCCGAAGGGCAACTTGGTGATCGCTACCACCTGGAGCGCCTCCCCGGGCACGTCCACGCCCTCCCAGAAGGAGCGCGTGCCGAGCAGTACCGCCCGGCCAGTGGACTTGAACGATTCCAATAATGTGTTGGGAGAGGCGCCTTCGCCCTGTTCCAGCACGTATATCTCCTCGCGTGCCAGCGGGCCGGTGATACCCTGCGAGGTCCTCTTTAGAGCGGCATAAGAAGTGAAAAGCACCAGCATGCGACCGCCAGTGGCCTTGGCGGTGGCGATCAGCGCACGGTTTAAAGCGGCCTGGAAGCCCTGCTGGTTGGGTTCGGGAATATCGGTGGGTAGGTAGAGCAGGGTCGAGCTTTCGTAGTCAAAAGGCGAGCCGAGCGCCAATTCGTCGGCGGTTTCAGCGCCGAGCGCGCGGCGCATGTAATCAAAAGTGCCATGCGCGGTGAGCGTGGCAGAGGTCAGGATCATGCTGGACTTTTCGTGCCACAGATGTTTTTCGATCAACGCTCCCACGCTCAGCGGTGCCGCGTTGAGAGATAGGCGCTCGCCGCGCGGATTGACCTCGATCCAGTAGACCGTACCGGCATTGGGTTTGGCAAGCATACCGCTCATGTTGGCTTCCGCCTCTGCCAGCCTGCGGTACACGTTTCCCAGGTCGCTGATAATGTCCTCCAACGCCTCCACCCCGTCCGCGAAAAGCGAGCCGGCTTCACGGTGGAGTTCGCTCAGATTCGTCAGCAGCTGACCAAAGGTTTCGCCGGTCTGGTCCCAGCGCAGATCCACCTCGTCCCAGCCGGGTTGTGTGCGCGTGGCCGGTAGGATGCGTGACTGCCAGGCGTAGTTACTGGGGGGTTCGCTCTCGCGCTGGAGCGCTACGAATTCACCCAACCCGCTGAAGAATTCGCGATTCAGGTTTTCGAGCCGGAAGGATAACTCGCCGGCGCGTGCCACTTTTTGCCCTAGCAAGCCGAAGTCCGAGGGGCGCAGCGCGGACTGGCTGGCGCCCAGCAGGCGCCCAAGCACACCGGAAGTGGAGCCGCCCAATTCCTTGAGCATGCGGCCCAGGTCGAATTCGGTCAGGCGGAAACTCAGTGCGTTGGTTGTAGCTGATTCGAGATGGTGCGCTTCGTCGACGATCAGGTAGTCATAAGGCGGTAACACATGGCTACCGGAGGCAACGTCGGAGAGCAGCAGGGCATGGTTAACAACAAGCACATGCGCGGTATTGGCGGCCTGTCGCGCGCGGAAGAATGGACAGGCTCCACCAGTGTGTTTCAGGCAGGTTTCGCCGCCGCAGGCGTCGTCTTCTGCAGACATGCGCGTCCAGATCTCGCGCTCGGCCGGTCCGGTCAGGTTGATCTCGTTACGATCGCCCGATTGGTTTTCGCGCAACCACACCAGTACCTTGGCCAGCACGCGCATTTCGTTTTCATTGGCCGGGAAACGCCCACGCAGGTATTGCACGCGCCGTGGGCACAAGTAATTGGCCCGGCCCTTTAATACCGTGGCGCGCAACTCGAGATCGAGCGCGGCGCACAGATCCGGCAGGTCTTTTTTAATGAGCTGGTCTTGCAGGTTGATGGTGTTGGTGGAAACCACCACGCGGGTATTGTTCTGGATGGCGAAAAGCGCCGCCGGTATGAGGTAAGCGAAGGATTTGCCGACTCCTGTCCCGGCTTCAACCATCATGTGTCTACTATTCGAAAGGGCATTGGTAACCGTGCGCAACATCTCAAGTTGCTCCTGGCGTTGTTCAAAAGCGTTGAAGTATTTCGAAAATGGCCCGCCATGTTCCAGTGCGGCTGCCACTTCCTCTACTTCCAGTGGCAGCATCACTTCAGGGGTTTCAAGCGCAGGCTGGCGCTCCCGCTCGCGTTCCGGCTGGAACCAAGGGAAATCTGTGCCAAGGCGTTGCGCGCCTTTCGATTTGCCTTTGGGAGTATCTTTCGAAGATGGGCTTTCCTTAGACATCTGGCGCAGGGCTTCGCTAAAAACCCAGAAGGCGTTCCAATTGAGATGCTCGGATAATTTCACGATCTCAGCCAGCAGATCGAGCGGCAGGTCGCGTGCCCGTTCGAACAACCGCAGAAAGACGACCTGGGTGACCCGCGCGTCATCCAGCGCGCGGTGCGTGGCAGGCAGCAGTACGCCCAGTTGACTTCCGAGCGAACCCAGATTGTAGCGCGGCGCGGAGGGCATCAGTACCGACGCCAGCTCATAGGTGTCGATGGCCTTGTTGGCGCGCAGTAACCCCGCCTGATTCAGGAAGGTCAGGTCGAAACGCACATTATGTCCGACGACCATCGCATCGCCTGCAAAAGCCTCAAGTTCATGGGCGATATCGCCCAGTTTCGGCGCCTGGCGCACCATGGCATCGTCGATGCCCGTCAGGCCGGTGATGAATTCGGGAATGTGGCGGCCCGGGTTGATAAGCGAGCTCCATTCGTTTTCGATGCGGCGCTCGTTGAAGCGCAGCGCACCGATCTCGATGATGGCGTCCCGCTCGACCTGCAGGCCTGTGGTTTCGATGTCGATCGCAACGAACGATGTCATGTGAATTGTTCTCATCAAACTTGGAGCGGAATTGGGTTAGAACAAGTGTACCATGGAACTTTTGGAGGCTCATTGGAGCGCACGTGAAATTCCTACCCACCGGATAGCGCCTAAAATTCTATTGTTGATGGACTGTCGGTTTTATCTAGCAACGTGTGCGGCGCACCTTCTCGGCATGCGCGTAGCTTACAGGATTGTTAATCAAATTAACTCATATGAACACACCTACCACCCCCACAAAACCCTTCCCCAGCGAGCGCGGCCAGAGCGTGGTCGTGGTTGCGGTCAGCCTGGCGGCTCTGCTGCTGCTGATGACCGGAGCGGTCTTCGTTTCGATGGCCTTCTTCGCTTCCACCGCTGCACAGAACCCGGACCAGGGCGGGGCGATCTTCAGCATGATCGAACCGGAAGACATCAGCGGCGTGGTGGATGAGGCCCTGCCGCACGCCACCGCCACACCCAGCCTGGGCGCCATCGTGGGCGACCAGGTCTATCTGGTCGACCCGGTTTGTGCCAACACCCTCAACCAGGGGACCGCTCAATAATGATAAAAAAACTCTATGAAAGAAGGGCAGGTGGCGCGCATTCATTGATCGCAAGCAAGGCATAAGCCGTGAATTGAATTGAGTGTGAGCGTTTGACATACTTGGTTCCCTGGGGGCGACACGAACGGTTACAAAATCATAGTGCTGGACCTTGAATTCCGTGGAAATTGGCTTGCAAAGCTGTAAGTCGCGTGGCGCCTATTGAAAGGTCCCTGCAAAGCCATCTCCGCTATAATGTGGTTAGATAAACCATACTCCGATAAGGGCAAACCCGGTGAAAGCCGGGGGCGCAAAGCTACGGGTCTAAAGCTGGGAAACCAGCAAGGATCGCCGGGCCGCCGAAGAACCTCCTCATCACTCTGCACGTACGGCGAGCCTGGCATAGGACCAAGGCTCGCCCTTCTTTTAGGAGCAGACTACTGCGAAGACAGGCAGATGATGATGAACCAAACTTCACACACTCACACGAAGAAAACCTCCCTGGGCAAAACGCTCCGCGGCCTGCTGGGCAGCGCCGCGCGCGGCCAGAGCTACATCGAACTGGCCATGGTCGTACCGCTCCTGATGATGATGGCGGCAGGGATCGCTGAGTATGGATTGCTGTTGAACGATTACATGAACCTGGTGGACTCCTCGCGCGAAGCGGTGCGCTTCTCGTCGGGCTTCGACCCGTACGACGAGGACGGCAACGTGGATACGGACTTCTTTGTGCAGACCGCCGATTTGACCGAGCAGGTGCTGCTGCCGGTCGCCATGGACCCTGCCATGGGCGATGACATTGTCATCACGTTCCTGTCGGTGGGGGACGGAGTATACGTGCGAGAGCCCAACGCCAACGGCTGGAGCGTGTACGGCAACCAGGTCTCGAAGTTGGATGACAGCCTTATCCAGTCTCGATTGGACATCGACGCCCCGCCGGCCGGAGTGTTGTTTGTGGAGATCTTCTTCAACTACCCTCAACGCCTGCACCTGCCGGTCTTCACCCAGCTGGTGCCGGACCCGATCCCGGTCTACGTCTACGCGGTGATGCCGCTTCCGGCAGCCGAACCGCTCACAACTCCTGGCGCTGGTGGTGGCGGCGGAGGCGGGTTCCCAACTTCGACTGACGAGCCGCCGCTGCCGACCAACACGGTCGCGGCCGCGCCGACCAATACCAGCCCGCCGCTGCCCACCTGGACGGCCACCTCCATCCCGCTCAATTCGCCCACACCGACCTTCACGGCCACCAATACCGCCACGCCGACCAAGACCTCCACGCCAACTGCCACCGCCACGGCTACCGATACACCCACAACTACAGCTACCTCTTTTGTGTGCAGTGTGAGCGGATCTGACTTTTACATGGTCAATGGCAGGCGCATGGCCACCACTGTGACGAACAATACCAGCGAGACGCTGCACATCTCGTACCTGACGCTGTTTTTCAACGACTCGCCTATGTCGCAAACGGTGAACAGAATGCGCGTCAATGGGGTCGATGTCTGGACAGGTACGATCGATGGCTCTCCGGCCACAGGCGCGATCGAAATCGAACTGGCGCCCTGGTCGACAACTGAATTGGAATTTCGTTTCAGCAGACGCTATAACGCCTCCGGCTCGGAGTATCTGCTGGTAGATTTCGCCGATAACGGTTGCTCGAGCCTGAGCATCCCCTGAACCACTCAACGCCGAGGAGTAACTCATATGAACACACCTACCACCCCCACAAAATCCTTCCCCAGCGAGCGCGGCCAGAGCGTGGTCGTGGTTGCGGTCAGCCTGGCGGCTCTGCTGCTGCTGATGACCGGAGCGGTCTTCGTTTCGATGGCCTTCTTCGCTTCCACCGCTGCACAGAACCCGGACCAGGGCGGGGCGATCTTCAGCATGATCGAACCGGAAGACATCAGCGGCGTGGTGGATGAGGCCCTGCCGCACGCCACCGCCACACCCAGCCTGGGCGCCATCGTGGGCAACCAGGTCTATCTGGTCGACCCGGTTGGTGTGAATACGCTGGCTGAATCGCCTTCCCAATAAGCACGCCCACCGTGTTCGTAACACCAGGGCAGGCTGAGAGCCTGCCTTTTGCTTACCCCTCTCATTCAATTGGAAAACCGCCCAGGATCGTCCTGGGCGGTCGATTCGACTGTTAGGTCAGTGCATGAGCCCGGTCATGGAAAAAGCGGTTTACGCCTGGCCAGTTAAGGCGGCATTGACCACTTCAGCTTGCCTGGGAGGGAAGGACACCTGCTTGGCCTTCTGGCGCATGAAATCCTTGAGCTTCTTGAGAGGTAAAGCGGGCAGAGGCGCGTCGTCGGCATGAATTTCGACGCCTTCGGTGGTGAAGACCAGCGCCGCCCGGATTTCAGGTAGGTCGCTTTCCTCCAATTCTTTTGCAAGCGCCTTGCGCAGCGAATTGATCTCGGCTTCGGCCTCGAGATCAGGACGACCCAGGCCCTCTTGGCCGAAAATGCGCATATAGCCTTGCAGCAAACCGCCACCTCGCATGCGCCAACGGCTATTATGGTAGGTCACGGCTCCACGTTGTTGGTAGGGCAGCAAGACCCAGACTCCGCTCGGACCTACCAGCAGGTGCGACACGGGCGTGGTCCAGTGATACAGGCGATATTCGCCGGGTAGGCCTTTCAATCCGGCATCCAGGCGTTCATCCGGGCGTGGGGAGCGTCCCCAGCGATTACCGTAGTACATGCCGAACTGGGTCAGGGTAAAGCCGACCAGCAATGCGGCTACCGCCCAGACGAACAAGTCCGTGCGAGTAAAGGAGATGTACATGCCCAATCCCAGCACGACCAAAGCCGCCAGGCTGGTCCACTGCCCGATTTTGCTGTTGCGGTTGATCAGTTTGTCATTCTTGATGGTTTTCATAATGCCCTCATTTGACTACAGATGAACAGGGATGAAAAGGATGTGAAGGATCGATTATGCAAAGGATGATTCTGTTCGACAGAACCGCATCTCTCAATCGCTCAATGGTCCTCCGCGCCCATCCCTTTTTACGTTGATGAATTAACTCAGGTTTTCCTCGATGGTTTCCTTAAGCGACTCAAGCACGTTCGCTTCAGCCGCCTCTTTGGCCACCCGGATGGCATTCTTGATTGCAATGGCATCTGATCGGCCGTGACCGATGAAGACGAGGCCGTCCACACCCAGCAGCGGGGCAGCGCCGTACTCGCTGGGGTCCAGCAGTTTCTTGATGCTGCCCAAGGCTGGTCTGACCAGTAATCCGCCCAGCATGGCAAAGGGACCGCCACCTTTGATCGCCTCACGGATCTTGTCGACGATCAACTTGGCCACTGCTTCCGCTGTCTTTAGCATGACGTTGCCGACGAATCCATCGCAGACGGCCACATCGACTCGCCCGCCAATGACCTCCTTGCCCTCGACATTCCCAAAAAAGTTTAAGCCCGAGTTTTTCAAGAGCGGTGTGGTGTCTTTCACAAGCTGGTTACCTTTGCCTTCCTCTTCGCCATTGGAGACCAATCCGACCTTGGGTCGCGTCACACCGCGCACCTTCTGGGCGTAGATGCTGCCCATCAGCGCAAATTGCAGCAGGTTCTCAGGTTTTACGTCGGGGTTTGCGCCCACATCCAGCACCACACAACTGCCGGTTGCGGTGGGGAAGGCGGGAGCCAGCGCCGGCAGGTCCACCCCGGGGATGGTCCCCAGGCGAAAATAGGCCGTGACCATGGCGGCGCCGGTGTTGCCGGCGGTGACAAAAGCCTGGGCATCGCCGTTCTTGACCAGGTCAATGCCGATCGCCATGGAATTCCGGGAAGACGGCCGGCGCGCCTTAAGCACCAGTTTCATGCCCTTATCCTCCATGGTCAGCATCTCAGGGGCATGCTGGACTTTTATGGGAAGGTCTCCCGGGTTGAGCGCTGCGAGAGCTGGTGTGACCCGGGCTTCATCTCCAACAAGGATGATCTCCACGCCGTACTCCCGGGCGGCGAGAACAGCCCCTTCCACGTCCGGTCCGGGGAAGTCGTCGCTGCCCATGGCGTCCACCACGATACGTATCATGAGTCCTCCCGATCAAGATTGGGGTGCGGGTTGACAGGCTTGTGAACGCGATTATAATACGTCCTGCCAGCGCTGGTGCTGGAATTGGCAGACAGGCGTGGTTGAGGGCCACGTGCCGCAAGGCGTGAGGGTTCAAGTCCCTCCCAGCGCACTCCGAACAGTATTAAAAAATCCCGCATTCAAAGCGGGATTTTAACATGGTCGCATTTTTTAGCTTTCAGCCGATCGGTAGCGTTCTATCAATGCCTTGGTTTGCTCATGTTTGGGGTTTGAAAAGATCTTGGAAGGAGAGCCCTGTTCCACGATATGCCCTTCGCCCAGGACGACGACCCGATCGGCTACATCGCTCGCAAAGCCCATCTCGTGTGTGACCACCAGCATGGTCATGCCTTCTTTGGCAACCTTCTTCATGACCGTCAGAACTTCACCGATCAATTCAGGGTCGAGGGCTGAAGTGGGTTCATCGAAAAGCATCACCCGCGGCTCCATGGCCAGCGCCCGGGCAATGGCAACGCGTTGTTTCTGGCCACCGGAGAGGCGGTTGGGGTATTCGTCCTTTTTATCGATCAGTCCAACCCGGTCGAGATTCATTTCTGCGATTTCCTTCGCCTTGGCCCTGTCGATGTTCTTGACCGTAATCGGACCCTCGGTTACATTTTCGAGCACGCTCATGTGGGGGAAAAGGTTGAATTCCTGAAAGACCATCCCGGTTTTCAGGCGGATGGCGTGGATGAGCTCGCGCTGGACCTTGCCTTTGACGCCCGCCTTGGCGACCAGCCCTTCGACCTCGATCTCTCCACCGGAGGGTTCTTCCAAAAAGTTTATGCAGCGCAGGAGAGTGCTTTTACCGGAACCACTCCGGCCAATGATGCAAATCACCTCGCTGCGTTTGACATCCAGGGAAATATCGCGCAAGACATGCAAACGGCCAAAAGTCTTTTCAAGGTGAGAGATTTTGACGATGGGGGTAGTCATTTTAACGGTCTCCTCTCGCCATGCGTGATTCCAGCCGACTCTGGAAAGAAGTAAAGATCAATGTCATAACCCAGTAAAATACTGCAGCCATAATGAGTGCTTCAAGATTTTTGAACTGGGCGCGGCCTACTTTCGTTGCGCGCCACATCAATTCATGCACGAACCCGGTTGCAGAAACCAGCGCAGAATCCTTGAGCATGGCGATGAATTCGTTTCCCGTGGGGGGGATCGCAAACCGCAATGCTTGAGGAATGACGACGCGCTGCATCATTTGGCCGGGGGTCATGCCGATCGCCAGGGCAGCCTCGCGCTGACCTTTGCCAACCGAGCTGAGACCAGCGCGGAAGATCTCGCTCATGTAAGCGCCGTAATTGAGACCCAGCGCCAGCACGCCAGCCCATAAGCCCGGCAGGATGATTCCCAGTTGTGGCAGCGCCAGGAAAAAGAAGAAGATTTGCAGGTAGAGCGGTGTACCGCGGATAAGGGATACGTAAAAAGTGCTTAAGGCATAGATCGGAGGAAACCTGGAAAGTCGCCCCAGCGCTGCGAGCAGGGCGAGGATGGTCGCAAATACAATGGAGAGTGCTGAAATGTAGATGGTCTGGGTAATGCCGCCCGCAATAAAGGTAAGATTCGAGCGAATGAATTCAGAATCAAGGGTGATCGTTTTTAGCTGAAGACCCAAGATAGAGATTTTGGCGCCGCTGAACAGGTAGAACAGGAATAAGAGCAAAGCGATCCATGAGATCGCAACATTCGTGGTAAAGACTCGTTGCTTGTGTTGTTGAGCGGCGTACATTTGCTCAGCAAGTCCGGGGGGTTTCTTGTCCTTGACAGATTTATTATGCTCCATGGCTTTTCCTTGGCAAGACGTAATTATCTGGAAGCGGCAAGTGGCTTGCCGCTTCCAGATAAGGTATTCAAGGTTATTTGCTGGGATCCTGCGTGAGATCCTCGCCAAACCATTGATTTGAGAGTGAGGTTAGGGTTCCATCGCCATGCATTCCAGTGATGATCTGGTCCACTTCGGCCCGCAAGGTGTCGGTGGGCAGCGTGGAGGATTTATCAAAGGACGCGGCCAGGTTTTCGGAGAACACTGCGGAGCCTAGCTGTTTCACCGGTAATCCGGCGGCAATGTTGGCATTTACGACGGTCTGGGAAGTGACATATCCAACGAAATCTTTACGGCCGGCTGCCAATGCCTGCGCGCATTCCTGGTCGGTTTCGAGCGGTACCACGGTGATATCCGCCGGAGGTTCCGCGTAAATGGAAGTAGCCGGGAAACCCATGTCGCCTTTGCTCAGCCAGGTTTCGTAAGTGGTCGCGGCGCCGACACACAGAGCAGATCCGGCCAGATCATCCAGCGAACCGTAGGTCGCGTCAGAACTGACGGCTATCACGGCTGGGGTGTAATAGTAGGGGACGCTGAAGTCGAGGACCTTCTCACGATCGGTTGTGACGGTCATCGAGCCGACGCTGACATCCCATTTATCGGCCCAGTTTCCGGCTGTGATGGCATCCCAGTTCGGGGTCGCAAAACAGGTTTCAACACCGAGCCCCGCGCCAATGGCTTTAGCGACGTCGACGTCAAAACCCTGCATTTCAGCGGTCGTCAGGGCGTCGGAGGGGCATTTCGTATCCGAAAGACGGCTGCCGGAAGTATCCAGGAAAGATTGGGGTTCGTAGTTTGGATCGGTGGAAACGAGGATATAACCTCGTTGCTTGATATCATCCAGTAAGTTGTCAGCTCCGGTTGCAGCCCCTCCGCAAGCGCTAAGAAACAGGGCGGCAACGGCCAGCAAACTGACAAGCATTATAAATTTCTTCATGTTCTTTCTCCTCCAGGTGGTAGATATTTAGGGGTGAGCAACTGAATTCCAGGGAGTAAGTTAGTATGAAATGACAACCTCCTTTCAACTAAAAGTATGGCTGTAACAAAATAAGAATAGACCATTTTCGCATTTCTTGCAAGTAGTATTCCCCCCTTTTTTTGGTTTGTTTATGGCGAAAATGGTAAAATCGGACCTGAACGTTAAAGGAGGCATCAGTGAGCGCGACATTCCCGTCCCCCGATTGGCTTCAGGGTCTTATGAAGAAATTGAATTCCGATGAAAAATATGCAAAGATCGCCAGGAATTGGGAGGGCGACCTGCTGTTCCACATCGAGCCGGAGGGTAACCTCACAGGACCACTCTCGTTCTACCTCGATCTATGGCACGGGACATGCCGGAATGTGGAGTTCAAGCCCTCTCCTGATAAATATGTCGACTCGGCTTTCGTGTTCCAGGCAAGCTATACGGACATCACAGCCATCTTGACCGGTAAACTGGATCCCATGACGGCCTTGTTGACCAATAAATTGAAATTGCAAGGGAACCTGGGAGTGATGATGCGCAGCGTTCCAACCGTACTGGATTTTGTGCGTTGCGCCCGTGAAGTGACGACTGACATTCAATAGACGGACATCGTTCCCATGCAGCCCATCCTGAACATTGACCTAAGTACGCGCACCATCAACTCTTTTCAAATTCCGGTTGACTGGGAACAACAGTACCTGGGCGGGTCTTCCCTGGCGGCGCGCATGTTGTTCGAATATCTGCGTGAGGATCTCGATCCGTTCGAACCGGATGCACCGCTTTTATTCTTAACGGGCCCGCTCACAGGGACGGCGGGTCCGGCCGTTGGACGGTTTGTAGTATGCGGGAAAAGTCCGGCCACCGGCAGGTGGGCCGAGTCGAATTGCGGCGGGTTCTGGGGGCCAGAGTTGCGTTATGCCGGTTATGATGGATTGTGGATCACCGGGAGTGCAAAGGGACCGGTATATCTGTGGATCCATGAGGGGCAGGTGGAATTTCGGGAAAGCGCGCAGATTTGGGGGAAGGATATATACGAAACCCAAACCCTGGTCAAGGAAGAGCTCGGGCAGCCTGGTGTGCGCGTGTCCGTGGTTGGTCCAGCGGCCGAGCATGGGGTCTTGTTTGCGGGTATCTTCTGCGACCATGGACGCACGGCAGGCCGTACGGGATTGGGGTCGGTCATGGCTGCCAAGAACCTGAAAGCGATCGCGGTCTATGGGAAGAGGAAACCATTACCGCTGGCTCGTCCTGACGTGTTTGCGCAGATACGTTCCTCCTCCAATCGTGCCTTGAAACAGGATAATGAAGCCAAAGTCTTGCGCGAACTGGGCACTGCCAGCGCTGCCAATTATGCCGAATATATGGGCGCCATGCCCAGCAAATACTACCGCCAGGGGAGTTTTGATAAGGTGGACAATGTCTCCGGCGCCGAAATGGCAGAAAGCATCCTGACTGGAACCTCCGCCTGCCATGCCTGTGTCATCGCCTGCGGCCGGGTGGTGGCGCTGGAGGACGGCCAGAAACGAAAAGGGCCCGAGTATGAAACGATCGTCTCCTTTGGACCGAATCTGCTGAACGATGACCTGGCGGCGGTTGTGCGTATGGGCGAGCTTTGCGACCTGTATGGGATGGATACCATCAGCATGGGCAATACGCTCGGTCTGGCGTTCACGCTTTACGAACGAGGGCTGCTGACAAATGGCGATACCGGTGGTCTGGAATTGAAATGGGGGGACGTGGAAGTGATCGAGGAACTCATTCATCAGACTGCAAAAAGGGAAGGTCTTGGAGAATACCTCGCCCTGGGTTCATACCAGTTTGGCCAGCATTTTGGCGCGGAGGAAGAGGCCGTGCAGGTGAATGGATTGGAAGTTGCATATCACGATCCGCGAGGAGTTTCCGGAATGGCTCTGGTCTACGCCACAAGTCCGCGTGGGGCATGCCACAACCAGTCGGATTACTTCTTTGTGGATTGGGGCCACACGAACGAGCAGTTGGGCATTGGATACTTTCCCAAGCAGGCTGGTGGTGAAAAGGCAGCCAATGTGGCCCGCCACCAGGATTGGCGCACGCTCACAAACTCCCTGGTGATGTGCATTTTCGCCAATGTTCCACCACAGGTGCAGGTGGACCTGATCAACGCGGCCTGCGGGATGGACTGGGATGTGGGTGCTATGATCCACGCCGGCGAGCGCGGTTGGAATCTGAAGCGGGTCATCAACCACCGTCTGGGACTCGAACGCGACAACGATCGCCTGCCGAAGGCGCTTCTGCAACCCTATCCGGAAGGTGGATCGGCCGGTTACCGCATCCCGCTGGATGAAATGCTGGATGCGTATTATGATGTGCGCGGGTGGGACCCGCAAACGGGTCGTCCGACCAGGCGTAAGTTGGAAGAGCTTGGCTTGCAGGACTTCGCCGGGGAATTATGGTCCTAGTGGCCGCCTGGATATCAATCTTTCCATCAAAATACCTTTTCACTCGGATTGAACGATTGGAGTGTTGATCTATGAAATTAGTATCGGTACATGAAATGCAGACCATCGAGCAGGAGGCGGATGCCAAAGGCCTGACTTATGAGAAGATGATGGAGAATGCAGGAAAAGGCCTGGCGCAGGTCATCTTGGGACAATTTCCGGAAGGATCTCAGGAATTGGAAGCTTTTGGCCTGGTTGGGCCAGGGAACAACGGTGGTGACACACTGGTCGCTTTGGAAAAGCTGTCTCTCCATGGTTGGAAGGCCCGCGCCTTCCTGGTCAATCGTAAACCGGATGAGCTTATGAAGCGCCTGGTGACGGCCGGTGGTGAAATCCTCGAAATGGAGGGGGACCGCGAGAATTCCAACCTGGCTGCTTTTCTGACGACCTCCGAGGTGGTTCTGGACGGTTTGTTGGGTACCGGGATCAAACTCCCCTTGAAAGCAGACATTGCCTCCGTACTGGTTTCGGTCAAACAAATCCTGGCCGGGTTAGAACTCCGGCCGCTCCTGATTGCCGTTGATTGTCCTACAGGTGTGGATTGCGACTCCGGCGAGGCTGCTGCTGAGTGCCTGCATGCGGATCTAACAGTGACGATGGCGGCAGTAAAACAAGGCATGTTGAAATTACCAGCTTTTGAGTACGTTGGTGAACTGGCTGTTGTCGATATCGGTTTACAGGAAGGGATTCCTGCATGGAAGAAAGTCAGAATGGAAGTGGCCGAAGCCTCCCAAATATCAGCACTCCTGCCTGAGCGGCCGGCCGATGCACATAAAGGCACTTTCGGCACAGCTTTGATTGCGGCCGGTTCGTTGAGCTATACAGGGGCGGCATTGCTGGCCGGAAAAGCTGCCTATCGCGTCGGAGCCGGTCTCGTCACTATGGCGGTCCCGGGTTCTTTACACAGTACCTTGGCGGGCCAGTTCCCTGAGGCGACCTGGGTATTGCTCCCTCACGGAAAAGGCGTCATCGCTCGAGAAGCTACCGAAGCCATTTTCGATCATCTGGATCGCGTTACTGCATTTCTGCTCGGTCCTGGCTTTGGCGTGGAGGAGACGACCGGAGAGTTTCTTGCGGATATATTGCAGGGAAATGCCTCTCATACGAGCGGAAGCGGGCGGATTGGCTTTCTGCAGGAGCAGGACACCGAGCAGGAGCATAAAGCAAGTCTGCCGGCATTGGTCATCGACGCCGATGGATTGAGATTGCTTGCCAAGCTCAAGGGATGGCCGAAATTGCTCCCGGATGAGACGATTCTCACCCCGCATCCTGGTGAGATGTCGGTCCTGACCGGCGCACCTGTGGCTGATATCCAGGCTGACCGGCGCGGAACGGCTGAAAAATATGCCAGGGAATGGGGTCATGTGGTCGTCTTGAAAGGCGCTTTCACCGTGGTGGCATCTCCGGATGGTCGCATGACCACCATTCCGGTCGCTACGGCAGCTCTGGCGCGCGCCGGTACCGGGGATGTGTTAGCTGGTTTGATCGTCGGCCTGCGTGCACAGGGATTGGATGCTTACGAAGCGGCGCTGGCCGGTGCCTGGATCCATGGTCAAGCCGGCCTGCTGGCCGCCGAGGACCTGGGCAGCAACGCGTCTGTGCTGGCAGGCGACGTGCTCGATGCGGTGCCGGAGGTCCTATCAGGATTGACATGACAAGACCGTGATCCAATCTGGCCATGTCTCGTGAGCGCGCACGGTGCGACCATACTCAAAGTAGATCAGTATAAGAAAAACCGGCCCAGATCGCGATCTGGGCCGGTTTTTCTTGAGCAGAGTGGTGATTATTCGGTATCTGAATTCCAGCGATCAGCCGTTCAAGAACTCTTCCAATGATCCTTTGCTGATGCGATAAGCTTTTCCGAGCTTCTTGGCTTTCAGATCCCCCGATTTGATGGCTGCAACAACATCTTCCTCTGCAACGCGCAGGATCTCTGCTGCTTCAGACGGTGTCATCACATCCGGCATGCCGCTCTTGACGGCCTGAATGCCGCCGTTCGCATCGGCCGGGCGTTGCTGGATCGCCTGTCGAATGGCGTCTCCAACACCCATGCCAGCACCGATGCCTGCAGTCAGTCCGGCGCCGCCGCTTGGGTTCTGTGCAGCGTCTCGCATGGCATCCGCGGCCTGTAATTGCGTATAGGTCGCCATGTCGAGCATGCCCATGTCGCGCAGTTCCTGGGCGGATTTGTCGGATGGTTTGAGGTTGCCAATGTAGAAGGTCTTCAAGGTCATACCGAGCGCACCAAAATCGTCCTGGGCTTTGGCACGTACTCCTGCACCCAATTCTTCGGTCAATCCGATCAGGTCTACCACGCTCTTGGCTTCGGTGGTCTCGCCCAGGATGTCTTGCAGCTTGGAGAGCAACATGGTTCGCAGGCGATCCTCGATTTCATCGGTGCCGTATGTGCCCTGCGCACCGACCAATTGTGTGACGAATTGCTGTGGATCGCTGACCTGAAACGAGTAAGTACCAAAACCTTGCAGCAGGGCTACGCCCAGTCCCATGCCAGGATTGCGCACGATGATCGGTTGGGGCGTGCCCCATTTGCGGTTGGCGAACTCTTTCATGGAAACGAAGAAGACCTCCGCCGGAAAGACGTTCTTGCCGCTGGCAAAAAGGTCCTGCAATTTCTGTGTCAGCAGGGGGATATTTGCCGTCGCAATCGTATGGCGGCCCGGGCCGAACACGTCCAGAGCGTTTCCGTCCCGGAAGAAAACCACGCGTTGCGCTTCGCGGACAATGACCTGGGAACCAATGCGGTAATCTGCGGGGCCGTCCTCGGGGAAGCGATGGACGATCTCGTCCGCCATTTCATTGGGGTATTCAATGACATCAATAATCCTTGCCATGTCTCTCTCCTTGTCGAATCTTTGCGATACCGGTTGAATTATAGCCTATGGGCGACACCCTTACAAGTTACCGCGTGCCCTCTTTTTTATTTCTACGAAAATCCCACCGGAATGTTGCAACCGAACTTCTCGATACCATCAGGATTTCATTGGTTGTCCAGTGCCACCCTCGCGCAGCATCAGGATTTCAGCCATGATGCTGACTGCGATCTCCTCCGGCGTCTCGGCCTGAAGTTCCAATCCAATCGGTGAGCGCACCTGTGCAATCTTCTCCTTAGGCACTCCGTTTTCCTTGAGTTTATCAACCGTCATCTTCCAGCGGCGCTTTGAACCGATGACTCCGATATAGGCCGCCTCCGCATCCAGCAGGGCGGGGAGGCCGGGTGCATCCACTACCACGCCGCGCGTGGTCAGCACCAGGTAAGTGCGCTTGTCGATCTTCAGCCGTTTGGGCAATTCCACCATTGGGCAGATATAGAATTCATCGGCATCCGGGTTGGCTTCAGGAGTACAGAATTCCTCCCTGTCATCTGACACCGCGACGCGAAAACCCATCCACTTGGCCAGGTGTGCTACTGCTTTACCAACGTGCCCGCCGCCGATGATTACGATCAGGGGGGGCGCAAGAATGGGTTCCACAAATACCTCCACTTGTCCACCGCAT
This sequence comes from uncultured Anaerolineaceae bacterium, assembly GCA_964621295.1. GTDB lineage: Bacteria > Chloroflexota > Anaerolineae > Anaerolineales > Villigracilaceae > JAABUE01. The sequence continues at coordinate 10,031 of CAZULT010000061.1, read as the reverse complement.
ACTCCTGGGTCGCCGCGTTCAGGGTCGGCCATGTTGTACTCCAGCAGGCGCGGTTTGCCGTCCTCCAGTGCGGCTTTGGCTTCTGCAAAGACGCGGTTCTCGAGTTCCCCACCACCCACGGTACCCTGGAAACGGCCGTCAGGGTAGACCAGCATTTTGCTGGTACTGCCTCGTGGAGTAGAGCCTTGACTGCGTACCACAGTGCAGAGCGCGGCCGATTCGTGCTGTGCTTCGAGCTCTGCCAGTGCCTGGAAGATGGTTTTCACGTCAGCGCTCCAATAGTCCAAGTACGACCGGCAACAATTGTTTCTTGCGAGAAACGACACCTTCGGCCATCCGCGTCCCATCCGGTTGAACCGGATAGGGCAGATCGCTGAGTTCGGGAGGTTCCTCCGTCGATAGCAGTCTGCTTGATCCGCGCACCACATCGGTCACCATCAGCATGGCAAAATCGAGCGCGCGTTTCTCTCGGAATGCCTCAAGTGCCTGCTTGAGTTTCTCCAGGTGTTCTGTTAGCTGGACCAGATCGGTCACTTCGGCCTGGGCGATGGCGAAGCGATAGTTCCCGGCTTCATACGCTTTCAAATCCATTGTGACAACCTCGTTCGGATCGCGCATGGAGATACCGGAACCGGCGTTCAGCACCTGCTGTCCGTAGGACTGGATCGTCTCACCCGCGAGTGGGCTGTTATGAAGAAAAGCCCAGCGTTCCAATCGATAGGCAGCCGTTTTGTCTCGTTCTGTGGTAGTGGGCGAGGTCAGGATCAGGGTATCGGAGAGTAAACCAGCAAGCAACATGCCTGCCATTTTGGGAGGCGCAGCCAGCCCGGCCTCTTCGATTTGCTCAGAGACCAACGTGCTGGTGCTGCCTACGATATCCACATTGAATCGGATGGGTACATGGGTAGAAGGATTTCCCAGCCGGTGGTGGTCCAGGATTTCCAGCAGGTCTGCATCTTCCAGGTGACCCAGCGCCTGCCGCGGTTCGTTATGATCAACCAGCACGATCTTCAGGCGGGGGGGATTGAGCACGTCCCGTTGACGGCAAACCCCTTCATACAAACCCGCATCATTGACGATCCAGAAATCATCCCCTTCCTCGCGCAAGATACGGTTGAGCGAATCGCGAATGCGACTGCTGATGGCGAATTTCGGAACGGTGGTGTTGCACACATCGCGACAGGGCAGGTTGAGGATCTCAGAGATCGTCGTCTCCTGCCGGCGTGGATGCGGACCTACCAGGTGGCTCAGGAATGCAAACAGACTGGCGCCGGTAACCAGCCCGTATGGCGTACCGTCTTCATTGATGATGGGAGCGACTCCCCAGGTCCGTGAAGCAATTGCCCAGGCTTCTCGCAAGGGCGCCTCCGGATGGGCAGTATCCAACCTTCGAGTGACCGACTCGAAGCGAGGGGAGGCGTCATTTAATAGCAACGGAGCATCCAATTCCAATTTCTTGAGTACCCAATCTGTTTGTGGGTTCACCGCTCCTGCGCGCGCTGCCAGCGCATCCAATCCTTCACGTTCGCGCAGGCACCAGGCGTATCCCATGGCCGCAGCGACCGAGTCTGTATCCGGATTGACGTGTCCGATTACGTATACGCGATCCATCAAACCTCCACCTCGATGGTCGCACTGATCTCACCCTGTTCTACAAGCTTCAGAAACACATTGACGATCCTGGGGTCGAAGTGCTTGCCGGCATGTTCCACCATATAAGCGATGGCTTTATCCTTCGGCCACTGTTGGTTGTAGGGACGGTTAGAGCAAAGTGCATCCCAGACGTCCGTTACGGCGAATATACGGGCGGCAAGCGGGATTTTGCGTCCTTTCAGGCCGCGCGGGTAACCGCTTCCATCCCATCTCTCATGATGGCAATAGGGGATTTCGAGGGCTTTGTGCAGGTATGGGATCCTTTCCAGCATGTTGTAGGCAATTTCGGGATGCTTTTGGATGATGGCGGTTTCGTCTTCAGATAGGGTGCCGGATTTGCGTAAGATATCATCTGGAATGGCCATTTTACCGATATCGTGCAGGATGGCCCCTCGGCGGATGTGCACCAGATCCTCCTCCGGAAGGTCCAGGGCACGTGCCAGTTTCAAGGTGGATTCGGTTACCCGGCGGCTGTGCCCTTCGGTTTCTTTATCACGTAATTCAAGCGCTTTCGCCCAACCCTCCAGAGTCGTGTCATAGGACTCTGCCAGATCCTTCGTTCGTTCTCTGACACGGTTTTCAAGGTCCAGGTTTAAAACGCGTAATTTTCTTTCCAGCTTCTTCAATTCAGTGATGTCGTGAGAGATGTACACGCGGCCGGTGATCTGTTTACGGCTGTTCAGCAATGGCCAGATCGTCATCTCATAAAAAACCGTCTTACCGCGAAACTCGAATGAAGTTTCGGCGCGCGCATAGGAGACCTGCGAATATAGTTTGATGGGGATAGGAAATTCATCGAAAATGACCTTCGCCGATTGTCCGATGACATCGGCAGCCTGCCTGTCCAACAGCTTGAGCATGGAACGGTTGACATCCAGAACGATATCATGATTGTCGATCACCACCACCGGATCCACCATATCTTCAAAGACTTTATCGCGTCCGATTGGCACGATTTCAAAGATCCGGAATCGGATCATTGCCCAGGCGATGATGAGATTTCCGATCGCAGCAGTAAAGGGCATCCCATCCCGTTGCGGCGCATAAGGGATATTCGCCAAACTGAGCATGGTCCCAACCACCGGGATAAGTAGGCCAAGCGTGATGTAGGCAACCTGTACCCGATATAGGCTGTGGGTGTGCATGAATCGCCTGATGAGCAGCATAAATCCCCAAAGCGTAATGCCGTAGGCATATATGGCGAAGATATCGACCATCGGGGATATCGAATATCCTAGTTCCCTGAAGGGCAACTCTCCAAACATATAGGGGTTCCGGTAGATCAACTCGTGCAGGTTGTTGGTCAGCAAAAGAATTGCGAACAAGACCGGCACGATCAGGGAAATCCAGATCAGGGTTCCCGGATTCCTGTAACGTTGTTCGGTGTATTGCGCCACGAAAACCGGCAGCACGATCACGATGATCAATAATGCCAGCCATTGAACGCGGTCCCAGAGCAGCTTGGAACCCAGGTCGGGGCTTAAGAGTTCGAAGATGAAGGCGAGAATCCATACCAATTGTCCAAAGGCGTAGCCGGTGAAAGCGACCGCGCCAGGCGCCCGGCGATGCCTCCAGGTGTAGAGCATGACCCCGGCCGTGATCGTCAGGGAACCGAGGTAAGGCAACAGGTAAAGAATTTCGATCCGGGTCATACTTAACTTTGCTGTTTGAGTTGCCGCCAGATCTTTTCGGGCGTGATTGGATTATTGGCGATGTCCACACCCACCGCATCCAGAACTGCGTTCCCAACGGCAGGGGCTACGCCATCCATCGGGATTTCGGCCACTGCCTTGACGCCAAACGGGTGACTCGGTTCGAAGGTTTCCACGAAAATAGTAGCCATTTCCGGCATCTCATCCGCGCGGAAGATGTGGTAGCGATCGAAGTCGCGCTCTAATGCGGCGCCCTGCTCATCGTAGCGCATCTCCTCGCAGACGGCATACCCTAAAGCCTGAGTCATGCCTCCTTCGACCTGTCCGGAAGCGGTCAGCGGGTTAACGATCACCCCGGAGTCCACTGCCATGACCAGCCGGTCCACTGTCAGCTGCCCGGTATCGGTATCGACGGTCACTTCGGCGAACTGGGCGGCAAAGGGAGGCGGGGAGACCGGCGAGACGTAGGAACCAATTCCCATTATCTGTTCCTGCTCGTTGCGGTGCAATGAATCCAATGCGATTTCGCTTAACGGAATGGTTCTCCCATCCGGAGCGATGGCCATGCGGTCGGCCAGTTTGATGTCCGCTGGTTCAACTTTCGCTTCCTCAGCGTTGGCGTTTTCCTCTTTCAATTGATCCGCAAACATCCTCGCCGCACGCACTTTGATTCTCTCGGCTGCATCCGTCGCCGCCTTGACAACTGCTGCCCCGGAGATATAAGTCGTTGAGGAGGCATAGGCGCCTTTATCAAAGGGGGTGAAATCGGTGTCGGAGGAATAACACAGGATGTCTTCCACCGGCACGCCCAGGACCTCTGCAGCCATTTGCCCCAGCACAGTATCTGATCCGGTTCCCAGGTCTGTGGCGCCCACCAGCAAGTTGAAGGAACCATCATCGTTCATCTTGATGGAGGCCCCACCCATGTCCAGGTAAGGAATCGCGGTGCCTTGCATGACCAACGCCGCACCGATGCCCTTGCGTTTGTGGACCATTCCGTCAGTCTTTTCTGCCCTCCACGCATCATTGTTGAATTTCTGATCCCATCCTATAACGGCCTTGCCTTGTCGCACGCATTCCTCAAGACCTACCGTTTGGACGATCTCCGGACGCGGTTCCCGGCCCTCATTCCAGGCAGTGCTGAACGGATGGTATTCTCCCGGCCGGATTGCGTTCTTCAAGCGGAACTCGAGCGGGTCAAAACCCATTGCCCGCGAGATCTTTTCCATGTGACGGTCGACTGGCCAATACCCCTGCGGGACGCCATACCCGCGATAAGCTCCTGAGGGAGGCGTGTTGGTGTAGACGATGTCGGCGTAGAAGCGGATGTTGGGCGACTTGCGATATTTGCCGTCACCCACGTATAGCGCCATGGACTTGTGCCCGGTGTTCCCTGTCACGGTGAGGGCATGCGCCCCATTCGCGCCGGTATCGCTGAGCGCAACCATTTCGTTGGCCGTAATTGTGCCATCTACTTTTACGCCGGTTTTCATACGGACCCGCATGGGATGCCGGGAGCGGGAGGCGATGAATTCTTCTTCACGCGTGTATTCGTACAGGACCGGCCTCCCGGTGGCGATCGTCAGGTGCGCGGCCACGTCCTCGATCAGCACCTCCTGCTTGCCGCCAAAACCGCCGCCGATACGTGGTTTGATGACGCGAATGCGCTTGACCGGCAAACCAAGTACCGGAGCGAGCATGCGCCGGACGTGGAACGGCACCTGGGTGGAAGTGCGGATCACCAGTCGGTCATCCTCATCCCAATACGTCATGCAGACGTGCGGCTCGATGTGCGCTTGCTGGACCTTGGGAACGTGGTATTCCGCCTCAAAGATGCGATCAGCTTCCGCGAAGCCCTTTTCGACGTCGCCGATGTCAATGCGGATTTCAGCTGCCAGGTTGCGAGTGGGATCTGAGTCAGCAAAATTGACGTACTCAGGTTCATCGTGGATCTGGATCGCCCCCGGTTTCATGGCCTCTTCTGCGTCAAGGATCGCTTCAAGCGGTTCGTATTCGACCTTGATCTTGCGCAAAGCTTGCTCTGCAATTTCAGCGGTTTCAGCGGCCACAAAGGCAACGCGATCGCCCACAAAGCGTACCTTGTGATCGAGCGAAAAGGTATCCAGAGGCCCCGGGATGGGATCTGATTGCCCGGCGGTGGAATAGACCACGCGCGGCAGATCCTGCCAGGTCAGCACGGCGGCCACCCCAGGCAATGCACGGGCTTCACTCGCGTCAATAGACTTGATGCGGGCATGGGCGTATGGTGAGAGCAGCACCTTGGCGACCAGCAAGTCGCGTTTTTCGAAATCGGCAGTAAAGGCAGGTTTTCCCTGGGCCAGTTTCACCGCATCCAGTTTGATCTCCGGTTTGCCAACCGAATGCCAATCGCCAGTCTTTGGGGTGGTGATGATCCTTGGGGTCACACGCGTCCGGGTTCCAGCTCCAGGTGAAAGTCCAGAGGTTGATTCGCGGTCAATGTCAGGACTTCCCAGGTCCAGCACGCCGCCAACTTCGATCGGTTCCACGGCTTCGCCGCGCATGACTGCGGCAGCACGCAACACTGCTTGAACAGGTTTTACATAGCCGGTGCACCGGCACAGGACGCCGGCAATGGCCTCGCGTACTTCGCTCTCACTGGGATCTGGATTTGCGTTCAAAAGAGACTGTGCCGCCAGGATCTGGGCTGGGGTGCAGTACCCGCATTGGATCGCCCCGGTTTCGATGAAAGCTAGCTGGAGAGGGTGCAGTCCCCCGGTTTTCTTCCAGCCTTGATCGGGGTGCTGGCCTAACGCCTCGATGGTGACGATCGTGTGTCCCTCGGCCTGTGCAGCCAGGATGGAGCCGGCGTTAACCGGTCTGCCGTCCAATAGGATAGTGTCTGCGCCGGAAAGACCATGTTCGTCGCCGAATTTCAGACCATGAAAGCCCGACCGGCGTAAGGTCGTGAACAGGGTATCTCCTGGAGCCAGGTTGATTTCATGGGAGATGCCGTTGATCAGTAAACTGATTTCCATACGTAATCCTTTGGATCCTTTTCCTGATGGGCACTAAAGACGCCCCAGGCAGCGACTGGACAGGGTGGCGGCGGCGTGCATGCGGTAGTCTGCGCTAGCCCAGGCATCCGACGCCTCATGGAAGGCGTTACGGGCTGCCGGGGCGAGTCCTTCCGTTTCCGTGCCATCCAGTGCGAGGGTCGGTGCTGGTCCATAGCCTCCCAACGCCAGGCGGGTTCGGCCTGAGGACCACTGGGCGAGCGCCACGCACACGAGCGGCTTGTCTCCGGGTGTACGTGCCACCGACTCGAATTCGATTTTAATATTCAACGGTATTTTGACCTTGGTGATAAGTTGGTCGCGCCTTCCTGATTTGCGCATAGGCAAATATCCACCCAGTGGAATTCGTTCGTCCTGTGGTTGGATCGTCAGGGTTGCGTCCATGGCAAGCAACAGGGTGGTGAAGGGCGAGCGACCATCAGCGACCACCAGCGTGCCTGCAATCGTTGCCGCGTTGCGCAGGTTGAGAGGCGCTTCCAGCTTCAACGCCGTAATAAGCGCTGGGGGAGCGTGCGGGGAATCGAGCAGATCCTGAAGTGTGGCAGTTGCCCCGATCTCGAGTGTGTTTCCCTTTTTAAGGATCTTGTTCAGTCCCAGGGCTTGCAAGTCAACAACTTCGATGACCTCCGGGTTGGGTCTGGAAAGCAAGGTTCCACCCCCGAGCGGAAGTGTGCGCGGACTCTTTCGAGAGATCAATGCAAGGGCTTCGCTGAGTTGGCTGGGCCGGTAGTACGCCTGGATCATCACGGCTCTCTTTCGATGGGAGGATAGGGAAAACCGTCCCTATTATACAGCGAATAAATTGAAAGAAGAATTGAAAGAAATTAGGACAATATGGGTCATGAGACACTGGTTACAAATATCACAAAGGAAAGTGATTTTCTTTACTGCTTTCTTTGCTAACTTATTGTTATGATATTCACAAAAACATATTCGTTTATTCATATATATATGGAGACGCAAATGAATTCAGACTTAGAAAATGAAGTCTTGCAGCTTCATGCAGAAATCTGTGGTGGGTTAGCTGACCCAAACAGGATCATGATCTTGTATGCATTAGCCGAAGATCCTCAAAATGTGGGGGAGTTATGCAACTCCCTGCGCATGTCTCAATCTCTGACTTCGCGTCACTTAAAAATCCTGCGAGATCGCGGGATGGTTAGCACTATACGTCAGGGTACTGTGATCCAATATTCACTTGCTGATGATCGTCTGGTGCAGGCTTTGAATTTGTTGCGCGCGGTTCTAAGAGACACGTTGGCCAAACGTGCTAAATTGGCGCAAGCCATCACTGCCCAGTAACCCATTCGAAACGGATCGGAGTCAATCATGAAGACTTTTCTAATCTTGGGGGCAGGGACCGGCGGCACGATGGTAGCCAACAAAATGGCCGAAAACCTGGATCCACAGGAATGGCGCATTCTCATCGTCGATAAGGACGAGAACCACTACTACCAGCCTGGCTTCCTTTTCATTCCCTTTGGAATTTATGCTCCTGCGGACGTGGTAAAGCCAAAACGCAACTTCCTGCCTCCCTCTGTGGAAGTGGTCTATGGTGAAATTGAGTTGATTGAACCGGAAAAGAATCGCGTCAAGGTGAGCGGCAGAAAACCCATTTCTTATGATTACCTAGTGATCTCCACCGGAAGCTTTATCCGACCGGATCAAACCGAAGGTTTGCTGGATGGTGGTGGTTGGCGTGAGAACATCTTCGATTTTTATACGCCCGATGGAGCGGCTGCGCTTGCGCGCTTTTTGAAATTTTGGAAAGGCGGTCGCGTGGTGTTGAATGTTGCCGAGATGCCCATCAAATGCCCGGTGGCGCCGTTGGAATTCCTTTTTCTGGCGGATTGGTTCTTCCACGAGCGGGGCATCCGCGACAATGTCGACATTACGTTTGCAACCCCACTTCCCGGGGCTTTCACCAAACCGCGCGCCTCATCCATTCTGGGAGGCATGTTGGAAAACAAGAACGTTAACCTGGAATCGGAATTCATGATCATGGAAGTGGACAACTCGAAACAGGTGATCCGTTCTTACGACGAAAGAGAAATTCTCTATGATCTGTTGGTCACGATTCCAACCAATATGGGTGCCGAGGTGATCGGAGCATCAGAGTTGGGTGATGAATTGAATTTCGTCCCGGTCAATAAGCACACCATGCAAAGCGAAAAATGGGAAAATATCTGGTTGATCGGTGACGCCAGCAACGTTCCCGCTTCCAAAGCCGGTTCGGTGGCCCACTTCATGCTGGATGTCGTAGTCGAAAACATCTTGCGTCATATGGAGGGCCTCGAACCTCTTCCCAAATTCGACGGTCATGCCAACTGCTTCATCGAATCAGGTTTTGAAAAAGGCGTTTTGATCGACTTTAATTACGAGGTGGAGCCTTTACCAGGAAAGTACCCGCTGCCTGGATTTGGTCCGTTCTCCCTTTTAAAAGAGTCTGCGGCAAATCATTGGGGCAAGATGATGTTCAAATGGACATATTGGAATGTGCTGCTCAAAGGTGGCGAATTACCCTTCGAGTCTCAAATGTCCATGGCTGGTAAATGGCAGTAGGAGCTTGTGATGGATAAAGATCTAGCACTTCTGCATCAAAAACTCGATTATCTGACAGAGCAGTTGGAGACCCAGCGACGCCGCCAGGATGACATCAATGAATTGGTCCAAGACGCGATCCCTATAGTTAACCACATGGTCAAGCTCTCGATTGACGAGCTTGCAGAGATAGGCTCCGATTTTCAATTGGAGGATCTGACATTCCTACTCAAACGCTTCCTGCGCGATACACGCATGCTGGTTGGCTTACTCGATCAGGTTGAAGCGGTTGCTGAACTGGCGGAGGAAGGCCAGGTAATGGGCAAGCGCATTTTTCATCAGTTCAGTATGGAATTGGACCGGTTGGAACGCGAAGGGTACTTTGATTTTGCACGCGCAGGCTGGAGTGTTTTAGAACGAGCCGTTACAGAATTCAAAGCCGAAGACCTGAAGGCAACAGGGTTTCGGTTGATCGAATCCCTCAAAGACCACCCGCCCGAAAAAGTCTCACTGCTATCGCTCTTGCGGGCGATGGGGGACCAGAAGGTACGTCGAGGGCTCTATCGCTCGATGAATTTGCTAAAAGTAATCGGTGATTTGCAAGTCACCCAATAAACCGCCAGGCGAACTGGTAAAGGAGAATAAAATGACCGCTGTTTTAGAAAATGTCGCTTTCAACGAAGAAGGCTTCATGACGAATCCCAATGAATGGACCAAAGAGATCGCTAATGTCATTGCTGGCCAGGAAGGGATCAATACTTTGACTCCTGAGCACTGGAAGATCGTTGAGTTCTGCCGCCACCAGGGTGAAGAAACTGGCAAAGCGCCCACCTTACGCCAGATCACCACGGGTACCGGCATTTCGACCAAAGAGCTCTTCGCGCTCTTTCCCAAAGGCCCGGCCAAGAAAGTCGCCAAGATCGCTGGATTGGGTAAGCCCGAAGGATGCGTTTGAGTGCCTTGCAGCATAATTAATAACTTTGATTGATGGATCAGGAGATTTAACATGACTGAAACGAACCGCCACATTGCTTTCATTTGCTCAAAGGGAGATATTGACATGGCTTACCCGGCGCTGATCATGGGTTGGGCCGCCTTAGGCAATGGCATCGACGTGACGATATTCTTC
>CAZULT010000060.1:8434-28171 GCA_964621295.1 uncultured Anaerolineaceae bacterium | reverse complement strand
AATTAGAAATAATAATTGTTGTAAAAGAGGTTCGCTATGGGCGTGAAACGTTCACCGGTTCAGTAAAGACCTGGTCGTGTGATCGATAGACACAGCCATACGCCTCGATGACGAGCGTATGTGAAACCTTGACCTGGATCGGCTTTCCAATGATTTCCGCTTGATCGGCCTGGACTTCGGGTCGACTCTGTAAGTCAGGCGGTTGTGATCATTGAACCGACACTGAGGACGGCGTGCCGTCGGCTGGCGATTGACGAACGTAACCTGGTTTTGCCGCCATGAATGCTGGTGGGAAAGGGTACACGATTTGTTCGCTACGACCGCCACAGGATCGGAAAGGGAATTGTTCTGGATGCAAGCTCCGGTACGCGCGCTCTTGCCAGCTCAGCGGCGGACAAAGTAAACGTAGCAGTCGTAGAGTAGGACGGAGATCAGGCTGAGGTAATCGCGCGCATCTATGCGGTCACGACCGGTGCGGATGTCTTCCACCAGACGGCGCCCTTTGGGGGCCGGAAAGACTCCCAGGTACGTCTCCAGCATGCGATCGCCTAACTGTCGCAGACGCCCGTCATCATAGGGTTCAGCCTTTCCGGCGTCGAATTGCCCTTTGATGGCAGTCAGCAGGTGTTCCCCTTTGTGGGCGCCTTCGATCCGGATGTTGCCAGGTTGTAGCACGCCGTAAGGCAGGTCGCGTTTGTAAGCCAGTGTATACCGTTCGACTTCAGAAAAGCGCCCGATGGCCCTGGGCGACCAGAAGGTAGAGCGCGCCAGCACCTCAGTCTTCATCAAGGCATCGAATAATTCGCCCATGGTGTGCAATTCCGGAGCAAGGTAGTACACCAGGTGCCCAAGATTTTCCAGCTGAGACATGAGTTCCTGTCGCTTGATCTTTTTCCTGGGATGAATCAAGAAGCGATAGTACGGAACTCCCCAGTACCCTCTTAAAGAGGAAGCCGATCCAATGATGTGGTCACCCAGTTTGTATTGCAGGAACAGAGGAACGCTCAGGTTGTCGCCCCCTGGTTTATAGATGGCTTCTTTATGCAAGGAGGGGAAGGTAGGCGCGCCCAGTGTTAAAAATCCGTATTGGGTGACCAGTTCAAATGTGAGCGCCATGCTATACGAAATTTCGGTAATTTCCGCTTTCAAGCGCTTCTCCTTTCTACCTCCATCCCTCAGTTTTCCCTGGCAGGCTTTCGTTGCACCGATATGTGCATATTCATAAAAAGAGGGTTTGCACTGTAAGCCTGGAGGCCAAACAGACAACTCGTATTGTACGCTCCCATTCAGGAATTGACAAGCATGCCACCGGACTATAATGATGCACCAGCCCGTCGTATTTCAATCGTCCATGCGCATGGAGTTGAAGAGATGGCTGGCTCAGGGTGTGCTCCCCTGGGGCCCGATCAAGTACTTTTGCACGTCTGCGGCCGGGATGTGCATAGGCGAGCTGAAATCCCCATCGATGCGCACGATCTTCCCGTCCCGCACCTGCAAGGTGATGATCGAATTCGGTTGCCGGCCTGAGAAGACAATGGCGTATTTCCCGGCCGGGTAGTACTCGTCTGAAAATGCCTGAGCAGACACGACGTAGACGGCATATAAGCCTGTGACATTCAGGCCAGGCCAGGTCTCCAGGTTTTCACGTCGCAGGAAATACCCCTCCGGTCCCAGGAAAGGTAGTACCTCCACAATGGTGCCCTCTGGCTCCTCTGGGGCGCACTTGGGTGGACCACCAAGTCCCTCGGCCTGGGTACAGGAGACAGTATTGAACTCCAGCACGGAGAGCAGGGCCTGGCGATCGCCGTTTTCCACGATGGTGATCAGGTTTTGCAACTCTGCAGGCAAAGAACCCTGGTCAGAACTGAATGCGCCGCAGGCGGCCAGGAGTGCGCCAACCGTGACGAGCAAGGTGAGTAGGTTGAGATGAAGATGCTTCATAACCTCGTTCCTGTTTGGTCCTAACGATGTCTCTTGCAAGGCAAGCCTGGTGGCGAGCCACGGGGAAAACTGGCTGGGAGTAAACCGTGTCAGATGGATTGTACCGCAGGCAGCAGGCATTGGCTACGGCCCATTTCAAGGCGCCCACTATGCTGCGTTCTGAGATACCCTATCCTTTGCAGGATTCAAGTGCAGTGGAGGATGTAGATTTCAGAAACCCGGCATACGAACACCGGGGCAGGAAGCAGTCCCGGAGGGTACGCAAGGAATTGCAATGCCATTACCTTGATTTCAGGAATTCGTCGATAGCTCTGGCCGCTTTTCGCCCTCCGCGCATGGCTGTAACCACCAGATCGGGACCAGTCACACAGTCGCCGGCAGAGAACACCCCAGGCCGGCTGGTTTGCCCGGTCTCAGGATCAAGGACCTTGATCAAACCCCAATTGTGAGTCTCCAGGTCTGGCGTGGTCTTGCCTAATACCGGATCGGGCCAATAACCCAATGCCAGAATGGCGGTGTCACAGGCCACGCTGAAGTTGGTGTTCTCGACCGGCACGGGTCGCCGGCGCCCTTTTTCGTCCGGTTCGCCCAGGCGCATTTCAATACATTCAACGGCCGCCAACCGTCCGTCCTCGCCGGGGATGAATTTGACCGGTTGGGTCAGAAAGCGGTACTTAGCGCCCTCGTCCCTGGCCATCTGGCGGTCCTTCTTACCTCCAGGCATCTCGTTCTCCGTACGGCGGTAGAGGCAGGTCACTTCTTCGGCACCCATGCGTAAAGCGGTGCGCAAGCAGTCGGAGGCGGTATCGCCGCCGCCGATCACTACCACACGTACCCCAACCTCCAGCGGCGCTCGCATTTCGGCCGGAAGCAGGCTGGGTTCCACATTGCCGCGGATCAGGAAATCGGTGGCTTCAAAGACGCCCGGCAGGTCTGTCCCGGGTGTGTCCTCCATTTTGGCGTCGATTTCCGATCCTACTCCAATGAAGATCGCATCGAATTTGTCCTTCTTGAGCAGGTCATCGATGGTCTTATTCTTGCCAATATAGGTATTCGGCACGAACTTGGCCCCGGCGCGCTCGAACTCCTCCCATTTCTCGATCCAGACGTCCTTGGGGAGTTTGAAGTTTGGTATGCCGTAGACCAGCAGTCCGCCTGGCGCGGGTTTGGATTCGAATAGCGTCACTTCATGTCCGCTTTGGATAAGCAGATCCGCGCATCCCAGGCCGGCCGGGCCGGCGCCAATGATTGCCACGCGCATTCCGGTAGGGGTGCCGAGCGGGATCAGGCGTCCCTCCACGCGTCGTTGGTAATCCACAGTGAAGGCTTCGAGCTCTCCGCACAAGACAGGCTCGTGGTGTTTATTAAGCACGCAGGACCCCTGGCAGAGCACCTCATGCGGGCAAACCCTTCCGCACACTTCCGGCAGCGCGCTGGTCGCATGGTAGATGTTCGCTGCCTCGCTGAATTTGCCCTGCTCGATCAACCACATTGCCGAGGGGATATCGTTCTGAACCGGACAGGCCACCATGCAGGGGGCCGGGTCTGGACAGTGGATGCAGCGGGCGGCCTGCACCATGGCCTTTTCTGGTGTGAATTCGATGACAACGTTATCAAAGTCGCAAGTGCGCTCTTCAGGAGCGCGCAGGTCCAGATCAAAGAAAGGTCGATTTACGCGTTCTTTGCGATCGATTGCCAGTGTATCGCTGGGGACAGCCTGCATTCAAGAACCTCCGGAGCTTTATTCTACTAATTAAACCTATGTTGTCATGATACCCAAACCCAAAGAGGGCTGACAAGTTTGGATGTCACCAATGCAGACGACAAGTGTCACCTTTCCACTCGTGTAAGATTTCCGTATTAAACACATCTCTACCGGGAGGGGTACACACGATAATAAGGTAAAATGGTCAATTGGCAGGAATTACCCTGTGGAGGTTTTTCGAATGATCGCATTTCTAAAGAAGAATAGAACCTTGGCAATCGTTGTGGGGGTCGTCATTATTCTGGTGGTGTTGTTCCTGATCTTTCGTCCTGGCCGCGCCGAGCAGGTTGGTGCATTCCAAACAGAGACGATCGGAAACGGAAATTTAACCGCTACTGTAGGTGCCACCGGGACGGTGCTCGCCCGGCAGTCCGCCACGCTGGTCTGGCAAACGACCGGCACGGTAGCAAGTGTGAACGTAGATGTTGGAGACCGGGTGGCACAAGGGGAAGTGTTGGCGGCGCTCGACAAAACCTCGGCGCCACAGAACGTGATCCTGGCGGAAGCGGACCTGGTCTCGGCCCAGCAAGCGCTGGAGGATCTGGAAAGCTCCAACACAGCCAGCGCCCAGGCTTTGATAACCATGCGTAATACCAAGACGGCCTTCGACAAGGCCTACGATTACCGCCAATCCCTTAATTATCCAGTAGAGAAGTCGGATGTGCGCATTCTCAGCCAAGTTGGGCCGGGCGGGGTGGTGGTCCAGGTACCCAAGATCAAGACCTATAAGGCCGACGCAACCCAGGATGAGATCGACAAGGCTGATGCAGACCTGGCGTTGAAGGAAGCCCAGTACGAAGATGCCAAGCGCGCCTACGAGCGGATCAAGGACGGACCCAACCCCGAGGACCTGGCAGCTGCCAGGGCGCGCGTAGATGCGGCGCAGGCCACACTCAACCTGGCACGCCTGGCTGCGCCATTTGCCGGAACGGTCACAGAGGCTCAGCCGATCCCCGGTGACCAGGTCAGCGTCGGTACACCCGCTTTTCGCATCGACGACCTATCCAATTTGCAGGTTGATGTTGACCTCTCCGAGATCGACATCAACAGTGTCAGTGTCGGCCAGCCGGTCACGCTTTCTTTTGATGCCATTCTGAATAAAACCTACAACGGCATGGTCACCGAAGTCTCTCAGGCCGGGAACACTTCACAGGGGCTGGTCAATTTCACCATCACGGTCAAGATCACCGATGCAGACGAGCAGGTCAAGCCTGGCATGACGGCTGCGGTCAATATCGTGGTGAAAGAGATCAAAGATGCCGTGCTTGTGCCAAGCCGTGCGGTGCGCCTGATGAATAACGAATATGTAGTCTACCTTCTCAAGGATGGCGTCCCGCAAGAGGTGTCTATACGCCTGGGATCCTCCTCCGATACGATGAGCGTGGTGGTCGGTGGCGACCTGAAAGTGGGCGATGAGGTCATCCTTAATCCACCTACGACCTTCCAACCGGGGAACGGCGGTCCTGGCGGAGGCCCATTCGGGGGTTGAGTAACATGTCGAATGTGATCGATATTCGGAACGTCACCAAAGTCTATATGATGGGCGAGGTGGAAGTACGCGCGTTAGGGGGCGTAACGTTTACCATTAAACAAGGCGAGGTGGTTGCCATCATGGGGCCTTCCGGATCGGGCAAATCGACGTTGATGAATACGCTCGGTTGTTTGGATAGGCCCACTTCAGGAGAATATTACCTGGATGATGAACTCGTTTCCTCTTTAACGGATGATCAATTAGCCACCATTCGCAATCGGAAGGTGGGCTTTGTTTTCCAGAGCTTTAACCTGTTGACACGCATCAGCGCCCTGGCCAACGTAGAACTGCCCTTGCGTTACTCCGGCCTGCTGGAAGGCCGGCGCGAGCGCGCCCGGCGGGCGCTGGAATCGGTGGGATTGGGCGATCGTGTGAACCACCGTCCAACCGAACTTTCGGGTGGACAGCAACAGCGCGTGGCCATCGCGCGTGCCATCGTCAACGACCCTTCGATCATCATGGCGGACGAGCCGACCGGCAATCTCGACTCCAAGTCCGGCCATGAGATCATGAGCCTACTGCTGGCTCTGAACAAAAAGAATGGCACGACGTTGATCATCGTGACGCACGACCCGACCATTGCCGCCCAAACGCAGCGTGTATTGCACTTAACGGACGGTTTATTGGATATCAAGGTGAATGGCAAAAAACCGCATACTGGAAAGAAACGAGCCGGGCCCAAACCGGTCCGGAAGAAGAAAAGGGCTCAGAAGGCGGTTAAGGAGGCAGGGAAATGAACCTGGCCCAATCCTTCCTGGAAGCACTGGATAGCCTGAACGGCAACAAGATGCGTTCGGGATTGACCGTGCTCGGCATCGTGATCGGTGTGGCGGCGGTCATCGCCATGCTTTCGATTGGCGCCGGCGCCCAGAATACCATCACGAGTTCGATCAGTGGAATCGGCACCAACCTGCTGTTCGTCTTTCGTGGAAACTCGGGGAATAATGACGTGCGGAACCCGCGAGCACTGACGGTCGGGGATGCCAATGCACTCGCCGACCCATTGTCCGCGCCTTCGGTGGCAGCGGTCGCCCCGGTGCTGGACGGGAGCGCGCAGATCAGTTTTGGAGGCCAGACCGTGACCGTAACGCTCGACGGAGTCACTCCTTCTTATTTCCGGGTGAGGAATTACCAGGTGATGGAAGGCAGCGCCATCTCGAACGAGCATGTACTGGGACGCGCCTCGGTCGTCTTGTTGGGTCCCGATGCCGCTGATAAACTCTTCGACCGCCATAGTGGCCTGGCCGGGGAAACCATACGCATCGAGGGTCAACCTTTCCGTGTGATCGGAATTCTCGAATCGAAAGGCGGCGGCTCCTTTGGCAGCCAGGACAATGTGGCGCTTATCCCGTTTTCAACGGCGCAGGCACGCTTGCTGCGTCGTTCCACACCTGACCAGGTTGATATCATCTTTGCGGAAGCGGTTAGCGCTGAGGCGGTTCCTAATGCCACAGAGGAGATCTCCCAGATCTTGCGCGAACGCCACCGCACGCCGATCGGCGCCGACGATTTTACCGTTTTTTCGCAGGAGAATTTCCTCCAAACGGCGTCTACGATCACCGGGGTCTTCACGATCTTCCTGGGCGGAATCGCTGGTATCTCCCTGTTGGTGGGCGGCATCGGCATCATGAACATCATGCTGGTCTCGGTCACAGAGCGCACACGCGAGATCGGCCTGCGCAAGGCGTTGGGGGCGCGGAAGCGCGATATTCTGACCCAATTCTTGACAGAATCCTCCTTGCTGAGCATGATCGGCGGTTTGATCGGAATCCTGTTTGGTTGGCTGATCGCCATGCTCGTGGGCCGGATCGCAGCGGCAGCTGGAACACCCTTTAACCCCAGCGTCGGGCTGGATGCGGTGCTGCTGGCCACTCTGTTTTCCGCCGCGGTTGGCCTGTTCTTTGGGATTTACCCTGCAAACCGTGCGGCCAACCTTGAACCGGTGGAGGCGTTACGGTACGAGTAAGCATCGTGCTGAAAACGAAACGTGAAAATACTTCTTGAGAGTGTATCACGCATCTTTAGAATCGGTTAGAATCGGAATATGTCGCTATTTACTGTACTGATTGCAGATGGCCTGGATGAAACTGGACAGGCCATCTTGCGTTCCGAAGCCAGCCTTGAGGATCGCACGGGGATCTCTCCCGAGGAACTGATGCGGGCCATTGAAAAGTACGAGGCAATGATCGTGCGCAGCCGCACCAAGGTCACCGCACAATTGCTGGCGCAAACTGACCGGCTCAAAGTGATAGGCCGGGTAGGGGTAGGCGTGGATAACATCGATCTTGGAGCTGCCGCAGCTCGCGGAGTGACCGTGGTCAATGCTCCACAATCTACCTCATTGGCTGTGGCGGAACTGACGGTTGGCCTACTCTTAAGCCTGGCGCGGGAGATCCCGCGGGCCGACGCTGGTATGAAAGCCGGAACATGGCTGAAACCGGAATTGATGGGCGTGGAGCTTAACGGCAAGACGCTCGGTATCCTGGGTATCGGCCGCATTGGGATGTTGGTGGCGCAGCGCGCCAGCGCTTTGGGTATGCGAGTGCTCGGGTATGATCCGCTGTTACCACATGAGGAGATCCGCCAGCGCGGAGCTGACCCGGTTGATTTGGATGGATTGTATGCGCAGGCTGATTTCATCACCCTGCACCTGCCACTTAACGATGAGACACGCGGGATATTAGACGTGACGACCTTGAATAAAATGAAACCCGGAGTGCGCCTGGTATGCGCGGCGCGCGGGGGTGTGGTCCAGGAGACGGCGCTGCTGGCAGCTCTGGAATCTGGACAGGTGGGCGGAGCGGCGCTGGATGTCTTCGAGCATGAACCTCCAAGCCTGACGGCTCTGGTAGGGCATCCGCGGGTGATCGCCAGTCCGCACATTGGTGCGCAAACCCGGGAGGCCCAGGCGCGCGCTGCGGTAGACATCGCCAGCGAGGTGTTGGCCGCTTTGCATGGCGAGCCTCTGCGCTGGAAGGTGATCTAGTGAACTCGTTCTGCCAACAGAACGGAACAAAGAGATAGTTTAAGGAGAACTATGAGCGAAAAACTGGAACGACTTAAAACCCTGCTGGCCGAAGTAGCCGACTTGAATTATGCGGCTGCCTTGCTGGGCTGGGACCAGCAAACCTATATGCCTCCCGGAGGCGCGGAGGCGCGCGGCAACCAGCTTGCCACCCTGAGCCGCTTCTCGCATGACAAATTCGTTTCGGATGAGATCGGTACATTGTTAGACGACCTTGAAAAGGAATACGCTGGCGCCCAACCGGATTCGGATGAGTTGCGACTTCTCAGGCTCACGCGCCACAATTATGACCAGCAGGTGCGTGTACCATCAGAATTCGTTGCCGAATTTGCAGTGGTCACCAGCAAAGCGTTTGAAGCCTGGGTAGAAGCCAGGAGCACATCCGATTTTGCGATTTTTCGCCCGCACCTTGAGAAAGTGGTCGAGCTGAACCAACGCTTCGTGAGTTTCTTTCCGCCTGCGGATCACCCTTATGACATATTGCTGGACCAGTTCGAACGTGGCATGAAGACTGCGGAGGTTCAAGCCATCTTCGACGAGTTGCGCCCACAGCAGGTGGAACTGATCCAGGCGATCGCAGCCAGACCCCAGGTGGAGGACGCCTTTTTGCTGGGCGATTACGATGAGAAGAAAATGTGGGACTTCAGCGTGCAGATTGCGACCCAGTTTGGATACGATTGGGAGCGCGGCCGCCAGGATAAAGCGGCGCATCCCTTCACCACCAATTTCAGCATCAACGATGTGCGCATCACCACGCGCTTCGAAGAGGATAAGCCCACCAGCATGCTCTTCAGCACCATGCACGAAACCGGTCATGCGCTTTACGAGTTGGGAAGCAACCAGGCGTACGAGCGCACTCCGCTGGCGGGCGGCACATCGCTGGCGGTGCACGAATCGCAATCGCGCATGTGGGAAAATCTGGTGGGGCGCTCGCTCCCTTTCTGGGAATATTTCTTCCCCAAGTTCAAGGAAGCCTTTCCAACCCAGGTCGGGCAGGTCGACCTGCCTTCCTTTTATAAAGCGATCAACAAGGTCGAACCCTCTCTCATCCGGGTTAACGCAGACGAGGCCACCTATAACCTGCACATCATGCTACGCCTGGAGCTTGAGATCGGCATGGTGGAGGGAAACGTGCAGGTGAAGGACCTGCCCGAGATCTGGAACGCCAAGATGGACGAATATCTGGGTGTCGTCCCGCCGAATGATGCCAAAGGCGTCTTACAGGACATCCACTGGTCTGGGGGTACGCTGGGCTATTTCTCCACCTACGCGCTCGGAAACCTCATCTCAGTGCAGTTGTGGAAACAGATTTTGAAGGACGTACCCAACCTGCCGGACCAAATCCGCGCTGGGAAGTTCGAAGGATTGCTGGGCTGGCTACACGAGCACATCCATGTGCACGGTGCCAAATTCGAACCCCAGGAACTGGTAGAACGCGTCACGGGCTCTCGTATCAACCCGGCGCCCTATGTGAGTTATCTGCGGGAAAAGTTCAGCGAGATCTACGGGTTGTAAAGGCGGAAAGCATCCCAAAACACACAGACGCTCCGTTATAATGGGGCGTCTCTTATTGATGAAACCTACTCGTTTTCTTCTCTCTCTCCTGTCTGCAACGGTGATTGGATTGTTCTCTGCGTGCGATCTTAATTTCGCGGATCGTGCTCCAACGCCGTTCCCGGCAGAATATTTTCCCACAGTGGTGGCATTAACCGGACAGGCGGCAATGGCGACGACGCTTGCTGAAACCCCCAAATCCATCCCGGGCGCGCCGGATCTGGCGTCGGTTGAGCCAAGCTCGGCTCCCGTTGATCCGAGTGCCACCTTCACAGCGACCGAAACAAACCTTCCGCCCAGCATCACACCGACTGAAACGCCAACGGAAACGCCCACACCGTTACCCTCCGCGCGCAGCGCCCAAATTCAGTTCCAGGCGCCGGGCCCGATGTCGAAAGTCACTTCGCCCTTGCATTTGCGCATGCTGGTGGTTTCGGGCGGCAGCCGCCTGGTGCAGATCGATCTCCAGGGGGAGGACGGTCGGTTGCTGGCGCGCACGCTGAAACGGGTACCGCGAGAGACTGGCGGCTACTACGTCTCTTTGAAGATTCCCTTTGAGGTCCGCGCGGCCGCAGAACTGGGACGCCTGACGGTCAGCACCAAAGACGAAGAGGGGCGCCTGCAATCCCTGGCAGCTGAGCACGTCTTGCTGCTCTCCGTGGGCGAACCTGAGATCACGCCGGCGGTGGATCCTGCTGAGCGCCTGGTGCTCTACAGTCCCTCCTCCAACGCGGTGGCTACCGGTGGGATCCTCTTTATTGAAGGACGCTACCAGCCTCTCAATACCCAACCTGTGGTATTGGAACTGCTGGATCCGGAAGGGAATACGGTCGGATTACGCGTACTCGAATTCGATGGGAGCGACTCTCAGGAATTTTCGACCAGTATCCCTTATAAAATAAGTGAACCAACCGAAGCGCGTCTGGTCATTCGCCAGGACGACACGCGCCTGGCTGGTCTGATGTACTGGTACAGCCAGCTGGTTTCCCTGCTCCCTTGACGTGCTTGCCAGAAGCCTTTCCAGTGGGCATCTGGGCCCTGCATTCCTTTCATAGCGAGCAGCAGTGTTTGGCTCAACCCGGCTGGCCACACGGTTCGGATCCGTGAGGTCAGCGCCTTCCGACAGATAGGGGCTCCCTCCTTACACGGGAGTCTTTGCATTTAAGGAAAGGATGATAGGTGCTGCTGGGCGAAGGAATCGTTTGGGGCGCGCGAGGATTTTCGGGATGACAATCTTCTCTACGCTCAGACAGGAAATATTCCATTCAGACTGTGGTTGAATTGCATTCCTAACAAAATTGTTAAGATATTAAACCTGTTGCAAAAACGGCAGACAGGTTTGATTTCCGTATAATCTCAATTAGCAGTACTTATAGAAAGAAGGGAACCATTAATGGGTTCCTACCATCGTTAGAGTTCGAAGAAATCGGATTGGGCGAATATGACTGAGGCCTGGTATGTTTTGCACAGCAAACCGCGCAAAGAGCATTTTCTGGCTGAGCAATTGCGTCTCCGCGAAATTGATCTATTCAATCCACAGCATCCTGTGAAGACGGTAAACCCACGGGCGCGAAAGGTACGGCCGTATTTTCCAGGTTATGTTTTTGTGAGGATTGACCTGGACCGTCAAGGCACTTCATTATTGGATTGGATGCCGGGCGCGATCGGCCTGGTCGCCTTCGGCGGAGAGCCGGCTCGTGTTTCGGATGCGTTGATTCAGGCGATTCGTAAACAAGTTATGGCAATCCATACCAACAATGGCGAATCCCAGGAGGGATTGAAGACGGGTGACAAGATCATGGTTCACAGCGGACCATTCTCGGGGTATGAGGCGATCTTCGACGCTCGCCTCTCCGGAAATGAACGCGTAAGGGTCTTATTGAGCTTTTTAAGCGACCAGCAAGTCGCGTTGGACCTGCCCGCGAGCCAGATCCGGCGAAAGTTGGTGGGGAATCGGCAATTCATTAAAACGATCTCTTAGCGGACGAAGGAGATCGTACATTTCAATCCATGAATCGACATTGTTCCGATGTCGGAAGGGCGGAGGCGTGGAAAATGGAACATGCAAATCCAGGGATATAGGGTGCAATGATGAATGAGCAAAATCAAAGCAATGGTTATGTGATCAACCAGATCGAACAAGCCGAAAACTTCGATATTACACTGGATATCAAGGAATATTTTTATCTATTCTCGTCCTGGGCCTGGCTGATCCTGCTGATCGGATTACTGGCCGGCGCGACCGCCTATTATTTTTCCAAACGGTCTACACCGATCTACGAGACCACCACCAGGTTGCTGGTGAGCGATCCGCCGGTCATGCGCAGCATTGATTACACCACTATCGTGAGCTCGCAGACAATGGCCAATACCTATGCTGAGATGCTGGTCGAGCGGCCGGTGTTGCAAGGTGTGATCGACCAGCTGGCGCTTCCGATGACTCCCGAGGAATTGAAAGAGGACATTTCGGTTGAAATGGTGCGCGACACTCAATTGTTGGTAGTCTCGGTTGAAAATCCCGATCCTTATCTGGCGGCAGATATCGCAAATTCGATTGCCTCCGTCTTTACCTTTCGCATAGGTCAATTGCAATCGCAGCGCTATGCGACGACCCTGGAAGGACTGACAAAACAGGTCAGCGACATGGAACAGCAGATTGAGGCGACCAGCAAAGCCATAACGGCGGAAACCAATCCGGACCAAAAATTGCAGTTGGAAGCCCGGCTGACCGAATATCGCCGCCTGTATTCCGACCTTGTGACCAATTTCGAGCAGGTGCGCCTTTCCGAAGCCCAGACCAATACCAACGTGGTCGTGTCGGAACCAGCCAGCATCCCGTTAAAACCTGTTCGGCCGAGGACCACCCGCAATACCTTGCTCGCAGACATGGTGGGGATGTTTTTCGCGGCAATAGTCGTATTTATCATAGACATCCTTGACGACAGTATCAAGAATCCGGACGATATCCGCCAGAAGTTCAAGCTGCCACTCCTGGGTATGATTGCATGGCATGAGACTGTTGAGGACAGACCGGTTTGCAAAGACCAGCCGCGTTCACCTGCCGCAGAGGCTTTTCGCGCGTTACGCACGAACATCACCTATTCCGGGGTGGATACGCCCTTACGCCGCATTCTGATCACCAGCCCGACGCCTCAGGATGGCAAGACGACCGTGTCCGCAAATTTGGCGGTGGTTTTTGCACAAGGTGGAAAGAATGTGGTCGTGGTGGATGGCGACCTGCGCCGGCCTCAGCTCCATCATAAATTTGGATTGCTCAACCGTGTTGGCCTCAGCGAACTGTTCCTGATCCTGCGGCCGTTTAATGGGCTCCCGCGCGGCGCCATCCAGCCCAGCGGGATTCCGGGAGTGTCAGTCGTTCCAACTGGAAAATTACCGCCCAACCCAGTCGAGCTTCTAGCTTCCAAAAAGATGGCTGATTTTCTAAATCTACTGGACGAAGAGTACGATATGGTTCTGATAGATACGCCGCCGGTACTCACCGTGACGGATGCGGCCGCCCTAGCGCCCGGAATGGATGGAGTGCTTTTGGTGGTCCGTCCAGGCAAGACCAAGCTGCGAGAATTGCAACAGACTATCGAACAGTTGCAGGCGGTGGGGGCCCATATCCTGGGCGTGGTGTTGAACGAATTGCGTTCGAACAGTAGCAAGTATGGGTATTATTACAGCCGCTACTATTCGAAATATTCCCAATACTATAGGTAGAGAACCGTGGGTATGATCTGTGGGTATCCTTAGAATGTTGCTGGCAAGCAAACAGCGGCTTATTGAGCAATTTTCAGGTTCGCCTGTCTATCAGAAGCTCGTAATAGGGGGAGCGTGGGCTTTCTCAGGGAAAGTACTAGCAATGCTGACGACCCTGGTTGTCAGCGCCCTTTTATCTAGGTTGCTTGCCCCAGATGAACTGGGAGCCTATTTTCTCATTTTCAGCATGGTCTCGACAGCCGTGTTTATCGCACACGCAGGCCTTTCCTGGACAGCACTCAGGCTTGTAGCGCAATCCATGGGGCTTAGGGAGCCAGGACGTGCAAAGCAGGTCATCCTCTTGACCACTCGCCTCGCAGCGATCGGTACGCTCTTGGTGGCTGGTTTCCTGGCTTTCGGTGGAGTAAAAGCAATCGCAGAGCATGTTTTTCATTCTGAATTGATCGCCCGGGCTTCAGGCATGATTGCAATATTGGTGGTCCTGGTTTCCATC
This sequence comes from uncultured Anaerolineaceae bacterium, assembly GCA_964621295.1. Lineage (GTDB taxonomy): Bacteria > Chloroflexota > Anaerolineae > Anaerolineales > Villigracilaceae > JAABUE01. Next base: position 14,139 of record CAZULT010000060.1, on the reverse strand, counting down.
CAAAATTTTTCCATAGAAATATTCCGGGGGTTTCATGATATTCGACTGGCAATCCTTTTCGGGAATCTGGGTTCCAATTTCTTTGCCATGCTTTTCTTTTGGTGTTTGTGGCAAGTGAATGGTCGAGGATCTATCCCGGCTGTGCTGGAAATTCACGTCTTCTTCTCACTCATTCTTGTGATCCTCGTGGTCCTATTGCTTGCAATCCGAATCTCGAAACTCCCTGCGGTTGAAAATTCGATCAACGTCAAAGAAATCACATCTGTCTCGTTGGGCTTATGGGGTACGCATTTGATGCTCCTGGTATGGAGCCAGGCGGACCTGTGGGTGGTAGGGTCGTTTCAATCCAGTGAAGGGGTTGCATTATACGGCGCGGCTGTGCGGTTGATGTCAATCGTCAACCTTCCATTGATCGTTACGAACACCGTTCTTCCACCGATCATTTCGGAATTGCATTCTCAGAATAAGATGATGGAACTGGAACAAGTATTGAGAAATTCGGCAACGGTTGCAGCCCTGCCTTCCCTTCTTATCCTGGTGTCGTTGATCGTTTTCAACAGCCCAATCTTGGGTCTGTTGTTTGGCGAATTTTATCGGTCCGCCGGATTGGTTTTGATCGTCTTGAGTCTTGGTCAACTGGTCAATGTGTGGGCGGGATCTTGCGGATTGTTGCTTATGTATACTGGCTATCAAAATACCATGATGAAAATAACCATGGTCAGCGCATTTATGACAGTATCGGGATCATTAATTGCTGTTCAGTTCTTCGGCTTGCTCGGTGTATCATTTTCAGCCCTGATAGGTATGTGCCTGCAAAACTTTCTGGCCCTGTTTTTTGGTAGACGAAAATTAAAAATCTGGACACACGCTCGCCTCGACTTGAGATCTGTTTCTTTTTAGACGGCATTTCAAGTTCAGATAGAAAATGCCTGCTTCCTCTCCTCAAATACTTTTCCTTCCCGAACGAATCGCCTGGCAGGTTCGACGTCTCAAATTAATGCAAGAAGTGCCAGGCTTCTGGGCCCATTGGGATACCTATGTTTCAGCAGATTGTGTGTTTGCTGGTAATAATCATTTATTTATGAAGACATGGTTGTACCGTGTCACGATGGGGTCGTATTCCTATATTGCAGGTGCCAGGGCGGGCTTTACGACCATTGGATCGTTTTGTAGCATCGGCCCGGAAGCTCTCATTGGAGGCCTTGGGATGCACCCAACGAATTTCCTTACCACCCATCCGGCCTTCTTTTCCACCAAGAAACAAGCAGGGGTGAGTTTTGTGCGCAGTAACGCGGTCAAGGAGCTAAGCCAAACTCACATTGGTCACGACGTGTGGATTGGTGCCAGAGCGCTGATTTTGGACGGAGTAAAGATTGGGAATGGTGCAATCATTGCGGCAAATGCAGTGGTGACCAAGCATGTCCCTGCCTATGCAGTCATGGCAGGTATTCCCGCTCGCCAGATCAAATCCCGATTCAAAAAAGGTGTCGCCGATTGTCTTGAACAGTGGCAATGGTGGAATTATCCGGAAAGGGTGCTCAAGGAACTTGCCCCGGAATTTACCAAGAAGACGGATTGGACCGTTGCGGATATCAAGCGTCTGATTTCTAAAGCGAGCGAGATTGAGTAAATGAATGATCAGGCCATCAAATACGTGATTAAGAACGCTCTGGGATTGTCACCACCTGGCCGCCAAATATCTGTGCGACCGGATGACACATTTGTAGTCTCGTATCCGAAATCAGGTAGCACTTGGATGAGGTTCCTGTTGGCGAATCTCTTGTTCCGTTCGAAGGCGAATTTCCTTATCATGGAAAGGCTGATACCAGATATTTATATTTCAAGCAAGAAAGATCTATCTGCCAGACCCTCTCCGCGATTCCTCAAGAGTCATGAATATTTTGATCCCAGTTATATGCGTGTCATTTATATCGTAAGAGATCCTCGGGATGTCGCCTGTTCTTATTGGCATCATCAAAAGAAGTTTGGACGGATTCAAAGCAATACCTCTTTCGAAGCGTTCGTGGATTCCTTCTTGACTGGTGTAGATTTATTCGGTACCTGGAGCGAGCACGTTGGTAGTTGGCTTGGTGCACGCGAAGGGGATGAAAGCTTTCTGCTTGTGAAGTATGAAGACCTGCACCAGGCGACTAGGCGAGTGTTGGAGCAGGTTCTTGAGCATGTTGGACTTGATTTCAAGCAGGCCGAGATCGAACGGGCAATTTCCGATTCTGAATTCTCAAGACTGCAGGAATTGGAAAAAAACCAAGGAAGAACCTGGAAACCACTCCAGAACACACATATGGATCAACAATTCATGCGCAGCGGCAAGATTGGAGAGTGGCGCATAGTGCAGCCTCAAGACGCAATCCAGAGAATTGTGGAAAGATGGGGACCATTGATGGAAAGGCTTGGCTACCTTTCTTTACAACAATGCCAGTGATCTGCATAACTCGATGAAATGATCCAGTCAAAATCTACATACTCCGCTATAAAACCTAACCAACTGGCTTTCATGGATGGATTATCCTTGCTCGCTGGAGGGTTTTCCGCCTTCTATGTTCAAATTGTTGGCCAGCTTTACTTGGCGGAATTTATTTTCCCGGTATTGCTGTTGCTCTTCTTGCGAAGAAAATGGGGGATGTTACGAGCCTGGCCTGTTCGCGCCATTCTCATTCTGGGGGGATTATGGTTGATCAACCTGGTTATTACTGACATATACCTCTCCACATCACAGCAGGATGCGTTTCGGGGATGGGCATTGATCAGTGTGTTCCTGCTCGATTTCATCGCCCTGCACTTCCTGATCTATCCTTTCATTAAAAGGATCTGGTTATTTGGATTCGGCCTTGCGCTTGGGCTCTTGCTTCAGACGGTTCTTCAGCCCAGCCAATATATCTCGGCGGAACCATGGAAATTTGGGTACGGATTTCCAGTGATTTTGTTGGTGATTTTGGTCGGGGTCCTTGCATTGGGCAATCGATTTATGAAGTCTTTTCTGGGCGTGTTTGTGCTTTTCTTGTTCGGAATCTACCTGATCTTTGTCGGAACCCGAGCGCTGGGGGGGATTGCAATCGTGAGCGCTGTTGTCGTTTGGTTTCGCTCGACACGTTTGGGAACCTCGATCGCAAGGAGCTTAAACCCGCTAACGGTCTTCTGGTTGTTCCTGTTCCTCGTAGTTCTTTTCTTCGCAGTCCTACAAGTTTACGCTTACAGCGCCGAGCGGGGTTTGCTGGGCGATTCCGCCAAGAGCAAGTATGAGATGCAATCCGGAGGGGGCACTCTGGGTATGGTCCTTGCCGCCAGGGCAGAATTGATCCCTGCTATCCGGGCGATTGGCGATTCGCCCTGGTTAGGGTATGGTTCCTGGGCACGCGATCCGAATGCGCAGTACCGGGAATACCTAGTTTACATGGTGGATTGGGGATACTTGAATATCAGCCCGGATTACCTGCGTTACATGATCCTGTCCTCCGATCTGCTTCCAACCCATTCCCATCTGCTTCAGGCGTGGGCATGGGCGGGCATTGCAGGCATGATCTTCTGGGTGGCAATCTTAATCCTTGTCCTAAAAGCGATTATTTCGGCCTTCCGTCAAACAAATATCATCTTTCCATTGATTGTGTTCTTAGGGTTGTTTGCAATCTGGGATATTTTCTTTTCACCTTTTGGAGCCATTATGCGGGCAAAATGGGCCTTCTCGCTTAATGTAATGCTTTATGCGTTGATGAAAAGGCATTAACGCTTTCCCCGATTTCTTCGTTGTTATCTGCATGCGAGTTTCCATCGTCACCATCTCATACAATCAGGGCCGCTTCCTCGAGCAAGCCTTGCGATCCGTGATCGACCAGGATTATAAGGATCTTGAATATATTGTTGTCGATCCAGGTAGTAGCGACGGAAGTCGTGAGATCATCCGTGCCTACCAACACCGGCTCGACGAGGTGATTATCGAGCCCGACGAAGGCCCGGCCGACGGACTCAACAAAGGATTTGCGCACTCAACTGGTGAGATTCTGGGTATGCTGAATTCAGATGATGTGCTGTTGCCCGGGGCGGTCCGAACCGTGGCAGAATGTTTTCAAAGAGAACCTGTCCTGGATGTACTTTCCGGTCATGCATTGGTGCTGGATGAGGGCGGAGATGTACTCCGAAAAACGTATTCTGACCTTTTTTCCTTGACGCGTTTTGCCTATGGGGTTTGTGTGCTCATCCAGCCCTCAACATTCTTTCGAAGATCAGTTTTCGAACGAGTAGGCGGATTCAACCCTGAAAACCGGGTCAACTGGGACGCGGAGTTATTCGTCGATATGGGCCTCCTCGGAGCTCGCTTCGCACGGATCGAGGCGTTCTTGAGCGGTTTCAGGATTCATGGCCAGAGCATCACCGGAACGAGGAAATTCGAAGCACAGGCACAGGCCCATAACGCCTTATTATTTCAAAAAGTCATGGGGCGTCAGAGAAGGCGCAGCGACGGGTTCATGGAATTATGGATGAAAATCTTCAGATATTTTTCCAATCCCAGGGACGTATCGGAACGTATACGCCATGGGCGTATCTATGGGCGCGCGTCGGAACGAGGCATGCATGACCATCAGTAAGCCGCTTAAGGTGCTGCACTTGATTGAATCCTTTGGCACTGACCTGTACGGTGTGGCGACGGTGGTTTCTCAATTGGTCGAGAACCTCCAGCCAGGGGTCACGTGGCGCGTAGGGTCAGGAGTTCTCCAGGACATACCGGAACGACAACGTGCAAACGTTGAGAGCCTTCCGTTTGGTACTCGCCCCCTGAATTATTGGTCTCCTGGGCAGGCTCGAAAAATCGCGGAAGTGATCCGAGACTTCAAGCCCGATCTCATTCATGTGCATGGAGTGTTCTCGGCGCTTCAACGCAATGCGGTGCGGGGTGCCCAGGAAATGGGGGTGCCGGTATTGCTCAGTGCCCATGGCATGCTGGCTCCCTGGCTCTGGAACCAGAAAGGGGCCAGTTACCGTTACATAAAAATGGCATTCTGGCGCTTGGTGATTGAACCGGTGCTCTCACAAGTCGAATACCTCCACGCTATTACTGTACTGGAATCTGCCACGATTGAAGCGCATTTTCGCAAGCCTCCCCAATTTGTTATTCCTAATGCACTGGATTTGACCGCACCGGAGTTTGTACGGGTGGGCAGCCAACGCCCCCAGCCATATTTGCTTTTCTTGGGTCGCATCCATCCCGTAAAAGGGCTTTCCATCCTGCTCAGGGCGTACGCTCTGAGTGAGGCGAGGCATCATTTCCGGATGCTGGTTGCGGGCCCGGTTTGGGACGCCAGATATAGATCCAAGCTGGATGAGCAAGTGCGCCGCCACGGATTGGATGGGAAGGTCGATTTCCTCGAGCCGGTCCACGGGACGCGAAAGATAGACTTGCTCCAGAATGCCTGGGTGCTGGTCCTTCCGTCCTTTTCAGAAGTAATCGGTATGGTGAACTTGGAGGCGGCCGCATGTTTTACGCCATCTCTAACGACGCGGAACACGGGTCTCATGGACTGGGAAGAAGGGGGTGGGTTGCTGGTCGACCCGGATTTTGAGGACCTTGCCGATGCGCTAGACGGCATCGCTGCCTGGTCGCCAGCAGAACGCCTCGTGCGGGGTAAACGGTCCCGGAAGCTGGTGGAACAGCGCTACAGCTGGGGCGTGGTCAAGCACCAATGGATGAGGGC
>CAZULT010000060.1:0-8424 GCA_964621295.1 uncultured Anaerolineaceae bacterium | reverse complement strand
ACCACTTCGAGCTCGTCGAGCGTGAAGCCCGCCACGAGCGTATCGCCCAGGAGCGCGGGCATGCGCAGCAGTAGCTCACCTGTACCCTCCATAACCGTCATTATCCTGACACACAACGAAGAGACGCACATTGCGCGCTGTCTGCGCGCCGTACAATCGCATGCTCGGGAGGTGTTCGTGGTGGATTCCAACTCCACCGATCGGACCATCGAAATTGCAGAGTCGCTGGGTGCAACAGTTGTGAGGCGTGCCTTCAAGAATTATGCTGACCAATTCCAGTGGGCCCTGGACCGGACCACATTCACAACGGAGTGGGTCATGCGCCTGGACGCGGATGAATACCCTGAACCGGCGCTATGCTCAGAAATTCAAAGGGTTTTGAGAGGCATCCCTGAGGATGTTACCGGCTTTTACATCCCACTAAAAGTGCATTTTATGGGGAAATGGATCAAATACGGAGGTGTCTATCCATTGGTATTGTTACGCCTGTGGCGTACAGGCAAGGGGCACATTGAGCAACGGTGGATGGATGAGCACATTGTCCTGCCGCCAGGTGCAAGCACCATGAAGCTAACAGGAAACCTGATCGACGATAACCGGAAGGGGATCACCTTTTGGATCAATAAACACAATCGTTATGCCTCTCGCGAAATGGCGGATATCCTGATTGGGAAGTACTCACTGGCCTCCACCGATCGCGCGTTGAAAGAGATGAGTGTAGATTCTCAAGCCCGCTCTAAACGATTTCTGAAAGAGCGTGTTTACAACCGGTTGCCGCTGATAGTTCGCTCCACACTGTATTTCTTCTATCGCTATTTTTTTCTGCTTGGCTTCCTCGATGGAGGGAGAGGTTTCATCTGGCATGTCTTCCAAGGTCTGTGGTATCGCTTGCTGGTGGATATCAAGGTCTGGGAGGTTGAAAACCGCAGTCAGGGCGATACCGTGAAGATGAAGGAGATCTTAAGAAAGGATTTCGATATTGAGGTTTGACTGAAGTGGACTACCAGCGGCTAGACCAGTTTGAACTCCCAGAAGGATTCCGTAAAAGACCCGCCGTTTATGTGCAACTCTGGTGGCTGGTCCAGAGCGCTCTCTTCGCCACCTCCCCGCAAATTCTATATGGCTGGCGTCGCAGTTTGCTTCGCCTCTTTGGGGCGCAAATCGGTCAAAGCGTTCTTGTCCGGCCTTCCGCACGGATCATCTACCCTTGGAATGTATCGATTGGTGAGTACTCCTGGATTGGAGATGAGGTTGTGCTTTATTCCCTGGCGGAAATCCAGATTGGCAGCCATTGTGTGATCTCGCAACGAAGTTACCTCTGTACGGGAAGCCACGATCCTGCACGGATTTCATTTGACATGCTAGCAAGCCCGATTCAAATCGAAGATCAAGTTTGGCTTGCTGCGGATGTCTTTGTTGCACCCGGGATCCAAATAGGAGCGGGGAGCGTCGTTGGGGCAAGAAGCACAGTGTTGGAGAACCTTCCCGGTGGAAAGATTTGTTTTGGCAATCCGGCAAAACCGGTCCGGGATCGCCGTCGGTTCAAGTAGCCATGCGTCTCCTCATCATAGGACTCAATTTTTCTCCTGAATTGACCGGCATAGGCAAGTACACCGGTGAATTGGCTGCCTACCTGAGCGGAAAAAGCCACCAGATCCGCGTGATCACTGCGCCTCCTTACTATCCTCACTGGAAAGTGCAGGGTGATTACTCCTGGTGGAAATATTGCACTGAGGACTGGCAAGGGATCAGGGTTTACCGTACCCCCCTCTGGGTGCCTCGAGAACCTTCTGGGTGGAAACGCGTATTGCATTTGCTTTCATTCTCTGTGTCTGGCTTTCCGGTTGCCCTGGCACAAGTGTTTTGGGGTCCCGAACTCGTCCTCTGTATCGCTCCATCCTTCCTTTCAGCACCGCTGTCCTGGATAGTGGCCCGATTGTGCCGGGCAAAGGCCTGGTTGCACCTCCAAGATTTCGAGCTGGAAGCTGCCACTAGGCTTGGCCTGTTGCCCGGAGGCCGACGGCTCACCCAGGCTGCATTGAGGTTCGAGCGCTGGATGCTGTTGCGATTCGACGTTGTCTCAACCATTTCAGAGCGTATGCTTTCCCGTTTGCGTGAGAAAGGGGTCGATCCTGCACACTTGCGTCTTTTTCCCAATTGGGTGGATCTAGAAACGATCTTCCCAAAAGCACGACGTGAGAAAAACCTCCGTCAGCAATTTAGCATACCTTTACGTAAAGCAGTGGTGCTCTATGCGGGCAATATGGGTCACAAACAAGGGCTTGAAATCGTGGTGGGGGTTGCCCGGGAGCTTGCGCCATGTACGGGGATTCATTTCGTAATGTGTGGAGAAGGAGCTTCCAGGGGCGTGCTGGAACGCGCCGCAGAGGGGCTTCCCAATGTGCAATTCCTGGATCTGCAACCCCCCGAACGTCTGAACGACTTGCTTAACGTTGCCGATATCCATCTCTTACCCCAGAAGGCCAAAGCCACAGACTTAGTGATGCCGTCTAAGTTGTCAGCCATGCTGGCAAGCGGTAGGGCTGTAGTGGCCGTGGCAGATCCGGAAAGTGAGCTCGCTGGGATCGTCAGTCAGGTAGGGCGCATCATCCCCCCGTCGGAGCTGGGCAGTCTTCGCAGGGCGATCCTCGATCTGGTGAATTCGCCGGATTTAAGGGCTGAGTATGGTAGGAAAGGTCGCAGGTATGCGTGCAGGCACTGGGACGCTTCATTGTTATTATCTCGTTTTGAGGAGCAATTAAATGAACTTGCAGATGCCTGACTTATTATGTGCCATAAAAGATCGAAACCGTTCCGTTTATGGTAAGAGGAGGTGCCTGTGATCACCAAGAATCTCACCGTCAGTGCAAAAGAACCACACTGGGTCTCCTCAGAAAAGTGGCATCTGTCGACTTTGTTTCAAGGTTCTCGGTTGTGGATGGCCGGGGTTCTGGTTGCCACCGACCTGGGATGTATGTTGCTGGCCGTCCTGCTTGCCATGCACATTCGGCAGGAACCGGAATTGATCACCACCCCGGCCTACCATCAGATCTTATTTTTACTGATGATCGTACTGGCGTTTGCCTTTGGACGCACCAGCCTGTACCCGCCCATCGGTATGAATTTTGTGGATGAATTGGAGCACATCGTTTCCAATACCAGCTTCGCTTTCATCTTCATGATCGGCGTTACATTCATGTTGCAGACCTCTGTGATCTATTCACGCTTGACGCTTTTCCTGAGCTGGATGTTCAGCCTAGTCTTCATCACGGTGGGGCGAAATGCAATGCGCAGCCTGCTCGTTTTGTTGAAGGTATGGGGGGAGCCGGTCATTGTGACCGGCGAATCCGAGCAAGCGTCCATGGTGGCCCAGTTTTTCAAAGACAACCCGCAATTAGGATTGGTCCCGCTGGTGGTACTGACAAACGAGCAGTTGGGGTTTGAGGAGCCATATGTCACAGGAACAAAGCGCGAACTCAAAGCATATGCCCAACGGCTGGCAATCAACACCGTGCTTGTGGTGGTCACTGATCTGGACCAGCTCGACAACCTGGCAGACCGTTATCGCTTCGTATTCCAGCGTGTTATCCTAGTAAAGGAAAAGAATGGCAAGTTTGGATTGAATAGTCTCCACGCCCTGAATTTCAATGATGTGTTGGGGTTGCAGGTGAAGAATAACCTGCTCAGCTTCCCTTCTCAGCTGATCAAGCGCATCATCGATGTGGCGGTTTCTTTCTCAGGGCTGGTCCTTCTGTTCCCTGCGTTCGTTTTGATCGCAACCGCGATCAAAATTGTCTCGCCAGGCCGGGTTTTCTATCGTCAAAAGCGCCTGGGCAAGAACGGGAATAAATTCACTTTACTTAAATTCCGCACGATGCATTTGCATGCAGATCGGGTTTTGAAGGCTGAACTGGCGCGCAATCCCGGGTTGAAAAAAGAGTGGGATCGATATCAGAAGCTGAAAAACGATCCGCGCATTACCTCTGTTGGCAAGTACTTGCGCAAGTTCAGCCTGGATGAGCTGCCACAATTGTGGAACGTTGCGCGAGGCGAGATGAGCCTGGTTGGGCCTCGCCCGATCATGATGGATCAACAAGAGGTGTACGGGCAGACGATCGACGAATACATTCAGGTCAGGCCGGGAATGACCGGGCTATGGCAGGTATCCGGTCGGAACGGCACCAGCTTTGCGCGTCGAGCCGAGCTGGACGACGAGTACATCCAGTGCTGGTCGGTCTGGTTGGATATCTACATCCTTCTGAAAACCGGGAAAGTCGTTTTTTGGCGAAATGGTGCGTACTGATCTGGATGAAAGGTGAAATGATTGTGGAAGTTGATCCTTTGAAATCGATGAAGAATATTACGTAAATTTACGCTATTTCGCGCTGATCCTGTGAAATCGGCTGGGCAGCGCCAATGTCCAGTTCATGGATGTAAGCTAGGAGTCTCGAATGAATATAAAAGCCATTCTCAGAACCCTCTTGTGGGTATTGGCCGTAGGATTGTTGGCATTGTTGACCCAGTGCACATTCTGGAGCGCTTACCAGAAACCGCTGGGGCCAACTTTGGAAAGCGTCGAGCCTTTGGATACCCTGGATGTGGCTGCGATCATCGCAACGCCCACCCAGGTTCCAGAAACACCCACCGCAACCCCCTCTCCAGGGTTGACGGAGGTGTGCGGTGAGACTTCAGCCTGGAATATCCTCGTCCTTGGATCGGATGTGGTCGCCATGCGCGGAGATAAGGGCTCGGATTTCGTTCGCATGATGCGAGTGGATTTTCCCAACAAAAACGTGACTGTTTATGCTTTTCCTCGCGAACTGTGGGTGAACACTTCCGGTCTGGGTTTATATTACCCGACTGTGGATGCAACCGAGTTGGGGACTGTATTCTATGAAGCCTATCGCCGGTCTACGAACGCCAATAGACGTGAAAAGATGGCGTATGGGACGAATATCGTTTCCAAGATGTTAATGTGGAACTTTGTTTTGCGGACCGACCATTACATCACGGTCGACCTGACCCAGATCCCTGCAATGGTGGATGCGGTCGGTGGGGTGCCAATCTATATTCCCACTAGAATCACGGATCCCTGGATTGGTATGGTCTTTGAACCTGGTCAGCACACCCTTAACGGAGCCCAGGTTGCCGCATATGCTCGCGCCAAGCCGGATTCAGATTTTGGGCGTATCAATCGTCAACAGCAATTGATGCAAGCCGCTCGCCAGAAATTGACAGAACCAGAGGTGTGGGCCAGAATTCCCCAGTTGTACACGCAATTCAACCAGGTGATTGCCACCGATCTGAGCCTGGAACAGATCAACCATCTGGCTTGTTTAATGAACGAGGTCTCGGGAGAATCGATTGTTTTTGAGGGCGTAAGGCAGGAGTGGACATCTGCGGGCCCGCAGGGTTCATATTTATGGGATAAATCCAGTGTGCTGAACCAGCTCATGGGATTAGGGCTGATCCCATGAGCGGCAGGTATGCGTGATCAACGGGATGATGTTGAACAATTGAAATCTATGCCGTCCGTGTTATTTGTCTGCACTGCCAATCAATTTCGATCGCCAATTGCCGCCTTGTATTTTTCAAGGGTCGTGAGTAAAGAAGAAGATGAGGCGGATTGGACCGTCGAGAGTGCGGGTACTTGGACAAATCCGGGATTACCTGTCCCCCCTTTTTCAAAACGGGTTGCTGATTTACTTGGCCTGGAAGGTCTTGAGGAGCATTTGACCCGCCAGGTCGACCATGATCTGATCAGCAAATATCATATGATCATTGTGATGGAGAACAACCACAAGGAAGCGATACTCAGCGAGTTCCCCGTGGTCAGCGACCGTTTGTATATATTGTCGGAGCTGGCAACCGGTATCCCGTATGACATTCCTGACCCGGCCGATCCTGACGTCATTCCCGAAGATGTTGGCAGGGAATTAAAGAACCTTATCAATCGAGGAAAGAAAAAAATTATAGAATTGGCCAGGTTAAACAGCACACGATAGAAAGATGGGGGGGCGGGAACCTTTTCGGTAGACCTTTATTCATGGATTGGGATTTTCACTCAAAAGAATCGGCTGGTCCGATCTACTGATACAACCAGTTGTTTCCATCGCTCTATGGACGGTCTTGCCAAAAGCATTTCCGACAGGTATAATCCGGTTTGCGTTCCCTCATGGGGACTGACACGGGGTGTGGCTCAGTCCGGCTAGAGCGCACGGTTCGGGTCCGTGAGGTCCGCGGTTCAAATCCGCGCACCCCGACAGAAACTCCCTCCATTTTGGAGGGAGTTTCTGTTTTGCACACCAGCGCGGGTTTCTGCTATTCTTCCAGGATCTTCAGGAAGGTTTGCAAAACAGCCGGATCGAATTCTTTACCAGCCTGGTCCTCCAGGTATTTCAGAACTTTTTTTTGATCCCAGGCCTTCCTGTACGGGCGATCGTGCAGGAGCGCATCCCATACATCTACCACGGCGAAGATTCGCGCGGCCAGGGGAATGGCGTCCCCTTTCAAACCACGCGGGTAGCCGCTGCCATCCCAGCGCTCGTGGTGGCCGTATGGAATATCGATCGCCTGTCGCAGGTACGTGATCGGGTTCAATAGTTCGTAGGCAAAAATCGGGTGCTGGCGCATGATCACCCACTCCTCGTCGGTAAGCGGACCTGGCTTGTGCAGGATATGGTCCGGAATGCCCATTTTACCGATGTCATGTAACAGTGTGCCGCGTTTGATGTGGGTTAAGTCTTCACCTTCGATTCCCATATTACGAGCAAGTTCGATGGTCATATCGACCGCGCGGTGCGAATGCCCTTCGGTCTCTTTGTCGCGGAGTTCCAGCGCGCGTGCCCACCCTTCCAGTGTTGTATCATAGGCCAGAGACAATTCCTGGTTGGTGCGTTGCAGGTTCTGGAAGAGTTGCACGTTGTCGATGGCGATGGCAGCCTGGCCAGCCAATGTTTGTAGGAAGTTCAACCAATCCTGATCTGGAACAGGTACCGACTCGGTGTAGATTTCAAGCACCCCTTTGACCTGCCCCTTGCCGATCAACGGTAGGCCGAAGTAATCGACCGGCTTATCGTGGGGAAATGCGGAACCAGGCTTCCATCCCGCTGATTTTTGCACTTCCTGAACGTGAACCAGCTTGCGTTCGAGAATGACCTTTCCGGCCAAACCTTCCCCCAGGCGAAATTCGGTCTTCACAATCGGGCCTTTCTCTATAGATCCGATGCTTGCAAAGTAAGAGAGTGAAAACGACTCAGGGTAATACAGAAGGATGGCAGCCGAATAAGCGTTCAACTCGCGGCTGGCATGGCTGAGCAGGATGTTCAGGGTGACCTTGAGATCGAAACTTGAAGAGATCGCACTGTCGATATCGCGCAAGACGGTTAATTGGCGGATCTGTTTTTCGCCGCGTTCGAACAGGCGCGCATTCTCGAGAGCTGCGGCCGCCTGGTGTGCGAAGGTCATGGCCAACGTGGCTTCATGGTCTCGATAAGCGTTTTCTTGGAAACTGTCGATCGTAACGAAGCCAATTGTAGCGCCGCGTACGATAAGTGGTACACCCATCCAGCCTCGTACCTGATCGCCCACAACCCATTTTTCGAATCGCGGGTCCTGCTGTGCGTCCTTTAAGATCAGAGGCTTGCTCGATTTTAGAACATGTTGGAGTAATGCATTGTTGGCCGAAAAAGTCCGGTCGATAAAGGCTTCCGCATCTGGTACCCCTTGCAATGCCGTAAGGCGTACCAAATCGCCTTCCAAAAGGAAAACGCTGGCACTGTCGAAGGGTACTACCCGGTTCAGGTTGTCCAGGATGGAGGCGAGTACGTGGCGTATATCCAAAGTCGACGTCACTGATTCCGCTGCCTGACGCAGGGTATCCGCCTCTTCGAAGTGCCGCTGTTCTGCCTGGAACTGGCGCGCATTCTGGATAGCCAGAGCGGCCTGGTTGCTAAAGGCCTGCGCCAAGCCCGCCACATTTTCATCATAGATACCAGGTAGGTGATTGTCCACGGTGATACAACCGACCACCTCGCCCCGGATCATAAGCGGAATGCCCATCCAGCCATGCACCTCCGAGGCTTCCCCCCAACGGTTGAAGCGGGGATCCTCGTAGGCGTCGGCCAAAACGATTGCCTTCTGATTGTGCTTGATCTCTTGGAAGAGAGGGTCCGCACTTGGAAAAGACAGAGTCGTCAGGATTTCAGGATGTGCAAAACCTTGTGTAACCGATAGTTGCAAATATTCACCTTCTTCTAACAACACGCTGGCGCTGTCGAAGGGGATCACTCGCTGCATGGAGACTAAGATAGTATTTAGCACACGTTCTAATTCCAGGGAAGAGGTGAGCGCCAGCGCGGCTTCCCGCAGAGTATCAGCTTCCTGGCGGCGTCCTTGTTCGGCTTCGTATAAGCGCGCATTTTC
>CAZULT010000059.1:1348-28802 GCA_964621295.1 uncultured Anaerolineaceae bacterium | reverse complement strand
GTTGAACCTAAAGAATGGGCACCATCTTCGATAATCTTCAGGCCGTATTGCTCGGCAATGGCTCGTATTTCCGGCAAGTTGGCTGGATGACCGCGGAAATCAACCGGCATAATGGCTCTGGTGCGGTCTGTTATCTTCGCTTCGATCAAACCGGGGTCAATGTTGAGCGTGTGCTCATCGATATCCGCAAATCTGACTTCAGCACCCTGATATAGAACCGCATTGGCTGTGGCGCAAAACGTCATCGGCGTGGTGATAACCTCATCACCAGGACCTATCCCCAGGCTGGCGACCGAAACATGAAGAGCCGCAGTGCCATTGGAGACTGCAAGCCCAAATTTCGCGCCCGTATAATCAGCCAGGGCTTGCCCAAAATCTTTGACAATTGGTCCCTGGGTAATGGGCCCTTTTTTCAGAACATCTACAACCGCCTGGATATCATCGTCATCCAGTTCATGTAGACCGTAGGGAATTTTATTTTTCATTAGTATGCGAATACTTTCTGTTTACTAGGAATATTGGCCTATTGATAGTAATGACATGCTCCGCCCTTCCGACATCTGCAGATGTCAGCCGTCGTTTTCGCTAACACAACCGCCAGCGCCCGGCCTTTCCCGGCCGGACCCTGGCGCCGTTTTGTAGGCCCCTACCGGCTGCGTGCTTTGCGCCGCACCTGCCCGGCAGGCATCACCAGCGGTAACTGCTTGCGGCCCAGCAGGTTCAGCAGGACTCGCACACGCTCGTTCCCAGGCAGGCTGGCGTCGAAAATGGCCTCATAGCCTGAGAACGGGCCGGCTTCGATAGTGAGGACCTCCCCAGGCCGCAACGTCGCCAGCAACTCGCCGCCGGCCTGGTTGACCTCTTCCACGCGCCGGTGGATAGCAGCGATCAACCCGTCCGGCACCCAGGCCGGCTGCTCACCAAAGGCAACCAGTCTCACCGCACCTGGTATCCATTGCAGGCTGGATAACGTCACCTGTTCCAGGTCGGCTCGCACGAACACATAGCCTGGAAAGTAAGGGCGGACCTTGCGCGCACGGGGATTGACAGTCTGCACCCGCAGGCGCGGGTAGAAGGTCTCGATCTCCCGGATCTTCAACTGCTCCCAGAGCAGGCCCTCCTTATGAGGCTTGCTGCGCAAGGCATACCAGCGTTCGGTCATGCCCGTCCCAGTCCTGTCGCTAAGGTGTGTGCTTTCATTGGATCATCCGCGCAACTCGACCTGGTACTCGTGCCCGTTCGGCTTCAAGACCACGGCGCAGGGAGTCTCGCTGACAGTCATTCCGGCCTCCACGCACGTCAGGCGCAGAATGTCCATGACTTCATCGTCTCCCTCCAGATAGACAGCGTTAACACCCTCCGTCTTCAACCTGGAGACAATTTGCTGAGCGCGCTGGCGGTAGGATTTGTAGATAGCCAATGAATCCCTGGCATACTGCAGCGCCCGTTCCGTGAACACCGACATGCCCTCCGAGGTCAGATCGTACTGCAGGCGCGTGCGGTCCAGGTGCGAGACCTTCAACCATCCGCGTGATACCAGGCGCTTGATGTACCAGTTGACGCTGCCCACCGCGATCCCCAGGCGCTGGGCCAGGCTGGCCTGGGTCACCAGCGAATCCTGGGCGATTTCGTTGAGTAGATCGTATTCTTGCGGTTTGATCTCGGTCATGGGTTTGAGCATTCAGTTTCTGAATTCTCACATAATTCCCCCTGCCTGTCAAGTAGAAAAGTCCAACGAAGGCTATACGATTTGAACCAGAAGATCGCGGATCGCCTCGGCTGCATGCCCGTCCCCATAAAGCAAGGGTCGCTCCCCGCCCGGGAACCATTCCCTGTACGCTGCTTCAATCCTGTCCGAATCCGCGCCGACAAGCACGTTCCAGCCGGCTGAGACCGTCTCTACCCACTCGGTTTCCTCACGCAAGGTAATGCAGCGCACTCCCAGCAAGTAGGCTTCCTTCTGGATGCCGCCCGAGTCGGTCAGGATGCAGCCGGCATGCTGCTCCAGCGTGAGCATGTCCAGGTACCCGACCGGTTCCACCAGGGCCACGTTGGGGGCAGGCGTGAGCGCGAATTCCGCCAGCAGCTTGCGGGTGCGCGGGTGCAGCGGCAGGACGATCCGCACAGGCAGCGCGCCAAGAGCCTTCAGGATCGCCCCCATGTTGGCCGGGTCGTCGGTGTTGGCCGCGCGGTGCACGGTGGCCAGGGCATACTCCCCCGGTTTCAGATCCAGATCAGCCAGCACAGTGGAGCGCTCGCGCGCCAAAGACAGGTTGTGAAGCAGGGCATCGTACATCACATCGCCCACCAGGTGAACACCAGTCCTTATCCCCTCTTTTCCCAGGTTCTGCACCGCCGCCTGCGTGGGGCAGAACAGTAGCTCCGACAGGTGGTCCGTGACCACCCGGTTGATCTCCTCCGGCATGGCGCGGTTGTACGAACGCAGGCCGGCTTCCACATGCGCCACGGGAATACCCAACTTGGCCCCCGCCAGCCCACCAGCCAGGGTCGAGTTGGTATCCCCATAGACCAGCACCAGGTCCGGCTTGAGATCCAGCAGGGTCGTTTCCAGTGCGATCATCATCTTGCCGGTCTGTTCGGCATGCGACCCGCCTCCCGCCCCGAGGTTGTACTCCGGAGCGCGCATCTCCAGCTCCTTGAAGAAGACCTCCGACATGCCGTAATCGTAGTGCTGGCCGGTATGGATCAACGTTTCCTCAAAGGAAGCCGCCAGGGCGCGGGACACCGGTGCGGCCTTGATGAATTGCGGCCGCGCGCCGACGATCGTGGCAATACGCTTAATCTTCACGACAGGTTTCCTGAAAGATGGTTTCGTATCGTGCGATGATACGTTGCAAATCAAATGGCCGGGCAAATTCCTGACTGACCTGCCGGAACTTGCCCAATCTCTCCGTGTCTGAAAGTAGTTCCCGCAAAGCAGTGTTGAATCCTTCCGGGTGTCCCCGCTCCACCAGGTACCCATTGCGACCATGTTCTACAAGATCGACGAACCCCCCGATATGGCTTGCCACGATCGCCAGCCCTTTGGCCAGGGCCTGTACGCCAACCACAGGGAGACCCTCTGAAAGTGAAGGCATGAACAGGATGTCTCCGCGGTCGAACCAGGCCAGCACCTCTTCGGGCGGTACCCAGCCGGTCAGGGTGAAGCGCGATTGCAAGCCCTGCGCTTCGATCTCTTTCCGTACCTTCGGCAAGAGCGGACCATCACCGATCAGGGCGCAGCGCCATGACAGGTCTGTCAGTCCAGCAAGCGTGCGCACGATCTGGAGAGGGTCTTTCTGCGGCACCAGTCGCCCGGCAAATAGAATGAGGGGTGGATCGTGCACTTGAATACTCCCCGGCTGCAACTTCTCGAGCTCCACACCGTTTGGAATGACCTCGATCTCCCGCGTATACTTCTTGAGCGCCAACCCGCGCGTATACTCGCTCACCGCTACAACTCCCCGGGCTTCCTGCCAGATGGGGCGGGTGAACGGGAAGATCCATTTGAACCAGCCGCCGGTCTTTTCCGGCACGCCGCCCGGCACGTCGCCCAGGTGGACGGTCATCAGGTAGGGCACGCCTGTCAACCGGCTGAGCGCCCAGGCAGGCGCGCCGGCCGGGACCGCGAAGTGGGCGTGGATCAGATCGGGATGCCAGCGCCTGATCATGCCATAGCCGGCCCACAATGCAGCCAGCACGTAGCCCCCCATGGCAGGCAATCCGGCACGGAAGACCTCGCGGCGAAGAGAAGCCAAACGCCGCACGCGCATGCCGCGATCTATTTCATCCCTGGGAAGTCCCTCCAGATGCGCGGTCAGCACCACTACTTCGTGTCCTCGCGCAGCCAGACCGCGGCAGAGGTCCTGTGCCGCCCGTCCACCGCCCCCGCCTACCGGCGGGTACTCATGGATGAGCACCAGGATCTTCATGACTGCGGATTTGTCTTTGCAGGCAGGTTGAGGGTCTTCCGAACCCGGTAGGTCGGCTTGCGCTGCGATTCGTAATAGGTGCGCACCAGCAGTTCGGCGATCAGCCCCAGCAATACGGACTGGAAGCCCAGGATGAAGAGCATGACCGCCAGCTGGAATAGCGGCGAACCCAGCACGGAGATGGTACTCAGCAAACGGCGCACGAACAGATAGAAGAGCACAACTCCGCTGCCCGCCATCAGCAACATGCCCGTGCCGCCGAACAGGTAGATCGGCTTGGAGGCGTAGCTCACCAGGAACTTGACCGTGAACAGGTCCAGGATGACCTTGACAGTGCGCTCCAGACCGTACTGGGTTTTACCATACACACGCGGGTGGTGGTGCACCTGAACCTCGGTGATCCTGGCACCCACCGAGTTGGCAAAGACCGGGATGAAGCGGTGCATTTCGCCATACAGGCGGAAACCTTCCAGCACGTCGCGGCGGTACGCTTTTAAGGTACAGCCATAATCATGCAGGCGTACACCCGTGACGCGCGAGATCAGCCAGTTGGCCAGATTGGACGGCAAGGTACGCGTCAGATAGGTATCCTTGCGCCTCCGGCGCCAGCCGCTGACCAGGTCATAGCCCTCATCCAGCTTCGCGAGCATCATGGGGATATCGGCTGGATCGTTCTGCATATCCGCATCCAGCAAAACGACGATCTCCCCGGTGGCATAATCCAGGCCGGCTGCAATCGCCGCCGTTTGGCCAAAATTACGGCGGAAAGAGATCACGCGCACGTGCTGCGGGTCTTCGGCAGCCAGAGTCTGCAGTACTCCCAGGCTGCCGTCCACGCTGCCATCGTCCACGAAGATGGTTTCCCAACTGCGCGACGAAGGATCCAGTGCCTGGTGAATGGCTTCAAACAACCCCCGCAGGTTCAGTTCTTCGTTATAGACCGGGATAACCAGAGAAAGGTCGGGCATAGGATTACCTTTTTCCGGAATCCAGGCGCTCCAGGTCCGCGTCCACCATCATAGTGACCAGTTCCTCAAAGCTCACGGCCGGTTCCCAACCCAGCGCTGAACGCGCCTTTGTTGGATCGGAGATCAACAGGTCCACCTCTGCCGGCCGGTAAAAACGCTCATCCTGGATGACAAATTCCTGGTAATCCAGGTCGACGTGCCCGAAGGCGATCTCACAAAATTCCCGTACGGAATGCGTCTCTCCTGTGCCGATCACGAACTCTTCAGACCGGTCCAATTGTAGCATCTGCCACATGGCTTCGACATAATCACCGGCGTAGCCCCAATCGCGGCGGGAGTCCAGGTTGCCCAGGCGCAGCTCCCGCGCCAGGCCCAGCTTGATACGCGCCACGCCATCCGAGATCTTGCGCGTCACGAATTCCAACCCCCGGCGTGGGCTTTCGTGATTGAACAGAATGCCGGAAACCGCGAACAGGTTGAAGGACTCGCGGTAGTTCACGGTGATCCAGTGCCCATAGACCTTGGACACCCCATACGGGCTGCGCGGGTAGAACGGGGTGGTTTCCTTCTGCGGCACTTCACGCACTTTGCCGAACATCTCGCTGGAGGAAGCCTGGTAGAACTTGATCTTTGGGTCCACGAAGCGGATCGCCTCCAACAGGCGCGTGACACCCAGCGCAGTCACCTCCCCCGTCAGCGCCGGCTGATCCCAAGAGGTCGGCACAAAGGACTGCGCCGCCAGATTGTAGACCTCCGCCGGCCGGTGTTCTGAAAGCAGGTTGAGCAGCGAACCCTGATCGTGCAGGTCACCCTGCACCACGGTAATATCTTCCAACAGGTGCTCGATACGTTCAAACGACGGCGTACTCGAACGACGTGCAATCCCAATGACCTCATAGCCCTTGGACAGCAAGAGTTCGGCCAGGTAGGATCCGTCTTGCCCGGTAATCCCGGTGATCAACGCAGTTGGCATGCCATCTCCTCGTTCAAAATTCAGTGGCTGAATTATAAACCACCCCGGAAGGCCGTCAAGCGGCTGGCTTGCGCCTTCGGTAACGATCCCAAGCGCCGCCCCCCACCAGCACCAGCAGGCTGCACGCCACGATGAGAGCTACCATCCACCCGAACGGGATCTGCGCCCCGATCAGCAGGTAGCGGCTCAGGTACCACTGCGTGAAGAATACCAGGAAGATGCCTTCCACCAGCCAGAGGCGCGGAAGCCAGGCATCACGCTTTTCTCGGAACCAGGTCCAGGCATAGCCGGCGACCAGCGCCTCCCAGGGCAGCAGCATGGCCCGATAGCGCGGGTTGTCCCACTGGTCGCCGCCTCCTCGCAGAGCGGTAAGCAGGATCCAGGCCCAGGAGAGCGCGGTCAGCCACAACCACAGGCGGCGCTTGCGGGCATCCCCGTTCTGCCAGGCCGCGATCGGGGCATACAGCAGCAAAGGCCAGAGCAGGTACCAGCCCAAAGCGCGCGCGATACCGGAAATGCGCCAGGTGAGCGTGGTGGGTTCGATGAAGGCTGCCGGGAGCACCGGTTGGAGCATGCCATAGATCGCCACAAACGGCAGGTGCAGCCATACCGGCATCTCACGGAACAGCTTCTGCACCCAACCCGAGCCTCGTTCAAGCTGGTACACGTCCCACTGCACCGCCCGGCCGAACCAGGCCGCGATCACGCCCAGCGGCGAGCCGTCGAAATTCCCCTGACGGTTGAGCGCCCAGGCCAGCAGCGCCAGTCCCGTCAGGAATACCACCACCAGAGCGAAAAAGGCCAGCCAGGAGGGACGGCGGTGCTCGCGGGCCATCCAGGCCCAACCTCCCAGAATCACCAATGTCGCCAACCCCACCACTGGAGAGACCAGCAGCATACCCGTCAGGCCCAGGCCGAGCCAGGCCCAGGCGCTGCGTGCGCGGTTGAATTGCCAGTCCGCGAAACCCCACAAGGAGAGGGCCCCAAAAGTGATCAGGTACGGCTCGCGCATGGCCGCACCCCCCAGCAACAGGC
Organism: uncultured Anaerolineaceae bacterium; assembly: GCA_964621295.1. Taxonomy (GTDB): domain Bacteria; phylum Chloroflexota; class Anaerolineae; order Anaerolineales; family Villigracilaceae; genus JAABUE01. The sequence continues at coordinate 21,894 of CAZULT010000059.1, read as the reverse complement.
CTTCGGGATAGAGCACCAGGGTCCAGCTCGCAAACAGGGCAATCGAATCACCAGTAGCTAACCTTGCCGCGCGCCAGAAAAAAGGCATGCCTACCGCAGCCACCAGGGCTGATAGCAAGATCAACAGGACCGGGCGCTGGGCATCCGGCGAAAGATAGCGATAGGCCAACGAAGTAAAGGCCAGCAAACCGCCGTACTGGTCGGTATGATAGGTTTTGTTGAAGGCGGAAAGGATCGGTTCCTGGGATCTGGCCAGATCCCAGGCCTGGTCGTTGCGGCGGTGCGCGTCGGTGAAAAAGAAACCTGCGCGGTCGTCGGGGTCGTCGTAACCGTCTCGCGGAAGGACTTGGTACAGGCCCACCCCGGTGGCCAGACGCAACGCAAAGGCCAGCGCCACCATCCAGGCCAGCGCCCTGCCGGCCCCGGCCCACTTCCACAACCCGAAGTACAGCCAAAAGGCCAAACCCAGCAAGCCGGAAAATGCCAGCCAACCTACCAGCCAGCTCCCCGGCTGCAGGGCGGCCAGTCCGGCGCCCAGGATGGCGGCGGTGAGTGCAAGAAGGATGGTTTGTCTTCTATCCATGATGATCGAAACGGCAGGGAGGACATGCACGACCATGTCTACCGCGAACCTGAGAAACTAGATGAAACCTTCCAGGGCGCGCTGCGCACGCGCCACCCAAGTATACCTTGCTACCTCTTTGCGGGCCTGGGCGCCCAATGCCAGGCGACGCCTTTCATCCTGCAGCAAAGCGCGCAAGGCGTGCTCCCAGGTCTCCACGTTCCCAGGCTCGCAGAAGACAGCCGTGCGTTCGTGCAACACTTCGTGCAGCACCGGCAAATCCGCGCTCACGATGGCGCGCCCGGCCGCCATGTAATCGAACATCTTCATAGGATTGATGACTTCGGCGATATCCTGCCCACTCGAGGCGGAGATCGAGCGTCCGTACGGCATCAGCAGCACGTCGGCGGCGGCCTGGTAGAGCGGCAGGCGACTGTTTTCTACGAAGCCGGTCATGGTCACGTTGGCTGCACCGGCTTGCTCCAACCGCGCGCGCCAGTGGGCCAGTTCCTTCGGCGTCCCGCCCACCCACAGGAAATGATAGTCCGGCATGCGGCCGGCCAGGGCGAACAGCAACTCCGCCCCGCGCCCGGGGTAGATATGCCCGGTGAACCCCAGCGTCATCCGATCCGTCAGGCCGAGCTGGCGGCGCGCCTCCCCCGCCTCTGGCAGGGATTCGTACTGGGACAGGTCCACGCCGTTGGGCGCCACCTGCACCTCCTGCTCCGGGAGCCTCAGGCCTGCCACCTTTTCGATGGCCTCCAGCAGCGGGCGGGTGGTGACCAGCATGCGTTTGCGTCCGCGCACGCGCCAGAAGCGGCGCATCAGCCATGGACCCGCGCGGCCTGTCACCTCTGCGTGCATCTCGAGCACCACCGGCCAGCCCAGCCAGGTCGCCAGCGCAGCCGGATTCAACAACCAGGTATAGACCAGCTCCGGCCCGAAGACCGCAGCAGCCAGGATAGCATACACCGTGAAATCGTATCGTTTGAGCGCGGGCATGGAAGGCAGCCAGCGTATCTCGAACCGTGTGTGCAGACCATAATGCGCGGCTAAAGCCTCCCAACCAGCCGGTTCGCTCTCGTGCGGCGCAAGCAGCCGAACTTCATGCCCGAGCTGGGCCAGCGCCTGGCAGACCTTCATGGCCTGGATGGAATTGGCCGTAAGGGACGGAATGCGTGAGTTGGTAATGAGCGCAATCTTCATGGCTATACCGGTTCTTTGGGGACCACTGCCGCCAGGCGGAAGCGAATCTCTTTCAGCCCGCGCCACACAATGGCGCCAACCGATGCGATGTAATAGAAGGAAAGCAGGGCCGCCTCGGCCACGTAACCCAATTGGGGTACCAATAAGAAGGCCAGAGCCAGTTTAGCCAACCCGGCTAATACCGTGGCCTTGAGCGGGAATTCCGGCATTCCAAACGAGAGCAGCAGCGGCCGGTTCCAGAAAAACGTGTAATTGAACACGAAGCCCACCAGCAAGGCCATCAGGGCGGGATAGGCCACCACGTACTGCTCGCCGTAGATCCATAACACCCAGCGTCCGAATACCGCCAGTCCAGCTGCCAGCAGCAGGTTGATGCCGAACGACAGGGTCGTCACCTTGCGCAGGAATTCCTTCAGGCGAGGCCAGGCGCGCTGCACGATCAGGCGGTTGAGCTCGGGATAGACCGTCAGGATGAGCGGGTTGGCTGGCACAGAGAGCAGGCTGATGATGGCGTAAGCTGCCTTGTAGTAGCCCGCCGCCTCGCTCGACAGGAAAAAGCCCACCCACAGGATCTCGCTCTCACGGAACAGGAGGATCACGGTTGCGCTCAGGTTGGAGCTAACCGCAAATTTAACCATCTCCCTGAAGGCCGGCAGGGAATGGAAGGATGCCGACCACCAGCCTCGTTGGAGGGCGCGCCGCAGATGTACCTGGGCTGTGATAAACATCCCCAATCCCAGGATCATTTTGCCGAGCAGATACCCGCCCAGCACAATCTCCAGCCCTGAGCGCATGAAGAACGCGGCTGCGATGACCAGGGTCACAAAGACCGCCTGGACAAGGTTGATGACCCCTTCCAGGTTGATCCTGTCTGTGATCTGCAGGATACCGCGCGAACTCTCAAGATTGAAGTTCGCCAGCAGCCCCAACCCATAGATGATGAATAGCAGAGAAGTGCCTGGCGTCTTGGCGATGTAGCGTGCGGCCAGCCCCGCGGAAAGGATCACCACCAGGAAGGCCAGTACGGAAACCGCCGCCTCCGTGAGCGAGGCCGCTTTCACCAGCGCGGCCAGCCTGTCCCGCTCGCCACGTTCCAGGTATTCGCCCCCGTAGCGCACGACCAATTCGCTCATGCGGAACGAGAGCAGGCCGTTGACCGTCGATGCGTAGCCCATGATGATTCCTACCAGACCGTAGCCGGCCGGTCCCAGCAGGCGCGCCGCCAGAATGCCCTGCAGCACGCTCAATACCAGGCTCAGGCTGTTGCTGCTGAACAGGGAGAGGCTGTTTCGCACGACCTTGCCCAGCAGCGCATCCCGCTCCAGCGCAGACCAGGCGTCCCGCAGCAGGCTCACGTGGTGCGCACGTCCTTGACCCAGAAGCGTTCCTGCCGGTACCATTCCACCAGGCGCCTGACGCCCTCACGCAGGTCCACCTGCGGCTCCCAGCCCAGCAACTCGCCCGCTTTGGTGACGTCCGCCCAGTTGGAGCGCATATCCGCCAGGTTGGGCGGCCCGTACTCCACGGTAGCTTTCTTCCCGGCCACCTCTTCCACGAGCGCCACCAGATCGTTGATAGTGATCACCTCGTGCCCCCCCAGGTTGAGGACCTCAAATCCAAGCGGCTTGAGTGCCAGGATCGTGCCGCGCGCGATATCGTCCAGGTACGTGAATCCACGCGACTGCTTGCCATCTCCATAGATCTGCACCGGGCGTCCTTCACTGATCCACTGCGTGAAACGGAACAAGGCCAGGTCGGGGCGGCCTGCGGGCCCGTAAACAGTGAAGTAACGCACCACGCTGACGTCCAGGCCGTACAGGTAATGGTAAGAGTGCGAGAGCGCCTCCGCGCCCTTTTTGCTGGCAGCGTACGGCTGGAGTGGCCGGTCACTGGAAGCACTTTCCGGCGTAGGGTATGGTGGGTCTTCACCGTATATGCTGGATGTGGACGCCAGCAGGAACTTCTTCGTGCCGCTCTGTCGGCAAAGTTCGAGCATATTCAGCGTGCCGATGACATTCGTCTCTACGAAGACCCAGGGATCCTGCACGCTGGCGCGTACACCCGCTCGCGCCGCCAGGTTGATGACGGCATCGAACTTTTCGCCCTTGAACTGCTCGATCACGGACTTGTCCGAGATGTCCAGTTTGTGGAAGGTGAACCCCGGCAGAGCCTGCAGCCGGCGCAGTCGGTAGTCCTTCATGCGCACGTCATAGGCGTCGTTCAGGTTGTCGACGCCCACCACCGTATGCCCATCCTCGATCAGGTATTCAACCACACGGGAGGCGATAAACCCCGCCGCTCCAGTAACAAAGTAATGTGCCATAGCAATTCAGCCAGGGGCGTGTTCCGGGGGAATTTCAGGCCGCCCGGCACCCCATCCTTTCGCTCCTAGAGCCTCTCAACCTTCGGATTATCTTTGGCTAATTTACCCAGGGCGTTACGCGCGTCGAAAACGAACCGGGATGCCTCCAGGATGGCCTTGTAATCGTAGGTTTTGTGGTTTGTCACGATCACCACCACATCGGCTTCCTTGACAGCCTTCATCAAATCCTGCACGCTGTCCATCTGCCAGTCTTCATACTCGTGGTGGATATGCGGGATATACGGGTCGTGGTATTCCACCTGGGCGCCTTTCTTCTGCAATAGACCGATCACGTCCAGGGCAGGCGACTCGCGCACATCATCGATATCGGGTTTGTAGGCCACGCCCAAAACCAGCACTCTGGACCCCTTGAGGATTTTGCTGCGATCGTTCATGGCGTCCAGCACACGGTTGACCACATAACGGGGCATATTGGTGTTGATTTCGGAAGCCAGTTCGATGAAACGCGCATTGTAGTTGAGCGCCTTCATTTTCCATGAAAGATACAGTGGGTCGATCGGGATGCAATGCCCGCCCAAACCCGGGCCAGGCGTGAACTTCATGAAACCAAAAGGTTTGGTGGCAGCAGCTTCGATCACCTCCCAGACGTCTACGTCCAGACGCTCGCACATGATGGCCAGCTCGTTCACCAGGCCGACGTTGATCATGCGGAATGTGTTCTCCAGCAGCTTGGCCATCTCGGCTGCCTCTGCCGAACTGACCGGGAAGATGGTCTGGATAGCGCCGGCATACCAGGCGCTGGCGACTTCCGCGCAGGCGGCTGTGATCCCACCAATGACCTTCGGGGTATTGATGGTGGTCCAGTCCTCCCGCCCCGGGTCGACACGTTCCGGGGAGAAGGCTACGAACAGGTCCTCACCGACCTTTAATCCGCTCTTCTCGGTCAGCATCGGCAGCAGCACCTCGCGCGTCGTGCCGGGATAAGTGGTCGATTCGAGCACCACCACCATGTCCTTGTGGACGTACTTTGCCAGTTCTTCCGTGGCGGACAGAATGTAGGACATATCCGGATCGCCAGTCTTGCGCAGTGGGGTCGGGACGCAAATGCTAACAGCGTCGATCTCCTTCAGCACCGAAAAATCGGCGGTGGCGGCAAGGTTTCCGGATTTCAACAGCGCAGCGACTGCTTCGCTCGGGACATCCGGGATATACGAGAAGCCCTGCTCGAGCGCGTCCACCTTGCGCGAGTCGGGGTCGATTCCAGTGACCTTGAAGCCGGCTTCGCCAAATACGACCGCCAGCGGTAGGCCCACATAGCCCAATCCCAGGATGGCCATGCGTGCCTGTTTATCCTTCAATTTTTGAATGAGTTTTTCTTTTTGAGTCATTCTTCCTCTACTAAGTATCTTCGAAGCTCAGTGGCCTCGGGATCAGAACAGGGTCAGCTGCTTGGGATCCTCATCCGGCGTATCCTCTGGAGGGTTGGGTGCCGGCTGCGCCAGCGCGCTGCGCGCCTGGTCGAGCAATTTTGGCAGCCTGGCAAAATCTTCCAGGAGTTGCGGTTTGTACTTGGGCTGGTGCAGGGCCGCCGCGGGATGGAACATAGGGATCACGAAGCGGTCCCCTACACGGCGCATCTGCCCGTGTACGGCGCTGATCTTCGCCCCGGACAGGTATTTGCCCATCGAGAATCGCCCTAAGGTGATGATGATCTTAGGATTGATGGCCTGGATCTGGCGCTCGAGGTAGGCGTCGCAAGCCGCAAGCTCCTCAGGTTGCGGGTCGCGGTTCCCTGGCGGGCGGCACTTGACCACATTGCCAATCCACACATCCGAGCGTTTCAAGCCGGCACCCGCCAGCAGCTCCTCCAGGAATTTTCCCGCCGCCCCCACAAACGGACGTCCCTGCTCATTCTCGTGGAACCCGGGCCCTTCCCCGATCAGCATGATCTCGGAATGAGCCGGTCCTTCGCCCGGGACTGAATTTTTGCGCGAGCGATGCAATTCGCAACGTGTACAAACCGCCACTTCCTGAGCCACCTGGGCAAGAGTTTCTTCAGCGTTCATTTTATCTTCACCATCCCTTTCAGGTCTCGCAACGTCATTAAAATCGCGTTTTCACCGTTATCCTTGTAGTAGTTCGTCCTATGCCCAACCTCATCGAATCCAAGTTTCTGGTACATGGCAAGTGCAGCCTGATTGCCAGCGCGCACTTCCAGTAAGGCACTGCGAGCTCCCTCCTGATAAGCCTCCTGCAAGGCATGGACCAGCAAACCCCGTGCGAGACCCTGCCGCCTATGATCCGGGTGTGTGGCCAGTGTGGCAATGTGGGCTTCGTCAACGATCACCCACAAGACCAGCATGCCCACTACCTGTCCATCCAGTTCGACCACCCAGCAGCGTGCAGCCGGGTTGTCGCTGACCTCAAAACGCAGGGAGCGCTCGGGCCAGGGCAGCGTGAAGGAGCTCACATCGATGGCGTGCGCCGTGGGCACATCCTCGAGCCTCATTCTCCGGATTGCCAGGCTCATGACGGGATTGGATCGGAGACATGCAAGTAGATGGGCGCCAGCGAGGCTACATCATCCGTCGTCTCAGCCTGCCAGCGCTGCCAAGCCAATGCCGCCAGGACGGCAGGCCTGCGCACGCAATCCACGGGGGAAGCCAGTTGCACATTGACGCGCTTACGCGCCAACCGCTGGCGTTCGTCCGCAGTGAGTTCACCGCATACCAGGGTGGGTCTGGTAATGCCCTCGGCCAGCTCGTCCGCTGTTGTCACCTGCGGAGTGCCGTCCGCACGCCAACCTGCTTCAGTCGCCGAATACCATCCCGCCGCCAGTCTGCTTCGACCTGCCTGCAGCACAGTCACCAGCGGTAGTTCCTGCACGTCCTGAGCCGCAGCAACAATGTCGAGGGTTGGAATACCGATCACAGGCAGATGCCGTGCCAGCGCCAATCCCTTTACAAAAGCCAAACCGACACGCAGGCTGGTGAAGGAACCCGGGCCCAGTGCAACACCCAGCGCCAGCACTTCCGTGATGGCCAACCCAGTATGTGCCAGCACGTCGGCTACGGCCGGCGCCAGTTCAACGGTATGATGGTGCTGGCTCCTCCACAAGGTTTCGGCGCTAACACCCACGCCGTCGTAGAGTGCCAGACCAATCTGCGAGGTGGAAGTGTCAACTGCCAGCAGCATCAATCGCCTCCAAACAGGTGCACGCGCATATCGGCCAGGATACCATCATAGCGCTCCCCACTGGTTTTCAACAGCAACTGACGGTGCTCTACCTCAATAAAATCCATCGAGATCCACAACCTCTCGGCGGGCAGTACACTAACTATGCGTTCAGGCCATTCCACCACGAGCGCTCCCTTGTCCAGCATTTCATCCATATCAAGCTCAGCCGCCTCCGTGGCAGATTCGAGCCGGTAAGCGTCCAGATGAAAAAGTTGTTCGGCGTCTGGGCGGCGATAGATATTCACCAGCACAAAGGTTGGGCTGGAAACCGGATCCAGCGAGCCCCAACCCTGGGCTAACCCCTGCACCAGGGTTGTCTTCCCTGCACCCAAAGCGCCTTGCAAACAAACCACATCGCCAGCCTGGAGCAACCCGCCCAGGCGCATACCCACTCGCCGCGTTTGCTCCGGGCTGCGGCTGAAAAACTCCAGCGTGTGGTCATCCAGAATGGGCATGGCTGGGATTATATCAGGCTGTCAACCATGCAAAACAGGTCATTCAACTTGATGCATGCACGGTGGACGCCTGTGCGCAATTCTGTTAGTATTCTCCCAAACCACCACAAGGAAAACACCATGCAAGCGTATCTTGACAAATTCGCACAGCAGGCCCTTGCAGCGCTGCCCAACCTGCTGACGGCCATCCTGATCCTGGTTGCAAGCCTGTACTTTGCCGGCTTGCTGAGCAAATTGTTAAACAGGATCCTGAAGCGCAGGCAAGCCGACCCCGAGGTGACCCTGTTATTGAGCCAGATGGTGCGCTGGACGATCATCATCATCGGTGTCATCACCGCCTTGCAACGCTTCTTCGACGTTACAGCCTTCTTGGCGGGGTTGGGCATCCTGGGCTTTTCGATCGGCTTCGCACTGCAAAACATCTTGCAAAACTTCGCGGCCGGGATCATCCTGTTGATCCAGCAACCTTTCGATATCGGCGATGCCATCGAAGTGAAGGGGTATGGCGGCACTGTCCAGGCGATCAATTTGCGCACCACGGAATTGCGCACCTGGGACGGGCTTATCGTCATCATCCCCAATGCAGACGTGCTTTCCAACACCATCACCAATTTCACGCGAGCCAATCGGCGGCGCATTGAGCTGGCGGTGGGCGTCGCTTATAACTCCGACCCAGCCCTTACCCGTCAGACCATTCTGGAGGCCATTCAGAACGTTCCGGGGTTTGTGGAGGATCCTGCACCAATGGTCGTCTTCCACACCTTCGCCGGCTCCTCGCTAGACCTGAGCGCCTATTTCTGGACCGCTACTGACCAGACCGGTCCACTTGCGGCCAAAGACAAAGCCCTGGAGCTCACCAAAGCCGCTCTGGAACAGAAAGGCATCGAGATCCCTTTCCCCACTCGCACGGTGCAGATCCAAAAGTAAAAATAACGCCCGGAGACGGCGCCATCTCAGAATCTGTGCAGAATTCAGTCCGCACTCACGTGTTTCCGACAGCGATTTACAGGTTTGTTTGATTCTCAGGGATTCCGCACGTTTTCCCCCCTTTTTTTCGGCCATTCCTTAGGGATTACGATCCGGTCGTGAAATTCAATCTGACTTCGCGCGGTTTTCTTGAGGAGTGAATTCCAACACTTCTCCGATCGCGCGCGCAATCTGGCGGGCCGCGTCCGGCCGGGCAGCCTGACGACAGTTGGCAGCGTATTGTTCGCGGACATGCGGGTTTTGCACCCAGTTCGTGAGAACCTCCGCAACCCGCGCCGGCGTGGGCGCCCAAACGCCCAGGCGCTCCTCTACCACGAACGTGACATTGCCGTCTTCCTGTCCAGGAAGCCTTGCGTAAAGGATGATGGGCAGGCTGGCGTTAAGCGCTTCGGCGATGGTGCCCGGTCCAGCTTTGGTGACCAGAACGTCCGCTGCCCGCATGAACTCTGGCATCTCGTGTGTAAACCCGTAGATATGTGCCGGCACCGGCCAATCCAGCGCCTCAAGATGTTTCTTCAATCGCTTATTGCGGCCGGTCACGATCACCAGCGCCAGGTCCAGGCCTGCGGTGGCAATGGCGCGCGCCGTCTTGCCAAGCGGGCCCATGCCTTCGCCCCCGCCTACCAGCAACACGATCGGTTTCTCTTTTTCCCAGCCCAAATTCTCGCGCAGAGCGATTTTATCTCCCGCCGGAACGCAATAGCGCGCCGCCACAGGTTGCCCGACCACGCGCACACGATTAGCCAGCATAGTGTAATCAAGTGCGCGTTGGCGGGCCTGTTCGGTCGGAACCAGGATCAGATCTGCACGCTGGTCATACCACAGTGCGTGAGTGGTCACCATGTCGGTCACAACGGTCACAAAAGGCGGCCGGTTGTGACCTAGCGCCTTGATGATCACGGTTGTTGCCAGCGGATGAACTGTTACGACAAGATCGGCGGGGTGGTCTTTGACGATGGCTCGCGCTGCGCGTCCTACATAAGGCCACATGCTGGCCGTGATCGCGCGCGCGCGCCGTCTTCCATCACTGATCTTGAAGCTCAAACCCCATAAATGTGGTGCTTTGACCATGTCTGGATACCAGTCGGGCATTTTGTTCAACGGCAGTGGCGCATACCCCTTGAAGAAATCCAGCATTTCGGTGGTGACAGCTTCACCATATTCCAGCTCGATGGCTTCAATGATCGCTTCGGCAGCACTGCGATGGCCTCCGCCCGTATCCGAGAACAGGATCAGGATATGTGGGGCCCTAGCTGGTTTTTCCAATCTCAATTCCTTGCTGGGTAAGGATCATCTTATAACGGCGGGACAATTCGCGCCGTGTGAGCAGGATGCGTCGCCCACAGCCATTGCATTGCAATCCAATATCTGCCCCAAGGCGTGTCACGGTCCAATCGTATGACCCGCAGGGATGTTGCTTGCGCATGCGCACAATATTTTTAAGTGCCAACTCGCTGAGCATACAGAAATTATACACGCTCGTTGCATACCTTCCTGCATCGAAAAAGAATGAGCTGCTTCAACTTTTAGGGGGAGAAAACGTGATACACTTCGTGCGTTCATTCAGTTCAATTGGAGGGATAAATGGCGACACCCGAGACTTACCCGATCGAAATTGCCGGACTCAAACGGGATTTACGCCTCTTTGAAGTGGCGCCTGGCCTGAGGATCGCGATCCTCAATATCCTGGGTGATACGGATTTGGTACAGGCCTGCGCCAGGGAACTGGGGAAAAAGCTTAAGGACATCCCCCATGATGTACTGGTAACCGCAGAGGCTAAATCCATCCCGCTGGCGTTCGCGCTCTCTACCGTAACGCAGAAACCCTACGTTATCCTGCGCAAGACTTATAAACCGTATATGGGCAACGCTCTCGAAGCTGAAACGCTTTCCATCACAACCGGTCAGACCCAAACCCTTTTCCTGGATGAAAAGGACCGTAGTCTCATGCAGGGCAAGCAGGTGGTAATCCTAGATGATGTCATCAGCACGGGCTCCACGCTGCAAGGCATGCGCATGATCGTCGAAAAAGCGGGGGGCACCATAGCCGCGGAAGCAGCCATTCTGACAGAAGGCGACCGGGCCAAGTGGAGGCATATCCTCGCTCTGGGACATTTGCCACTATTTACAGAATCGGAAACATAACCCCCAACCTATCCCGAACCGATCATTTCCTTCTTTTTCTTGCGAGGCAGGGCTTTAATCACTTTCTCACGCCGCATGGCAGCGGTGCGGTCGGGTTGAGGCTCAAGATAAACCAGTCGTACCGGGGAGCGGCTGCGCGTGTAACGCGCGCCGGTACCGGCGTTATGCTGCCGGAGGCGTCGCTGCGGATCAGTCGTCCAGCCTGTATAGAACGTGCCGTCCGCACATTCCAAGATATAGCAGTAGAACGGCACCCGGCTTACTTCTTTTTTTTCCTCAGATAAGCGGAGGAGCCAAATAGTCGCTCTGAAAGGCTGGGAATCTCAGACAGGTCGGGTTTCTGCCACTTCGACCACTCTGCTTTGACCCGGTCCGAAAACCAGCGCTCCCTACCCCCCAGCGCAAGTTGAAGCCGTTCGGCCAATTGCTCGCGGTCCCCGTTGGCGACATCATCGCGTAATCCTTGCAGAGATCCGATCACGGTATCCAGCACGCGGATCACATTGGCCTGGTTCAGCACGGCGGCTTCCTGCAACGCATCCATTTCATCCTGGTAGGCCAGCGCCGAAGTAAGCGCAGCAAAAGACCGGCCAGCCAGCTTGCGTGCATCCGCCCAGCCTGGCTGGTCCACCAGGGCATTCAAGAGCGCAGCCGCAAGCAGTTGCGGCGCAAGATGCGTGCTGGTCACCAGGCCGTCCGTTTCGGCGATGTCAGCCAGGACCGGAGAAGCCCCTAACAATGCCACAAGGTCTGTCGCCAGCCTCACTGCCTCCTCCGGTATGCCCGGGTTCGCCACAAGCATGATCACGCTGTCGTGGAACAGGTCTGCCTCGGCGGCATCCAGGCCCAACTCGACGCGATGCAGATATTGAGGATTGAGCGCGGGTAGCATCCCAACGTAATAACGTCCTTCCGGCAGCAATTCCTTGGCCCACTGCGCCACCGCGCTCTTGACGGGAGCCGTATCCAGAACCACCGCCCCTTCGGGCAGATCCTGGGCGATGATCTCTAAGGTTTCACGGATTTCATGCAACGGCAGGCTCAACACCACCAGTTTGGCCCCGCGCACTGAGTCGGGCAGGTTCACCTTGACCGCGTCCACAGCGCCTTTTTTCTCTGCATCTCTGGCGGTTTTCAGGCTCTTATCGTGCCCAATCCGCTGCAGTAATGTCCCATGTTTTCCCAACGCCATCCCGATCGAAGCGCCAATTTGTCCAAGTCCCACAATGGTGATTTGTACAGGCATGTTCATCCTCTCATTCAAGGGTGGTAAGATTATACTTCGTCAGGATGGCTTGACTGCACTTTCTACAACACTCCCCCGTTAAATTGTGAGAACCGGGGACGCCGACCCCGGTTCTCTCTTGAAAGGAGGAGAAGAGAAATCACCTTATGGCACTATCCTATCACCCCTATTTGAATCATACTTGACGCCAAACCTACGTTTCCCCTACGTTTGCACGATACTTAACAGCATTGTTAAGTGAAGGAGCATTCTAATGGCGCAAATTGCCCCTTTTTCAATCGGGAAATTACCCGCCTCCCCTGTGGGAGGACTATGGGTGGCTGCCAGTAAAATCGGGCTGGCCGCAGTCGAATGGGCGCAAACTGAAGCGGAGTTCGCGGCTTACCTTTCAAAACGCTACCACCGGGCTGCCCAACTGGACGTAGAACGGGTCACGCCTGCATTGCGGCAGTTGGATGAATACCTGCGCGGCGCGCGTGAGGTCTTTGATCTCCCGGTTGACTGGTCCTTGCTGCGGCCGTTCCAACGGACCGTCTTGCAGCTGACTTGCGCCATTCCTTATGGACAGACTCGCACCTACGGTGATCTGGCCCGCGAACTGGGTAACCCGCGCGCCGCCCGTGCTGTAGGCCGTGCCCAGGCTACCAACCCCATGCCGCTGGTGATCCCCTGTCACCGCGTGATCGGTTCGGACGGGAAACTGCATGGCTACGGCGGTGGCAAGGGGCTGGCCACCAAGGCCTGGTTATTACAATTGGAAGGAGCGGTACTCACGTAATGCAAACCAGACACTGGATCGTGTTCACCGTGCTTGGTGTGATCTGGAGCGCTTCTTTTTTATGGATCAAGATCGCGCTGGCTGAGATCGGGCCTATCACACTGGTAGCCCTGCGGGTGCTGTTTGGGCTGGCCTTCGCAGGGGGAGCCGTCTTCCTTCAACGGGTGCCCTGGCCACGCAGCTGGCAAGAGTGGTCCCCTTTCCTGCTCCTGGGCCTGACCAGCGTGGCTGCCCCCTTTTTCCTGATCACCTGGGGGGAGCTTTCGATCGACTCTGCCGTCGCCGCTATCCTGAATGCTACCGTGCCCCTGTTCACGATCGTTATTGCGCACCTCTTCCTGGGCGACGACAAAATGACCGTGCAGCGTGTGCTCGGCCTGTTCGTCGGATTTGTGGGTGTGATCGTCCTGATGAGCCAGGATCTCAATCACGGCTCCAGCAACTCGCTCCTGGGACAGGTAGCGGTCATCCTCGCCTCTTTTCTCTACGCCGCCAGTTCGGTTTACGCCCGCCGCACGACGCAACATGCGCCAGGCCTGGTGCGCGGCGCCGGGCCGCTGGTCTCTGCCACGCTAGCCATGTGGATCGCCGCGCCACTGCTCGAGCGCCCGGTGGAGATCCCGAGACTTCCCCTGACATGGATCGCGATCCTGTGGCTGGGGGCGCTCGGCACCGGGCTGGCCATCATCCTGTGGTATTACCTGCTGCATGAGATCGGCCCGACGCGCACCGGCATGGTGACCTACATCTTCCCACTGGGAGGCGTGGTTCTGGGAGTCATCTTCCTGAATGAACCTCTTTCCTGGCAACTGATAGTAGGCGCGTTACTGATCATCTCAAGCATCCTGGTGGTCAACTGGAGACGCAGGGTAAAAGCATGAGCCAGGAGTTTCGTTCTGGGCATGTGGCAGTCATTGGACGCCCCAACGTGGGTAAATCCACACTTGTGAACGCCATGCTCGGCCAGAAGGTTGCCGCTGTCACCCCAAAAGCGCAAACCACACGCCGCCGCCAACTGGGCATTCTGACCACTCAGACCTACCAGATGGTCTTCGTGGACACACCCGGCATCCACAATGCCCGCCACAAACTGGGCGAATTCCTCAACCAAGAGGCAGACGAAGCCATACCAGGTGTGGATGTGGTGCTCTTCCTGGTAGACTCTTCCAGCCCACCGACCGAAGAAGACCAGTGGATCGCTGTTCGCCTATCCAGGCTGGCCAGACGCACACCGCTTGTTCTGGCCTGCAACAAGATCGACCTGATCGCCCCCGAAGCACTGCAAGCCTTACTTGAAGCCTATCAGGCTCTGGTCCCTGAAGAGACACCGCATTATCCGCTTTCAGCATTGACCGGCGAAGGACTGCCTCCCCTCCTGGAAAAACTGGCCCAGATTCTCCCCCTGCGCAAGCCGGAGTACGAACCCGATCAGATCACGGATCTGTACGAACGTGAGATCGCCGCAGAATTGATCCGCGAAGCCTGCCTGCTGAAGCTGCGCGACGAAGTGCCGCACGGCGTAGCGGTGCGCATCGATGAATTCGCCGAGCGCTCCGAGCAGGGCGCCTACATCGCGGCTACGATTTTCATCGAGCGTGAATCCCAAAAAGGCATTGTCATCGGGCGAGGCGGAGAGATGCTCAAACGCATCGGAACCGCCGCCCGTCAAGAAATTGAAGAGATGTCAGGACGCAAAGTATTCCTGGAGTTGCGCGTGAAAGTGCTGAAAGAATGGCGTAAGAACGAGCAGGCTATGCAGCGCTTCGGATATAAGATCAAAAAAAAGAAGAAGAAATGGTCATGACCGCAGTGTCTGTACTTCCATTTGCTATTCAAACACGCCATGGTCACACAGTCGCCCCGGCTTTAAACCACCTTGGTACGACAGTTGAAGTAGGAGGCATCCCATGTTCATCCTGATCTTCTTTGCCTTCGTTTTCGCCACGCTCGAATCGCTGGCGCTCTGGCGCGGCTGGCATCCGCTGGAATTCGTCGCCAAGCCGGCGGTGATGGTCTGCCTGTTGATCTGGTTGTACCTGACGAACGGCTTGCAAGGCCCCCTGCTGTGGTTTTGGGTCGGGCTTCTGTTCTCACTGGCCGGGGATATTGCCCTGCTTTTCATTGACCGGACCTTCCTGCTTGGCCTGGTCGCGTTCCTGCTGGCGCACCTGGCTTACCTGGTGGGATTCAACACACCTTTTCCAAGCACATTAGGGGTCTGGGCTATCGGCGTGGCCGTCGTGGTCGGCCTGAGCGCGGTACGCCTGATGCGCCGTATTACGGCTGGTGTGCGCATCACCCAGCCGCGAATGGCGACGCCCGTGCTTCTCTACGGCACGGTCATTACGCTCATGCTGCTTTCTGCGCTGCTGACACTCTTCCGCCCGGAATGGCAAACCACCCCGGCCCTGCTGGTAAGCCTGGGCGCGTTCCTATTCTACTTATCAGATATTGTTCTGGCCTGGAACCGCTTCGTCACCCCCATCGAGCACGGCCGCCTGCTGAATATCGGCCTCTACCACCTGGCGCAGATTGCGATCGTGGTCGGGGTGGGGATGCAATTTCAATAGACCAAAGAAGAAACCCAGAAACGACACGAGTCGCGCTGCGCTTTTTTTAGATTTGCCCGATCAACACCCCCTTTCCGGGCCTTTCAGTTTTGCTTCAGCGGGCGAAATCCCTCTCCCAGCGCCTCGTGGGCTGTCCCGATGACCATGAAGGCCTGCGGGTCAGCCGCCTGCACGATGGTCTTTAGAACAGCCACTTCCGCCCTCGTTACCACACAATACAGCACCGGTCGGGAAACGCCGGTATAGGCGCCCGTCCCTGGCAGCACTGTGACGCCGCGCTGCATATCTTCCAGGATCCGCTCCGAAACCAGATGGGGCTGCGCAGTGACGATCAGCGCCGTGCGTACCGTACCCGAACCCTCCAGCACCGTCTCCGCCACGAGACCGCTGACATAAAGCGCGATCAGGGCATAGAGCGCCTGTTTCCAGCCAAAGACCAGGCCCGCGCCCAGGATCACGACCGAATCCACCATCAGGTAGCTGGCAGACATCGAAACGCCCCGCCAGTGGTGGAGGATACGCGCCAGGATATCGCTGCCGCCGCTGGTGCCACGCCCCCGGTACACCAGCCCGTAGCCCACGCCACTGAAGATGGCCCCGTAAAGCGCATTCAAAAAGAGGTCGTCGGTGATCCCGTTTGACGGAAATAAGTAGGTCAGGATATCGACAAAGAAGGAATAGGTGATGACGGCCGTGGCCGTACGCAATCCAAAGCGCCGCCCGCCCAGGAAGCGCCAGCCTAACAGGAACAGCGGCACGTTGCCAATAAGGACCATCAGACCGATCGGCCAGGCGGTGAAATGATTGATCAATTGCGAGATGCCGCTTACGCCGCCCGAAGCCAGGTTCGCCGGTATGAGGAAAAGGCGCAAGCCAGAAGCCTGCGCCAGAGAACCGATTACGATCAAACCATAATCTCGTATCCACGACCAGAAACGTTTGATTGATTTCATGAATTTCATCCTGCTCCGGCGGCCAATCCTGCGCCAAGGACGGCGCTATTCGCCTTTGTTCTCCAATACAATCAATCCATCAATGTAACCCCCGCCAGTTGCTCGAGCACACCGATCACGGCGGAATTGTCCAGTTCCGCCATACCCATTTGCAACATGGCATTGAACAACTGCGTGGTCTCGGCAGTCGCCGGCAGTGGGATGCCGTATTCGCGAGCCGATTCCATCACGATGTTCAGGTCTTTGGCCTGCATATAAGCTTTGAAACCCGGCTGGCGGTTGCCTTCGAACAGGCGCGGCGGCTTGACATCCAGCGACCAGCATTGTGCTGCGCCGGCTTTGATAGCCTCCACCACTTTTTGCGGGTCCACACCGGCCTTCTTCGAGAAGACCAGCAACTCGCCCATCGCCACCATTTGGGCCGCTACCATGATCTGATTGCAGGCCTTGGTGACCTGCCCGGCCCCGGCCGCGCCAACGTGAGTGATGGTTTTACCCATGGCCTCGAAGATCGGCATGACCCGTTCGAGCGCAGCCGCCTCGCCACCCACCATGATGGTCAGCGTGCCATCCCGGGCGCCAATATCCCCGCCGGAGACCGGCGCGTCCAGGCAGGGCACTCCTTTCTCCGCCAGCTTTTTGGCGATAGTCCGCGCCATGCCAGGCTTGATGGTGGAGTTGTCCACGTAAATCATGCCCTTATGCGCACCGTCAAAGATGCCGTTCTCTCCCAACACCACCAACTCCACGTCAGGGGTATCGGGCAGGTTGGTGAAGACCACGTCTGACTGCCGGGCTACCTCCGCGGGCGACTCAGCTGACTGGGCGCCTTCTGCAACCAGCTCGTCCACCGCGGCACGGGAACGGTTGTGGACAACCAGCGGGTAACCGGCTTTGAGCAGGTTGCGGGCCATAGATTTACCCATCAACCCCAGGCCAATGTATCCGACTTTCAACATATGCGCTCCTTTGTCCATTTTGGAGGGATTATAACCTTACTGTCCCTACCTCCTCCCCAGCCCTCCCCCATCTTCATTAGAAGATGGGGGAAGTTGTCTAAGGCAGGTGGGGCTAAAAAGAGCCCGCTCTCACTATGAGGGCGGGCTCAGGTTTGATTTGACGGGCTTACTTGATCTCGTAGGCCATACTGACGGTCACCGTCAGGGTCAACTGGCCAGGCTGGATCGGCACGGCGGCCGCTTCTGCCACCCCGCCACCGCCACCCTTACCATAAGTATCCAGGTTGGGTGTGGGCACGCTATCATAGAAACCGATCCCTTGGATCTCGCCAAGCTTGACGCCGGAGGCGTCGGCCAGCTCCTGCGCCTGTGTTTTGGCATCCTTGATAGCCTCAGCACGTGCCTGCTTGAGGGCTTCGGTCTTGTCAGCAACGTCGAATTGGACGCTGTTGATGCTGTTGGCGCCGGCCGAGACAGCCGAGTCGATCAGGTCGCCCAGGCTTTCCAGGTCCCTGACGGTCACAAAGACCGAGTTGTCTACCACGTAGCGCGTACCGGCCGGCTGACCGTCGGGGGTGTATTGCTGGTTGGGCCAGATGCTGAAGTTGGTGGTACGGATGTCTTTGGCATCCACGCCTGCCTCCTTCAAAGCCTCGATCACCTGTTGGGTTTCGAGTGTGTTGGCGCTGACCGCATCTGCCGCGGTATCCTCTTCCGTGTGCACGCCGATATATATGTAGGCGATATCAGGGGTCAGGAAAACCTGGCCTGTGCCGGATACATTGATGGTGCGTAGTGGAGGCGCAGGGTTGGCCACGATTGTGGGGCTGCAGGCGCCCAATGCGAGCGCTGCAAGCACGATTGCTGAAACAAATAAGGTTTTCTTGCTCATGGTTTCATCTCCTTGGTTGAGTTTTGCACGTTATAGACGCAACCGCCCAAAAAAAGTTCCCGGTTCCGTTTGAAATCCCATCGTTTTCGTGTACAATGCTTGTACATTTGTTCTATTTCCCAGCGGACCGGCAAGGCAAACCATGGCAATCGACTTCCAGCAAATCCAATCCAAGATCAGGGAAATTGGCGCAGGAGCACACGCACGCAAAAAGCGCCTTGAGAACCTGCGTGCGCATGCGCACACCCTGTTGCACGAGTACGGGGAGCAGTTGGAATATCTGCACGGAATTGTGGACCGGGCTAGGGAAACAGAACCAAATATCCGATGTGCCCTGCCAGTGAACGAACCTCTCACTGCACATGTGCCGGTCCCCACATCATCCCCACCAGGTACTGAAGCCCAGGACGTGATCCTCATCGCCGCGGATGGTTCCCAGATCAACCCCGACAGGCACGCCGCTGTTCAATTCTGCCTCATCAATGTCGGCGCCATCATGATGCGGTTGCAGTCGGGCAAGTCATCTGAAGTCCACACCAACAGCGAATTGCTCTACGGCGACGAGATCGAAACCAATTACGGCACCATGACCGAAGGGATGATCGCCCTGAAGCGTGACCTGCGCGAACGTACCATGCTGGATGAACTCTCCAGAGGGCTCAAAGGCTCGATTGTGAGCTTCACGGATGGGCCGATCGAGTTGTGGGGTGCGAAAGACGGTGAAGAGGCCAAATCGTATCACGAATCGCTTAAGTCCTATTTGAGCGTATTGTCCCGCTTGCAATCACGGGAGGTCATCACTGCCGGTTACGTGGACAAACCTGCTGCTAATCTGGTTGTACGCCTGCTCGAATTGGTCGAGGCGCAGAAAGATCCACCACCTGCTTTACGAGAGTACTATCCCCTGCGCGGCGTCAGCGACCGCTGGTTGTACGGCGAAAAGGCTGATCCCCTGCTGGGGCCGGGCGAACGCTCGGCCGTGTTTGCCATCCGATCGAAATCGGAGAAGGACTATAAGGGCGTATTGGCTCTGCACTTTTTCTACCTCAACGCCGGCACACAGGGATATCCCTGGCCCGTCCGTGTAGAGATTCCCAAATGGGTGGTCGACGACTCCAAAAAGCTGGACCTGCTGCACGCCGTTCTGGTGGACCAGTGCCGCACGATGGGCAGTAAGCCCTTTCCGTATCTACTCCATCGCGCGCATGAAATTGCAGTGGTGAAACACGATGAGAGATACCAGGTAGAGCAGATGCTAGAAATGGAACTGAGAAAGCAGTTCGACGAAGTGGATGAAAAATCATACAAACAAGTTCCGAAAGATCATCAAGGTAGAACGAGGTACAGACAATGACCCAAATCGAAATCGGACGTTTGCTGCGCGCAGGCACGACCGGCTTCATCGCCGGCTGCCGTGTCTCTCAATTGAGCATACCGGCCTTCGGCGCGTTGGTGCGCGCGCCACTGGAGGACAGCTACCAGGTCTATGGTCTGATCCATGACATCCATATCGACGACGACGGGCTGGTGCGCCAGCTGGTCACTGCCGAAAACGTCAGCGACGATGTCTTGCGCGACAACCGTGAGCGCCGCATCGTACCGGTAGAGATGTCCGTGCTGGCGGTCGGTTACGAACAGGGCGGACAGATCTTCCACCTCCTGCCGCCGCGCCCGCCGCTGAGCCTGGACGTGATCTATCTATGCGATGAGGGTGACCTGGCGCGTTTTACGTCCACGGGACGGTTCGGCTATTTCCGGCACATCCTGCACGCGGGAGATATCCCGGTCGGCGAGGTGTTGGCAGCCCATTTGCAGCAGGCCTCGAAAGCAAACCAAGAATCAAAGAACGAAACCTGGATCAAAGACGCGGTGACCGAACTGATCACACTGCTACGCGATGATTACCCGGCTTTGATGTCCGTGTTAGGCGCACTTAGAGAAGTCGTTTAACACAAAGGACACGAAGGGCACAACGTTTATGACAGGCTCACCAAAGAGGGTTTTCAAACCAATGCCGCCCGAAGTCGAAAAGGTTGGAAAAGCGGTTCTGGATGCGGCTTTTAAAGTCCATACAGCACTCGGGCCAGGGTTGCTGGAATCCGTTTATGAGACGACTGTTGCCTATGAAATCCGCAAAGGTGGCTTGCTGGTTGAAACGCAAGTGGCGATGCCGATTGTATACGATAATACGAAACTGGAATCGGGGTTACGCCTGGATATGTTGGTTGAGAAA
>CAZULT010000059.1:0-1248 GCA_964621295.1 uncultured Anaerolineaceae bacterium | reverse complement strand
GGTTGAGAAAATGAATCCAGTATACGAGGCGCAATTGATGACTTATCTACGTCTGAGTAATGTCCGGCTCGGTTTCCTCATTAACTTCAATATACCGCACCTGAAGGACGGCATCAGGCGGATGGTCGTCTAAATCCCTTTGAGTCCTTAGTGTCCTTCGTGTTTAGGAGAGACAATGGAAGATAAAGCTATTGGTTATATTGTTGGCGGGGGACTGAAAGAAAACTTCCGTGTACGGCTGACCGTCCCGGCGCAGGACGTGCAGGAAGGCGCCTTCGTGGTCATCGAAAGCGGCGCCTGGCAGTACTACGGCCTGGTCACGGACCTGCAGCTCGGCGCCACCGACCCGCGCTTCGCGGACGAGCAGTCCGAAACGCGCCTGCCGCCCGCGCTGGCTCAGGCCCTGCACGGGCAAACGCTCTACACCAACCTTGAAGTGTTGCCGAGGCTGATGCTGGAGCGCGGGCCGGACCCGGGTTCGCCGGACTATGAGACCTGGCTGGCCTCACTGGGGGAGCGGACGCCGCGGGCGGGCCCGGTCAAGACCGTGCCGCCGCACCACGCCCAGGTGCGCCTCGCTGCGCCAGGCGATATCGCCGAGATCTTCGGCGATCCGTCTGACAAGGCTAATTTCGTCATCGGCTACACCCGCGAGCAGGGGCACCCGGTCTGCATCGACATGGAGCGTTTCATCCAGCGCTCGTCGGGCGTTTTCGGCGCCACCGGCACGGGCAAGTCCTTCCTGACGCGCCTGACCCTGGCCGGGTTGATGCACTACGGTAAGGCCTCCGTGCTGGTTTTCGACATGCACAACGAGTACGGATTTGATGATCGGGCGTCGGACACCCATGAGAATGTTGTTGGATTAAAAACTAAATTCCCAACGAAAGTTCGTGTTGTTGGTCTTGGACAAGGCGCAATGATCCGCGGTACAGCTCCGGACTTCAACCTGGAGATCGACGCTGGGGACGTCCTGCCCGCTGACGTAGAACTGCTGACGCGCGAGTTGAACCTGCGCGAGACCACCCCCACCACGCTGGAGGCGCTGGTCACCACATTGGGGCCGAGGAACTGGTTCAGCCGTTTCAAGGCCATGAACCGCCAGGTCATTGAGGAAGAAGACGAAAACGGTAAGGTCAGGAAAGTGCCCCACCCCGATAGCGTGGCCGCCTGGGCTAACACGCACGGCGTCAACCTGGCCGCCGCCGAAGGTCTGCACGACAAGTTGCGCCGCCTGTTCAACAAGCC
>CAZULT010000058.1:0-28846 GCA_964621295.1 uncultured Anaerolineaceae bacterium | reverse complement strand
GCTTGTCCCGACTGTTTTTTAC
Organism: uncultured Anaerolineaceae bacterium; assembly: GCA_964621295.1. Taxonomy (GTDB): domain Bacteria; phylum Chloroflexota; class Anaerolineae; order Anaerolineales; family Villigracilaceae; genus JAABUE01. The sequence continues at coordinate 28,824 of CAZULT010000058.1, read as the reverse complement.
CGCTATACTATAAATAGATTGAATAAAAATTACATAATTCATTTTAAAGAATTGAGAAAGCATGCAAAAACATATTCTTGTCGTCGATGACGATGATCTGATGCGTCGCAGTATGGCTTTTAACCTCGAGCAGGCAGGTTATCGTGCCAACAGTGCCGCCAACGCCGAAGATGCTCTGTCGATGTCACAACGGGACCGGCCTGATCTGGTTTTACTTGACATTGGCTTGCCTGGCATGGACGGTCTGGATGCACTGCAGAGTTTCAAGGACCAGGTGGGCGTACCGGTTATTTTTGTCACAGCCAGACGGCGCGAACTGGATGAAGTGTTGGGATTGGAATTGGGGGCAGAGGACTATATCACCAAGCCATTCGAAATGAGCGTGTTGTTGGCGCATGTCAAGGCAGTATTGCGGCGGGCTGGAACTGGTTCAACGGCCACAGTCGGTCGTGAGCCAGTCAACGCTGGAGACCTATCACTTGACCCGTTGGCACATACAGCAACCCTTGGGGGGCAGCCGCTGGATTTGACTCGGCGGGAATTTGATCTGCTGCACACCCTCATGCAACATGCAGGTCAGGTGCTCTCTACTCAAGACTTGTTGGCGAATGTATGGGGTGCAGAATATGTCGGCGAACCACAGGTGGTATACGTCCACATCCGCTGGTTGCGCGAAAAACTTGAGGTTGTACCGGAGAAACCCGAACGGATTGTTACGATGCATGGTGTGGGATATAAATTGATCCCCAAAGAGGCTTGATGCTCAATACGCTACGAGGGCGTTTCATCATCAGCCACATATTACCGTTGCTAATCGTCATCCCCTTGATGGGGATTGCTACGATTTTCCTGATCGAACAACAAATCCTGGAACCTTCTTTATTAAACGAACTCAAAGGCAACGCGCTAGTGCTCAGTCGCATGGCTGCACGCGATCCAGAAATATGGCAGGATCCAAATTACGCCCAGCAATTGTTGTCTCAGTTTTCACTCCGTAGTGGCGGGCGGTTGATGATATTGGATTCTGAGGGGACCATGCTTGCCTCCAGCGAACCCTCCGACGCATCCCGTCTTGGGACGGAAATTGAACATTCGGGTTATAAAACTGCCGGACAAGGTCAAGTTGTGGCACAATTGCACTTCAACGAAGCGTTGGAAGATGATATGGCGGATGCACTCGCCCCTGTGACGGGCGAGAACGGACGTTTGCTTGGCTTTGTGCGCCTGTCCTATCGTTATTACTCCTTTACTGAACAACTTTACCAATTGCGCTACCTGCTGACTGGGGTTCTGGCCGCAGCGTTGTTATTGGGTGCAGGCCTAGGCACTGTCCTGGCGATCAATGTCAGTGCTCCGATACAGCAGGTAACCCAAGCCGTATATGCACTGGCGAATGGGGAACGCAGCGAAGCTCTACCGGAAAAGGGCGCGGAGGAGACGCGCCGATTATCGCGAGCAGTCAATGTTCTCTTCGAACGATTGCGTGGCATGGAAACAGCTCGTAAAAGATTGCTGGCAAACTTGATTCACGAGATCGGCCGTCCTTTAGGTGCGATGCGAATGGGCATCGAAGCCCTGTCTCACGGCGCCAGCCGCGATGCCCAATTCTACGACGAACTATTGTCAGGGATGGACCATGAAACTGCCCGCCTGCAAGCACTGTTGGAAGATCTTTCTCACCTGCACGAGCAGGCCCTGGGCGTGCTTGAACTGGACCGCGAACCCCTGAACCTGGTTTCGTGGTTGCCGGAAGTGCTCAGCCCATGGCAACAGGCCGCTCTGCACAAACATTTGCATTGGAAGTTGAAGCTCCCAGAGTCACTGCCGGAAATTCAAGCAGACCCGTTGCGGCTGAGTCAGGTAATCGGCAATCTGGTCAGCAATGCGATTAAGTTCACCCCCACCGGAGGCACGATTTCGATTGAAGCAGGCCAAGAAGCGCTCAGTCTATGGGTGCTAGTCAAAGATACTGGCTCCGGCATCCCATTGGCCGAGCAGGAAAAGATGTTCGAACCTTTTGTGCGTGGGGGACAGGGACGGCGCTTTCCACAAGGCTTGGGGTTGGGACTCAGTATTGCTCGAGAACTGGTTGAGGCGCATGGAGGCCAACTCGAACTGCAGAGCGAAGAGGGGTGGGGTTCCAGCTTTACAGTACGGTTGCCATTGCAGGCAGGTGTTTCCCTTTAAGTTTGCTTAAGGTTCCGATAAATCCTCCTTAGGGTTAAATGTCAAGGTTCATGATATTCTAATTGCATCTTCTCCTCCAAATTTCTGAAGGAAAGCGATGCAACCCTGGCTGATGTTTTTGATTGGTAGTCTGATTTTGACTCTGTTGGCTGCTGGCGGATTCCTCCTCTACCGCCGAAAGCATCTGACAGCAGTCAAGTCGCAATGGCCAGTGGGAGATGCCTATATCCTGAACGTGTTGTTGTGGTTTGCCTCCCTGAGTATTTTGGGGTATAGCGTCTTTGCCTTTGGAAAAAGATAAGATGGGATATTGGAGCAAGAGGCAGGCAAAAGCCTGCCTCTTGCTCTTTAAGGTTTCCTTAGGGTTCTCTCTAGTATTTTGTAAAGACCTTCTGATCTCCTTGCGAGTATTCTAAGGAAAAGCCTATTCAAGGAGACAAGAATGTTCCGCACAGTTCATAATATTCGTGCTCTTAGGCAGATCGCGATATGGATAGATCACCGCGAAGCGATCCTTGCGATCTTTAATGATGCGCACCTATTACGCGAAGAAGAGATTTTCTCTGAAGCCGACATACATGCACGCGGTAGCAAGTAGTCCCAAAAACGGATCGAGGCACATCGCCGTGCAATTTTTGATCATTATTATAAAGAGGTCGTCCAAAGCCTGAACGGTGCAGATGAGATCATCATCTATGGTCCGGGGCAGGCCAAGCACGAATTGAACCAACATATCAATCGCCGGAGAGATTTCAACCGGTGCGTTCTCGGTCTGGTCACCATCGACAAACTTTCGGAACACCAATTCTTGCGAATGGCCATGGACGCTTTTGTATCCCTTCATGCACAACAATCAAGTAAGGAGAAACTATGGAAAATCAAAACCAAACTAAAATTAACCAACCAATCGCTGAGTTAATCGCTGAACTGGGTTCCTCAGATTTACTTCAAAGACAACACGCGAGGCTATGCCTTGCATTTCGTGAAGGAGAAAGCGTCCCGGCGCTGCTTGAGGCCCTTCACAGCCCGAATGCATTCACCCGCGGAGAAGCGGTTCGAGTGCTAGGCGACATCCGTGTTCCCGGGACCGTCTCTGCACTGATCGACATGCTCATGGATGAAAATACCGGGGTGCGTTGGGCGGCTATGGAAAGCGTGATTCGCATGGGTCATGAGGCTTTACGTCCTTTGTTGGAGAGGTTCATCAAGGATTTCGATTCGCTGTGGTTGCGGGAAGGTGTCCATCATATTCTGCGTGTGTTCAAAGACCAGCACGGTCTGAATGAACGTGAACGCATCCTGTTTGAAGAATTGGATAAGCAAACCATACCAGGATTCGAATCGGGTTGGACCAGCGAGCAGGCCTGGGCTGCCGAGAAAGCGCTGGAAGTGCTCGATAGAGAGATTCCGTAAGCTTGAGGCAAACAATGAACACTCCCCCACCTGCCCCTCCATCCGACAGGCCTACCCGGACACAACCTCCGCGCGTTTCTCCCTTCTGGTGGTTGATCCTTTTTGCTCTTTTTATTTGGAACATCTGGACCTTGCTTCCACAGGCACCGCAGGAGATCGCCGTCCCCTACAGCGCATTCATTGAACAAGTTCAAGCTAAAAACGTCAAAGAGGTGCATGTCGACGGTGCGCAAATCAGCGGCACATTGCTGAACGGACTCCCCGCTTCCGACCTGGTGCCTGCCGACCAGCTTGCTACGCCTACAGCTACATCCCGAGCCACGAACAGATCTTCACCTGCTTCCAAGCCCAAGCTTTTTACAGCTTTCACTACCACTTTCCCCGAAACGGTAGGCGATCCTACCCTGCTCCCATTGCTTGAGACGCAGGGTGTTGTCCTGAACGTCAAGGCACCCTCCAATCCGTTTCTGCTTGATCTGCTGATCAATGGCTTGCCTTTCATCCTTTTGATAGGCGCGATGGCCTGGATGGGGCGCCAGACGTTGAAATCCCAGAGCGGGGTCTTTAATTTTGGTCGAAGCCAGGCCCGTCAATATAATGAAGAACGCCCAGGGGTCACCTTTGAGGATGTAGCAGGAGCTGACGAAGCCAAGGGGGAACTGAGCGAGGTGGTGGAGTTCTTACGGCACCCGCAGAAGTATCACGAGATTGGTGCGCGCATCCCGCGTGGTGTTCTCTTGATCGGTCCACCCGGAACAGGCAAGACCTTACTGGCGCAGGCAGTTGCGGGCGAAGCTGAGGTCCCTTTCTTCACTATCAGCGCCTCTGAATTTGTGGAAATGTTTGTAGGTGTGGGAGCGAGCCGTGTGCGGGATTTGTTTGTCAAGGCCAAAGCGTCCGCGCCCTCTATCATATTTATCGATGAGTTGGATGCTGTCGGCCGGCGGCGTGGCGCTGGTCTTGGGGCAGTCAATGACGAGCGTGAACAGACGCTGAATCAGCTGCTGGTCGAAATGGATGGATTCGATGACCGTCATGAGGTCATCCTGATTGCGGCCACGAACCGGCCCGATGTGCTCGATCCAGCCCTGTTGCGTCCTGGTCGCTTTGATCGGGAGATCACTGTTGGCCTCCCCGATCGCCATGGACGCGAAGGCATCCTCAAGATCCACAGCCGGGGCCTGCGCCTTGCCCCAGACGTCAGGCTGACGTTAATGGCACGCTCCACCACCGGGTTTAGTGGCGCCGACCTGGCAAACCTGTGCAACGAAGCAGCCCTGGTCGCCGCGCGTATCGGGCATGAACTGGTCAGCATGCAGGATTTTGAGGAAGCGCTCGACCGCATTATTTTGGGAGCGGTCCGGTCCACCATCCTGAACGATCATGACCGCAAAGTCGTGGCTTACCATGAAGCCGGTCATGCGCTGGCTGCATGGGTGCTTCCCCATGCCGACCCTGTTCATAAGGTAACCATTATTCCGCATGGACGTGCTCTAGGTGTAACCGAGCAATTGCCATTGGACGACCAGGTCAATTACAGCCGCGAATACTTATTCTCCCGTATCGCAGTGATGCTGGGTGGTCGGACAGCAGAGGAACTGGCTATTGGCGACATCACCACTGGCGCAGAAAACGATCTGGTAGAGGCAACTCGCCTGGCGCGTCGTATGGTCACGCGCTGGGGCATGGGGGACCTGGGACTTATGGCTTTATCCTCGGACGAAGAGCAACCGTTCCTTGGGTATGAAATGGCCCGTGGACATGATTACAGTGAGCAAACCAGAGCCCGGATCGACAATTATGTCCAGAAAGTTTTGGATGAGCAACATACACAAGTCATGGGGATACTGACGGAAGCCCGCGACAAGTTGGACGCCCTGGTAGAAACGTTGCTGAGCGAGGAGACCATCAACAAGGAGGATCTGGCAAAGATTCTGGGAGAGCGTGTGCTCGAGCCGGCTTAGCGGAGGCACTGTAATGAAAAAAAATATTTCCATACAGGCCGGATGTATTCGCCTAAGAGAAAAGGATCATTCCAGCAGAGTTCGCCAGAGCCAGCCAATGTAGAGCTTTATGAAAATACCGCCCATTCAGCGATGGGCGGTATTTTTTGTGGGTATTCTTGTTTAATTTGCGCCGAGCAATCTTGGGCGAAATTTATAGCCGTATATTTGATTTCTACCGCACCCTTACAGTAACTTTTAGGCTGTAGTCGAAGTGTAAATATAAAACATCCCAATTTACACTTTATTGATTAAGTGTTATTATAAAGCCTGGTAATCTAGATCATGACCTTGGAATAACACAATGAACCCAAATGATTTTCATTCCCCAGAAGTTGGACAGGTCATCTTGACTCCAAAGGGGTACTACGCCTTTCTTCCAGCGCCCCTACCGCCGAATCTGGATTGGCCATTATCGCTGGTATCCGTGTTATCTGAAGCAGAACGCGACTTGAGCCGACTGGCTACGTTAGCTGGTGCATTCCCCTTCCCACGCTTATTGGTTCAACCTTTTATGCGCCGCGAGGCAGTGTTGTCTTCGCGTATAGAAGGAACGCGTGCCACCCTTGCTGAACTTTACACTTACGAATCTGCCCAAATGCCTTTCCTCGAACCGGACAGCGATGTGCGTGAAGTTCACAATTACGTTACAGCCCTGGATTATGGGTTGGAACGCTTGAAGACTCTCCCCATTAGCCTTCGCTTGATCCGCGAGCTCCATGAGAAATTGATGCAAGGCGTACGCGGTGGGAATTTGACTCCCGGTGAGTTCCGGCGTACCCAGAACTGGATCGGGCCGGCTGGCAGCACGATTATGACTGCCACCTATGTTCCACCTCCAGTGGATGAGATGAACCAGCCTTTGAATGATTTGGAAAAGTTCATCCACACAGGCACGGATGTGCCTATTCTGGCACGCGCAGCCATGATTCATTATCAGTTTGAAGCGATCCATCCATTCCTGGATGGCAATGGGCGCGTGGGACGCCTGCTAATGGCATTGCTATTCACTGAATGGAATATCCTACCCCAGCCGTTGCTTAATCTAAGTGTTTATTTCGAGCGTTATCGTCAGGAGTACTATGACCATCTCCTGTCTGTATCTCAAAATGGTAACTGGGAAGCCTGGCTGCGCTTTTTCTTGCGTGGGGTCAGTGCTCAATCCAAGGATAGCATAACTAGGATGGAGCATTTGGGTTCAATTCGCTCGAAATACCAACCGCTTGTGGAAGCGGAGAAAAATTCAGAGCGCATGGCGGCAGTGGTAGATTTTCTATTCGGTCGTCCGATATTCAATGCAAAGCAGTTAGCAGCAGGTCTGAATATGCCCTTTAAAACTTCCAGGCAATATATCGAAAAGCTTGTTCAAGCTGGTATTTTGCGTGAAATCACCGGTTATGCTCGCAATCAAATCTACCGGGCAAATGAAATCTTTAACGCATTAGACAAAATTCGAGATTGAGCTTTCAAACGATTTTTCCAACGGATATTATGGTTTTAAAATAGTGCTCCCTGGCCTTCTAAACTGGGGAGTGCGGCATGATCGTTTATGAGAAATTTTCCTGTTCCCGTACATGATCATGCCACTACATAGTGAGTTTTATGTTGTTTAACGAATTTTGCCCCCATATATGGGGGCAAAATGTGGTATGTATTAAATGTGGTTCAATGTTGGCCGAAACTTGTAGCCGTAAACGATCATGCCGCGTTCATCGCCATCGTCGCGCATCTTGCGTGTGACCATTTCAACCGGCATGCCGATCTCCACGGCATTGTTCTCGATATCTGTCAGTTGGGCGGTGACCAATGGGCCTTCGTCCAGCTTCACAAGCGCCACAGTGTAGGGCGCGCTATGGTCGTATCCGCTGGGCGCTTCATAGATGGTTGTGTATGAGTACACCTCTCCCTTGCCGCTAAAGGTGTAAAGTGTCTTGGCTTCGCCGCCACATTCCGGGCAGATATCGCGTGGTGGGAAGATCTTATGCTCACAATGCGGGCAGACCTCTCCTACCAGACCGTAGCGTTGTTTTTTTAATCGCCAGTGACGCGGGACTTCCATAATACATTCTCCTTGAAGTTATTCTCTCTACCATTGTATGGGACGGAACTATCAGTTTCTATCAGATTTTCAGGCAAATGGCTTGGCTGCTGTCAAAAACTATCGTTCCAACAACTTGAGCGCAACCGACCGACCGTAGCCCTGCCGAAAAGCCAACTGGATCCATAATGCGCCGATTTGGTCGACCAGATGGCGATCCATGTGTTTCTCTCCGTATCGCCCGTGTCAATCCACGCGCTGCAGGACGTGTGATACGGCCGTAGAAGCCGGCCCGCCCAGAGATTGGATCAATGCATTTCGCGCATCCGCGACCTGGTTCTTCCCGGCCTGCCCGCGCAGCTGCAGCGCCGCCTCGACAGCCTGGTATACGCCCGAAGCGCCACCGGTAAAACCGCGCGCTTTGAGCCCGCCGAGCGTGGCACATGGAATGCGGCCGTCCAGGGCGATCTCAGCCTCAGCGGCCAGCCTCCAGCCCTTACCGCGAACCGCAAACCCTACCGATTCGAGCGCAAGAGCGGCGTAGATACTAAAGCTGTCGTTGTATTCAAACAAGTTCAAGTTGTCCAGGATCAGGCCGGCTTGTTTCAAAGCCTTACCGGCTGAGAGCTGCGCGGCCTCGAAGAAGAGCAGGTCCTTGCGGTCGTGCAGGGCCAGGGTATCGGAGGCCGTAGCCGAGCCAGCCACGCGCACGAGCGGGTGCGGCCAGTTGGCGGGTAGCAGGTCGCGGCGCGTCAGAACAAGCGCGGCAGCGCCGTCCGCTGGAGGCGCCACGTCGAATATATTGAGCGGTTCGCTGACCATGCCTGCTTTAGCGTAAGTTTCCGGCTTGATGGCTTTCTGGAACATAGCGTTCGGGTTGCCGGCGCCGTTGGCGTGTGCCGTGATCGCAAAGCCGGCAAATCCGCCCTCCGGGACTTTATACTCGTGCAAGTAGCGCTGCATGAGCAGCGCAGCCTGGGCGGTGGGTGTCATGCCCTGCACGGCCTCGTAATCGGAGTCAGAGATTGTAGCTAGCGCCTCTTCCACGCCTGGCCCTACCTGGTCTGTGAATTTTTCCACGCCAACCACCAGGACGGTCCCCACCAGTCCACTCTGGATAGCCAGATAACCCTGACGAAGAGCAGCTCCTCCGGAGGCGTCAGCCGCTTCAAGGGTAACAGCTTCGATGCCAGAAAGCCCGGCGAAATCGGCCAGCAGTGCGCCAAGGTGCGACTGGTGTGAAAGGTTGGGGGCGAGCATATTACCGACGAACAGGGCTTGCGGTCGCAGACTCCCGGCGTCCTTGAGGGCAGTGTCAATAGCATGGTAGCCCAGGTCGCGCAGGCCTGCATCCCAATGCTCACCTGCAGAGGTCTGGCCGAGGCCGGCGATGATAACTTCTGTCATGATCACTTGTCCAAATTGATGATTCCCTTGCCTAAAATAACCGGGATATTCTTTACTTCATGGTGATTTTGCCGCGCAGTCGCGCATAGGTAGCGTAGTCGATTTCGGTGCGGCGGGAGATGTAATCCTGGGTTTTGAGAGCCTTATCGCGACGCGCGTTGAGCGCCTCGGTAACGGTCAGGTCGAAGGCGTCTGAACCCGCCCCAGAGCCGAAGGAGACCAATAGAATGCGATCCCCGGGTTGAGCAACGTCCAGTACGGCTGTCAGGCCGATGATGGACGATCCGGAGTAGGTGTTACCGATCACTGGCACCAGCAGACCTGGTTCGATCTGCTCGGGTGTGAAGCCAAGGATCTGTGCGGCGCGCTGAGGAAACTTCGTGTTTGGCTGGTGGAAGACAGCCCAGGTGTAATCTTTGGCGGTCACACCCAGTACTTCCATCATGGTTTTAGCGGAGGCTGTGACATGTTTGAAGTAGGCCGGTTCTCCAGTGAAGCGCACACCGTGTTCGGGATATTTCTGGTGCTCGCGGCGCCAGAAATCGGGCGTATCGGTCACATAGGAATAGGAGGCGTTGATGGTCGCCAGGGCGTTCTTGGCCGGACCGATGATGAATGCCGCGCCGCCGGCTGCAGCGGTGTATTCCAGCGCGTCGCCGGGACGGCCCTGGGCAGTGTCCATGCCGATCGCCATGGCGTACTCCGCCATGCCTGAGCCGACAAAGCCCATCGCAGCGACGATGGCCTCGGTGCCGGCCTTGCAGGCGAATTCCCAGTCGCCGGCCTGTGTATTCGGAACGGCGCCAATGGCCTCGGCCACCACGGTCGAAGTGGGTTTGACAGCATACGGATGCGATTCCGAGCCGACCCACACCGCGCGCAGCAACTGCGCATGGATCTCCGCACGCGCCAGAGCGTTGCGTGCTGCTTCGATCGACATGGTGATAACATCCTCGTCCTGACCGGGCACAGCTTTTTCCTTGATAGGCAGGGATGATTTACCGCCGGCCCACACGCGGGCGATCTCCTTGGCGAGGATGCGGTAGCGCGGTACATAGGCACCATAGCCTGTGAAGCCAACCGGGCGAGCGGGTTTCAATAGGGTTTGAGAAAATTGCTGATCCGGATTTTCCATGTTTCAATCCATAAATAGAATACCAAGAATCATAATGTGTTGCATTGACTTCAGGCAAGCGCAAGTGCCCTCCGAGCGACCACCTTCCAGTGGAAAGAGAAAATGGGTTGGGAACCGTTTTCTCTTTGTGTTCTTAATCATCTTTCATTTCCTGCATAATTTCTTCGGCACGATCGATCCTGACGGTCTTCTCGCTCACCAGCTGTGTGGCGACCTGCTCGATCTGCGCACCCTCCGCCCCGGCGGCAATGGCGACCTGACGGGCGTGCAGCGACATGTGCCCGCGCTGGATGCCCTCGGTGGCCAGGGCTCTTAGCGCAGCCAGGTTTTGCGCCAGTCCGACCGAGACAATGATTTCGGCTAGTTCCGCCGCGGTTTTAATCCCCATCAACTTGACCGCAGCCTGCGCGGCGGGATGCACCCTGGTGGCGCCGCCTACGATACCAACCGCCATGGGCATTTCGAGCGCCCCGACCAGATTCCCTTCCACGTCCTTGCCCCAGGTGGAAAGGCTGGTGTAAGTTCCGGAACGCGCAGCGTACGCATGAGCGCCTGCCTCAATGGCGCGCCAATCATTTCCGGTTGCGATCACGACTGCGTCTACCCCGTTCATGATGCCCTTGTTATGCGTGGCAGCGCGATAGGGGTCACAGGCGGCAAAGGCCCAGGCGGCCAGGATACCATCGCGTACCTGCTCGCCAGTGTAAGTCAACCCCCCATCTTGTCCTGAAGATTCAAAAGCTAAATCATCGACAGGTACTGTGCAGCGCACACGCGCCAGGCGCCGGTCTGCCAGGTTGGAGAGTATGCGCAGGTGCACCCGCCCACCGGTGATGGTTTCAATTCGCGGGGCCAGGCGTTCGCAGGCAGTGTTGACAGCGTTGGCGCCCATGGCGTCGCGTACATCGTAAATCAAGTGAATGATCAGAAAGGCGCCGATAGGTGAGTTATGGATCACGCGCACGATCAGGTCGCGCGACCCGCCGCCGAATTTCTTAAGGACTGGATCGATGGTATCAGCCTCAGCCAGCAATTCGGCTTTATGTTCATAGATTTTCAAACGGGCTGTTTCAACATCGGAGAGTTCCAGCAGTTGGATCTGGCCGATCATCTCCGGCGCCGAGGTTGTTGCCTGAAAACCACCGCCTCCACGCGCCAGTTTGGCCATGAAGGAGGCGCCCGCAACCACCGAAGGCTCTTCTATCGCAAAAGGCACCAATACATCACGACCGTTCACCTGGAAGTTCAAACCGATCCCGAGCGGCAGGCTGTGCACACCGATCACGTTTTCGATCATATGGTCTGCCGATTCGGGAGAGAGACCCCCAGTGATCCACGGCATCAGGTCGTTCAGGGATTGTCCCGCTGCCGCCGCCAGTGTTGCACGGCGTTCTTCCAGCGCCTGGTTATAGAATCCGGATAATCGGGAGTTCGTCATACTGCATTCCTCGAAAACGGGCGGGAACCTCCCGCCCCGTTGATAATAAGAATTTTATTGGGGATACCTGCCAAAACCTATCAGACTCACCAAATCTGGATATAATTGTCCTAATAGAGGTCATATTAATGTTATTAACGCGCGAAGAGCTTCGAGAGAGATTGATCGCTTTACACCGGGCCAGCCTGGAGCTGGTGAAAGATATTTCCTTGGAGACTCTGCTGAAGCGCATTGCGACGGTGGCCTGTGAACAGGCCGAAGCCCGTTATGCGGCTCTGGGGGTGCTCGATACTACTGGCAAACTTGAAAAATTCATCTCTGTCGGCATGACGGAGGATGAGACAAAGAAGATTGTGCATCCACCGGAGGGAAAGGGCTTGATAGGTGAATTGATGGGGGCCGCGATGCCGTTGCGAGTCCCTGTGATCGCTGACCATCCGCGTAGCGTTGGTTTTCCTGCTCACCATCCGAAGATGTCCTCCTTCCTTGGCGTGCCGATCCGGGCCGGGGAGCGGCAATTAGGACAGATCTACCTGACAGAGAAGGTCGGCGCGCAAGAGTTTACCGAGGACGATGAGCGCATTATCCAGATGCTGGCTGCTTACGCGGCGGCGGCCATTCAGAACGCCAGGCAATACCAGCACTTGCGGGAGCGCGACATCGCCCTGACGCGACGCAGCGAAGATCTGACTTTGCTTAACGATTTTGCCTCGACGCTGACTGCCTCGTTGGAATTGGATGAGATTCTGAACAAGACTCTGGCCCTGGTGATGAAGTACATGAAGGTAGAGGCTGGGGAGATTTTCTTGGTGGAGGATGACAAACAAACATTACGCCTGGTGCTGCATCGCGGCCAGGCGGCTGAAGCGTTTTGGACGCGTAACCGCTTCAAAATCAACGAAGGTTCGATTGGCATCGTGGCAAAAACGGGAGAACCTATTATCAGCCATGACCTGGCGCACGATATGCGCTTCTTGAGAGACGCTGTCGTCAAAGCCGGCTTCCGTCAAATTGCCTGCATTCCGCTCAAGACCAGTGAAAATCTTGTCGGTGTGATGACAGTGGCCACACGCAACGAAACCCCCATCGACGAACGGGATATTCGCATGTTAAACGCGGTCGCAAACTGGGCCTCGCTGGCCATCGAGAACGCGCGCCTGCACCAGAACGCGCGCCGGCTGGCGGTACTGGAGGAGCGCGAGCGTATTGGCATGGACTTGCATGACGGCATCATCCAGTCCATTTTCGGAGTGGGGCTTTCGCTGGAGAATATCGACCATCTCGTAGCGGAGAATCCCCACAAAGCCAAGGACGGCATTAAGCAAGCCATCGATGAACTGAACCAGACCATCCGAGATCTGCGCGCTTATATCCTTGACCTGCGTCCGCGCCAACTGAATGACGAGGGCCTGATCGATGGGCTCAAACGCTTGCTCACTGAATACCGCGCGCATACACTGACGGAAGCGGTGTTCAGCAGCCCAAAGGAACCCCTAGTGGATCTGCCGCAGAGTTATAGCCTGGCTTTGTTCCATATCTGCCAGGAGGCGTTGGCGAACACTGCCAAGCACGCCGGCGCCAAGCGGGTGGAAGTGAGCCTGTGGGTTACAAGTGATCGAGTGCTTTTGGAGGTTCACGACAACGGCAAAGGGTTTAATACGGCCATTACGAACCCTTCCCTTGGGCATGGCTTGGCTAATATGCAGACCCGCGCGCAAAACGTAGGTGGCGAATTGGACGTGAGCTCCTCTCCGGACAAAGGAACGACCGTTCTAGCCTGGGTCCCGCGCCGAGAATGACATTAATATCCTGTTAATCTTCTCCCAACTCTGTATGAGTCCCAAAATTTAGGGTTTCACAGTTGATTGTCAGACAAAGTTCAACACAACTTTTCTTTAAGGCATATCTGTAGATCAGGTGACAAATCTGGTTTGGAACCCCACATATGGGGGGAGAGATCAATGGTGCCTCCGTTCGTGCCTGAAACATGCGTTCTGTCTTGGTGAACGATGCGCCATCGATACGGACGGATTCTTTAAGATAGACCGACCTTAAAAAAACTGAAGTTTTTAAGAAGACGTAGGGCACACGTGTTGGTTTGGTGAAGATTTTCTGCTAGAATAAGTGCACGAGTGAATAGCGATTAGGGACTTCACACCCCCTTCCGGTACACCCTGTAAGACCTTAAACAAAGAGCAACTTCATAATTGACCGCTGGTGGTCTCGCGGGTTAGTTTCTCATACCCAGAATTCTTGTATGTGGGAGTAGTTTCATGAATATAGATCAGGCGTGGCGATCCGTATTGGGGCAATTGCAGATGGAGATGCCAAAGGCATCTTTTGATACCTGGGTGCGTGACACCCACCCGGTGAAGTTTGAAGAAGGCCTCTTTACTGTAGGTGTGCGCAATGCATATGCTCGCGATTGGCTTGAGAACCGCCTTGCCAGTACGGTCAGCCGCCTGTTGATAGGAATCCTGGATACGAATGTATCGGTACAATTCGTTGTAACCCAAAGTGAAGAGGAAATTCCTCAGATCGTGGAAGTATCTACCTCAGAAGAAGAAGCCCCCCTTGTACTTCGCAGAAACGTCACACTGAATCCCCGCTATACCTTTGAGAACTATGTGGTCGGTTCGGGCAACCGACTGGCGCACGCCGCTTGCCTGGCGGTGGCAGAAAAACCTGCCCGCGCATATAACCCTCTCTTCGTCTATGGGGGCGTCGGACTGGGAAAGACCCACCTGTTGCATGCCATCGGCAATGCCTGCCATTCGCGCGGACTTAACGTCATGTACGTGTCCTCGGAGGAATTCACCAACGACATGATCAATGCAATCCGCACGCATACCACGCAGGCCTTTCGTGACAAATATCGCTCCATCGAAGTGTTGCTGGTGGACGACATCCAATTTATCGCCGGGAAAGAATCAACCCAGGAGGAATTCTTCCATACTTTCAATACCCTGCATGGACAGGATAAACAGATCATCATCTCCTCTGATCGCCCGCCAAAATCCCTGGTCACTCTGGAGGAACGTTTGCGCTCGCGTTTCGAGTGGGGGCTGACCGCAGATATCCAACCACCTGACATGGAAACACGCTTGGCAATCCTACGCTACAAGGCGGAGCATTCCGGGCGCTATATTCCTGATGATATCCTTGAGACCATTTCCCGTAGGGTGCAATCCAACATCCGTGAGTTGGAGGGAGCCCTGAACCGCATCCTGGCTTTTGCGGACTTGAGCGGATCGTCGCTGACCCCGAACCTGGTCGATGTGGCCCTTTCCGATCTGCTGCCTCAGCGTGGAGATCTTGAGCCCGACAAGATCATTGATCTTGTGGCCCGCTACTTCAACCTCAGCGCTGACAAGCTGCTAGGTCGTGACCGTTCACGAAACGTTGCCCTGCCGCGCCAGATCGCCATGTACATTCTGCGCGAGGAGGCCAATGTCTCCCTGCCGCAAATCGGCGAAGTTCTCGGAGGACGAGACCACACCACCGTTATGTACGCTATTGACAAGATCTCCAGGGAGATTCAAGGAGATTCGGGTTCCGCAGTCGGTCGAGACATCATGAAGATCAAAGAACAGATCTACCGACAAGCTCAAGTGGTCGTTTAGCCAGCAGGCAAAAGTCCCCGGTTCTTCCGGGGACTTTTGCTTTTCGGCGTACCCCTCTCCTTCAGGGATTTCCAAAAAACACGTTATAATCACCGCCGGAGCTTAGATGCCAGCTATTTATCCCTTTACCGCGATTGTCGGTCAGGAACGTATGCGCCGTGCGCTCATCTTGAATGCAGTTGATCCTCGTATTGGAGGCGTGCTTATCCGTGGCGAACGCGGTACAGCAAAATCAACCATGGCACGCGCCCTGGCTGCTTTGTTACCGGATGTAAAAACCGTTCAGGACTGTCGTTTTGGCTGCGACCCGGAGCGCCCCAATACCTGGTGTACGGAGTGCAGGGAACGCGCCCTCTCGAACGGCAACAAGTTACCTGTCTCTGAACGCCGGACCCCATTCATTAACCTACCCGTCTCGGCTACTGAGGACCGCGTGGTCGGCACTCTGGATATTGAGCAAGCCATTCAGAAAGGTGAGCGTCATTTTGAACCGGGGGTCCTGGCTTCCGCAAATCGTGGACTGCTATATATCGATGAAGTCAATCTGTTGGATGACCATGTCGTGGACATTTTGCTCGACTCGGCGGCCATGGGCGTGAATGTGGTGGAACGCGAGGGTATATCCTTTGCGCACCCGGCCCGCTTCATCCTGGTTGGTACCATGAACCCGGAGGAGGGTGACCTGCGCCCGCAGTTACTTGATCGTTTTGCGCTATCGGTAGACATCACCGGCATCCGTGACCCGCGCGACCGGGTGCTGATCATGGAGCGAAATCTGGCCTTCGAGAGAGACGCGGAGGCCTTCCGCAAGGAATGGATGGACAGGGAAAAAGAACTCTCGCAGCAAATTGCGATGGGGCGCACCATTGTCGATAAAGTGACCTATACCAGCCGGGACCTGCTTTCCATTGCGGCTTTGACGGCTTCTCTGAATGTGGATGGCCATCGGGCGGACCTGGTCATTTTGAAGGCGGCCCGTGCGCAGGCTGCTTTTGAAGGCCGTACTGCCATCAACGACCATGACATTGCTCTGGCGGCCGAACTTACTCTGCCTCACCGTATCAAGCGCACACCCTTCCAGCAATCCGAGATCACTTCGGAACAATTGCAGGAACGCATCGAGCAACTTGCCGGTCAGTCCGTGCCTGCTGAGGAGGAGGGCGAGCCCCAGCCGCAAGAATCGGCGGATGCCGATCAAAAAAAAACTTAAAAATCGAAAATGAGGCGGAAGAGGGCTCTCCGCAAGGAAAACCTCAACCGCAGCAACAAGATGTTTTTGCCAATGCTAGCGCCAACTGGTGGGATGGAGGACAAAAGGTCAAGATTGGCGAGACCTTCGAGCCACGCAAACTGAATACTCCGCTTGATAAATTAGCGCGCAAACATGCCGGGCGTCGCTCCTTGACTCGCACCGATCGAAAACACGGCCGGTACATCCGCGCACGACCCGCCGGTGAAAAATTGGACGACATCGCATTCGATGCCACCATCCGTGCGGCGGCTCCATACCAGAAAAGACGTTCCGATAAACGTGAGCGCATGGCCTTTGCCATCGAGCGCAGCGATTTACAGCGCAAGGTGCGCGTGAAGCGCGTGGCCAACCTGGTGCTGTTCCTGGTTGATGCCTCCTGGTCCATGGCGGTTGCGGAGCGTATGAACGCAACCAAAGGCGCGATCCTTTCCTTGTTGACAGACGCTTATCAACGCCGGGACCGCGTGGGCCTGATCGTCTTTCAAAAGGACCGGGCCACCCTGGTGTTGCAGCCCACCAACAGCGTGCAGTTGGCGCAACGAGCCCTGTCTGATATTCCTGTAGGAGGAAAGACACCTCTCTCAGCGGGTTTGCTGCTGGCACAGGATGTGCTCCAGCATGAAAAGTATATCCATCCAGAAATCGAACCGCTCTTGATCGTGCTCACCGACGGGGCCGGGAACGTGGCAATCGGCAACCTGCCGCCACAGGAAGAATCGTACAAATTTGCCGAGCTGATCGCAAATGAAAATGTGCGCAGTGTGGTAATCAATATGGAGCATGCCGCCTTTGACCAGGGTCTGGCGCAAATGCTGGCCAATCACCTTAAAGCTCCCTGCTATACGTTGAGCGAATTGAAAGCGGAGAGTCTCTACCAGACGGTCAGACAGGAAATGACGGGGGACTCCGTCGAACATTGAGCTGCGAAAGAATTGGGGACGGGCACGAATTCTTCAAACCATGATTTGAGCGAACGGACCACGGATACTGGGGATGCAAGACGATCTGTGGCTTCAATTGTTAAATGAGTAACAGGATAAATATTGAAAACCATCATGGCGCCGTGATGGGTAGCGCCTCCGGAGGCCCTGTCAACTGAATCAACGCCGTAAAGACCCATACGGTAAGCCCGGGTTGATCAGGTACGGCGATCTGAATCCACGAGCCGTCCGTGTTGCGACCCAACGCAATTGTGCTGGCACCGACGTCAAGGATGCCGAGACTTTGCGCGTTCAAATCCGGTTGCGCGCGCAGGTTCACGATGGCCGGACCTGGATTGAAAACGGAAATCGGTGTCCCTTGGAAGGTTGGGACTGCTCCTGGAAGGCTATCACCTGTGCCCGAGGCGGTTGGAGCGATTACCGTCAGGCCCAGTACATTGGCCAACTCCAGGGTGTACTCGTCGTGTTGCTGGCGCGCCAGTAGGATGCTCTGGGAGAGTGCGGCTTCATCCGATCCGCTCAGAAATCCGAGCAGGGTATTGATGACCGTGTTCATATGCGCAAGCTGGTGTTCCTTTAGCGGGACCAGGCAGACCGGAACCGACTGGTCCTCCGCCTCACGGCGGATGCGCTGCAAGGTAGAGATGCTGGGGTTGAGCTGGTTAAGCGGAGTATTGGAAGCCAGCAAGGATTCATCGTCGAATTCACGCATGAGAGCATGGACCTTCTCCACTTCACCCGCGATGTTTTCTGGCGCACAGGGATCGGGAGTAGATTTAAGGACGATCAGGGGTTCTGCGGTGGCGGTAGGTTGTGCTGTCCCCCCGCAGGCGACCAGCAAACAGGCGAACAAACTGATCAGGATATGGAATAGGGATCGTTGTGACATAGGCTCCAACCATGGCTCTGCTTCAGGCAAGAATCGTCCACATCATTGTAGTATAAATTCAAATCTTTTGGAAAGCCCAGAACACCGCTGTTGAAAAGATCTTCTATGACAACCCAGGACCGTATGGCGCATTGACCATGGTCAAAAGCCTTTGGATCACCAAAAGAAGAAAATCAGAACCTGTATAATAGTGCTCATTCAGACTGACACGCTTGTCCATGAAGACCTATACCCTGAATTTCCCGGTTTCTAACTAATGAAGAAAATCGCTACGATTGACACTGGTTCGAATGCCATCTGCATGGTGGTTGGAAGCCTGAATAACAAAGGGGGGATCGACAGCATTGAGAACATTCGTGTTCCCGTACTATAATCATGAATGACCATGCCTGACAACCGATCCTTGGACCCCACTCTTTTCATCAATCGCGAACTGGGTTTGCTCGAATTTCAACGCCGGGTGCTGGAAGAAGCCCAGGATAAAACCAATCCTTTGCTCGAACGGGTGAAATTCCTCTCCATCTTTGGTTCGAATATGGATGAATTCTATATGGTGCGCGTCTCCGGGATTCGCAAACAGGTCGAGTCGAATATCACCGAGCTTTCCCCGGATGGATTAACCCCGCGGGAGTTGCTGGCCGCCATCCGCAAACGGGCGCATGACTTATTCGAAGAGGCGCAACGCTGTTACCGGCAAGTTTTATTGCCCGAACTCGACAAAGCCGGAATCCATGTGCTGGATTACCACAACCTGAACGATGCCCAACGGCGCCGGGCCGATACTTACTTCACCGACGTGGCTTTCCCGGTACTGACCCCGTTGGCGCTCGATCCTGGTCATCCCTTTCCTCATATTTCAAACTTAAGCCTCAACCTGGCCATTGTCATACGAGACAAAAAGGGGAATGAAAAATTTGCGCGCATCAAAGTGCCAGACACACTTCCCAGATTGGTTCCAGTCAAGCGCTCCTCCGGCAGTGCAAGGAAGGACGGGACCGTTCCTTACCACCACTATTTCGTCTGGTTGGAACAGATCATCATTGCCAATCTCGACATGCTCTTTCCCGGCATGAGAGTCATGGAAGCGCACCCCTTCCGGATCATTCGCGATGCGGATGTGGAGATCCAGGAGCTGGAGGCGGATGACCTGCTGGAGAATATGCAGCAGAGCATTCGCAGACGCAGATTTGGTTCGGTCGTCAAGGTTGCCCTCTACGACACGATGCCGCCGGAACTACGGAACTTGTTGCTGGAAAATCTGCAAGTTAAACCTAATGATGTGTACGTGCTCGGGGCCCATTTGGGACTGGCCAGTCTGTACCAGATCTATAGCAGCGTGGAACGGCACGAATTGAAGTTTCCCCTCTATACTCCGGTGATACCAAAGCAATTCAACAATATTACCAGAGCCAGCGAGATCTTCGACCTGATCCGCCAACAAAATATCTTGCTTCACCATCCATACGATTCTTTTTCGCCGGTGATCGACTTCCTGAATGCTGCCGCTCGAGACCCGCAGGTGCTGGCCATTAAACAGACCCTTTACCGTGTGGGACAGAACTCGCCCGTGGTGGAAGCTTTGCTCGAAGCGGTCGAACAAGGCAAACAGGTGGCCGTGCTGGTCGAGTTGAAGGCCCGCTTTGACGAGGAGAGCAACATCGGCTGGGCGCGTACTATGGAGCAGGTAGGGGTACACGTGGTCTACGGCCTGGTGGGCCTGAAGACGCATAGCAAGGTCGCTATGGTCGTGCGGCAGGAAGGGGATAGCATCCGCCGCTACCTGCATTTGGCTACCGGGAATTACAATGCGGTCACCTCCCGCATCTACGAGGACATCGGCATCTTCACCTGTGATGAGGATATGGGTAAAGACGCCACCGACCTGTTTAATTACCTGACCGGGTATTCCACGAAACAGGACTACCGCAAGTTAATGGTTGCGCCTGTCAACCTCCGGCAACGTATGGAGGATCTGGTCCGTCGTGAGATCAAACATGCCAAGAACGGGCGTAACGCGCATATGATCATTAAAGCCAATTCGTTCGTGGATGTGCGCATGATCGAATTGTTCTATGAGGCTTCGCAGGCAGGTGTCCAGATCGATCTACTTATCCGCGGGATGTGCTCTTTGATTCCTGGCGTTAAGGGCGTAAGTGAGAACATCCGCGTAATCAGCATCCTGGGCCGCTATCTGGAGCACAGCCGCGTGTATTACTTCCATAATGATGGTCATGAGGAGATCTTATTGGGCAGCGCCGACTTGATGCCGCGCAACCTGAACCACCGCGTGGAAGTAGTCTTTCCGGTCGAACGTCTCGAGCACGTCCGCTACCTGCGCGATCATCTGTTGGGCGTCTACCTGAAGGACAACCTGCGGGCCCGTGAGATGGGACCGGATGGCAGCTATACGCGCCTGGCTCCCAAGAAAGAGGAAGCAGGTGTGGACATCCAGGCCTGGTTAATGGCAAACCCCTCCGGGAAAGTAATCCCCTGACATCCCCTCATTGATCCATTTGTGCAACCCGGCGCTGGACACAGCGCCGGGCTTTTTAACGCTTAAGCGAGTTGAGGGCGGAACACCCGAAACAGAAAACCACCCGCTACGCGGGTGGAATATGAGGACTTGTTATCATGCCACATGCAACCACATATAAATATTTGCGTAAATGAGATAAATGTGTGAAATGGCACAATGTTGCCGGGAGGGTTCGAGGAAACGGTGGACAACCATAGTGATGTCAGCGCAAGCCTGGCAGCCGCAATCACCAGGGCGGCTAGCAAACAAACCTATTACACGATCTGGTTATTGGCAGACCGCGGACGCGTCGCTGATGCTTATCGGGCTTATGGGTATTTTCGCTGGGTGGACGATGTCATCGATAAGAGGGCAGGGTGCAAGACCGAGAATGCTGCATTTATCGAACGGCAGTATTCCATTTTAGAAGCCTGTTATCGTGGATCAATTCCGCGTGGTCTATGCGGAGAGGAATGGATGCTGGCTGATCTTGTGCGAAACGATGGCGAACAGGGCGGTGGTCTGCACGCGTACCTGTACAACATGATGGAAGTGATGCGCTTTGATACAGAACGATGTGGGGAGATCATTTCACACAAGGAGTTATCCGAATATTCTCAGAAACTGGCCACTGCGGTCACGGAGGCGCTGCACTATTTCATCGGCCACGACAATCCAACCCCGCCGCATGAATCACGTTATCTGGCCGTGACTGCAGCGCATATCACCCATATGCTGCGTGATGCGCTCGAAGACACGGCTACCGGGTATTTCAATATCTCGCGCGAATACCTGGAAGCACGCGGGATATTACCGAACACTTTAGATGGCCAGGCTTACCGTGCGTGGGTGCGTAGTCGGGTGCAACTGGCGCGTTCATACTTTAAAGCTGGCCGGGAGTGTATCGCCCACGTGCGGAATCTGCGCTGCCGTCTGGCAGGGTATGCGTATGCAGCGCGCTTCGAATGGATCCTGCGCACAATCGAGCGCGAAGGGTACCGACTGCGTGCAAGCTACCCGGAGCGTAAGGGCCTGCCAGCTGGAGCATGGATATTGTGGAGGATTGTGTTGGCCATGCTGACTCCGCCCAAGAGTCAGACGGGCTTGCGTTCTCTTGCTGTACAATCCCTTAGAATGAAGGACCGATGAAAACAAAAACCGTACTCGTGATCGGCGCCGGCATCGGCGGGATCACAGCTGCCATCCACCTGGCCAGGCAGGGCCTTCATGTCACTATCTTGGAGAAGAACGCCCGGCCCGGGGGGCGCTGCGACCGCATCAGCCGCGATGGCCATCACTTCGACACCGGCCCGACCTTGCTGGTCATGCCCCTGCTTTACGAATCAGAATTTGCTGCGCTGGGCGTGTGCATGCACGACCTGCTGGAATTACAGCGCGTTGACCCGACTTATCACCTGGTTTTCGACGATGGCAGTTGCCTGTCGCTCACCTCCGACATGAAAAATCTAGAGGAGCAATTGGAAACGATTGAACCAGGTGGCTTCCAGGGCCTGCTGCACTACATGGATGAGGGCTGCCGTCATTACCATCTGGGCATCGAGAAACTGGTCCAGCCGGATTTCCGCCGGGCAAGCGATTTCTTCAAATTGGACAACCTTCCGCTGCTTTATCAAGTAAAACCGCTGGTGAAGCACTATGCCAACATGTCACGCTATTTCGATGACCCACGCCTTAAGGCGGCTTTCACCTTCCAAGATGTATATATGGGGTTGAGTCCTTTTGAAGCCCCTGCCACTTTCTCCATGATGTCCTATACCGAGCTGGCGCACGGGGTGTGGTACCCTAAAGGCGGAATGTACAGCGTTGTCGAAGCGCTGGTGAAATTGGCAGAAGAGTCGGGAGTGGAATTCATCTTCAATGCGCCGGTGGCGCAGATCGCGGTGCAAGGGAAGCGTGCTCGCGGGGTGTGGGTGGAACGACAATTGCTGGAAGCGGATGTGGTCCTGGCCAACGCTGACCTACCCTACGTGTACCGGGAACTGCTACCGTCAGATGGTCAGGTGGCAAAATTGGAGCGCAAGCGCTACTCCTGTTCGGTGATCAGTTTCTTCTGGGGGTTAGACAAACCTTATGAGATGCTTCCTCCACACACACTCTTCCTGGCGGATGATTACCGTGAAAATTTCGATAGTATTATCCGCGACCTGGGCTTGCCTGACAATCCCAGTCTGTACCTGCATGCCCCGGCTCGGCTTGACGCGTCGATGGCTCCGCAGGGCGAGGATACGCTGATCGCCATCGTGCCGGTCGGTCACATGTCTGCGAACGGTGAGCAAGATTGGGGGGCAATCCGTGACCGGGCGCGCGGGCATGTCTTACGACGCCTGCGGGCACTGGGCATAAATGATCTGGAAGCGCATATCAAATTCGAAATGAACTTCACCCCGCTTTCGTGGCGCAAGCGCTATAATTTGGTAAAAGGCTCCACACATGGGTTGTGCCATAACCTGTCGCAGTTGGGCTATCTCCGCCCTGATAACCGCCACTCCCAATACCGCAACCTGTATTTCACTGGGGCAAGTACACGCCCTGGTACGGGTTTACCGACTGCCATGGTTTCTGGCCGACAGGCGGCGCAGCGCATCTTGGATGAACTGGATGCTCGCTCCCAGCATCTCGAAGATTTTCCGGAGGGAACCCATGAATAAAAGTCTTTTACTTGGCCTGTGGCGCTACCTGCTGCGCATCCCGCGTCCTATCTGGCAGGCGGAAGTGGCGCGCAGCGAGCGGGCGGCGAAACGCTCGGGCGTCTTCATGACCGCCGACCACCACCGGGTGCGTGATTACGTCGTGCGCGAGCTGCCCCGCTATGGAAAACCTATCCCTCCAGACGTCATTTCACGGGACCTGGGCATGGGGCTGGAGAGGACGGTTGCCATCCTGGATGAATTGGAAAGGAAACTGACCTTTTTGTACCGCGACGAAGCCGGCGCGGTGGTTTGGGCCTATCCGGTTACCGCCGAAAGGACGCCCCACCGGGTGACTTTCAGCACCGGTGAGGCGATCTATGCTGCCTGAGGTATTGACGCGATTGCACTGCCCTTCGTGCAAGGGCAGCTCCGAAACGAACCTTTGAGCTTCAGCATCCGGACGGAATGCGCCTGCTGCGGGCGAGAATTCCAGATCGAGATCAATAGTCAGTTGAAGTATTCTGTATCGGACCCTGAAGCGCGCCCGTTGGTCTTCGTGCCCATGGTGGACTTCAGTACGCTGGATGACCCCAGCATCATCGATGCCTTCTGACGGCACTCGCTTTTCTTCTGGTCAGAAGAACACGCCAGGGAATACCGCCGGATACACACAGACGTGCGCGGATCGTATATGACTCTGGCCCAAAGCGTCTACTTAACGCCCAGGGTGCAGGGGGCGATATTCGGGTTTCCGAGGGATACGAAATAAGGGGCGTTGAGCTATCAGCTATCGCAGTAAGTGGTTAGCGAATAGCCAAGCACAGAAGGCGAACAATCACTGGCTGTACGTTGATCGGATTCCTTATTCCCCTACTATCTTAACTAATACGCGCTTCCTGCGCCGTCCGTCGAACTCGCCGTAGAAAATGCTCTCCCAGGGGCCGAAATCAAGTTTTCCATTCGTCACAGCTATGACCACCTCGCGCCCCATAACCTGCCTTTTCATATGTGCATCGGCGTTGTCTTCGCCAGTGCGGTTGTGGTGGTACTGACCGGTCGGCTCGTGCGGCGCGAGCTTCTCCAGCCAGACCTCGTAATCGTGGTGCAAGCCGCTCTCGTTGTCGTTGATGAAGACCGAGGCCGTGATGTGCATCGCATTTACCAGACACAGGCCTTCTTTGATCCCGCTCTCGCGCAGGCAATCTTCCACCTCGTGGGTGATATTGACGAAGGCCCGGCGGGTGGGTACTTCAAGCCATAAT
Organism: uncultured Anaerolineaceae bacterium; assembly: GCA_964621295.1. Lineage (GTDB taxonomy): Bacteria > Chloroflexota > Anaerolineae > Anaerolineales > Villigracilaceae > JAABUE01. Next base: position 4,070 of record CAZULT010000058.1, on the reverse strand, counting down.
TCCTTGCGATAAGATTTCATGAGCCTCTTCCTTTGTTTGGACGGGAGAATAATACCAGAATGCTCTCGGGGGTGGATACAATAGCTTTTTTTTCGATGGGAGCGTGGTCCAGTGGGAGAGCAGGCACAGCGGGTAACTCCCCCCGGCGGCGTGAGTGATGTCGGTTGAAACAGCGGGGTTAAAGTCGTATAGTAATGATATCTGCACACGCGATGGCCTTCTTTAGCCTGATTCCCAGCTGTTTGAAGCGATTATACCCTTTGCGGGTTAATAAGTCTGTACACCAGCTTTCAGGTTCTTTGCCAACCCCAGTCTGCTGCCAGGGATAGGGTCGGCTGCCCCCACGTTTTTAGAGAAGTGAGGAAGATATAACCATGGCCCGTAAACGATTTACCGATCATGAGTGGACGAAGATCAATAATGAGCTCGGTATGCGCTTAACCCAGGAACGCGAGCCCTTCGGCCTGCCGGAACCTCGCACCAAATCGGTGGTGCTGGGAACGTTTAACATCCGCGAGCTGGGCAAGGTTTCGAATCGTTCAGAACAGGCCTGGAACTTCCTGGTGATGATCTGCCGGCACTTCGATCTGTTGGCGGTCCAGGAAGTGCAGGATGACCTGGAAGGGATCCGCGAATTGGTGCGCCGGCTCGGCGATCCCTACAGGCTGGTGGTTTCCGATACAACCGGAAAAACCCCCGGAAGCCCCCGCGGAAGCGCAGAACGGCTGGCATTCCTCCACAATCCTGATAGGATCCGTCACACCGAGTTGGCCTCCGATATCAGCGTCGACCGCGCTGATGTGGTGGACAAGTTCTTCCGATACCGCACCACGTTCGCCGATGCCTGGGATGTACACCAGTCCAAGTTGGACGCCTGGAAAGCCAAGAACGAGGCGCGTGCAGCCGCCGGCAAGAGGAAACTGCCCGAGCCGGGGTTGGTGCTGCCGATGTTTGTAACCTTTATCCGCCAGCCGCATTGTGCTTCTTTCCAGGTTGCGCCAAGAACAGGCACTCAGGCAAGGCCGTATGAATTCCTGGTGGTCAACGCCCACCTGCTCTACGGGCAGAACAAGAAAGAGCGGCTGTGGGAATTCATCGCCCTGATCGAATGGTTGTCCCTGCGCGCCAAGAGCCGCAAGCGCACGTACTATGAGAACCTGCTTCTGATGGGCGACTGCAACCTTGAATTCAAGCACATCAAAGCCACGCGTGAAAAGATCGACAACTGGCTCAAGAACCTGAACGAGAAACAACTGAAAGGCAGCAAGGCAGCCAAAGCCAACTTTCCCCTGCTGACCCCGCATCCGCAACGCAATGAGTTGCGTACGAACACCAGGCAAGACCAGACCTACGATCAGATTGCGCTCTTTGCGCACGACGACCGCCTACCGGACGTGGAAGCCAATCATTCTGCCGGCAGCGCTCTCGATCAATATGACTATGGGGTGTTCAAGTTTACCGATCTATTCGCGCAGGCGCTGTTTTCCAAGAAGTTTGAGGCGTTGACAAAAGAGCAGCAGGGCTGGCTGGTCGACCGCACGGAATGGGACGTCAGCGACCACATGCCGGCCTGGTTCCGCCTGCCCGTTCCCGGGGTGTGAGCGCAGGAAGAAAGGCAGCCGCAAACAGCAGGGGCCGCTCAGTGAGTTTCAAAGTAGGTCTTGTTTTTCAGGTCAAGCCCCTCTATCAGGGCTTGTAACGCTGGCGGGTGTTCTGACCCGTCGCTATGCCAGTACGTTGTGTGCGCCAGAATACTGTGGTCGCTCAGCCACCTGCCGGTATTGACCGCGATATCCCGGATGCCCGGCCCGAACCAGGGCTGCAGCGGCCCGCTGACGATGTCGCCAAATAGGCCCAGCGGGGAGGGGAAATACAGGTTGGTCCAACGCGTGCAGGCGAACAGGCCTGCGTGGTGGATCGCGCGCAGTTTGAAGATGTTGGGCTTTCCATCCAGGTCCCACAGTCGGAAGGCATAGCGCTGTGTGCCGTCCTCGTCCGTTTCCGGTACGGGCGGATCCGTGGGCAATTCGCGCTGCCGCTGCCGGGCGCGCAGGTCCGCGGCGCCGTCCGCTAGCAGCATGGCGGCGTGTGTCAGCGGGCTGCCGGCGGTGATCAGGTCGGTGACCAACCAGGGGTTGCCGAGGCCGCGCAGTTCTTTCCATAGGTCTACCTTGGCATTCAGATAGGCCTCCAGATCGGCCTCTCCTTTACCGGATTGCAGCGCGGCTCCCAGGTCTTCAACTGCCTTCAAAGCGGGTTGGCTGGTGCGGTGCGGTTTGAGATAGGCGGCGTAATACCCCTGCCACAGGTGTTTGAGGATGTCGTAGGCGATGACACTGCCCAGGCTATGACCGACCAGGATGATGCGGTCGTAACGGCCTTCCTCGTGGATGCGGCGAAGCAGCTTGATGCCGTCTGAGCGGATGGCCTGCCGCAATTTGATGTTTCGCGGCTGTGGGCTCAGGTAGCGCGCGGCGTCGCCGATAAACCCCAGCACAACGGTCTGCACCAGCGCCAGCAGGCCAAGGCTGCCCAGCGAAACCAGGAAAGCCGGCAGGCGTTCAGTGGCCTGGCGTAGTGGATCTGTCAGACCCAACGCCGAGGCGCCAGCTGCGACCGCGATCAGCAGCCAGGAGAGCCACCACAGCGAGCGCAGTTGCCTGGGGACCGACACCGGCCTCCTGAAGAGCAGCATCGAAAGCCAGGACCAGACCTGACCGTAGGTGGTGCCTTCCACCTTGTAAGCCCAGTAGTATTCGAAAAAATGCGTTCGCGGCTGGGAACGATCCTGCAGTTTGCGCAGCTCGAAGGACTCCGACAGGATATCCGGTTTGCTGAAGTACTTCTCGCCTCCGTCCGGGGCAGGCGGCAGGACAGCCTCCACGAAGCCGCGCAGCGTGCTCATCGGACGCTGCTCGCCGATGCCGTGGATGATGACCACCGCCTGTGTATACCTTTTGGGGCGTGCTTTTGAGGGCGCCATGAGTTCTCCTCCTTAGCCTGTGTCTGCCGCCTGGTACCTGCATGCCGGGGTCCCGCACCCGGCACAGGCAGTCTGTGCCAACAGATCGTAGAGCGGGTTGGAGGGTATCATACCAGCTAACCCGGCAAGTATGAAGCACCCTTGCAGCTTGCTCCCGGTAGCGCGTGAGGCGGCGCCGGGAGGGCAGGTAGATCTGTTCGATAAGAAAAGATTGCCAGCGGTTTCATACCGCGGCAATCTTCTATCATTGGTTGAACTTTCGTTCAGGGATGCGCAGCCTGGCTGCTAGTGCACTTTCCCGTCGTAGACGTCGTGAATGCTGGTCCCGGGCACGATCGGTGTCCCAACCAGGGACCCGTTCCCACGCAGGTGAGTGTAGGCGCCGGTTCCGCCTGCGACCCTCCAGCTTGCAGTAGTTTCATTCGTGACCAGGTCCAGATGCACGGTCATGCGCACATCAAAGGTGCCGCTCAGGTCCGTGCAATGGAAGCGTTTGAGCACGTGCAGGATCGTAGAGCTTCCGCCCGACGGTCCCGAGGCAACGATGCTGAGATCGTCTACCGTACCGGTCGGACATACGGCTCCGGAAGTAACCGCCGGACCGCTTGCGAAGAAGGTCTCCCCACTTGTGCCGATGTATTCGTCCACTTCGATGTGCAGGCTCTGGGGAGGGGCAGCAAAGGCTGTGGAGACCGTAACTGCCAGAAGAAGTCCTGTGAGCAATAGTGAACTTGCTGTTGTACGTAGAGTTTTATTCATGATTTGCCTCCTTGGTGCTGAATTATTAGATAAATATTATAGTATTAGTTAATTATATTGTCTACCGGGAAGTGTTACTCGGTGGGGAGAATCTGGATACGCGGCAGGGGCAATGTGGGGCGAACGGATAGGCGATCCTTTTACCCACCACCAGCTTTCGCGAAAATCGCTGTGGATTCTCGTCCAAATCCCTATGGATTCTCGTCCAAATCCCTGTGGATTCTCGCGCGAATCGCTGTGGATTCTCACGCGAATCGCTATGGATTCCCACACGAATCGCTGTGGATTCTCGCGCGAAACGCCAGGGATTTTCACACAGATCATCTGT
>CAZULT010000057.1:0-28965 GCA_964621295.1 uncultured Anaerolineaceae bacterium | reverse complement strand
ATGCCCTTATGTCTCTCTCATTCTTGCAGGATAAGAAATTCTTACGAACCATGCTCAGCCTTGCTGTCCCGGTTGCTATTCAGCAATTCCTGGTTGCAGGGTTGAATATGGTAGATGTGATCATGGTTGGTCAATTGGGCGAAGCCTCAATCGCGGCGCTGGGACTCGCGAACCAGGTTTTTTTCCTCTTGGTACTTTTTCTGTTTGGCGTAACGAGTGGTATGGCCATCTTTACCGCCCAGTTCTGGGGTAATGGTGACGAGGAGAGTATTCGCAAAGTCCTGGGCATTTGTTTGACCGTGGCGCTATCGGTTGGCCTGCTCTTTACTCTGGTAGCTATGTTTGTCCCAGAAACCGTCCTGGGTTTCTACACCACGGATCCTGAAGTGATCGCTCTGGGAAGTGGTTACTTGCGGATCGTAGGGTTATCTTATCTATTTTTAGCGATCACCACCTCGTATTTTGCCGTCCTGAGGAGCATTTATCTCGTAAAGATTACGGTGATCGTTAGCGCTGTGGCCATTCTGTTGAAGACCGTATTGGGGTATATGCTCATCTTTGGTGTCGGCGGGCTACCTGCTCTCGGTGTGCGAGGTGCCGCCATCGGGACCACGGTAGGTTGGATATTTGAATGTCTGCTGCTCTTGATACTAGTCTATATTCTGAAAACTCCCTTGGCAGCCAATCCACTGATCTTTTTCAAGTTCGAGCGCGCTTTTCTGGGCAGAGTATTGCGGACTGCCATGCCGGCCGCTGCAAATGAGGTCTTCTGGTCTTTAGGAATTACTCTTTACAATGCAGTCTATGCCCGGATTGGAACGGATGCGATTGCTTCCGTCCAGATTAACACCGCGGTGGAGGAGATTGCATTCGTTTTCTTTATTGGTCTGGGGAATGCCTGTGCGATCATGGTGGGGAACAAAATCGGTGAGAACGAGCGTGAGCTTGCCTTCGAGTACAGCCGCCGTTTTACGATGCTTACGGTGTTAGTGGCGTTGTTGGTTGGAGGGTTGATCTTGTTGTTGAGAGGTCCGATTGTCAGCCTGTACCAAATCTCACCTCATGCCGCCGTGAACGCTCGCCGATTAATGCTCATTTTTGCTAGCACTGCTTGGTTGCGTTCGATAAACTTCATATTGTTCATCGGGGCCTTGCGCGCAGGTGGCGACACCCGTTTCGCAATGTTTATGGAATTATTTTCGATCTGGGTGATCGGAGTTCCTGCGGCATTGATCGGCGGGTTTCTCCTCAAGCTTCCCGTATACGGTGTCTATCTGATGGTGCTCAGCGAAGAACTAGTGAAAGTCTTTATCATCACGCGTCGATTTCTCTCTCGAAAGTGGATCCACGATCTGGTCAATCCAGTGATTGCATACGAGTAAGACATTCCTTTTTTGTTGATGTCACTCCCTTATTTATGGCAGACCTTGGAACCTTCGGGATTTCCAGACCTGGAAGCGTTCCCAGCTCAGGTAGGACAACATGAGCGTCATACCAAATCCGATCAGAATGTTTGTGATAAAGAAGAAAACCACTTCCTCCAGCGGCAGAATTCCAAAGAATCTCAAGCCGCTCGTTTGTGATTTAGAAATTGCCCAGGTGGTCGCGCGTAGGGCGAGGATGTCCGTGAGCGACAGGTAACTGCCTAGCGGCAGTATGGTCCAAAAGAGGAGTTTCCGATAATGCCATAGCAGATCGGCGCCGAAGAGAATTTGCGGGAAGATTGCCGGTAGCGCCCACATCAGGATAATTCCGAGATAATTCCACGAGTCGGTGCCGAATAGGAATAGACCGGTAAAAGTGGACCACAGGAAAAGAAGGACGCCGAACGTGATCCAGCGCCCAATGGGAGAAGGCTTGAGTTTCCTGTCAGGGGGGCTCAAGCGCCGAGCCAGAAACCACCACCACAATCCAGCCATCAGAGTCTCGACTACAAAGAATGTATATTCTTCGATGGGTACGTATCCCAGAACAAAGCCGGTAACCAATTCGGGATTATAGGTCCAGACCTCGCTGGCTACCAGATAGTTGTCCCAGGGCGTTGTGTAGACCAGGGCGAACAGAATATGCACCGCGATGATCAGAGGCACTTTCTTACCATCAAACCCCGGCGCAACTCGATGTACGCGATGATCCTGCCAATGGATGATGATCAGAACTGCGATTGGGAGAATAAGAAAACGTAACAGAAAGCCAAAATATGTCATTTTTGGTTTACATGTGAGGCAAGAGACACAAAAAAGATTAAGGCAGGATTTGTCTTCCTCATTGCGCGTCGAATCCATCTTTTTTAGTCACCCGCATGAATACACCTGGTCTGGGCTCTAAAGTAGCACCCATATGTGCACGGATTCTGTCGAATTCAATCGGATCAAAAGTGTAGGATCTTAACAGGCGGGCAAGTATGCACCGCGCCTCCGCTTGTCCAAAAGCTGCTCCGATGCAAGCCCGCGGTCCGCCGCCGAAAGGCACATAGGAGAACGGAGGAGTCTTTCGCCCGCGTTCGAAACGGTCTGGACAGAACTGGTCGGACTGGCTCCAGACGTTGGGATCACGATGGGTGAGATAGATCGAGTAGAACATGCGCTCACCGGCTGGAATTTGGTTTCCATTCCCAAAATCCATCGACTCTGCGACGATCCGGTTACCGATATGGATAGGTGGGTAAAGACGTAATGTTTCCTTGATGACCTGATCGAGCAAGGGCGGTTTGTCTTCATAAGCAAGGGCCTGCACGAGACCTGTGTAGATGTCTGGATGCTTTCCCAGCAGAACAAAGGTCCAGGCCAGCAAAGCGGTTGAGGTATCATGCCCGGCGATTAACATTGTCAACATCTGGTCGCGAATGCGTTCGTCATTTAGACCGGAGGCAAGCAGGTGTCCCAGCAGGTCGGATGGGGGCGTGGAGATGGATGAGGAAAGGCTTTCCCCGATTATCCTTCTTCGCTCCGAAATGATGCAGTAGAGGTATTCATCCAGCTCACGCAGGGGTTTCTGAAAACCGGGCCTTGGGATTCGCCTCCATAGGATCCAGGCGCCGGGAGAGATGTACTCAATAGATTTCAGGATGGGGCTCCACAATCGTGGCAGATCTTCCCACGCGTCCACACTGAAGAGGGATTGCATGATGATCAGCAGGGCGATCTTTCGTCCTTCTACAAGCATATCCACGATCTCTTCCTCTTGCCATAGCTTTGTGACTCGGTCGGTTTGTTCATCCATGATTTGCGCGTAACCGCTTAATTGTGAAGGATGAAGCATAGGTTCCATCAACGTACGATACTGGTCGTGTTGCATTCCATCTGTAACCAGCACCCCTTGCCGTAGCAGGTCCGTGACAGGGTCAGGGTTGCGCCAGCGCAGCTTTTCTCGTTCGGTAACCAGCACTTTACGATTTGCTTCCGGTCCGAATACCACAAAGGGATGGAACCCGGGCAAAGGGATTTGAAAGAAGTGGCCAACCCGGGCAGCCATGATGCGTAAGGCTGCCAGAGGAGAGCGTTCTCTCAGAAAGGCGCGCAGGACTTCCAAACCAGTTTGGGGGTCGGGTTGTTTCATATCAGACAAAAATCCCCGGTCTTAATTGGACCGTCAGTAATGGGGTGCTGGTGGGAGCTATAGGAAAAGCCATTGTGGATTTAGAGCTTTCGGTCATTTGTTACCTTCCCAGCTGGATTTCGAGCGTTTATAGGCCTGCAAGGTGCGCTCCCTGGCCAGTTCCCGGTCTACAAGGGGTCTGTCCGGGTAGCCTTTAATGCGCAGGCTCCTTAACCAGGGTGTGTGAATATCATTTTCTCCAATCTTCTCCAATTCAGGCACCCACCGGCGGATATAGTTACCATGCGGATCAAATTTTTGAGATTGTAGAACCGGATTGAAAATTCGAAAGTATGGCGCGGCACCTGCCCCTGTCCCTGCTGTCCATTGCCAGCCGCCATTATTGGCAGCCAGATCCCCGTCGATCAGACTGTCCATGAACCAGCGCTCGCCCCAGCGCCAGTCGACGAGCAGGTCCTTCGCCAAATAGGAGGCTACGATCATACGCGCACGATTGTGCATCCAGCCGGTAGCCAGCATTTGGCGCATGGCAGCATCCACGATAGGTACACCTGTTCGCCCGTGCTTCCAGGCTTTGAATTCAGTGGTCTCATTGCGCCAGGGAATATTCATCAGTGCCGGATTGAACGCAGTCCTGGTCACCTGTGGGAAATGGTAAAGGATCTGAATGTAGAATTCGCGCCAGATAAGCTCATATAACCAAACCTCGGCGCCACGCCTGGCTGAAGTCTCCTGCGCAGTCTCAAGAGCTTGAATGGCGCGGTAGACAGCGCGCCTCAATCCAAGCATACCAAAGTGCAGGTAGGGCGATAACCCAGAAGTTCCATCCAGGTCAAGGTAGTTGCGGTGCTCGGCGTAGGAGTAAATTGGATCGGCAAGAAAGGATTCGAGTCGCCTGTAGGCCTCCAATTCTCCGGCCGGGAAAGAGTCGCTGCCATTCGTTTCGGGAATATTCTCGGTGAAAAGATTGGCAGGCGTATCGATATGTACAGGTGCCGGGCTTATTGAAAGTGAGCCAGGCAGGAGGGATTTCCAAGTTCTTGAATACGGCGTGAAGACTGTATATGGAGTTCCATCTGTTTTACGTATAAACTCAGGGTGCTGAACAGTTTGCCCGAGGACCAGCTGCAATGGAAGACTTTGTCCAATTGAGTGATCACGTTGACGTGCGTAGGGAGTGTAGTCTTCCTCAGCGTGGATCGTTTTTCCCTTGTTCTCATCCAGTATGGTTTTCAGGACATGGACCGGTCTTCCGCTGCGCAGGATCAGGTAGCTGCCGCGCTGGCGTAACTCTGAGTCCAAGTGGTGTAATCCTTCGAAGAGGAAGGCTTGTTTTCTGGGCGAAGTGCGTTTGAGCAAATGCGGGTCGAGAACGAAGACCGGCAACACCTTCCCGAATTCAAGCGCGGCTTGCAGCGTTGGGTTGTCCTTTAACCGCAGGTCACGCCGGATCCACCATATGGCGGTCATTTCACAGTCTCTTCCAATAGGCCAAGGTTGTATTCTGAGACCTGTTTGTTCAAGTTCAAGATAACAAGTCCTCGACGGTTGAGTTCCAGCTTGCCCGAATTGCCATTCTGGTCTTTAAAGTTCAGGAACCCATAGGCACGGATGCGCGTGCGGCCGATCAGTGAGAGCGCAAGTTCGCTCGTAATGATGCCGGTCAATTCGGCATTGTACTCTCCACTGGTGAACACAAAGCGGGAAGGAGCCGGCATGCCCAACCCGCGCAATCCCACCGTGGTGCCTGTGATCTCCTCGTGGCCTTTGAAGATGTCACCGTTGGGCATAGTAACTTTGGTGGAGATATGGTAGCGAGGGGAACTGCTGTCCAGTTGGGCTGTGACTGTTGCGCCGGTTGTAGGGTCCGATTCGGAAACGACATCCCCGGTCTGGTTGAAATCTGGTTGGTAGTACGCCCGTCCGAATGAGGTGGAAGAGGCAGCTGTATAAAGTGCAACGTGCTCCAGAGCTTTGTTGCTCATATTCTGTGAAAGTAGTTCAGGAATGGATGTGAGCCATTCGGTTTTATGCATGCGCCGAACGATATATCCAAGCAGGCTGATTCCTTCGCGAGGGAGCTCGTAACGGGTCGTTTCCATGATTTTTACTATGGGTTTACTGACTGGCTGGCACAGGTTCAGCCTGCTGGGCTGTGATCGCTAAGATGACCGGGCTGTTGAAGATCGATATCCAGACGTAAATAGTCACGCCGAGCATGAGAACTGCGCCAAAGGTGCCGGGCGCCCATGTGCCGGCCTGTCCCAGCAATGCCCCGCCCAGAATAGGAGCAATAATGCGTGTCGCGCTTTCGATGGATGCAGAGAAACCCAGAATTCCGCCGATTTCCTGCGGAGCCTCCGCCTTGGTGAGTGTACTGGATAACAATGTATTAAGCAGACCGCCAGACATGGCTGTCGGGATCAGGATGATCAATAACCACGTGACGGAAGGGGCCAGCGCCCATCCTGCGAGTGAAAGCCCCATCATGGTTACACAGACGACAATGAGTACGTCTTCACGATAACGGTTGGTAAGTCGACCGACCAGATATCCCTGGACGAATACGGACAGCACGCCTACGTACGTTAGGATGTAGCCGGTCTGGGCGGCGCCAAGACCGAATTTAGCCAGCGCATACAGCGCGAATATGGTTTGAAAGATGGCAAACGCCAGGCCAAAGAAAAAGCGCGTGATCAGCAACGAGCCGCTGAATGGGCGTTTGAGCGCAGTGATTAGAGCGCCTAGGGTGACGGCAGGCCTTGTCTTATTCCTCATCTCAAGTCGTTCTTTTTCGGTCAGTGATTCGGGCAGCCAGAAGTAAGTGAGACCGAGATTGATGAGCGCAAGACTGGCAGCCACCAACGCCGGGACGTTGTAGCCCCATTGGCTTAAGAAGCCGCCTGCTGCCGGACCGACGATAAAACCCAGGCCAAAAGCTGCACCGATCATACCCAACCCCTTTGACCGGCTTTTGGTATCCGTGACATCCGAAATATACGCCTGGGCCACGCTTAAATTACCTCCGGTCAGGCCGTCCAGGATGCGGCTGGCAAACAGTAACCAGAGAGTGTTTGCAATACCGAGCAGGATAAATCCAACAAATGTACCGAAAATCGAAGCCAGGAGCACTGGCCTACGTCCAAAGCGATCAGAAAGTCGCCCCAGGATGGGCGCGCCGATCAGTTGCATGGCGGCATAAGATGCGATCAACAAACCGGTCACAAATTCACTGGCATTGAAGGTCTCGGCAAAATAAGGCAGAAGTGGCAGTATCAGACTGAACCCGAGCAAATCGACGAATACCACAAGGAGGATTGAGAATAGACGTTTGTTATCCATTTATTCCTATTGCGATTGGGAAGATATTGAGTAGGTCAACTTGTATAGCAAGTGAAATACGCAAAAGAGAGTTAGGTGACTGGGAAGAATCAAAATCCCCGCTGCTGCCCAACCCAGGGTGCCGGAACCTTATTCTTGAATTCCTCAACGCTTGGCCCACCCAATTTAGTGAGACGCCAGCTGCCGTAGATGTAGCTGATCAAGAGCAGGAGAATGATCGCGGGCCAGCCGGTCAGCACGTTTACCAGGGCGAGTTGGTTAACCTTTTGTCCTTGATAGAGGCTGATTTGCCACAGCAGGCGTAAGGCAAAGAAGACTGTCCAGAGCACCGTCACCTCGCTGTAGGCAGGCCGAACCTTATCATGCCAGTACCATTCCACCGGCCAGCGCCGGGCCAGGTAACTTGTCCAGGCTACCAGGGGCTTGCGCATCAGCAGGCTGACCAGCGCCAGCGCAACCGTGAGTCCTCCGTTGACGATATCGGGTAAAAAGAAGCCTTCCGAGCGGCCGATGAACATTGCCAGCGCGATTGCCAGAGAAACACTGGCAATGCCTCCAAGGGCGTAACTCAAGGGTTGTTTGCGGACAGCTCTGATGGCGCCGATGAGTCCTGCCGCGATGAGTGCTCCCCAGATGGCGGCCTGGAAGTCCGCAAGGCTGTTCAAGGCCAGGAAAAGCGCCGGGGGCAGGATGGTATCCAGCAATCCTGCCTGCCCTATAACCGAGCGAAACTCCTCCAGCAGCTCGCGGCCTTTGTTCTTTGATTCAAGCATGTTTTCCTAACCAGAATCGAACCCAGTTCCCGCCGCTGGCTCGCAAAGCATGGAAGACATACAAACTGCCAGTGAAGAATCCCAGCACCATCAAGGCGAGAGTCCAGAGCAGGGCAATTGCCAGGGACTTCTCGCGGTAGATGATCCAGCCCGAGAACAAAATGAAGCCGGTATAAAGGTCCACCAGAGATACGATACCCCAGGGCATGGATGCTAATTGGCTGCCTTCGCTTAAGAAATCGCCAACTGTGAAGCCATAAACCAATACGGCGGTCATGGCAAACATGCCAAGGAAGGAAATAAGTTTTGCTAGTTTCATTTCAGCACCAGGATTCCGCCAAACAGGATTTCAACTGCCAGGCTGATGAGATTGGATCGCTCCACTGACTTATCGACCATCATAGAAACCGCTCGCACGAGCCCGATCGCCAGGTACATCACCCCCAACATTTGGTGGACTTCGTTCGTACGGACAGCCAGGGTTGCAACTCCAAGGCCGATGAACAGTCCGCCAAGGACCGACCGGATCTCGGTGATGCCGCGACCGCTGGAAGCAGTCAGTCCGGTAAAGCCCTGCACCGCGCGTGGCCAGAAAAGCGAGACGATCCCGGTCAGGATGGTCCCAACCACAGCAATGAGTTGTAATAGTTGTAATATGGTCATAGTTTTATCCCAAGGGTTGATACTCCACCACACTTTGTGGTCAAAATGGAGTCGGGCCAGTCATTGCTGGCGTGGGAATCATGGAAGATGCGCTGAACCAGGGCAGGCACCAATGCGATTTACCACCCCGATTCCTTAGGGCTCGTTTGCTGTTTCAGTTAACATTTGTCGATAAAGCTGCAGCCATTGGCCGATAGCTTTTCCAGCCTTCCCCATCGTCTGCTCCAGAGCTTGTTCGTATACTTCCAGGTAGTTGGGTAAAACTGAAATCGATATATTGCGAGGGGTGAGCAGGTTACGAAGCCAGTCCATATCTGTGTTCAAATAGGCAGGATTGCCCAAACGCAGAGCTGCACTCAGAGCATCGCCCAAAAAATGATTGGCTGTTTCCAGGTATTCGATCGTAGCGCTTTGCTCATGCAGGATCTCACGCACCTGTAGTTCCAAAGCTTCGCGGTGCTTGATGAAGGAATTTGCTAGCGCCTGCTCTTTTTCCAGCAGGTACTTGGCTTGCGGCGCAGGTTCAGGGTGCAAGGCCAGTGTTTCAATAGCCTGCAAGGAGGTTTCGATGGTAACGCCGAGAAAGTGAGCCGGGATGCGCTCTCGTAATTCGGTGGCCTGGTTGAATATCCGTCCGCCGAAGGAGACCTGGATCCCTTTCTCTTTCAAGAACTGTGCCATCTCTCGCAGAGTCAGCGCTGTGGTCAATTGTTGGGCTGCCAGAACTACCAGCACCGGTTGGACCTTTTCTACGGCATCCCCCATCCGGCTAAGCGGAACATTGGTACCGAAATTGATCACATTCCATCCCCGCCTGCGCAGGAATAAGGCGAAGAACAGGAGGGGGATAACATGCTGCTCTCCTGGGGGGCAGGCGACCAGGATCGTTTTTGTTCGAGTTGGTGGGGGGGCGGCACTGAGCAGGGCATCCAGGCGACGTAGAGCTATCCCGGAAGCAAAATGCTCTTGTTGGACCGAAGCCTTATCCTGATACCATAACTCGCCAATTTCGAACAATCCACGCCGGAGCACCTCCATACAGGCGATTTCAACGGAGTGCGCGTTAAAGGCTTGGTTGAGAATCTGCTCGGCAACGGTTTCATCAAAAGCCAGGCACGCCTGCACCCAGGATTCGCGGGCAGATTCGAGGTCGATCTTGGATGTTAAAGCCGCGCTAGGTGAATTGATTTCAGCCAGCGGGTCGCGTCCTGATTTGGTAAGTTCTTTCCACAAATCGACGGCGCGGGAAATCGTCAGGCCTTCCGATTGCTTGGCCATCAGCCATTTGATGGTTTCAATGTCATATTCGGAATATAGGCGATGGCCACCTGGCGAACGACCTGGTTGCGGTAGACCGTAGCGTCGTTCCCAGGCACGTAAGGTATCAGCGGCAATGCCGGTTCCTTTTCTGACAGCTTTCAAGTTATAGGCCGGAGAATGGCTGAAGGACATTGATTTCCTAGGGGTTTAAGTGGGATTGAGCACGGTATTTGGAACATTTTGGATAGCCGGCGATTCGTTTTCTTTCATGATCCGTTCTGTTGTCAGGCGCGCAGAATGCAAGACAATCGGCAATCCGGTTCCGGGGTGGGTGGAAGCGCCGGTGAAGTACAGATTCTTGAATGTGGCGTGCTTATTCTTCGGTCGCAGGTACCCTACCTGCCAGAAGTTGTGACTCAACCCGAAAGCTGCACCCTTTTGAAGGTTGTATTGGGTTTTCCAATCTTCCGGTTGGTAGACGATCTCAAATTTTAAATGTCTCTCCAGATCCGTGATGTGCATTTCTTTGGCGAGGCGGGCAAAGACAGTCTGGCGGGCCCTGGCAACCATGGCGTCCCAGTCCTGCGGTCGCTGGTCGTCAAGATGCCCGACAGGCACAAGAACGTAAAAGGTATCTTGATCCTCAGGAGCAGCGGCCGGGTCGGTCCGTGTGGGAGCGTGCACGTAGAAGCTTGGCGCGTCCGGAAGCGTATGGTCGTTGAATATTTGGTCGAATGATGCTTTGTAATCACCAGCCAGGAACACGTTGTGGTGGGCGATCTGCGGGTAGTGTTTGTCTGCGCCCCAATAGAACATGATCGTTGAGCAGGTATACAGTTTTTTGTCCAGCTGCCTGGCCTCCCGCGTCGTGGGCAACAACACCTGATAGATATAAGGCAGGTCCGCATTGCCGATGAAGACGTCTGCCTCGAACTGCCGCCCATCTTTCAACGTGGCGCCCACGACACGGTCTTCCGCGATGCTCAAGTGCTCGACAGGAGCGTTGTAGATGAATTCAACGCCAAGCTTTTCGGCAATACGCACGAGAGCCTGGATGGCTGCATACATGCCGCCCATGGGATACCATACACCTTCTGCCAGCTCGGTGTATTGCAGGAGTGAATAGGTGGCAGGCGCGTCATACGGGCTGAGTCCGAGGTACATATTCTGGAACGTAAATGCCGCCTTGAGGCGTTCATCCTTGAAATAGCGGCCGGTATTGCGGTAGTGTTTTTCCAGCGCCTTTAATTGAAAGAGGAGCGGCAGGCTCTTCAGGCTGAAGTATTCGAAGAGGGAGTAAAAATTCCGGCCCACGAATTTCTCGAGGGAGATCTTATAATGTTTGGCGCCCTCGGCGATGTAGTTCAAAAATCCGGTAAAGGCGTTTTTTTCGACGCGCTCCAATTGGGTTTGCATCGAGCCCAAGTTTGAGGTCAATTCCAATTTCAAGCCATCATCGAAATGGACCTTGTAGGTCGGATCGATACGGCGCAGCTCCAGGTGGTCGCTCATGCTTTCGCCCAGGGCCTGGAAAGTCTCCTCCCAGACTTCAGGCATGAGGAAGAGAGTAGGGCCGATATCGAAGCGGTGGCCATCCCGTACGATTTGGTTGCAACGCCCCCCGGGCGTCCCATTCTTTTCTAAGACGGTCACCCGATATCCCTTTCGCGCCAACCTTCCAGCAGCGGCGATGCCGCCGATCCCGGCGCCGATCACGAGCGCATTCAATGTTTGTGTCATGTGTTTTCCTTGGTAAAGTATGACCGTATAGTACACCAATGTCAAAAATATGTCAAGCTTTTTACCTTATTATATTGACAATACCTTGACAAATCATTAAATTTGTGTACAATACTGTCAAGATTACTTTGGAGGAAAAGAATGGAAATGCAGGCGAGTTGGGAGAACCAATTGTTAAATCTGGCTGGAAAGGTGATCCACCCTTCCATGCACCCGATCTATTCCTATTGGGCCGGGGATGCGTCGCTTCGGAGAGCCTATTCTCATTGTGATATGATTACGGCCCAGCATAGCAAATCCTTTTCACTGGCCTCCCGGTTATTGCCTGAGGAAAAGCGTTCCGCAGTGCGAGCCTTATACGCATTCTGCCGGACTGTGGATGACATCGTAGACGAATCTCCGATTGGAAACCGCCGGCGGGATTTGGAATACTGGAGGCAGGTTGTACAAACGAGGATTGTTCCCTCCGACAACTTGATCGCTGCGGCCTGGATGGACGCACAGAACCGCTATCATATTCCGCATCATTATGCCCTGCAACTGATCGATGGGGTTAACCGCGACATTTCCCAAACCCGTTATCAGACCTTTGATGAACTCGCGACCTATTGCTATGGCGTGGCCTCTACGGTTGGATTGATGAGTATGTACATTGTCGGATTCAAATCCACCGACGCTGTCCCCTACGCCATTAAGCTGGGCGTAGCCCTGCAGATGACCAATATCTTGAGAGACGTGGGTGAGGATTTCAGCAACGGTCGGCTCTATTTGCCGCGCGATGAGCTTGCCCTGTATGGTATTCGTGAAGAGGATATTGCTGCAGGGCGTGTAACGGATGCCTGGCGGCTGTTTATGAAATTCCAGATCGATCGTACCCGTCGCCTTTATGAAGAATCCCGGCCTGGTGTCAAATTGCTGGAACGTGAAGGTCGTCTGGCGATCGGTGCTGCTTCTGTGTTCTACCAGGGCATCCTGAATGCGATCGAAGCCAGTGACTATGATGTTTTCCGGTGCCGCGCCAGCCTGAACACCTGGGAAAAAGCCAGCCGCATTCCGGCTCTCTGGTGGAAGATCAAAACACTTTGAGAGGTTTCCGCCTCCTTAAGAACCGCAAGGGCGCCGAGGATCGTGCCCTTGCGCGATTCTGAGGCTATAATCTGTATTCAACCGGAGGCATGCGATGGACCGATATTTGACCTATTCCCGTGTGCAGGAGTACCTGATCAGCTTGGTACCGCCACGAAATGTTGAATTTCAGCAAATGGAAGCATTTGCCGAGCAGCAGGATTTTCCAATCATCGGCCCCGCTGCCGGGTATGCCTGTTATCTCATCGCGCGTATGGTCGCTGCCCAAAGGGTTTTCGAGATGGGTTCGGGATATGGCTATTCGACAGCCTGGTTTGCCAAGGCGGTGCAGGAAAATGGCGGAGGTGTGGTGCACCACACTGTTTGGGACGACAAGCTATCAAAAATGGCTCATGGCCATTTAACACGCCTGGGATTTGAAAACCTGATCCAGTTCCATACCGCGGAGGCAGTTGAAACGCTCGAACGTACCCCTGGACCCTTTGATCTGATCTTTAATGACATCAATAAGGAAGCCTATCCCGGCTCCCTTGGGTTGATCAAGAGCAAATTACGATCCGGCGGCGTGCTGCTGGTCGATAACCTCCTGTGGAATGGCCGCATCTTCGATCCTTCCGATACGTCGCCTGCCACCGAGGCCATTCGAGAATTCACCCGGCTGGTCACGACGGATTCCGAATGGATTGTAAGCTTGCTTCCCATCCGGGACGGACTTGTCACCGCGTATAAAAAGTGAATTCAAGGGGAGGGTATCCAGGAATCGGCAGTCTCAGGAATTCGAACCTTGCTCAGCGTTTCTTCGCTTCGCCCATCTGGTTGCCAGAGCGCCAGCAGGGGCGGCAAGTACGAACGCAAGCACGGCAGCCAGGATCAAACCTGCTGCAGACAGCAACCCGATCCAAAGAAAGGCATACGTAGGACCCAGATCTTTCACGATCTCTCCCTTCCCATCCACGCAGCGCATTTCAAACGCGGTTGCCGGCGTTTCAAACCCGTTTTCGTCAGTCGTGGTGGTTTCGTAAGTGAAAATCTCTGGCTCGGTGTCCGGCGGGCAAAGGTATGGCGCCAGCGTGCGGGCGACAAAATCGGCGCTCACCGTGGAAGTAATGCTACCTGTAACCATGGCGACCGGTAAAAGGCACATGCACAAAAAACTGAACACCACCAACCAAACCAGGCATCCCGAAAGCGTGCCAGTGCTTGTAGAGTTCATGATCTTCTCTCCTGACTAATCTAAGATGGATTCAACCACCGACAATTCGAATTGAGGCTTGCATGGATCTATCATCGCTCTTCGATCAGAAAAATCCTCCTGAAGCGTGGACGGCGGGTGAGAAAATTCCATGGCACGATCCAGAATTCAGCCAGCGCTTGCTTAAAGAACACCTGTCACAGCAACACGATGCTGCCTCCCGCAGGTTTCCACTGGTAAGGAGGCAGGTGACCTGGATCCATACCAAGGTGCTGGGGAAGGAACCCTCCCGTATCCTCGACCTGGGATGTGGACCCGGTTTGTATACCGCGCAATTGTCTGGACTCGGGCATGAATGCCATGGCATCGATTTTTCTCCAGCTTCTATAGGCTATGCTGCTCAAAATGCTCCTCCAGGCTGCTCTTATACTTTGGGAGACATACGCTCCGCAGAGTTTGGGGCTGCCTACGATCTGGTCATGTTCATTTTCGGGGAGTTCAACGTTTTCCATCCCGCGGAGGCGCAACAGGTTGTGGAGCGCGCCTACGCGGCGCTCAGGCCGGGAGGCCGATTTCTGCTGGAAGTCATCACTTTCGATGCCGTGTATGAAAGCGGGAATCAACCCGCTACCTGGTATTCCGCCGAAAAGGACCTCTTCGCGGAGGCCCCGCATATCTGCCTGATGGAATCCTTCTGGGACGAAGATCAGGCAGTAGCGCTGGAACGCTACTTCATCATCGACGTATCCAGCAGCGAGGTGACGAGTTACTCTATCAGCACACAGGCCTATCGAGACAAACAGCTCCAGGCTTTGCTCACCGGTGCGGGATTCACCAGAGTGGAGCGGTACCCGTCCCTTCTGGGAATGGAGCACCTCCCTCAGAGGGAGTTATCAGTTTTGATCGCACACAAGAAACCGGAGGCGTGATGAAAGTGTTGTTCATTGGGGGTACGGGTTTGATCAGTTCGGCCTGTTCCGACCTTGCCGTGGAGCAGGGTCTTGACCTTTCGCTGTTGAACCGGGGTCTCTCGACCAGGTACTCGGTACCAAAGGGTGTCCGGCTTCTGGTCGGTGATATCTACCAGGATGAGCCTGGCGTAGCCGCTACCCTGGCCGAGGAGCAATTCGATGTGGTTGTCGATTGGATGGCTTTTACCACAGCCGATATCGAAAGGGATCTGCGTCTCTTCGGTGGTAGAACCGGCCAGTTCGTCTTTATCAGTTCGGCCAGTGCCTACCAGAAACCGCCTGAGAACTACCTCATTACGGAAGAGACCCCCCTCGAAAACCCTTTTTGGGATTATTCTCAGAATAAGATCGCCTGCGAAAAGCGCCTTTTACAGGCCCACCAGCAGCAGGGTTTTCCGGTCACCATCGTCCGGCCGTCCTTGACGTACGGACCTTCGCAGATCCCGCTTTGCATGGGAAGCTGGGAACATCCTTACACTTTGATCGAGTGCATGAAACAGGACGCCCCTGTCATCGTTCCAGGAGATGGCACTTCGTTATGGGTCTTCACCTGGAACCGTGATTTCGCCACGGGTTTCCTGGGATTGCTCGGGAACCAGGCGGCTCTGGGAGAAGCTTTTCACATCACATCTGACGAGGTACTGACCTGGAATCAAGCCTACCAGGAGGTGGCCCTGGCGCTGGGGGTGAAGTTGAATGCCGTCCACGTATCCTCGGAATTAATTGCTGCTTACGACCCGCACGCCAGGGGCAGCCTGATCGGGGACAAGGCCAACAGTGTGGTCTTCGACAACAGCAAGATCAAACACCTTGTACCTGATTTCAGGTGTCAGGTCAGCTGGGCGCAGGGAGTGCGGCAGTCGTTGGCCTGGTTTGAGGAAGACCCCTCCCGCCAGACGATTGACCACGCTGCCAACCGGCTGTGGGATGAATTGATTGCCGCCAACCAGCGCGCGCAACCAGCATGACCTCCTGCCTGCCTTTGCCATAGCAACACGAAGCAGGAAAGCTCACCTTTAACTAACGAGGCGGATGGGGAGACCCATCCGCCATTTTGGATATAGTGAGGAAAGAGTGGAACCAGTCGCTTATCGTCGCTAGGGACTTCTGGTGTGAAGGTCGATGGTCAATGACTTTCTGCCAGGTTATGTAGTTCCTATCTTTCCTCTGATGTGGCTTGCGAGTGTTTCGATACGCACCTCCTTCCAAATAGGGAAGCGACTATCTGATCCCATCATACAACGTAATGAATGCCGCTACATTAAAAGTAACCTACAGCTTTGTAAACGAATCGCATACGGTTGCCCGTTCGAAGATCTTCGTGAGACCGTAGGTCATTAACTTTGGGTTTGTGCGATATAATACAAGTTGTCAGACAACTTTCCGCGCTTATTACAGGAGCTTTTGAAAATGACAACCATTGATCTCACCGTCGATAAAGATCGCCGTGCGCGCGCCGTGCAACGCGCCCGCGAGCGTAACATCATCATCCCGACCTATGCCCAGATGAAGGATCCCAGCCTGGTGCCCGCTTCCATCCAGAAGGAGTTAAAGGATATCGGCCTGTGGGATGTCCATCCGCGCAATCTGTTCCGTATCACCTGGAAGAACGAACCCAAATCCTCCGGCGGTGGGTACGGGGGTGTAAATTTTTTAGAGCTTCCCAGTTCGCTCACCGGAGTGGATGCGCGTATCGTGGTGCTGATCGGAAAATGGTTCCCGACCGGTGCGCACAAGGTCGGCGCTGCCTTTGGTTGTCTGGTGCCCAGACTGATCACAGGACAATTCGACCCAACCACGCAGAAAGCAGTCTGGCCTTCCACCGGTAATTACTGCCGCGGCGGGGCTTACGACTCCGCTCTTCTGGCCTGCGATTCGATCGCCATCCTGCCGGAAGGCATGAGCAAAGAACGCTTCGAATGGCTGTTAAAGATCGCGGGTGAGACGATCAAGACCCCCGGAAGCGAATCGAACGTGAAGGAGATCTTTGACAAGTGCTGGGAGCTGCGTAATTCGGGTCAGGACCTGATGATCTTCAACCAGTTCGATGAGTTCGGGAATTACATGTGGCATTATGAAGTGACCGGCCATGCCATGCAGGAAGTGCTCCAGCAGGTCCTTGGACCTCACGACCGCTACCGCGGCATGGCTTCGGCCACCGGATCCGCCGGTACGATTGCCAGCGGCGATTACATGAAGCAACTTTACCCGGATAGCAAGGTCATCGCCAGTGAGGCCCTGCAATGCCCGACATTGCTTGAAAACGGCTTTGGGGCGCACCGCATCGAAGGGATTGGCGACAAACACGTGCCCTGGATTCACAACACCAAGAATACAGATATGCTGGTTGCGATCGACGACCAGGCCGTGGTCAACCTGAGCCGCTTGTTCAACGAAGAGAGCGGACGTGCTTTCCTGGTGGAGCAGGGCGTACCGGAGACGATTGTTTCGCAAATGGATCTACTGGGTTTTTCGGGGATCTCGAACGTATTATCGGCCATCAAAGCGGCCAAATATTACGAGCTGGGTAAACAAGATGTGCTTCTAACGGTCCTGACCGATTCGATGGAACTCTACCGCTCTAGATTACACGAGATGCACCAGGAGCTTGGCGAATATACTGAAAAGGATGCCACGGCTGATTTTTCCCGTTATATGATGGGGCAATCGACGGACAACCTGCTTGAATTACGCTATACCGACCGTCGCCGTGTTCACAACCTGAAATACTTCACCTGGGTAGAGCAGCAGGGGAAAACGTACGCAGAGATCCAGGAAATGTGGTACCAGCCGGATTATTGGGAAGGTGTCCAAGGTCAGGTGGATGCGATCGACGAGTTGATCGATACCTTCAACAAAGACGTTGGCTTGCTCTGAGCTGCACCCACTCACTTGAGACGGTCCACCCTTCAAGTCATTTTGAAGTGCTCCCGCTGGATCTATTTTCCCCTCCCCGGTTCTGGGGAGGGGTTGCGCTTCTTCCGGTCGCGCTGATCCCTGTGGGAACGGCAGGTAGGCCAGTCAGGCGTACTTGACAATTCTTACAGGGCATCCTATAAAAAGGTACTCAAATCCACAACAAGGAGGTTGCCATGGCGAGCGAGCGGGATCGCGAGATCCGGCGTCGGCGGCACCGCAAGCAGAAGATCAAGAAATTGCGGGCAAGGTTGGCTGAAGCCGGCAGCAAGACCGAAAAAGACAAGATCATCATAAAGATACGCAAGATCAGTCTTTATGCGCCTTTGGAAGAAAAATGAGAGGCGAAGAACGGGAGCCGGAGCTCCCGTTTGCTTTTTCCCTCGCTCGGCTTTCCAACTATAATGGGATTATGATCTCGGCCTCGGATCTGATCCTCGTCTGCATCCTTCCCTCCCCGCGCGATCTTGAAATCGCGCGCCTGCTGGGTTGGTATCGCATACCGTTACGGTCCGCGCCGAAGGTCATTGCAGTGGACTACCTGGCCTTCTACCAGGCGGGAGGCTTTGGCGATCACGCCGGCCGCATTGAATTTGCGGCCGCGGTGCGCGGGCATGAATTGACCACGCGCGCTGAACTGCTCAAGGATCAGCCTGACCATCCGCGCGCGCGGGAAGAGTATTTCAAGATCCAGCTCGGACCGCTGGAACGCCTGGCGCACCCCGTCCTGGCCGGCGCCTGGCGCCGCCTGACCTTCCTGTATACCACTGGGGAATACCTGCTGGCTGCCCGTACGCTCAATGACCTGGTCGTGCATGACGAACAGCGCGCCACCCTGTGGCAATCGCTGCGCGAACGGGCCGAACGCGACCAGCACTATCAGGTTGACCTGCCGGTGGATGTGGATGCGGCTGCGTTGTTGGGTCTCCTGGGGATCGAAGAGCCGGAAGGGGAATACCTCCCTGAGGATCAGGCATGAGTGCGGGCAACGTTCCAAAAGACTCCAAGACCACGCCTGAGCCGGTCTGGACTTATCGCGGATACAAGCTCAAGGCCAGCGAGTTTACTACCGCTATGGTGCATTTCTTCAGAGCGGAGGTGACGCGCGCCAACGTCTGGCGGCAACGCCTGGATGCGACCACCAACTGGGCGGTGGTCACGACCGGCGCCTCCATTTCCCTGGCCTTTACCGAATCGGCCATCAGCCATATTGTGATCCTGCTTAACCTGTTGTTGGTGACCATCTTCCTGCTGATCGAAGCGCGCCGTTACCGTTATTATGAGCTGTGGAGCTCACGTGTACGCTTGATGGAAACCGACTTCTTCGCGGCCATGCTCGTCCCGCCCTTCCACCCCTCGCCGGATTGGGCAGAAGCGCTGGCCGAGAACCTGCTGTTGCCGCACTTCCCGATCTCCACCTGGGAGGCCCTGGGCCGTCGACTGCGTCGCAATTATCTCTGGATCTATATCGTGGTTGGATTTTCCTGGCTGGCCAAGCTTTGGCTCTTCCCCGTCCAGGCCGGTTCGCTGACGGAGGCTTTTCAGCGCGCCAGGGTCGGAACGATCAGCGGTGAGTGGATCCTCCTGGGCACCCTGATCTTCTTTCTATTGGTGTTCTTGCTGGCTTTTGCGACCATTGGACTGCAGCATTCCGCCGGAGAGGTGCTGCCGCGCTTTGAAGGCCTGCCGGCCGACTTTCTCACCTCGCTCACCGATGCCGGCAAAAAGAGCCTGCACCCCCGCGCCTGGTTCCGCCCTTCTCAACGACGCCAGCAATTGTTGACGTTCATCATCACCGACCAACAGGAGAGGATCGCCGAGCGTATCACTCACGATATGAATCGCGGCGCCACCGTCATTGCCGGCAAAGGCGCGTATACCGGAAAAGAGCACGCCGTCTTGATGGTTGCGCTTACCATCACGGAGGTTCCCAAATTACGCGCTCTGGTATCAGACGAGGACTCCAACGCCTTTGTGATCGTATCTCCGGCGCAGAGTGTGTTTGGCAAAGGCTTTGTGCCCTTGGATACCGACGGCCGTTAGAAGGCCAATCCCCAAAACAGGTGCAGACCAAGCAGGATGGCCGGGATCAGCAACAGAGTCAACAACCAGCCCGCACGGAAAAAATCCCTGAAAGTGTAACCCCCGGAGCCCATGATGATCACATTCACCGGGTGGCCGATAGGCGTCGGGAATGCCAGCGAGCATCCCAGCGCGATCGCCATCAGCATGATGTGAGGGTCGCTCTGGGTCGCTTTGGCGATTGCCAATCCGATGGGCGCCAGCACGATGGGCGCGGCAGCCTGCCCGGCCATGATATTGGTCAACCCCAGGGTCACGAACAGAAGCAGGGTCACCAGCATCCACGGCTGAACAGTACCGGCCAACCCCAGGAGGGTCTGGACGATCTCGTCACTTAATCCGCTTGATTGGATCGCGGTACTGAGCGGCCACATCCCTGCGATCAGGAAGATCGCCCTCCATTCCACGGATTGGTAGGCCTCGTCCATGTCCAGGCAGCCCGTCAGGATCATCGCGGCTGCGCCGGTGATGCTTGCCAGCGCAATGGGCAACCAGCCCATGATGGCCACCCCCAGTACGATCAGCCCGATGGCGGTTGCCAGGCGCGCTTTTTGCGGCCGCAGGATCGCCTCGGGATCTTCCTCGAGGACGAGGAAGTCGCGCTCCTGGTACAGCATCTGCAGGTTGGCAGCGGCCCCCTGTACGAGCAGACCGTCGCCAACCCTGAGCGGCAGGCTGGCAAACCCCATATGGATGGGTTTTCCGGAACGCCACAGCGACAGGACGGTCAGGTTAAATTTCTCTCTGAAATGCATGTCCCGCAGGGTCTTTCCAACCAGCCTGGAATGTGGAGGCAGGACCAGTTCGCTGATGGCGGCGCTCCCGTTGGTGGCCTGCGAGAATACCGGCGCATTCTCCAGCAATCGCAGGCCGTACTTTTCAAGGGCCGGCGTGCTGGCTTCTCCCTGGACGAGCAGGACATCCCCCTCACGTACGGAGCTCTCGGACCGCGGAGCGGAAATGAAGGTTCCTTCGCGAGCGATCCCGAGCACATTCACGCGAATATTCTTGCGCCATTCTCCCTGCCGGATGCTTAGTCCTGCCAGGGCTGAACCGGGTAAGACCTGCAGTTCACGCAACGAGCTCTCCATGGAGTACGTGCGCATTAATTCTTCCCGTAAGCGGTGGAAGTCCGAGGCCTGCCCGGCCGGATTGCGGTCTGGCAGCCAGCGTCTGCCGATCAGAATGACGTAGAGGACCACCAGAAGGATCAACGGCAGGCCGATCGGGAGGAAGTCCAGAATGCCAAAAGGCTCAAGGCCCGCATCTCTCAGGGCGCTGCTGGCAATGATGTTGGAAGTGGTGAATAGCGTAGCCATGCCGCCTGCTACCACGCCATACGCCAGCGGCATCAGCAACCGTGAAGGGGGCATCCGCACCTGGCGCGCCAATCCCATGGTGGCAGGCAGCAGCACAGCTATGGCGCCAATGTTGTTCATGAACAGGGATAAGGCGGCTCCAGAAAGCATTACGGCAACCAGCAGCTGCGTCTCGCCCTGCCCGGCCACTCGTTTCATCTGCCGGCCCAGCCAGTGGGTGATCCCTGTCTGTCTCAGCCCTTCTGCAAGGATCGAAATAGAAAGGATGGTGATCACCGCCGAGCCGCTGAACCCGGCCAGCGCTTCAGCGGGCGTGACCAGTCCGGCAATTCCCAGGACGACCAGCACCAGCAAGGCTACCAGATCGGGCCGCAGCCGGTTGCTGATCAGCAACAGCGTAGCCAGCACGGTAATGGTCAGGGTCAGCCCGGCTGCGAAGGTCATACCGTCATTATACCGTCCACCTCAGCAATGATTTTGCAGTACACTTAAGCCCAGTCAAATGGCGCACTCTGGAGGCAAGTCATGTTGTTAATTAAATCTGGAACATTGGTAACCGCCGCCGAAACGTTTCAGGCGGATCTCCTGGTCGAAGAGGGCAGGATCGCGGAGATCGGCCGGGATCTGCAAGTTCCAGACGCTGAGCTGGTGGATGCCAGTCATAAACTGGTTCTTCCTGGTGGCGTGGATCCGCATACCCACTTCGATCTTGAAATGTTCGGCACGGTGTCCTCAGACGACCATTACACCGGCCACAAGGCAGCCGCCTTTGGCGGGACCACCACCGTGATCGATTTCGTGGTGCAGAACCCCCCGCCTGCCGCGAAAAAAGGGGAAGGAGCCAGGGGAAAGAGTGGCGGTTTTCAGGCTGATGTGGACCAATGGTTCAAGAAGGCCGAGAAGGCTGCCATCGATTACTCCTTCCACATGAACCTGACGCGCTTCGACGATGCGGTAGCCAAAGACATTCCTTCCCTTGTGGAGATGGGTATCACCACTTTGAAGATCTTCACCGCCTACAACGGGAACCTGCGCCTGGACGACGGCAGTATCTTCAAGGCGCTGCAGATCGCCAGAGAACACGGGATGCTGGTCATGCTGCACGCCGAGAACGGCGATGTGATCGAAACGCTCGTGGCCCAGGCGCTGGCCGCCGGTCACACCACGCCCGAATGGCACGCGCGCACGCGCCCTGCCTGGGGCGCGGCCGAAGCCGGTTTAAGGGTAGCCGGCATGGCCTCGGTGGCGGATACGCCTCTGTATATCGTGCACATGAACGCCGCAGGTGAAGTCGATATGCTCGAATATGCCCGCCAGCACGGCGCCAAGGTCATGGGCGAAACCTGCCTGCAATACCTCTTCTTCACCATCGACCACCTGCGCCGTCCTGACGGGGCCAAGTGGGTCTGTTCGCCGCCGATGCGCACGAAAGCCGATAACGCGCGCTTGTGGCAGGGAGTCTCGTCCGATTCCATCCATACCATAGGCACCGACCATTGTCCCTTCTTCTTCGACGGCACCCGGCCGATCGAGTACGAAGGCCAGCAGGTTGCCATCCCGGGTAAGGAATTGGGTGCGCACGATTTCACGAAGATTCCCAATGGCTTGCCGGGGGTGGGTGACCGCTTGCCGGTCATGTGGACCTACGGAGTGCGGGCAGGCAAGATCAGCCCCAACAGGTTTGTGGCTTTGAACAGCACCAATCCTGCCAAGATCTTTGGTCTATATCCTCGCAAAGGCACGTTGTTGCCGGGTTCGGATGCGGATATCGCCATATGGGATCCGGAGAAACGGGTGAAGTACGGTGTGGCCCATGCCAGGCATCGCACGGATTACAACCTGTACGAGGGCTGGGAACTGATCGGATACCCGGAGAAGGTTTTCTTGCGTGGTAAGATGATCGTGGACGGCGAGCGCTGGTTGGGAGAGCGTGGTATGGGCGTGTTTCAGAGGCGTGGGCCCGGTCAAATCCTGTGAGCCTACTGCATCGAAATCGAATATACTGGTTTTAATTGGGCTGTGGTTGCTCCGGTCTGATCCCCTTTTAAGCAAACGTTATACAGGATGTTGCAGCAATTCTTCCAGGCGCGGATGCCCGGCATAGACACCGTGATACTTTTCAGGTAGCAGAGCGGCAATGTGGCACATGATTTCATCGGTATAATCTTGCAGGATCTCGTCGCGGTTGGTTTTTGGGAGCGGGGGCAGCGTAAAGGTTTTCCCGGCCCGTACGACAATGTGGCTCCTTCGCAACCGCTTCAGATTGCCGAATAGGACACGGTCTTCGGTTCCAGCTAGCGCCACCGGTACGATAGGTTGGCGCAAACGCGCTGCCAGATAGCTGACACCGGATTTGCCTTTGATCAATGAGCCCACCCGGCTGCGGGTGCCTTCCGGTGCGATCACCAGGTTCTTGCCTTCCTCCATCATTTTCATAATGTGGCGTAACGCCTTCACGTCTGGCTTGAATCGATCAATGAACACGAAATTGAAATGCTTGCCCAACCATTTGAGGAAGGGATTCTTCTCCCACTTTTCAGCCACCATGATGAACAGATCCCAGCGGTTGAGCGCATAATACGCCAGGGCAGCGTCCACAATCCCGAGATGGTTGGTGGCAATAATGAAATTCCCTTGTGTGGGAACGTTTTCATAACCGATTACTTCGACGCGTGCGATCAGATCGAATATGACGCGAACCAACCAACGCAGGATTTTGCTCATGACCCAATTGTATGCCATTTGGGAACGAGGTGCAATAAGAATAACCTGCCCGCCTCGCCGGCAGGTTATTTCGCGTAGCGAATGAGAGCTTACCAGCGGCTGGGGTTGGGGATACCCTTGTCCCTGGAAGATGTGCCATATTTTTCAACAATGCGTTTGAAGATATCCAAGTCACCGGGGGTAATATCCAGCATTTCAAAACCAACGTTGTATACGAACGGATCCAACGGATCGACCTGACACCATTTGCTGCGAGCCTTAAAAACCATGAAAGGCTTGCTGGCCACTTCGCTGGTTAGATCCATATGAAAGCGAAACTCTTTTTCCACGGTTAAAGGTTTCTGGCTGTCGAGTTTAAAGCCTCCCGTGCTGATATCCACCAGATGCCCGACCAATTCGCCGGTTTCCACATTGGTCAGCCGCATGTAGTAGGAAAAGTCTTTCCGGTCCTTATGTCGGCGTTCGGCCATGGGCTTCTCCTTTCGCACAGCACCGATTAACAATAGTATAGGCTAATCTTACTCTAGAATCAACTCCCAGAACGTGCAGGTTGCATTTTAAATGGATTTTCCACATCTCGCCGGTGTCCGTTCAGTCGACCTTCAGGATATGCGTAAGGACTGTCGCGCCGGAGCCGCCAATGTTCTGTGTCATGGCAACGCGTGCATTCTCCACCTGCGTTTCCCCACACCCCCCGCGCAGTTGTTGGACGGCCTCCACGACTTGGTACATGCCTGTGGCGCCCACCGGGTGCCCGCGCGCCTTCAATCCGCCGCGCGTGCAGATCGGCAGCCGCCCTCCCGGGTGGATTTCGTGGTCCAACCCCAAACGCGGGCCCTGGCCGCGCTCGGCAAAGCCGCAGGCCTCAATAGAAAGCGCAGCCATGATCGAGAAGGCATCGTGCAGTTCGAAAAGGTCGATCTCCTGCGGATCGACGCCCGCCATTTCGTAAGCGCGTCTGGCCGAAGTATAGGCGGCCTGCAGGAAGAGCGGGTCCCTGCGACTGTGCACGGCAATGGTGTCGGTAGCTGCTGCGGAGGCAGCCAGTACGATGCGCGGCCGTCCGTCCAGGCCGTTCACCTTGTCCGCCGGAACCAGCACGGCGGCTGCTGCCCCATCCCCGATCGGGGAAGCGTCCAGCAGGTTGATGGGAGTGGCTACCATGCTGGAATTTTCGAACTCCCGCACGCTGATCGTGAATTGCAGGCGGGCATAGGGATTGTGCAGGGCGTTGGCATGCGCGTTGATCGAAAAAGGCGCGAAATCGGTATGTTTCCAGCCGAATTCATGCATGTAGCGCCGCATGACGAGCGCATTGATCCCCACGAACGAGACTCCCTGGTCGGCCTCATAATCGGCGTCAGCGGCGGTAGCAAGCGCCGAGGTGACGTCGTGACCGGCGCGGTCGGTCATCTTCTCCAGGCCAAGCACCAGCACGGTATCAAGCTCCCCGCTGGCGACTGCCATCATCCCGGCCCGTAGGGCGGCCGCGCCTGATCCGCATGCGGCTTCCACCTTGACGGCTTCCTGCCCCCACAACCCGGTCCAGTCTGACAGCAGGACGCCCAGCTGGTTCTGCCCGTCGATCAAGGGTGAGAGCATGTTGCCGACGAAAAGCGCCTCTACCCGGTCGAGGCCGGCTTCCGTCATGGCGGCAAAAGCTGCCTCCCCGCCCAATTCGCGCAGGGATTTGTCCCAGTGTTCGTCGACCTTGGTCTGCCCGACGCCTAGAAAGGCGACTTTTCGCATAAACTTCCTCTATAGTGTATAATTTAGGTTAATTGTACCAAGTGTGACCGTCACGAACTCTCAGATATGCTTAATAGCGATTGGCTGAACAAGCTGTTCGATCACATCGCCAGTGCGGGCCCTGAAGGGTTTGAGGCGATTGATTTCATGCGCAGCCATCATACACAGGTGGGTTTCAAGCAGGCGCGGCCGAACGTAGGCGCCTTTTGGACGTTGACGGGGGATATCAAGCTCAATACGCGCCATTACTCCTACGAAACTTCATTGACCGATCCTTACTTCCTGAGCCTTATCGTCCACGAAGTACGTCATTTGCAGCAGGGTTTCATCGCGGCGCTATCCGTCTATGGTGAATTACAGGCCTGGCAGGACGGCTTCCGGGTCTACCGCACCATGGCAGGACGGTACCCGCGGCACGCGGCGGCTGAGGAATTGATGACGTTGCAATGGGGCTGGGACCGCGGGGTGCTGAATCGTGCGCGCAAATTGATGCGGGATTACTCCGGCAAGGGGTACCGTTCCGACCTGCTGCCGCTCTATCCTCTGCCAGCCGAGATCCTTTTTCAGATCACGCGCAGGCAACCCGACTCTCAGGGCTGAAGGCTCACCCCTCTTCTTGAATTCTCGGGCGATTCCCATAGGGTTGTCCATCCCGGTCATATCCAGCGACCGGGATATTGAGTTTAAGTGGCACACGGCGTTGTTTATCCTGCCACGCTGCATCGGATAATGTGCCGTGCTACGTCCCTTATTGTGCCAGGCTACGTTATTTTGTGTGCCAAACAAACTCGCCCAGCCTGGTAGGCAACCTGCGCAGTCGTGCAGGTTGGCCTTTTCCTACGGCCGGGGTCCGTTCGTCAGCATGCCTTCTTTCTGCGTTTGGAGTCAACTTCCTTGACCGCGCATCTTGGGTTGAATTCATCGGTTAAGACACGCTGAGTCGTCGCTTGTGGCTGGCGCCCACAGTTTGCGCTTTACAAGGTCCAGGGAAGCAAGCCCAGTATCGTATAATCATTCCAAAGCCATCCGTAATACCATGGAGACCCAAATGGAATCTCTACCCCTGCAAGGCATTCGAATCCTCGACCTCTCCCGCCTTTTGCCCGGACCCTACCTGACGCAGTTGTTGGTGGACCTTGGGGCTGAGGTGATCAAGGTGGAAACGCCTCTGGCCGGAGATTACAGCCGCCTGGCGCCTCCCGAGATGGGCCTGGGAAAATTGTTCGAGAGTGTCAACCATGGTAAGAAGAGCCTTACCCTGAACTACCGCAACCCGCGCGGCCGGGCGCTCTTCCTGAAATTGTGTGAGCGAGCGGACGTGGTGCTGGAGGGCTTCCGCCCGGGCGTGGCCGATAGGTACGGTATCGGGTACGAGGCGGTCTCCCGGGTGAACCCCGGGGTGGTGTATTGTTCATTATCGGGCTACGGCGCCGACGGGCCTTTTCGAGAGCGCGCCGGGCACGACCTGAACTACCTGGCGGTAGGCGGCGCGCTGGCCTTGAACGCTCCGGCCGGCGGCGCGCCGTTGCCGTACGGTGTGCCGGTAGCCGACCTGAGCGGTGCCATGCTGGCGGCCATTGCCATCCTGGGCGCGCTGGTCGGCCGGGAGCGCGGGCAGGACGGGCGGTACCTGGATGTGGCGCTGCTGGATGGCGTGCTCTCCTGGATGGCGCCCCTGGCAGGCGGCGCCTACTTCGGCGGATTGCAGGTCAGAGCCGGAAGCCATCCGTTGCTGGGAGGGCAAGCCTGCTTCAACGTCTATGAGACTGCGGACGGGAACTACCTCACCCTGGCGGCGATCGAACCGGGCTTCTGGGGCGAATTTTGCCGGGTGCTTGGCAAGCCGGAGTGGATCCAAAGGCAATACGAACAGGAATTGCGGCTTGAGTTGGTCGCACTGTTCCGCAGCCGGCCGTTGGAGCACTGGTCCTCCCTGTTCGAAGGGACGGATGTCTGCCTCGAGCCGGTCAACTCCTTTGAGGAAATGCTTGCGCACCCTCAGGTACGTTCGCGCGGTCACGTCCGCCTGGCCGAAGGCAGACCGGTCGAGATGCTATCGCCCTTTACCTTCGTACCGCGCGAACGCGCCGCGGCGCCCGGGTTGGGGGAACACACGGTTGAGATCCTGCGTGAACTGGGGGTGGATGAGCGGGAACTCCAGGACCTGGCTGATCACAGGGTCATCTCAATTTGAAGTGATCGCGATTATAAAAGAGCGATTATTTAGCTGGATTGCGCGGCGCGGCTTGCGCGGCCAGTGCCGGTTGAAGCGGAGGATCCTTAAGCGCGAAGACCAGCAGCACAGCCGTCACCAACCCGCTCACCACGGAGACCAGGAAGGTAGCCTGGAAACCGACCACGTCAGCCAGCCAGCCGCCCAGAATGGGGGCTAGGATGGTAGCCGGTGCGATGAACGTGTTGGCCAGGCCGATGTAGTAGGGACGCTCGAAATCATTTCCGAAGCGCACCATGAAGGGGATCGGCAGAGTCCAGATCGCTACGACGCCCATGCTGGCCAATACCACGGCCAGATACAACCAGTCCGCCGAAGGGGCCAGCCAGGCGATACCTGCGCTGGCAGACGAGGCCAGCGCGCCGATCGACATCACGTGTCGTGGGCTCCAGCGGTCGGCCAATCGACCCATCCACAGGCTGGCCAGGATGGTGGAGACCAGGAAGGCGCCGGTCATGTAACCGGCCACCAGATCGCTGATCCCGAAATGCCATACGGCATAGATGATGTAAAACGAAAACCCCATGCCTGCGAATTGGGCTAGTGAACCCACACCAATGTAGAGGTTGAAATTACGGTTATTACGCAGGATGCGCTTGGCTTGCGTCAGAAAAGAGTAGGTTGCGGGAGTGAAATTCTCAGGGTTGGAATCGGGTTCCCGCGTCAGGGCAAGGAATACGTAAGAGACCACCAGGGCGAAGCAGGCCGCCAGGAAGCACAGGGTGAAATCGAGCGGACCATCCAGGCGGTCGAGCGTCAGGCCGGCCAGGATGGCCGCCAGCCCTTCCAGAGCGCTGAAGGCGGCGTTTTGCGCTCCGAAGAATGTGCCGTGCAATTCGCCGGGAATGATCTTCGAGATCAGGCTGGTCCAGGGATTGGCGGTGAAGCCGCCTCCAACTCCCTGCCAGATCAACAGCGCGAAGGTCAGGATCAAGGCGAACTGGACATCGAGCTGAGGCAGGAACCAGGCCACCAGCGCCAGGCCGAGGAATGGCAGCCGTTCGTGCAGGGTGGTCCACAACACCAGCGGTTTATAGCGCTTTGCCTGGGAGACCCAACCAGCGGTGACCAGTTGTGGAAGTTGCCAGCCAGCGCCGTGGATGGCCGGGATCAGCCCGATCAACAGCGCTGAATCGGTCATCTGGCTCACGAAGAGCGGAAGAATCGTGAAGAAGGAAGCAAAGCCCAGCGCAAAGCCGAAAAAACCGCCATCCAGCAGGTTGACGGTGAAATTGAAGCGCAAATAGCGGGCGAGGAACGCAGCGTGGTTGTGCTCCTGAGACATGTGTTAATTCTACCCTTGGGTCAGAGGCTTGACAACCAGTGCAATCTGGTTATACTATTATAAACGAACGTT
>CAZULT010000056.1:0-29002 GCA_964621295.1 uncultured Anaerolineaceae bacterium | reverse complement strand
TTTTCTATGTTTTGTGCGGCTACACAAAAGCATAGCCGAGGAAGGTCTCTCTTTTTAACTCATACTTTCTACTTTAAGAAAGCCCTAAGTACTTAGGAACCTCCCTGTGGGCTCGAGGCCACAGGGACGGATCTCCAATCCTGTGCGGACTCGATGGCAAACCAGTACGGACTCGACTCGCGACGAGTCCGCACAGGATTATCCACAGGTACGGACTCGTTGGGCAACGAGTCCGTACAGGATGTGCGACGAGACTTGAGAGGATTTTTCCGGGTGCGTTCAGGATCGTAAATCATCCGGCACCGGCAGATGCGCTCGCGATGACGACCTGTGCGCCTGTGGGTAGACCCGCCCGGCCCAAAGCAAAAGCCGCCGGAAGGCGGCTGGAAGACTGAGCCCGCCTTACCACTGGCTGGCACAGGGTGCGGGTTTCCGCTATTGAGGCCGGGATCGACCCCCCCTGCGCTACTCAAACTCCAGCAGGGGCAACACATCTTGCAGGGCCGCGTCCAGGACCTCTTGCATGATCGCGTCGGAAGCGCGGTAGACTCCGCCGAACGAGCCGTCCCCGTATACGCCCCGCGCCGTTTCGGCGTCCAGGACCGCGCTGGGGGTACGGGGGGGGACTTTTTTGCCTTGCGGCAGTTCGTTGACGATCGTAAAGGAAAAGGCCTCCAGCCAGTTGGCATGAGCCGGTTTCAAATCGTGCTTTTGCGCCACGGCCTCCACGGAATGCGAGGCCCACCAGTCGTACCAGTTCAAGCGTAACTCGGTCAGCTCGTTGTTCAATTCTTCGAGCTGGTGCCTGGCGGGCGAATTGCCCCCATGCCCGTTCAGAACCAGTATGCGCCGGAACCCCTGCCGGAAGGCAGAGCGCACCAGGTCTTCGGCCACCGCCACCAGGGTGGTGACCTTCAGGCTCAGGGTGCCCGGGTAGGTCTGGAAGTAGGGGGAAACGCCAAAGTTCAGGGGCGGAGCGACCGGCACGCCGGTCTGCCGGGAGGCAAGGTCCGCGAGAGCCAGCGGGATCTTGACGTCGGTCAGCAGGCTCAGGTAAGCGTGCTGTTCGCAGGCGCCGAGCACCAGCATCAGGCGGTCGTCGCCCGCCAGATACTTTTCCAGGTCCATCCAGCTCAGGTCTTCGAAGCGCATAATGAGGGCTTAAGGCGTGGGGCTCGGGAGAGGCGTGGTCGGGACCGCGGTCGGGCTGGGAGGCGTGGCGGGGGTCGCGGAAGGCGTAGGCGTGGGCGTCCAGGTGCCGGTAGGCAGGAAGGTGGGGGTGAAGGTGGGCGTGGGAGGCGGCGTCGGCGTCGGCAGCTGCAGCTTCAACTGGATCTTGCGATCGGCGTAGCCGTGCGGACCTTCCGCATGCAGCCGCAGGGTGACCGAATTGTTTTCGATCCCACCCAGGTCCCAGTTCAACAGGGTGGTGGGATTGTCCACCTCACCGTCTCCGTCGGCCAGCACGTTCCAGTTGTTCGCGTCCGGGTTGGGGCTGTAGCCCAGTTGCCACCTTTCGATGCCATCCGGAGCGGTGATGACGGCCCTGACATCCAGGTTGAACTCGGTGATGGTTTCGCCATCCTGCAAGCCGCGGAATTCGATCGTCGGCCGCGGGTCGTCCTGGTTGCATTCGCGTTCGGGGGCGATGAAGACGTTGCGCGGAAAGTCGTGCGATTCGAGCCAATCTTTGCCCTGGTTCGTGTCGAGCCACTTCTCGGCCCAGGGATCGCCGCCTGTGTTGATGACCATTTGCTCGTCGGTGAACTCGTCGCACTCCGGAGAGGCTTCCAACCCCGTCCAGGTATCCAGGGTCGTCCTGCGGTACAGGTCTTTTCCGGGCGGTAAGGGAGGCTGATCGCTCGCAAAGACCTCGCGCCGCTGTTCTTTGCACCACTTGGAAGGTTCGGTACCGGAAAGGGCGCAGATGATCTTCTCGGTGATGCCCGCGGGGGGGACGAAGGCACTGGGCGATCCATTGCTGACATAGGGCACCGCAGTTTGCATGAACTGCGCCCAGATGGGCGCCGCCCCGCTCAACCCGCTGGTGTTGACCATCGGCGTGTAATCGGCATTCCCCACCCAGACGCCGGTCACCAGGTCGGGGGTGTAGCCAAGCGTCCAGTTGTCTCTAAAGTCGTTGGTCGTGCCGGTCTTGGCAGCGGCAGTAAAGGGCAGGTTGAGCACCGAATTGCTGCCGAACATCCAGGATCGCGCCTGGTTGTCGGAGATGATAGAAGAGATCAGGTAGGCGTGTTCCGCCCTGATGACCTGCTCTCCGGGTTCAGGCTGGTATTCGTATACCAGGTTGCCTTCGTGGTCCAGGATCTTGAGGATGGCGACCGGCGGGACCCGCTGGCCGCTATTGGCGAAGACCCCAAAGGCCGAGGTCATCTCGATCAGGCTGACATCCCCGCCACCCAGAGTCAGGGAGAGGCCGTAATCCTGCCTGGTCAGGCTGGTAATGCCGAGGCGTTCTGCCATGCCAACCATTCCATCCAGTTCAGGTGTGTCCGGGTCGTCGTAGATGCCGACGAAATCCAAGGTTTTCACTGCCGGCACGTTGAAAGAATTCGACAGGGCGGTGCGCACCGTCACCGGCCCGTGAAATTTTTCGTCGTAATTGACGGGCTTGTACGGCTCGCGCGGGTCGTTGGGGTCGCCTGAGGGGGGGAATTCGGAGGGCACGTCCCAGATCAACGTGGCCGGGGTCCAGCCTTTTTCGAAGGCCGCCACATAGTTGATCGGTTTGATCGAGGAGCCTGGCTGGCGGGTGGGACTGATGGCCATGTTGACCTGCCCGTCAATGGTTTCGTCATAGAAGTCAGCCGAGCCGACCATTGCCAGGATCTCCCCTGTTGATGGTTTGATGGCAACCAATGCGCCGTTGTGCGCATTTTTGTCGACCAGCGCGGCAACCTGTTCTGCAACGATTTGTTGGGCAGCCTCTTGCAAGGTGGGATCGATACTGGTAAATATCGTAAAACCGGAGCGGTAGATGGTTTGCGGGTCGTATTTTTCTTCAAGTTGGGCCCGCACGTAGTTGACCCAGTGTGGGTAACGGATGGTGATGTTCGGCGGCCGGAACGGATAGGCTTTCATCTCATTGGCGGCTTCCGTGGCGTCCGGCGCAGAGACGCATACCGGCTCGTCGCTGTTGCTGACCGGGATGCAGTTTTTTTCCTGGCTGAGCTGGAACATCAAGACCAGCACCTGTTGGTGGCGGATGAGGGTAACTTCGGGATTGGTGTAAATATCATAGATCGAGGGTGATTGGGGCAATCCTGCCAGGAAGGCGGCCTCTCCCAGGTCTAGCTGATCGGCGTTTTTTCCAAAATAGGTCTCGGCTGCCGCCTCGATCCCATAGGCCAGGTTGCCGTAATAGTTCTCATTCAGGTATAGCTCGAGGATCTCATCTTTGCTGTAACGGCGTGTGATCTCTGCGGCCAGGATGATCTCACGCGCCTTGCGGGTATATGTGCGCTGCACGCGCTCTTCGGGAGAGAGCAACAGATTGCGCGCCAGTTGCTGGGTGATGGTGGAGGCGCCGCCCCCCTGTCCCTGCGTGCGGTAGTTATCCCACAAGGCCCGTATGATTGCTGGCAGATCGAATCCGGGGTGGCTATAGAAATCTTTGTCCTCGGTGGCGATGGTGGCAGCAAGGATTTCGGGTGACATTTTTTCGAGAGGGATATACGTGCGACGTCCCGCATGGGGATCGATGATCTCATAGAGCACGGCGCCGTTGCGGTCGAGGATGCGTGTGGTCTCGAATTGGGAGGCACGCTGGCGCAAATCACTTACACTTGGCAAAGTACGGGCGATGGCGTAATACTGGTACAGGGCAATCGAACCGCCCAGCAAAGCCAACCCAACCATTGCAAAGAGTGAGGCGATCAAGGCTTTGATCAGACACCCGGATCGACTTTTCCAAATCGGCGGGTTGGTTTTTCTGGCAGAGTACTGCGTTGTCGTCCGGGAAGGCGGAACGGGTGAGGATGCATTTGACTGCGGCTGGCTGGCGCCGACCGGCAGGCTCTGCCCTTGCTTTGTTCCCGGGTGAGTGGAGGTGGGGCGCGATGGGCCGTGGTAAGCGGCAGGGGTTACGCGTGTGGCGCCTGTATCGATTTCGTCCACCCGACGGGGCAAAGGCATATTATCCTTGTCCAGCGCAGGCATGGGGGTTTCGGGAATGTCTTCTGAAACCGGGAGCGACTCATCTGGCTCTGGAACAGAGAGCTCGTCAGGAGAAAGGGCAGGATCCTCCTCCTGTGCAGGTAGTTCCGCCTGTGTCTCATCTTCAGAAGCGAGCAAGCGGCGTAGACGATCGCGCGGGTCTTCCGGATGTTGCGACATAGCGAATTACGGTTTGGACAGTACCAGTACGATCCACGAGCCCTTCATGACGGTTTCGCCGCTTTGTTTTTTAACATCCAAAGTGATCGTAACCGAACCGCCGCCAATACGGGGTAAGGATTTGGTTTCAGTCACTTCCATTTCGACGTGGATCGTATCCCCGATGAACACCGGGTTGGCGAACTTCCAGTTGTGAATCTCGCGAAAGGCGATGACGGTGCCCTCCAGCACTCCGGTGCGCATGGCCAGGCCGGAAGCGATCGAAAGGCCTAAAAGCCCGTGCGCTACACGCTGTCCAAAAGGAGTCTTTTTGCTGAATTCCGCATCGGTGTGGATCTGGTTGTAATCGCCGGAGAAACCTGCAAAACCGACGATATCGCTTTCGGCAATGGTGCGACCGGCGGTGGTGATGGTTTGGCCGATGTGGAATTCTTCAAAATACAGGCCATGGTTAACAGGGGTGGATTGAGTCATAGGGTCCTATCCTTCAAATAAATCGATTCTACTGCTTCTTGCCTAAAAATGTGAATATTGAGAAATCAATATACGGGTAAATCACAGCGATTTGGTTCAACTATTTACGCAGCACTCTGTAGCATAAAGAACACATGGTTGCTGCCCAAGCCTCTCAACTCTCAGGATTGGATATAAAAAAATACAAGAGGTTACCGGCGAGTCTTTTTCGTTCCCATATTGAGAGGCGGCCGGATTTAAAGTGCCCCTATACGGATCAATGGTGCCATTTCGTTGAGTTTTGAATGTTCTTGCGCGCTTCTGTTGAAACAGAGCTGGCTGCGGGCATAAGGACCAACTGAGGCTACACTATTCCTTGGTCAAGACAGAGATTGTTCTCCGAAACGCTGGATAAGATGTCCGCCGGGACAATTGCGTGGGAAAAATTGTAGCACATTCTATTTGGCACCCTTTGACCGTTGTCTCAACTACTCTTACAATATGTCCATGCGTAAGTGGTCCCTTGGTCCGGGTTCTCCCTTGAATCTCATCCTGGCGGCGGATGCCCGGTTTTGCATTCCCAACTATGTGAATGACCATGCCTGGGAAGTAGAATTTGGGTCAGGAGAACCAGCCGCGCTCAGCTTACGGACCACCTATGGGTTGAGGGCGCGCTCGCTACGCATTTACCCCCGCTTTTCAGAATCAGGGAAAGCCGTTACGAACCCGGCCGAGTTTGCGATTCCGCCGGTCGTCAGACGTTTTTTCTCCAATTATCTGGAAATCATCTTCTCTCCCTTCAGCGGGTTGGAAGTGATCTATGAAATCCGGCAACCAGAATCGGATGTGATTACCGGGCGAGTAACCGTGATCAATCACACTACGTCCAAGCGAAGTATAAGGTTCGAGATGTGTGCTGGGCTGGTACCGTTGGATGGAAATTCTTTTTCATATACCCAAATGCAAATGGTCAACGTACTTGTTGGGCAAACAGGAGGGCTTGTTCCTCTACTTTTTATGACCGGTGGTCCGGTACCCGGGCCCGGCCCGCTACCTTCCTTGATGATCGATCTGGAACTGGGTGCGGGCGCTACCCGTCAATTGACCTGGGCCCAGGCTGCCAGAGGGGAGCCCCAGGACTCATTTGACATAGCGCGATTGATTGCCGCTCAACCCTGGGAAGCTGAACGCAACCAGATCGAGATGGTCAACGCAGGGCACATGGTCGAAATCTTTACGACCGATCTGGATTGGGATGCGGCTCTGGCATTTAGTCAGAGCTCGGCTCTTGGCCTTTTTTTTCCTGGAAACGACCAGTTGCCCCAAACTTCCTTTGTAAGCGTACGTGGGCCTGATCAGGGCTATTCTCGCAAGGGAGATGGCAGCGACTACCCGGCCTCCTGGAGCGGGCAGACACCGTTGGAAGCCTACTACCTTGCCTCTCTGCTACCCACGGTGCCTCAGTTTGCACAGGGCTTGCTGCGAAATTTCCTGTCAGCCCAAGCCCGCGATGGGAATATTGACGGCAAACCAGGTTTGGGAGGCCAGCGGTGTAGGTACCAGGCGATGCCCTTGTTGGCAACCCTGACCTGGAATATCTTCAAACGAACGGAAGATGAAGGCTTTCTGGCCGAAGTGTTCCCTCGTTTGCTATCGTTTTACTGGGCGTGGTTTTCGCCGCGGAATGATCGTGATCGCGATGGTGTTCCAGAGTGGGGAAATTTACTTCAGACGGGATATGAAGAAAATCCACTATTTGACACCTGGAATCCAGAGTCTCAAGGGGTCGACATCACCAGCTTGACCAGTCCAGCACTACTGGCGTTCCTATATCGAGAGGCCGACTCTTTGATTCGAATTGCTGAACGCCTCCGGCAATCTCAAGAGGTCAAGCTAATCAAGCAACAGATCGCAACCCTACAATCCGAACTAGGCAAATGCTGGGATTCTCGCTCGGCAAGGTATCATTACCGTGATCGTGAAACAGGATTGAGTACACCCGGGAAAGTGTTGGCGCGCCATCGCGGCCCGGGAAAGATCAAATTAAAACGAACATTTGAACGGCCGGTTCGCCTGCTTATTGAAGTCCATACCGATCGTCCGGGGGCAAAGCGCCCACAGGTGATCATCGGCGAGTATGTGACCAAAGGGGTAAGTGAGGTGATACCGGGAATACGTTTCCAATGGCGGAGTGGTGGTATGGTGGCGACCAGCCAAAAAGTTCACAAGAAAATTGGTCGCATCGAAATCAAAGGGGTGGATGCTAACGACAGGATCATCATCCGCACACCTGACTATACGAGTGAAGATCATACCCTGCTGCTGCCACTTTGGGCTGGTGTTCCGGATGCTCAACAGGCGGAAATCATGGTTCAGAATGTCATGTTCGATGCGAACCTGTTTGACCGCCCATTCGGCATTCCTGCTTACCCTGCTGAAACCAGCCCGGAGTCTGAACCCCATCACTTTAATGTCTATTTGTTATGGAACCAGTTGTTTGGTGAGGGTCTTTTGTCCTATGGATATCGGAAGGAGGCCGCTCGCCTGGTTGAGCACTTGATCTCGGCAGTGATCCTGAACTTGAAACAAAGGCGAGCATTTTACCAGTATTATCACGCCGATACAGGTCAAGGAGGCGGAGAAAGGAACGCCCTCAGCGGACT
Organism: uncultured Anaerolineaceae bacterium; assembly: GCA_964621295.1. Lineage (GTDB taxonomy): Bacteria > Chloroflexota > Anaerolineae > Anaerolineales > Villigracilaceae > JAABUE01. The sequence goes on along the minus strand of CAZULT010000056.1, from coordinate 21,530 downwards.
GGCGCCAGTAGGGTTGTTCTTGAAGGTGCTTGGCGTACAGATCGTATCACCTAACCAGGTACGCCTGGAAGGTCACAATCCATTTCAGTGGCCTGTTACGGTACAATACAAAGGACTCAAGGTCGTACGCGAGTTAAATCAAACGAAAGTCGTATTCCCGGGTGGCAAAAAGGTTGTCGTCACCGATCCAACCCCCTGTATCGTTTCATTGTAGAATTTAAGGTAATAGATGAACGGTGACGCAAGCGAAATCGTAATTGCGGAAGAAATCATCATCGGTCTCTTGCTGATTGCCTCTCTGGTGGCAATCTTAGTCCGCCGGTTTCGTTTGCCATATACGGTGGGTCTGGTAAGTATCGGGCTCCTGATATCAGCGATCTTCGAACCATTGGATAACCCGATCTCCCCGGATATCATCCTTTCGCTGCTGGTGCCCCCTTTGATCTTTGAAGCCGCTTTCCATTTAAGGGTGGAAGATCTGCGTCGCGATCTGGGATTGATCCTGCTGCTGGCGGTGCCAGGCGTGGTCCTGACAACCCTGGTCGTCGGTGGGTTGGTTTCTTGGGGTGTCGGAATTGACATTCGACTGGCGCTGGTGTTTGGTGCGCTGATAGCCGCCACCGATCCGGTGGCGGTAGTTGCGCTCTTCAGGCGTCTGGGAGTCCCCAAGCGCCTGCAGGTGCTGCTGGAGGGGGAAAGTCTGTTCAACGATGGCACTGCCATTGTCATGTTCAGCATCATGTTAGCGATCGCTGGCCTGGCTTCCCAGGATTCTAACTTGTCTGTTAATGGGGGTTTAGGGGAGTGGATTGCAGAATTCCTGAAGGTGGCTGGAGGTGGTGTGCTGGCCGGGATGGTGCTTGGCATGTTTGCCTCACAGATCATCGGCCGGATTGATGATCCATTGGTTGAAACGACGTTGACGACGGTTCTGGCCTACGGTGCTTTCCTTGTTGGGGAGCACATATTGCATGTCAGCGGCGTACTGGCCGTAGTGGCTGCGGGCATCGTGAACGGCAATGTAGGCCCGAGCGGCATGTCTGCCACGACACGGGTGGTTGTCTTTAATTTTTGGGAGTATGCTGCTTTCCTGGCGAACTCGTTCATATTTCTGTTAATCGGTCTGACCATTGATCTGGGAGTCATGCTCGAGAACCTTCCTGCAATAGGCATCGCGCTTATGGCGGTTCTTGTGGCGAGGGCCTTGGAAATCTATGGTTTTTCACTTTTTAGCAAAGAAATCTCGTATAAGTGGAAGCATATCTTGTATTGGGGGGGGCTGCGAGGGGCAATTGCCCTTGCTTTGGCATTGACCATTCCCTCCCAGAATGTAGATCCTCAAGCCCTGAGCTTGCTAAGAAACATGGCATTTGGAGTCGTGCTGTTTACTTTGCTTGGACAGGGCATCTCCATGGACTGGATGGTCAGGAAACTAAAACTGGTCGTACGCTCTGAGTTTCAGGAAGAATACGAGCGCCGACATGCCCGGTTTGTGGCCGGACGAGCCGGGTTTGATCACCTGCGCCGGATGAGCCAGCAAGGCCTGATCTCGGAGCATACCTGGCAGCGTCTCTCACCGGTTATAGAACGGCAGAACGATGTTTTGGTGGAAGCTGTCAAGCAGGTCATCACCTCTGACCCGGCCGTCGAGGCGGAAGAATTGGATACTGCTCACCGCGAAGCTTTGCGAGCCCAACGCAGCGCGCTCACCGGATTGTTGCGCGATGGGGTGATCTCCGAGGAAACGCATTCCCAGCTGGTTGGAGAAGTGGATTCTGCCCTGACTGAGCAGCATTACAACTGGCCGGAATTGTTAAGGTACGGTATTTCAACATCTTCTGTGAATCGTCTTATGGCGGTCGTCATTCAGGAAGCAGATCTGGAAAGCGTGCTCGCCTCTTTGAGTAAACTGGGCTTCTCAGTCGTGCGCCTGACCAGCTCGGGCGGTTTTCTGAGCAGAAAGAATGTCACGCTGCTGGTTGGAATCCAGGAGGGGCGGGAAGAAGCAGCGGTAAAAGTTCTCAGGAACAGTTGCAAACGCCGGTTGGAGTTTATAGCCTCTCCTCTGCATGGGTCGGCTTTTCCCGTATCTGCGCCTGTGCAAGTTTCTGTAGGTGGCGCTACCGTGTTTTTATTCGAGGTAGAATCCTATTATGAGTTCTGATCAACGATTGATCATTGCCATCTTGCGCAATATCGATGGGGATGAAGTCCTCAATGCTTTAATGAAGGCGGAATACCGCGTCACGCGCATCGCATCTACGGGTGGTTTTCTGCGGCGGGGGAATGAAACGCTTTTAGTCGGTGTGGAAAAAACTCGTGTGGAAACCGCCATCCAGATCATTCAGGATCACAGCGCGCCGGCGATCGATCCGGGGTTGAAGCGCGCCAATGTGTTTGTCTTAAAGGTTGATAAGTATGAACAGATTTAAGGGAATCTAACTCATGTCTTCCCGAACTCCAATTCGTTTGTTGATGATGGCAGTTGTGCAGGAACAGGATGTGGAGAAGGCCATCCGCGCGGCCAAAGACCTGGGCGCGCGCGCCGTCCATCTCACCAGCACGGGGGGCTTTTTGGGACGCAGGAATGCTACATTGCTGATTGGAATGCCGGAAGGACTCGAGGACCGCTTTGCTGACTCTTTGCGGCGAGTATGCCGGCGACGAATCGAGTATATGACCATGGCGGTTGAAGGGGCGCCGTTGCCGTTGCCCGCTCCCATCCCTGTCACTGTAGGCGGGGCAACGGTTTTTGCACTACCTGTTGAGCGTTTTGAGGAGATTTAGCATGAAAATGATTGTCGTGATCATCAAAGACTCGGACGCCGACACTGTAACCCAAGCGCTTACAGCCTCTGATTTCCGGGTTACACGGATCGCCTCTACTGGCGGATTTTTACGCAGCGGTGTTGTTACCTTATTGATTGGGGTGAAGGACGAGCGGGTAGACTTAGCGATTCAACATGTCCGCGAACGTTTGCAAGAATCCGGCGAACAAGAACCGAACCGCGCCACGCTTTTCGTAGTCCCCGTGCAACGATTTGAACAGCTATAAAGATAGTGAAGCTTATGGTCTTTAAACCCTTGAAAGCACTGCTTTCAGTATTCCTGTTGACCGCTGCAATTCTAGCCTGCGAGTTTCAAGTGGGACCCTACCCAGATACCACCAATGTGGAGACCGTGGTGGCTCAAACCATGCAGGCGCTTACCCCTGGAGGAGCCAGTCCTGGGACCGCTCCAGTGTCTGCTCCCCAGGAAGGTTTACTACCTCACACCTTGTACTTTCTTAATAACGATAATACAGGCTTTTTACAGGTGTATCGCCTGGAAACCGATGGGGCGACCTTGCGTCAGGTCACCTTTGAGCCGAGCAACGTTGAGACTTATGATGTTTCCCCCACTGATGGGAGCGTGGCTTATACCAGTAACAACCAGTTGTTACTGGTGAACGCGGATGGGTCAGGCCGCCGCATGCTCGTAGACGGAGGGTCGTTGAGCAGCGATGACTCTTACATCACCAGCCACGTGAGCGGCGTGGCCTGGGCGCCAGACGGTCGGACGATCGCTTTTGGGTATGGGGGGCTCAATTTTTATGCGGTAGACAGCGGCGCGGTCAACAGAGTACTGGAAAATTTGGTTGACATCTCCCCCGAGTTCTCGATCTTGCGTGAAGGGTATTCGCCGGTCGAATATGCGCCGGATGGTAGAAAGCTGCTGATCAACATTGGCTACTACGAGGGGGGAGTGTATGCAATATATTACTTGAGCGGCGGTACCCTGGTCAGATCTCCTGACAATCCGGTGTCCTGTTGCAGTGGGGCATGGATGCCAGATAGCAGTGCTTACTATGTGGCCAGCCCTTACCTGGGGATGCTCTCCCCTGGCATGTGGCGCCTTAACGCCGACGGAACCGTGGTCGCCCTGCTCGCCAATGATTTTTCAACGGGAAGTCCTATCCAATTTGCCCGGGCGCCTCTCCTGGGGCCGGATGGCCAGTTGTACTTTTTTTACAATTCCCTGCCAACCGCAGAAGATATGGTAAGTCGTCTGCCGCTTTACATGGTCCGTTCTGGTCCCGACGCAGTCACCGGGCGCACCAATCTGATCCCAACACCTTTCGAGCAAGTCAATGAGATCCTCTGGGCACCAGATGCCAGCTTCGCGATCCTGGCGTTTGCGCCTCTACCTGAAGCCTACCAGGGGGGGCGAGCTGAAGTGGTTTACCCGGACGGGCAGCCAAATGTCAACCTGGTACCCTTTGCCAGGAATATGCGCTGGGGGCCGTAAAATACGTTTTTCGCTTTCCATGTCTGAGATCCACAACGCCAGTCGCAGCTTATTATTTTCTGACCAGATACGTATCAAAAAAATCTAAGACTCGTTCTGTGTATTGAGACCGGTAGTAGGTATACATATTCAAGTGAGGAACGCCTGGTTCTGTCCAAAGGTAACGGGGCTCACCTGCCGTCGCAAAAAGGCGTTGGGCTGAATCCGGTGGAACCATACGGTCGCCTAATCCCTGTATCAAAAATACCGGACGGGGGGCGATCTGGCCGATTTCATCGATTGGGCGGATCGAATCAAGCTGCAAGCCGGTCTCCCGTTCGGCGAAGAAGCGGATCAAAGGGTTTATAAAAGGGATGGGGACGCGTAAGGCCAGTTCGTCTTCCAGGGAGGGGAAAGGGCTGTCAGCAACCAGCGCCTCGATTTCCGGGTGCAAGGCGGTAGCCCTGATCAGCGTGGCTGCGCCCATTGATGCTCCCCATGCGCCTATGTGTTCCACACTGGATTGGGCCAATGCGTACTCCAGAGCCGCCTCCACATCCAGGGTTTCGAAATAGCCAAGCGTAACTGTCTCACCTGAGCTGGCACCATGACCGCGAAAATCCCAGGCCAATACGCCGTAACCATGACTGGTGAATAAGGCATAGAACTCTTCTGACCGCCGGTCACCATAGCCGTGTGCAAGCAGGATCAGTGCACCGTTCTGTGGCGGTGTGTACCAGGCTGAAAGCCGCAGCCCGTCGGTAGTGAGTAATTCGATCTCCTGGTAAGGGATCTGTTGCTGAACCAGATAGGCGCCTGATGGTGGATCCAAACGCCGGGGGTGCAGGTAGGCCAACGCCTGGCGTTTGGAAAACAAAAGTAAACCGGCCAGAGCGACCAATCCAACCGCAACCAGTGATGCGCCAAGTAGATTGGTCCAATAACGCCAGTTGTGTTTCACGTTATTCCAGAACCATGTTGTCGATCAGTCGTGTCTTCCCAATCTTAACAGCCATCGAAAGCAGGGATTTGCCGGTTATCTCATCTAGTTCTTTCAGAGTCAGGTTGTCGGCACAGGAAACATATTGCACCTGCGCGAGAGGTTCTGAGTCGAGGACATGTTGCATGGTCTTGCGCAAAGTATCAGCTGAACGCTCACCGGAGAGATAAGCCTGCCGGGCCGCGTCTAGGGAGCGGTATAACACGGTGGCGGCCTTTCGCTCTGGTCCATTGAGATAAGCATTTCGGCTTGACAACGCCAATCCGTCTGCTTCGCGTACAGTTGGGCAGACTATGATCTCAATTGGAAAGAACAGTTCCTGTGTCATCTGGCGAATAACTGCAACTTGCTGGGCGTCTTTTTGCCCGAAGTATGCGCGGGCCGGCATCACCCCATTGAACAATTTTGCGACCACGGTTGAAACACCCCGGAAGTGTCCAGGACGCAACGCTCCCTCCAGCGGTTTGGTAAGCTCTTCGACTTCAACCCAGGTCTGGTATCCGGTTGGATACATATCCTCTACTGCTGGTGTCCAGACCAAGTCGACCTCCAGCGAGTCCAGCAAACGCAGATCCCGTTCGAGGTCTCGCGGATAGCTGGCCAGATCTTCGGTTGGGGCAAATTGGGTCGGGTTGACGAAGATGCTTACGACTACACTGGCGCATTCTTGTACTGCCTGCCGGACGAGAGAAAGGTGACCTTCGTGCAGAGCCCCCATGGTTGGGACCAGCCCTACGGGACCTTCCAGGATGGAACGCGCCGAGCGCAGTTCCTCCAGCGTGGATACGATCATCATCATTTTGGAGTTCATATATCCAGATTCCTTGTTGACATCCTGTAAGTGTATGCTAAACTTAGTATAACGTTACCTTAGGTCAAAGGAAAGGAGAAAGGCAATGGCTTACTCGTTCGTCAATTCTAAGGGGAATAAATATTATTTGCATGAGAAAGTTATTCAACGCGCAGGTGGGAAAGCGAGCAAATTATTCTTTTTTGCCCGCGAGATCAAAGCTGGCGCTCTGGACGCTGTCCCTGCGGGTTACAAAGTGGCCGAAATGAAAACTGGCCTGCCAGTGCTAAAGAAGATATAGCACGCTCCAAATTAATTGCAGCGGATTAAGGCGCCTGGTCATAAGACCGGGCGCCTTCGTATTACGGGCAACGTGGCTGCGCGTGAGGAATATCGGGAAGGCCGAAGGCTTCCAGCACTGGCAGGCCATCCCATGTCTCAGGCAGCGGAAGGTTCAAGGCCCAGGCAACGGTTGCTGCCGTGTCGGTTGTGTTGATAGCCGATGTCAGTGGCCCAGGTACAACGCCAGGCCCGGAAATGATCCAGGGGATGGTCATATCCTCAGGCGCGCTTGAGCCGTGGGTAGTAGCGTGGCCTCCGTGATCGGCCGTGATAATGAGTACGGTATCCTGTCGCATGCCAGCCTGATCGAGTGCTTCCAGGATGGAAGCAAGGGCTTCATCCGAACGGAAAAGCACACTTAATTGTTCGGGTGAGAGCCAGCCATATTCGTGCCCCATAAAGTCAGGAGTGGGGAAATGGACGAATAGCAGGCCGAATCCTTGAGGAATCAAATCCACAACCTTTTGGGCGATTACGGTATCGCGATCGTTGATGAATTCGAATACGTCTGTACTATCAGGTTCACTGACCTGTCGCAGCTTTTCCTTGCCTACCACCATCATGGTATGTAACCCCGCGGCGTGCGCCAGATCGAAAATGTCGGTTCCCTTTGCGAACCCTTTACTGGGAAGGTAATCATTCCAGTCGACGCCGTGTTTTGCGGGACACATCCCTGTCAACATTGAAGCATGCGACGGGAGCGTCGAACTAGGATAGATCGTCTGGGCTTTCAAGTTGTAGGCGCTCGATACGAGCAGGGATTGCAAATTAGGCATGGGAGCAAGTTCTATCGCTTCGGGACGGAAGCCATCTATGCTCAAAATAAGCGCCTGGATAGGACGGGGTAATGGCGTCTCTGAGGGGAGAGCCGGTTCCGGAGAGGATGTACGCGTCTGGGGTTGGAAGGGTGTGGACGTTAGAGATGGGAGTGCCGTGGCCTGGGGTGCGGTGCTCACCCCCTCCAGTGAGGGCAGGCAGGCATTCAAGAACACGAGTAAGAGCAATACACTGATCTGGGGAAGGCGTTTTATCGATTTCATCCTTTATCCTATTGACATTTCGAAAATTTGTTCTATACTATGGTTATCGGGTTCATTTTAATCTGAATAGGAGGAAATGCAATGCCCACTCTCAATCGTGTCCAATTGATCGGTCGCCTTGGGAAAGATCCCGAAAGCCGCAATACGCCTTCGGGCAGGCAGGTGACCAACTTTAGCCTTGCTGTGAGCCAGCGTTGGAAATCCAAAGGGGAAATGCAGGAATCCACCGAGTGGGTCAACATCGAAGCTTGGGGTCGGCTGGCTGAGATCTCGCAGGAGTATCTGAAGAAGGGCAGCCTGGTCTACCTCGAAGGGCGATTGAAAACGGATCGCTATGAGGACAAAGGTGAAACCAAATACTTTACCAAGGTTGTAACCACCTTAATGCAAATGCTGGATAAGAAATCCGCCGACCAGCCGGGGGCAAGCGTGGAGGAGGCGCCAGTCGATTACGAAACAGAATAAACCCTGCTCAGCGCCGGACAGAGATCCCTGTCCGGCGCCTGTTTTTTCTCTAATTGAGGAAATTTGTCTGATCGAATGTGGATGGATGGCGCTTTTCAGGGAGAACGAAATCTTGTAGCATTAAATAACCATCAATTGGTCGTGAGGTTCAGATGAAGTTCCCAAATCCATTTATCAAACCATCCACTCGCGCCTTTGTGGAAGAAGCGCGCAAAGTTTCAGGGTATTCTTTTCTGGATTTCATTCATGGGTACATTTATGGACGATGGCCGTATTTTTATATTGGGGTCGGGATCGGTACGCACCCTGCCACCAGGTGGCTGGCGCCTTTGAGCAGGCTCCTGGATCCCCTGCTTATCAGACAGAAAAAAGACGAGCCCCTTGAAGAGCGTATTGAATTTGCCGATACCTATCACGGTAAGGCAGTGCCCCTCGAAACGGCAAAGCAGTTGGTCCAGATCAATGAGGAGATCAGGCTCCCCGACTTGGAACAGGTCATCCCCTACAAGCGTGCGCGCTCGATCGTGATGAAGAACCCTGACCGAATTGTAGCGTTAGAGTGTCCCTGTCGCGCGGCGCGCGAGGATCCCTGCCTTCCGCTGGATGTGTGCCTGATCGTTGGCGACCCGTTTGCCAGTTTCATCCGCGAGCACCAGCCGAAGCGTTCACGCTGGATCACGCGTGGTGAAGCTGTTGCGATCTTGAAAGCTGAAGACGCGCGCGGGCACGTGCATCACGCTTTCTTTAAAGACGCCATGTTGGAGCGCTTTTACGCCATTTGCAATTGCTGTGAGTGTTGCTGCGGCGCCATGCAAGCTCACCAGCATGGCACTCCCATGCTGGCTTCCTCAGGCTACGTCTCACAGGTGGATGAGACTCTGTGCATCGGCTGCTCTGATTGTGAAGCATATTGCCAGTTCGGGGCGTTGGAATTGAAAGACGGGACGACACAGGTAATTTACGAAAAATGTATGGGTTGCGGTGTATGCGTCGATAAGTGCCCACAGGGAGCGATCGCGTTGGTGCGCGATGCTTCTAAAGGCGAACCACTTGAAATCTGCACGTTGATGGAAGCGGAGAGCTGGTCGCCTCAGACACTTGAAAGCTCATCGTAGATCGATTTTTAGAGATAAAATCCCACGCCGATAGAATAGGTTTCACGGAGCCTGGCTCTACCGCTCTGCTTGCGGTAGTCCTTGAGTGATGTTATCATCTGTTCTATGTCCGAGGTCGCCGACCGTCGCGCGCGCCGCCGCCTTGCGTTGCTGCTTGCTACGCTGGCCACACTTCCGTGCTATTGTCTGGGCTGGATCGCAGTGCAACTGGCGCCAGACTCAACCACTATTTCACTCACACCTTCGATCACTCCCATCACTTCTACAATCACAGAGACGCTCAGCCTGTATACCGCTACGGTAAGCCAGACACCGGATATTCTGACCGGGACAGCCTCCCAGACACCCACCGAAACCCTGACGGCGACCCTGACCAATACGCCCTTCCTGCCTTCGACAGCGACAGCAACGCCGACCTCTTCTCTGACCCTCATCCCCACCTGGACCGCTTCCCAGCCCCCACCACCTACGAGTACATTTACGCCAACGGCTTCCAATACACCTTTTGTGCCGCCGAGTGCTACCCCGACATTCACGGCAACGGCAACAGCCACTGTGACGATCCAGCCGTCCATCACTCCCTTCTCGAACGTCACTCCTTAGGTCTTGTATGACCGATCTTAATTCTTTTCTGAAATCATTGCTTATGATTCCAGGGATTTCAGGATATGAATCCCAAGTGGCGCATTTCCTTGAAGACCACTGGCGGCCCTACACGGATGATCTGAGCCTCAGCCGTCTGGGCTCACTGCACGGCTTGAAACGTGGCAGCGGCCCATCCCCGCGCCCGTCAGTGATGCTGGCGGCGCATATGGACCAGATTGGTTTGCTCGTCACACGGATAGAGGCAGGGTTCCTGCACATTGACGCGATTGGCGGCATGGATCCACGCATCTTGCCGGGGCAGGCCGTGATCGTACACGGTCGCCAGGACCTGCCGGGCGTGGTTGCTATGCCGCCAGCGAGACTCTTGCCCTCCGGCGAAAATGATGGGACCATTTCCATGGCGCATCTGCTGGTGGACGTGGGTCTGTCCCCCGCAAAAGTTGCGAACCTCGTCCAGGTGGGTGATCTGATTTCCTTCGGAGGTGAGCCTGTCGAACTTGCCGGCGAGTACCTCTGTGGGCATGCCGTTGATAACCGTGCATCCGTGGCTGCGGTAATGATCTGTCTGCAGGAGCTGCAAGTTAGATCTCATGCATGGGATGTCTGGGCTTTGGCTAGCGTTCAGGAGGAGATCAATTTTGCAGGGGCAGCCACTTCCGCCTTCCAATTGAGGCCGTCCCTTGCAGTGACGGTCGATACCACTTTCGCAAAAGGTCCTGGGGCAGATGACTGGCAAACCTTTCCACTTGGAAAAGGGCCAACAGTAGGGTATGGTCCCAACATCCACCCGGCGCTTTACCAGCGTTTCAAGGACCTGGCCGATAACCTGGAAATTCCCTGTGCGACTGAATTCCTGCCCAAATCCTCGGGTACCGATGGGATGTCCATTCAAGTTACTGCGGAGGGCATCCCCAACCTGGTGTTGGGTATTCCCATCCGTTATATGCACACTCCGGTGGAAACCGTGTCCCTGAACGATGTCCGGCGCGCCGGGCGATTGCTGGCAGAATTTATAGCCAGCCTCGAAGAGGATTTCATGTGCAACCTGCGGTGGGAGAATTGAATATGCCGGCTGGCCAACCCAGGACCGCTGATGTGCAAATCAAGCTTTTGGAACGATTGTGCAATGCCTGCGCAGTTTCAGGAGATGAGGGCGAGGTGCGCCAGATCGTACTGGCAGAAGTGCGCCCCCATGCCGATGAAGTGCAGGTCGATGCATTGGGCAACGTCCTGGTAACCAGGCGCGGCCGAGGCAGGAACCGTCTGCGAATTATGCTGGACGCGCACATGGACGAGGTCGGATTCATGCTGGTGGCTGAAGAAGGGGACGGCCTGTACCGCTTTGAGTTGGTAGGCAACATCGATGTTCGTTATCTACCGGGCAAAGCGGTTATGGTGGGAAAAGACCACACCCCGGGTGTCATCGGCACCGGACCTGTCCATCTTGCCGGTTCGGATGAGCTTAAGCGCAAGCCCGCTCTGGACTCCCTGCGCATCGACCTGGGACCCGGTGGAAGGGCCAAGCTTGGTGATTGGGCTACCTTTGCCACGCAATTCAGACGGGTAGGCCCTACTTTACATTCCAAGGCCATTGATGATCGCATTGGTGTGGCATCTTTGATCGAATTGCTTAAAACAGCTCCCGATCATATTGATCTCCTGCTGGCCTTCAGCGTGCAAGAGGAGATCGGTTTACGCGGTGCTAAAGTTGCAGGCTACAGGTTCGATCCAGATCTGGCCATCGCCGTCGACGCCACTCCTGCCCATGACCTGCCCCGCTACGATGGTCAGGAGAGCGCTTTTTATAACACAAAATTGGGCCAGGGTCCTGCCATCTACGTGTACAATGCCTCTACGATCGATGACCCGCGCCTGGTGGAATTCTTGCGACAGACTGCCGAGTCAGAGCATATTCCGTACCAGGTACGCCAGCCGGGCGGTGGAGGCACGGATGCAGGCGCGATTCAGCGTGGACGCGCTGGCATCCCCGTGGTCTCGGTTTCGGTGCCACACCGCTACAGCCACTCGCCAGTGAGCCTTGCATATATTACCGATTGGAAGCATACTTTGACTTTGATGCATGAAGCCTTAATGCGGATCACACCCGCATTGCTTGGCAAGGCCTGATATCTGCAAAGTATCTTATTCAGTAGGAAGCGAATGATATGAATGGTTTGATTGCTTTAGTTGGTTCCGGGGAATACCTGCCTGTTATGGATGGGGTAGATCGCACCTTGCTGGCTGGCTTACAGGCAAATGGGCACACCCCCCGCGTGGTCTGCCTGCCAACAGCTGCCGGCCAGGAAGGGCAGGCCAGTGTGTCACGCTGGTCGAATATGGGACTTGCACATTTCAAGAATCTTGGAGCAGAAGTGAGCGCCCCCGAGATCATTGATCGCGCCTCCGCGGATGACCCGCAATGGCAGCCGCTGCTTGAAGAGGCAGACCTGATCTATTTCTCAGGCGGTAATCCCATGTACCTGTTCGAAACCCTGTACGGCAGTCGCGCCTGGGCGGCAGGTATAACGGCTTGGGAGCGTGGCGCGGTCTATGCGGGTTGCTCGGCGGGAGCAATGATCCTTGCCCAAAAAGTGCCCAATTTTCGCTTTGCCGGTCTGAAATCCATGGTTGCTTTTCAGATCTTGCCGGCTACCTATGTCTTGCCACATTTCGATCGAATGCGTGGCTTATGGAAGACCTTCTTCCTGGGGTTGCGACGCACACTCAAGCTGGATGAGTATATCCTTGGGGTCGATGAAAACACGGCACTGGTCGGCAAGCTCGGCGGCATCTGGCAGGTCCTGGGTAAAGGGCAGGCACATCTTATCTGGGCTGACCGCCAGCAAGACTATGCTGCTGGACAGCAAATCTCCCTACCTGGCCAGTCATAAGTTGTGGTACAACCACTCTAAGGAATGCGATGCGACAGCTTCTTCGGACCTTGACAGAAACTTTCAGCCCTTCCGGGTATGAACACGCCATTCGCGAGGTCATCCGTGCCGAAGTCGAACCGCTGGCGGATGAGGTCCGCGTGGATGTCCTGGGGAACCTGATCGCACGCCAGGGCGCCCTTGGAAAAAAAGGAAAGCGCATCATGGTTGCCGCGCATATGGATGAGATCGGCTTGATCGCTACCCATGTGGACGAAGACGGTTTTGTGCGCTTTACTCCCATAGGTATCCCCTTTGGCCGCTACCTGCTGGGCGGACGCGTGCGCTTTGTAAGTGGTGTGCAGGGCGTGATTGGTGCAGAGCGTTTCGACCGAAAGAATGAGATTCCGCCGGCTGAGAGACTATTCATTGACGTGGGTGCCAGCAGCCGTGTGGATTGCCCGGTAAGAGTAGGGGAAGTAGCGACCTTCGAGCGGCCTATGATGGAATTAGGAAAACGGCTGGTGGCCAAATCGTTGGATAACCGTGCGGGTGTGCTGGTGGCGATTGAGACCTTGCGCAGACTCAGGCACCATGCAGATAGGAATGCAGGCGGTAAGGGTAGCAGGTTCAAAGGCTCAAATGAGGTTTTTATTGTCTTTACGGTGCAGGAGGAAGTGGGTGTGCGGGGTGCAACCGTTTCGGCTTATGGGGTCGATCCTGATATTGGTCTGGCCATTGACGTTACTCCGACAGGCGATACGCCTAACTCCGTTCGACGTGAGCTTGCATTGGGGAAAGGTCCGGCTGTAAAAGTAAAGGATGCCTTGATGCTCTCCGATCCGCGTGTGGTAGAGTGGATGACACATACGGCTGAAAAAAACAAGATCCCATTTCAGCGCGAAGTGTTGACAGGTGGTAGCACAGATGGACGTGCCATTCAGGTAACGCGTGACGGCGTGCCCACCGGCGGTCTGGTCATTCCCTGCCGATATGTGCATTCCCCCTCAGAAATGGTGGACATGGATGACCTTGAAAACGGTGTTCGCCTGTTAACTGCCATGCTCTCCAAGCCAGTTGGGATGGATTGATGAACCTTTCTTGCAAACTATTTCTTTCGCTGTTGATTTTGTTGGTCTCTGGTTGTGCGGGGATGCCCGAGTTGCTTTCCACACCTCAACCTGCTATCCCCTCTCCAGTGGAACCCACGATTACCGTTTTACCTCCCACCACAACGCCATCGACGGGGCGCAATGGTCCGCGGGTGTTGCGCTTGTGGGTACCGCCCCAATTCAATCCAGCCGCCGATTCGAGCGCGGCGCAACTGATGCAGGCGCGCCTTGACGAGTTCCTCAATCGTCGCCCTGGTCTGGAGATAGAAGTGCGCGTCAAACCGGACAGCGGAGCAGGCGGACTACTCGACTCTCTGGTGGCGACTGAAGCGGCTGCTCCTCAGGTGATGCCAGACCTGGTGGCGCTTTCACATACCGACCTGGAATCTGCTGCGCTCGAAGGTCTGCTTCATCCGCTCGACGGCCTGACATTGGCATTGGATGATCCTGATTGGTATCCGTACGCAAATCAAATGGCTCATATTCAAAACACCATCTTTGGCTTACCTTTTGCGGGTGACGGGCTGGTACTGATTGGCTATACCGATCCCCTACCTGGTAATTGGGATGAACTCAAAGAAGCGACCTTCCTCTTTCCTGCGGCGTCTCCCCAGGCACTGGTCAGCCTGGCATTGTATCTCTCCGCTGGGGGAGGGTTGGTAAACGAGCAGGGACGCCCGATGCTTGACGAAGCTGCCATGACTGAAGTGTTATCGTTCTATGCACAGGCAGCCGAGCAAGGGAATTTACCGGCTTCGGTGACCACTTTTCAGGATGAAGCAACTGTCTGGCAAGCTTTCAAGGAGCAACGCGCAAGCCTGGTAGTGGCCTGGACATCGCGCTACCTTGCAGATAGCCTGAGTGAAGCCCAGTTTGAACCCTTACCCGGTTTAATACCTGTATCTGGAGCGGCCACCGAGGTCAATGTGGTAGGTTCCGTCTCTCTGGCGCGGGGGTACGCCTGGGCCCTGGCTGGTTCCAATTTAGAGAATCAGGCTCTGGCAGTGGAACTGGCCGAGTTCCTTTCTGCCAGTGATTTTCTAACGGCATGGACCGAAGCGGGGCGCATCCTGCCAACCCGTCCGACCGTGCTGGCTGCCTGGGAGGATGTGCGGTTGCGCCAGGAATTGATCCAGGTGGCAGAGGAGGCACAGCTGGTCCCCGGAAATGATCTCACAGCCTCAATCGGCCCCTTGTTTCAGACAGCTATCGCGGCCGTTCTATCAGGCGAAAAAACCCCCGCAGAAGCTGCTGCGGAGGCTGCCACTCAGTTAAAATAGTTACAATAAACGTTTATTCACTACCTTAGGAGGTATTCATGCAAATTAGCAAAGCTATGGCCAGCCTTATGAGCGCTCAGGTCGGCAATGAACTAGGGGCTTCCAATCAATATCTTCAGATTGCCGCCTATTTTGATGGAGAATCGTTCTCCCGACTGGCGAAGTTCTTTTATGCCCAGGCCGAGGAAGAGCGGGAGCATGCCATGAAATTCGTGCACTATCTCATGGAAGTGGGAGCTCCATTGCAGATCGCTGCTATCCCGGCTCCTAAAGCGGAAATCGGTACAGCTGAAAACGCCTTTGATATGTCTCTGGCCTGGGAAAAAGAAGTGACCCGCCAGATCCATGATATGGTGGATTTGTCGCTCAAGGAGAAGGATTATGCTTCGCAGGCCTTCCTGCAATGGTTCGTGACCGAACAGGTGGAAGAGGTTTCTACGATGGAAAGCATGCTGGAAGTTGTCCGCAGGGCAGGCGAGAAGAACCTGCTGATGGTGGAAGCCTACCTGACACACAGCGCAGAATAATCGATCTTGGAATCCTTCCGTAAAGCCGTATACAGTCGATCCGTATGCGGCTTGGTTTGAAATACCAGGAGACTCTAGGGGAGAATGGAATTGCTTGTTAGAAGATTGACGCTGGATATCATCAATTCGAACCACTGTATGAATAGAGAACAGGTGACAGTCACATTAGCTAGCTGCCACCTGTAGTGCACTTCCTTAATTCTTGGCGTAACTACTTCTTCTTTGCAGCTCCATCTTCTTCAGCATTTGCGGCTCTGGTGGACATCAACATCGCGATGCCTGCGCCAAGGGCAAAAGCCCCGGCCGAGCCTGCGCTTGAGAAATCGGTCAGCGCGATCAACAGGCCAAAAAAGCCCAGCGCCAGCGCAATTTGGACCTGCCAGACAGCCTTAGTGAAGGCCTCCAGTGTGAAGCGGGCCAGGCCATATCCAACCACCAGGAAGCCCAGAGCTCGCAGCAGGAATCCAAGCATATAGAAAATATCATCGATCAGGGGGGGCATATAATTCTCCTTTTGTCTATAGGTTTACATCCAGGCCCACGCCATCCACAGGCCGACCATGACCATTCCGATGGTGATGCGGGCCGCCAGGGACATTCCCCAGCCAGTCAGCCAGGCCCTGGTTGAGTCGATGGCTGATTGTCGGTTCTTCAAGCGCACATGCTCAGCTACAAACAGGCCCAGCGGTGCGGCGACGATCCCGATCAAAGGTGTAAAGAACAGGCTGGCCAAGAGTCCGGCCAGGAATCCAATGATGATTGAACTCCAGGGCACCTGTTTGTCGCGCACTTGCTTGGCGATGATGATGTTATCCACGATGTTGCCAATAATCATCAAAAAGGTGATGACCCCAAACAGCATCCAGTCGATGGCTGCCATTTTTTCGCTGAAAGCCTGAACCAGTGCATAGACCAGGGTCGCCAGCCACATGACAGTCAGCCCGGGGAAGATCGGGATGAACAATCCCGCCAGGCCGACCAGCAGGGCAAACAGTGTCAGCGTTTCGAGAAAGACTTTTGTGAAAAAAGCTAATCCATCCATACTTTTATGTACGTTGAGCCCTGCAAAAAGTTAAACCTTTCAGAACAGGATTCGTTACGGTTGAATGGCTTCCAGGCCGCCCATCCATGGTTTAAGAACTTCGGGGACAAGGATTGAGCCATCCGCCTGCTGGTAATTTTCCATCACTGCGATCAGCGTGCGCGGCAGGCCCAATCCGGAACCGTTGAGTGTATGCGGGAAGCGTACCTTACCGCCTTCTTTTGGTCTGTAGCGGATATTGGCGCGACGCGCCTGGAAGTCGGTCACGTTTGAAATCGAGGATACTTCCAGCCATTCATCGCAGCCGGGAGCCCAGGCTTCGATATCGTATGTGATGGTCGAGCCGAAACCCAGGTCCCCCGTACACAACTGCTTGACTCGATAAGGAATTCCCAACTCAGCACAGGTCTGCTCGGCGTGCCCGCACATTTTCTCCAGCCAACTGTTGGACTCTTCCGGTTTGCAATAGATATACATCTCTACTTTGTCGAATTGGTGACCCCTCTTGATGCCGCGCACATCACGCCCGGCGCTCATCTTCTCGCGTCGGAAGCAGGGTGTGTACCCCGTATACCGCACTGGAAGTTGTTCTTCTTCCAGGATTTCATCCATGTGGTAGCCAGTCAACGGCACTTCGGCGGTCGGTACAAAGTACAGGTCCTCCTCATGATCTTTATAGAGGTTATCGGCAAACTTAGGAAGCTGCCCCGCGCCATAGACCGTTTCGGTCCTGACCATAAACGGCAAGTACTTCTCAATATAGCCCTGCCGGATATGCAGGTCGAGCATCCAGGCGATCAGAGCACGTTGCAGTCGAGCCCCAGCACCGCTCAGCACATAAAAGCGCGAGCCGGTGATCTTTGCGCCCCGCTCGAAATCGATGATACCGAGCGCCGGTCCCAGGTCCCAATGCGGGAGCGGTTGGAAGTCGAATTTGGGTAATTCGCCAACCGTCTTGATGACCACATTCTCGTCTTCATCCTTACCGAACGGTGTGCGTTCATCAGGAATGTTGGGCAGGTTGGACATGAGTGATTGCAGATCCGCTTCCACCTTTGCAAGTTCCGAGTCGAGTGCATTGATCTTTTCCCCTACAGTACGCATGGCTTCGATCTTGGACTTGCGGGCCGCTTCGTCCTTCATCCCGCCGATCTCTTTCGATACCGTGTTCCGTTCGGCCTTGAGCACTTCGACCTCTGCCAGAATGGCGCGGCGGCGCTCGTCTAATTTCAAAATGGACGCAACGGGGGAGTCGTCAATCTGGCGGTCGCGAAGCGACTTGCGGACAATGTCGGGTTGTTCACGAATGAGATTGATGTCTAGCATGGTGCACCTCCAAAAAAGATTACGCCCCCGGTCCATTTGCAGGACGAGCGCCGGAAGGGGGCTTCCGACTCATGGGGGCGTCTCGTGGTGCCACCTGCTTTTGCCGCAGTTGCGGCCTCAAGTTCGCGCTGTAACGGGCACAGGCCCGGCTCTCTTACGATAGCGTTTGTTGCCTATCCCTGCGGGAGCGACTGTCCAGTGGAGCGATTTGGCAAATCGCTTTACTGGACACCGGAGGGGATTTCGCCGTTGGGCTGCCTGCCTCACACCTTGCCGGCAGGTCTCTGGACAGTTACGCGGGTACTTGTCTCCGGGTGGGTCTTCCTATTAGTCAAGATTATACATCGGCAGGGGAGGATGTCAAGTCACGGCGTGCAGGCCTCGCCTGGGACCGCCCCAGCCGGACATGGAACCACGCATTTGATCGAGCCGCTCATCTGCATTACCGTGCAGCCCTGTGCCTCCGGGGGTTGTGTTTCCGCAGGCGGCTCTGTTTCTGCTGGCGCGGGTAGGGCCTGCGAAGCTACGACCGTCAGCGTTTCAGGATCGAAGTCCAGCTCCAAAGCAATGGTGGACACCCAGCAGTGGTCCGCCCCATTGGGCGTCTGGATCCACAACCAGTTGCTCTCTTCATTGCGCCCTTCGATCTGGGCAGTGAAGCCTTCGGGGACGAAGCCGGTTTCGTTGTAGGCTGTGCCTGGACCGGCGCGGCAGTTGGCGTTCATCCTGGATTTACCTGTGAAGGCGGTTGGGGGTGGTGGAACAAAGGGAGCAGAGTGGGGACGCGAAGCCTCGTAGGCGCCCAGATCGCAGCCTGTGGAGCCTTTCCCTGGCCGCCTGAACCCGCGCTGGTCCTCATCGACGTCTACTCCTTCAACGGTGGTGCAGTCCTGGCTGGGGACCACATCGATGGCCGGGCTGCCAGGCTCCAGGGCGTGTGTTTCGGTAGAACCTCCGTTCATAGCCAGTCCGCCGAGCAGCGGATCGGCGATGAGAGTAAAGCCAATGCAGGAAGTGTCATCGGAGATGTTTTCGCCAAAGGGGGTAAGGGGGCTCATATCGAAGGATGAACAATTTTCGGACGAATAACCGGCTACAATAGAATTCTTTATTTCAAGGTTTCCAGAATTAACATATACTCCACCAATTTCGGCTGCGTCATTGTATGCGATCGTGCTGAAGGAGATGGAGCCTGTTATGCCACCGAAGAATAATCCCCCGCCTTTTGTAGATGCCTGGTTCCCTGAGATGGTCGAGTTGACGATGAGTAGCTGACCCGTCCCAGGCTCTGCGGATTCTGCTCCATGGATGGATACCCCTCCTCCAGAATTTGCGGAATTGTCTTTGACTGTACTATTAATAATCGTTGTGTCACCCTTGTTTCTCAAGCCACCCCCATTCAAGGTAGCCGTATTAGAAGCGATGGTACTATTCCGAACGACTATTTCACCGTAGCTTTCAATCCCACCACCGCCTCCAGCCTGATTGTTCAAAATAGAGGAGTTAACTAGGGAAAAAACACCATGTGAATTATATACTCCTCCACCTGAGGATGTACTACTGTTGTTTATGATCTGGCTACCGTTCGAAATGCGTACCTTGCCACCACTGATCGAAACACCACCACCAGTTCCTGTAGACTGGTTGCCTTCGATCACCGTGTCGCTGATCTCGTATTCATCACCACTATATCCAATGTGGATTCCACCGCCATTTCCCCCAGTATTGTTTTCGATCAGGCATCCTTCGATGGTGAGTGTATCCAAACCATCGATATTGATTCCCCCCCCTTCCCAGGCAGCGTTGTTATTGTGAACGTGTGTGTTGTTCTGCATTTGCAAGGTTCCACCGTCGATATGCATTCCTCCGCCGCCTTGCTGCGCCTGGTTTCCCCGGAATTCGCTGTCATCGATCATGATGCTCGAGTCCCAACCGTAGAGTCCTCCACCGTCAACAGCATTGTTACCGGCCACAGTTGAAAGCCCCAATCTTAGGGTTCCTCCCCTGCTGAAAATCCCCCCACCCCTTTCCGTGGCAGTGTTATACAGTACACTGACCTCATCTTGAATGAGTGATCCCGAACTATAAACTCCACCGCCCCAAAAGTTGCTGTGATTTTCATAAATAGAACTTCCGCCCGATATGCTGGCGGTTCCAGTATTGTAAAAACCACCACCCCATTTTTCAGCACTATTTTCATACAGCATCAACGCCAGAGCCTGCAACTCGTTTTCTCCAACGCTTGCAATTCCACCCCCGTTGAGTGCCGTACAGCCGTAGATACTGACGTATTCAATTTGGAGTTTTCCTTTGTAATTGTAGATTCCACCTCCGGCGTCCTGCGTGCTCCCGTTGGCAATATGAAGATTGTCCAATGACAATTCGCCAGTGGATGATATAAAAAATATGCGGAATTCAGGTGTTCCACTGACACTGCTGCGCTCGATTACCGGAGGGAACATGCGGTCCCCCTGAATGGTGATCGGTGTTGTAATGGCGGGCAGGCCATTTGTGCTGATAGGCTCGCCGGTCTCGACCTGGTTGTCGACCTCTGTCAGGGTGTACGTGCAATCCGGTTGGAGCAGGATCGTGTCCTGCACAGTATTCGAATTTGCGGTGTTGATGGCATCGATCAGTTCGTTGACATCACAGCCAATCTCGTGGATTTGGTTCTGCGGATAGTGGCATGCGTTTAGAACAAAAAGTTGAGCAATGACCAACGCAGTGGCCCAGGCGATCGTCCTTTTGTTATGCATGGTTTCCTCCTTTCCCCTACTAATCTCCTGCTTTTAGTATAGGAAGTTTGTGAATTGATTTCAATACGACTTCTGGCCAAATCTCCATAATCCTCCAGTACAATCTCCTGGATTATCAAATAAAAAATTCAAGACAAAGCTTGCGATCATAAACCGCGCTAGAATCCCCGCCGATCATTTTCCGTTATAATCAGACCGAACCTATCAGAAAACAACCAGCGAAAGACGTATGTCGTTGGCGGTTCGTCGTCTTAACTATTGAGGGAAACAAATGCCCAATAAGAAATCCTCCGATACCCTTCCCCTTCCCGCTGAAGAGATCGTCAATGATTATCGTCTGGCTTACCAGTCTCGACAGGCGTCCATCATTGGTCGCCGAGAAGTGCTCTCTGGCAAGGCCAAGTTCGGCATCTTCGGTGACGGCAAGGAGATTGTCCAGCTCGCCATGGCGCGCGCCTTCCGGAAAGGAGATTGGCGGTCCGGTTATTATCGCGACCAGACCTGGATGTGTGCCCTGGGTGCGCACAGCATCCAGGAGTTTTTTGCCCAGCTATATGCCCATGCTGATCTGGAGCATGAACCAGCTACCGGGGGCCGTTCGATGAACGGCCATTTTGCCACTCGGTTCCTCAACATGGATGGCTCCTGGAAAAGCCAGACCGAGAATTACAATTCGGCGGCGGATGTCTCGCCGACCGGCGCGCAGATGCCGCGTACAGTCGGGCTGGCGTATGCCTCTGTGGTGTACCGCCGACTTAAGGACTTAAAGAGGAACAAGAAATTCTCCCACAATGGAGATGAGGTTGCCTGGGCCAGTATTGGTAACGCGTCCACGGCCGAGGGCATGTTCTGGGAGTCGGTCAATGCCATCGGCGTGCTGCATGCCCCCGCCATCATCACGATCTACGACGACGGCTACGGTATTTCTGTCCCCAACCAGTTCCAGATGGTCAAGGAAAACATCGGAGCCATCCTGAGCGGCTTCCAGCGCGA
>CAZULT010000055.1:0-29358 GCA_964621295.1 uncultured Anaerolineaceae bacterium | reverse complement strand
TGTTTCATCTCCATAGTTTCTCATGGAGTGTGACATTCTAAAGTTTAATTCTTCGGTGGATTGACAAATAATAGAAACTCGTATAATATTTAGCCCGTTCAATAATATAATAACCAGTATACTATTTTATGTCTGTTCGTAACGCAATTCTAGGTTTTCTGGCTCAAAAACCCCGGCACGGGTACGAACTACGTGCGGTGTTCGAAGCCGTGGTCGGTGGCGACGCCAACTGGGACGTGAAACCCGCCCAGATCTACACCACCCTTGACCGCCTCGCGTCCGCCGGCCTGGTAAAGTGCTCGTCAGATCTGGGAGAAGGAGAGGAACCCTCCAGGCGCGTGTACACCATCACGCCCCAAGGTGACGAAGTGCTGCGCGGGTGGTTCGAGAACAGCGTGCCGACCGAGCACCAGCGTGACGAGTTCTACGTCAAGTTGATGGTAGCGCTGGCCAGCGGCGAAGCAGACCCGTCGCGGTTGATCCAGATGCAGCGCGCGCACCTGTACCAGGAAATGCATACGGCCACAACCCAACGTGATAGGTACGATCCGAAATCGGAATTGGCACAGATCCTATTGACCGATAAGACCATCATGCACCTGGAGGCGGACCTGCGCTGGCTGGATATGATCGAAGTGCGCCTGGAAGCCATCAAGGGACAACCCTTCCCTGAACCGCATATCCGCCGCCGGGGTCGGCCGCGCAAAGGTACGACCGGATCTGACTATCCCCCTCCGGGGGACATTCCCCCTCCGGTGACAGTCGTTGGTAAGCAGTGATCAGTTTTCCAGTCTTCTCGTTGGTCGAGCAGGCTGGGTACATCCGGCGTATCGCCTGCCTGGCGTTCCTGGCCAGGGAAACTCTTGAAAAAACGTTAATCTCTGTTCATCTCCGGTGAACATTGCCTTCTACAAAGGTACTAAGTGAGCAACCACATGTCTCTCGTACAAACCCAAAACTTGACCAAGATCTACGGCAGCGGCTCTACCGCGGTGACCGCGCTCGACCACGTGAACATCAAGATCCACAACGGAGAATTCGTGGCAGTCATGGGCCCCAGCGGATGCGGCAAATCCACCCTGTTGCACCTTCTGGGCGGGCTGGATACACCCAGTGATGGGGATGTCCTCATTGATGGCGCATCCATAACCAAAATGCCCGATGATCAACTGACCGAACTACGCCGCCGCAAGATCGGCTTCGTGTTCCAGTTCTACAATCTCATCCCGGTGCTGAGCGCCGCCGAGAACGCCGCGCTACCGGTCACACTTGATGGGGTAAGACCCGCTGATGCGACAGAAAAGGCAAGAGAATGGCTGGCGCGCTTCGGCCTGGCCGATCGCCTGTCTGGACGCCCGGACCAGCTTTCCGGTGGTCAGCAGCAGCGCGTGGCCATCGCCCGTGCGCTGGTCGCCGAGCCTGCGCTGATCCTGGCCGATGAACCCACTGGCAATCTGGACACGCATGCTGGCGACGAGATCGCTGCTCTGCTGCGAGATGTCTCCAAGCAATACGACCGCACCATTGTCATGGTCACGCACGACCCGCGCATCGCGGCTTACGCCGACCGCATCATCTTCCTGAAGGATGGGATGGTGGTGGATGAGACCTTGCTCGAAAAGAAAAGCTCGAAAACCGAGCGTCTGGTCGCCGAGAAGGTGAAGGAGGTCGGGGATTAGCTTGTAGCATGCGGATGTCATGCTGAACGAAGTGAAGCATCTCTGATGTGAACGGGAGACTCTTCGCCCCGCTCAGAGTGACACGGCTCTACTAGCTCTCCGAAAGAGAAACCATGAACCTCCAACTTACCCTGGCAGCCCGCTACCTTGCTGGTCGAAAACTACGCACTGCGCTCACCACACTCGCCATCATCTTTGGCGTGCTGCTTATCTTTGGCATGAACACTATTCTGCCCACCATGGTCGCTGCGCTGCAGGCCAACGTGCAGGGGGCCGAAGGCGAAGTCGATTTCACCATTACCAACCTGTCCGGCGAGGCCTTCCCTGAAGATGTGGTCGACCGTCTGGGCAGCATCGACGGTGTACGCGCCATGGCTGCCTCGCTCAACCGCACGATCAACTTACCTGCGGATTTTGTGGATCGGGACTCAGCACACCTCGACACCGTTACTGCGATCAATTTGATCGGCGTCATCCCGGAAGAAGCCCGTTCGCTACGTTCCTACCCCGTGCTTGCCGGCCGTTACCTGAACGACTCAGATGCCGCCTCAACCGTCATCTCGCAAACCTTGGCGGATGCATTCTCCGTGGACGTGGGCGAGACCTTCCACCTACCCGCTGCCTCCGGCATGACCGAGCTGACTGTGGTTGGCATCCTGCCTGCGGACATTTCGTCCGGCAACGAGAAGGTACTGGTGAACCTGCCACAGGCTCAATTGATGATGAACGAACCCGGCAAGGTCAACCTGATCGAGCTGGACGTGGAAGCCTTTGCAGGCCAGGCTCGCCGTGCCGAAATCCAATCGAAGGTCGAAGCTGCGCTGGGCGAAAACTACCAGGTGGGCGGACTGGTGACAGACGACGAATTGTTCGCTGTTCTAGAGATCGGACAGATCGCACTCAACTTGTTCGGTATCCTGGCGCTCTTCATGGGCGGCTTCATCATCTTCAATACCTTTCGCACGGTGGTGACCGAGCGTCGTCGTGACATCGGCATGTTGCGCGCGTTGGGCGCTACCCGCCGCACAGTGATAGGCATTGTTTTGGCGGAGGGACTGCTACAAGGGCTGATCGGCTCAACCATCGGCCTTTTGTTGGGTTACTTACTGGCTGTGGGTGTGCTTAAAGTTGCCCAGGGACCGATCAGCCTGTTCATCAATCTGCAATTGGGCACGCCGGTCTTCTCACCTGCACTGGTTGGGGTTTCGATCGTCCTGGGCGTGGGTGTGACAGTGTTGGCCGGGCTATTGCCAGCCTGGAACGCCAGCCATATCACCCCCTTGGAGGCGCTTCGTCCGTCACAAGCTGAGGGCGAATTCAAACGTCAGACGGGGCGGGGATTCGTTTTGGGCGTGGTGATCATCGTTTTAACGGCAGCAGCCATTTTGTCCGGGCAAGCTGCGCTGATCGTCCCGGGCGGGATTCTGTTCCTGGTGGGGCTGGTCTTGATTGCGCCCGCGATGGTGCGCCCTTTCGCCAGTTTGTTCGGGAAAATTACAGCCTGGGCGACGATCAAGCAAGGCATCGGCGGCCTGGCACAGTCCAATCTCACCCGCCAACCCGCGCGCGTGGCAGTGACAGCCTCGGCCAGCATGCTCGGGCTGGCGGTTATCGTGGCGGCGGGCGGACTGGTCTCGAGCATGTCCGGGACGCTGTTCGAGTGGATGCGTTACAGTTTAGGCAGCGATTATCTGTTCGTCCCGCCTTCAATTGCGCTGTGGAGCAGCAACATTGGCGCGGAGCCATCCTTTGCCGGGGACCTACGCGGGGTGCAGGGCGTGGAGACGGTCAACACCTGGCGTTATGCGGGCTCGAAGCTGGACGATCTGGCGGTTTCACTGATGGGGATCGAACCGGTCGCCTTTGAGCAGGTCAGTGGACTGTATTTCATGGATGGGGACAAAGCAGCCTACAACATGCTTGCTTCCGGCCGGAACATGATCGTGAACAGTTCTTTCCTGCTGGCAACCGGCGTAAAAGTGGGCGACACGGTCGAACTGCTGACAACGGACGGCCGCGTGCCGTACACCATTGTGGCCGAAGGCAGCGACGTGCTGAACGCCAAGATAACCACCGCCTACATCTCGCAGGCCAATATGGAGGCTGATTTCGGGGCTACCGAGGATGTCTTCATCCAACTGAACTTGAAACCGGGTGCGGACCGCGCCGCCGCAGATGCGGCCATCAAGGCGCTGGCCTACGATTACCCCCAGTTCAAGGTGGTCTCGGGCACGGACTATATTGGTTCCATAGAATCCCAGGCGAGCGCCGCCTTCAGTGCGGTTTACATTCTTTTTGCGGTGCTGGCCTTCCCATCGCTGATTGCGATGCTCAACACGTTAACCATCGGTGTGCTGGAGCGCACGCGCGAGATCGGGATGATCCGCGCCGTGGGCGGAACGCGTAAGCAAATCCGCAATATGGTGGTGGTGGAGGCGCTGCTGCTGGCCGCCATCGGGACAGCCTTCGGCATCCTGGGCGGGCTGTACCTGGGCTACGTCTTCGTTGCGGGCATAAAGGTTGTTTTCCCGATGGGTTATTACTTCCCGTGGAGCGGTATCCTGGCGGCAATCGCCATCGGTCTGCTGTTCGGCGTACTGGCAGCCGTCATCCCAGCCCGACAGGCTGCCCGCATGGATGTGGTTGCGGCTCTGCGGTATGAGTGATCAGAACGGATATGGGGCGGATCGCGATCCGCCCCAACAGAAAAGATCTGCCCAAAACCGTTAGACTGGTTGATCAGCACCTATAAAGCCGTATCCAACAAACAATCAACACTTAATATGGAAGTGCAGGCGTACCCGTACGGCGGCTTGACTATTTTTTAAGGCACGGTCCGAGTCGATTGGTCTTACCCTCTTGGCGAAAGCGGATCGAAGACCGCCGAGGCGCGTATCAAGTCCGCGCACGCCTCCCAGGGCGCAGACTCGTACGATTCAATCCTGACATAGCGCTTGGCCAGGCGGTCACCCTGCAACAACCCAACGGGGTCTTCAAGGAAGGCCCCATGGATGAAGGACAGGCGCACGTGGTCGGCGTGGATCTCGATCTGGCAGATGCCGCCTTTGACCGGCCCGCCGCGGCGCGCATCGTGGTAGCTCAGCCCGCCCCACAGGATCCTTTCGGTCGCGTAGGGGGCGATCTCTGCCACCAGGTTTCTGAGCTCGAAGACGATGTCCTTGAGCGCTTCGGGTCTTCGTTCCAGGAAACGCTCGATCTCAAGCAGGGAGTGGAATGAGCCTGTTCCAGTCATCCGCTCAACGCCGTGCGCCGTACTCGGTTAGCGCAAGATAGGTAGACGGCATCCCACGCATTCTCTTTCTCTTTGCCAAACCTGTCCATCTTCTCCCGCATATTTTCATCCAATTCCAGACCCATGAGATATTCATCCAGTCCCGGAGCAAGGCCATCCTTTCTTATCGCATCCATGGAAAACCCCATCTTCTCATAAAAGCGATATGCATACTGGCTCGTGCCTAGGCTGACCGTTTGGACCCCCGGCCTCTGGCAGATGAGGTAGAGACGGCCCATCACCAGGAAAGTGCCGATCCCCTGACGGTGAAAATCCTTTGATACCATATCCCAGCGCAGCTTTGCCGACCGCTCGCGCGCGTCGAAGTTCATGCCTCCACAGGCGACGATGGTTTCAACTTCCCGCACCACGAAATAGTAAAAGGGTGGAGATGCCGCTTTCAAATAATCCGCGAAGCGCTCCCGCTCTTGGAAGGCAAAGAAGGGCGGTGAATTGCTGTCGAAGATGTTCAAACAGACCGATTCATCTGCAGGAGAATACTTGCAGAGTTTCATAACAAAAATCCGATAGTGAACAGTGGATGGCCGCTGGCCCGAGGTCTCAAATCCCTGTGTAACACAACTATCCTTATCAGCAACTCTGATTGAAACGGATCAACTTCCAGGACCCATAATCCACCTGGTAAGTAAGTTCCGTGATACCGCAGAAGTCCACGTAGTAATTCCAGCGGTTGTAGACCGGGTTGCCTGTGATGTGGCACATCAACAAACGGATCAGGCCCTCATGGCTGACGATGAGGGTATTCTCATTCCCATGAGCTTCCTGTTTCTCGTTCAAGAAAGCGACGATCCGGTCTCGCGCTTCTTTCCCGGTTTCGCCTTCGGGGAAGCGGAAATCGGCCTGCCTCTCGCGAAAGGCCTTCCATTCCGCCGGGAATCTCAGCGCGATCTCCTCTGTGGTCGGCCCGTCAAACAGGCCGTTGTCGATTTCGTTCAGGCGCTCGTCCACGACCGGGGCCAGGTTGAAGTGGCCGGCCAGGGGCGCGGCAGTCTGCCCCGTCCGCTGGTAAGCACTGACGTAGATCTTCGAGATTCCTTTATCGACAAAAAAAGCACACAGCTTCTGCGCTTGCTCGCGCCCCTTCTGGCTGATAGGTTGGTCGTTGTGGTGTAATAGGGGGTTATTGAATTCCCCGTTCTCCTTGTCCGCGTGCCGCACGATGTAAAAACTTGCCATTTCCGCTCCCTCTCAGCTCTTTCCTTCCTTCCACTTCCTTTGCAGTCGCCGGAGGCGGACCTGCTGTATGATGACAATCGCCAGCAATGTCAGCGTCAGGATCGGCCAAAGAATAACGAATACCCACACATTGATCTCCTTGTAAGTGATTCCAAGCACACTCGCAAAATAGACCAATACATCCACGCACCAATCGAAAATGACATCCATCAGGGTTGCTCCTTTCGCACGCGCCTACTCGAACAGACCTTCCACACTCAGGTACCTCTGCCCGGTATCGGCAAAGATGCACACGATCACCGCCCCCGCATTTTCCGCCCGCATCGCGACCTGCATGGCCGCGAAAGCCGCCGCTCCCGAGGAGATACCCACCAACACCCCTTCCGTGCGCGCCAACTTGCGACAGGTTTCGAAAGCCTGGGCCTCGCTCACCAGGGTGATCTCATCGATGATCTCCCGGTCCAGGGTTTCGGGCACAAAGCCCGGCGCGGTGCCCATCATGCGGTGCGGATGGAATATTCCCTGCGAGATAAAGGGCGATTCCTGCGGCTCGACCGCGATCAACCGGACTTCCGCTTTCTTTTCCTTCAAATAACGACCAGCGCCGCAAATCGTACCCCCCGTCCCTAGGCCTGCCACCAGGATATCGATCCGGCCTTCCGTATCCTCCCAGATCTCCGGGCCAGTGCTGCGGTAATGCGCCTTCGGGTTGGACGGGTTGACGTGCTGCCCGACGTAGAAGTAGCCGGGATTCTCTCTCAGGATCTCATGAAGTTTTCGCTTTGCGCCCTTCGTCCCTTCGGAGGCCGGCGTCAGGACCAGTTCCGCGCCCAGCGCTTTGAGCACCTTGCGCCGTTCGAGACTCTGGATCTCCGACATCACCAGGATAGCCTTATAGCCCCTGACGGCCGCGATCGAAGCCACTGCCATGCCTGTATTGCCGCTGGTGGCCTCCAGCAGCGTGCCGCCTGGTTTGAGTTGACCGCTCTCTTCCGCATCCCGGATGATCTGCAGGACCGGCCTGTCCTTCAGGCTCAAGGGATTCATGAACTCACATTTGGCGTAAATCTCTGCGTCCCCTGTCAGGTGGCCCAGGCGCAGGAGCGGTGTGCCCCCAATCATTTCGGAGATGTCTCGATAAAATTTCACGTGCTTTTCCCTTCCAATGCGCTAGTTTTCCATGGGTTCCAGGTACTTCATAGGCACCCAACCGCGTTTGCCATCCTTCTTTTCCCCCATCCCAAATCCGTTTACGATCTCGTGGATCCGCAGCGTTTCTCCGACCACAACGCTCAATTCCAGGGCATTGTAGTCCTTGATGAAAACGCCCTTATCGGCGCGGATTTCAATATACTGCTTTGGGACCCAGGCCTGGATCCCGTGCTCCCCTGCACACCAGACCCAATCCTTCCACTCGGGGTCGTCTATGAATTCCTGACCGACTTCGACTTCTTCCCCTTTGCAAAAGAGTATCGGTTCGGGGTAAGGGGACCGATAGGCACAGAATACACGAAAAGATTTGGGTTCTGCCATTTACCTTTACTCAGGTGCATATGCACCCAGACAACTGTAATCCAGCCAGCGCTGCTCGTCCTGAGCATCCTCGTCCGGGAAGATTTGCCACGTTCCGCCACCCAGGACGGCAACCTTGCTGGAACTGCGCGAGAACCATATAAGTTCGTGCCTCGTCTGACCCATGGTCCCCCAGCGCGGGTTCTCGATCGTGATGCGATAGCAGATCGCCCGTGTAACACCCATGGCCTGCGCGGAAGGCGGCACAACGCCCTCGGCCGTCATCTCCACTTCAACACGTCCGCATTCCGGTTGGCGCGTTTCCCCCGGCCAGATAGGAGTATCGTCCGGAGTTATGCAGGTGACGTGCAGGTGTTCGATCTGTTCCAAAACCTGATCGGGCAATTTGGTGCCGCTGAAGCCTGCGATGCAATCGCGCATTACCCAAAACACCACCAGTCCCAGCACAAGCATGGTCATCAGCCGCCTGGGATCTTTCCGCATGGTTTCGAACAGAGCCTGGAAACCCGCTTTCATCGCAAGGACAACAGGTTGCGCACCAGCCCGATGAGCATGGTGCCTGCACCCCACACTGTGTAGCCAGCCAGAATGGTTGGGACGAGTTTCATCCCAGCGCGCGCCGCCAGCCAGACCGCAACCGCAAATCCCAACGTTGGGATCAGGCCCAGCACCAATCCAGAAGTGAACTCGCTCATGGCAGTCCGCTCCCCACCCGATGATGAATAGACGATCCATAATGCCAGCGGCGCTGTCAACGGCATAACGGCTGTGATCGCCGCGAGGGTCTTGCTTTGCTTCTCCAGCACGGCGATCACGAGGATGACCATAACGGAGATAGCAACCGGAAGGATTTCTTGTGTCCTCATGCGGGCTCCTCCTGGGCATTTTCAAGGTGCAGGGCGCGAAAGGCCAATGCTCCCAGACCCAACGGGACCCAGAAGGTAATGGCGCGATACGTCAGTGTGATTACGACCGCCTGACTCCAAGCCACGCGAAGGGAGGTAAGCGCCAGTGCCAGCACGCCCTCCACGACACCGATCCCTGAAGGAGTTGGCGATACGATCATGAACAGGTAACCTATCGCGAAGCCGGCAATAATCGTCCCGGCAGAGAACGGGACATCAAATGACAGAAATGCACAGAGCAATACACCCATCAGGACGGTCTTGTTTGCCAACGCGAACAGCATCGGGCGTATCAGGCTGCGCGGCTTTTCCGGCAGGGAGCCTAATCCGTCTGCAATTTCGAGGGCAAAGGAATGGGCGCGTCCCTCACTCAGGTAGTCCCGATGGAGAAAGGGGCGCACAACGCTATTGACCAGCCGCGCCATTCGTGCGAGAGCATTCCCGAGCAATTCCGCCGATCGAGAACCCAGGTAAAGCAAAAAGCCCAGCACGCTGGCGATAGCCAACAGGATGAGCGATGCGGTGATCTCACCGCTGGTCAGGTTGTTTCGTCGCACAAGCACGATCAACCCCAGGGCCAAAATGATTAAGAAAGCAACATAGTCGAAAAGTAAAAACAGCGCGCCTG
Organism: uncultured Anaerolineaceae bacterium; assembly: GCA_964621295.1. GTDB lineage: Bacteria > Chloroflexota > Anaerolineae > Anaerolineales > Villigracilaceae > JAABUE01. The sequence continues at coordinate 20,124 of CAZULT010000055.1, read as the reverse complement.
CTACCGTGACCTTGCCAGGAGGATGGTCGTTCCGTTTCGCGTCGCTGATGAATAGCGCCACTCCCCCAACACCTGCGCTTGGTGCGATCACGTTGATAAAATTTGCTGCTGTGGCGATCAAAGCCAACCTGCGCATGTCCTCGCGCATACCCAGCAGGTAGTAAATGGATTGGAAGGTCAGACCAAGAATAAGAAACCACCCCAACTCAATTACCAGTGCAAGCCCCAGGAACCATAGATTCCCATGCTGTAGCGTATTGACGATTTGTTCCAGTTCGCTGAAGCTGAGAATGACAAAGGCTATCCCCAGAAAAAGGATGAGTACAACGATGAATTTACGCATATGGGCGATTATACACATGAAAAACCCTCCGCGACGCTTCGTCGCGGAGGGCAGTATTTTCAGGAAGGGTGGCTATCTACGCCGGCCGCCGATCAGGCTGACGAAGTAGAGCAATTGCAGGATTGCGGTCAAAAGCGCTGCCACGTAGGTTAATGCGGCCGCATTGAGCACGTTGTTCACGCCACGCCGTTCCTGCTCGCTCTGGATGATTCCGGTATCGGCCAGCAATTGTTTGGCGCGAGCCGAAGCGTTCAACTCGACGGGAAGGGTCGTCAAGGCAAAAAGCGCGCCGCCGGAAAAGACCAGCACACCCAGCCAGGCCAGGTTGACCAGGTTCAGCAACAGGCCTGCCATGATCAGGATCCAGCCAAGCCAGGAACCAATATTGACCGCCGGGACGATCGCCGCGCGAAAGCGCAGAGGCAGATAGTCTTCGGAGTCCTGCATGGCATGGCCAAGTTCGTGCGCAGCGATAGCAACTGCTGCCACCGAAGCGTTGTTGGCCACCCCTTGCGAGAGCCGCAGCGTCTTGGTGCGCGGGTCATAGTGATCGGAAAGATTGCCAGCCACACCTTCGATGCTGACTCCATACAGGCCGCCGCTCGAGATCAGACGTTGGGCGGCCTGCGCACCTGTCATGCGGCTGCCGGACGGCACCCGGCTCCATTTTTTGTAAGCCGACCGCACGTACCAGGAAGTCAGCATCATCAAGATAAAGGCCGGAGCCATGAAAAGCAAATAAGTAGGGTTATAGAAGAACATATGCCACCTCGTGTGTATGGATTACTGGTTGGCTGTGCCGCTGTTGATTTCCTGCAGCAGCAACTCGACGGCCTTGTCCAATTGCGGGTCGCGGCCGGCTTTGCGGTCGTCATCCGTGAGTTCTACCACCGCATCCGGGGTCAGCCCTTTATCGGAGATAGTGCGCTCGTTGGGGGTCAGCCACTTGGCAATTGTCACACGCACGGCGCCTTGATCGTTGGAAAGCGGAACCCAGTTCTGAACTGAGCCTTTCCCGTAGGAAGTCACGCCTACCAGTTTCCCGCGACCGTAATCCTGGATGGCGCCTGCCACGATTTCTGACGCAGAGGCCGTACCCTCATTGACGAGCACGATGATCGGTATCTCGGTCGCCTGGCCATCCTTGAGGGCGTCGTAGGTTGTGCGCTTGCCATCACCGTATTGTTCGTAAAGGATCACACCATCGGGGATGAATTCGGAGGCCACTTCCACCGAGGTCTGAAGATACCCGCCTCCGTTGTTGCGCAAGTCAATGACCAGCCCTTTGGGGTTCTGAGCCATCAGGTCCTGCAAGGTAGCGCGCAACTCCTGCGTAGTCCGGTCACCGAATGTGGTGATCTGAATATACCCGATGCCGTCCTCGCGCATCTCGCCCGAAGCGCTGTCCACTTCAATCTTTTCCCTGATGATGGTGAACTGCAAGGGTTGAGACTCGCCATCACGTGCGATGGTCAATTCCACCGTCGTACCGGCCGGACCCAACACCCGCTGACGTGCAAGTTCCGCGTCGATGCCGGTCATGTCTTCACCATCAATCGCAATGATCGCGTCCCCTGGCTGCAAACCCACACGCTCTGCCGGGGAACCGGGGATGGGGCTGATGATAGTCAGGTAATCTGCGGTCGTATCCACATAGGCCCCGATACCTTCGTACGACCCTGAAAGGCCTTCATTCGCAGCCTTATAGGTCTTGGGATCCATATAGGAACTGTGCTTGTCGCCTAAGGCATCCATCATGCCACGGATGGCGCCTTGCATCAAAGCCAGATCATCTACCGGTTGGTCTACATATTCGGTATGGACAATGTTCCAGGCTTCCCAGAAAGGGGTGAAAAGTTGTCCCAATCCTTCCGGGGTCGTGGACAGTTGTTCGGGTGAAACGGTCGGCGGCGGAAGTACTTGCTCGACCTGCTGCGGGACCACTCCTTCTGGCAGGAAATGCCCTACCAGGAACCCGCCGGAAAACGAGCCCAGCAAAATCACCACTGCTACTGCGCCGATCAGTACACCGCGCATCATTTTACTCATCTGAACCTCCTCAGAGTACCGCTAAACCAATCCTAAAGGTATCACAGGCTGATTAAAAAAGGATGAATTCTACTTCTCTAAAGTATATGAACCGTATAAGTATTTCGTAAGCGAATCTGGAGCAATCTGCGTGTTTTCAAAAATTTTCATCCGGCCATTGATTGCGTACTACTCTTCTTCGCGTGTGTTCATCTTCTCCACACGCCGGTGAAGTTCTTCCAAAGAGGGGTCTTCGGACTTAAAGGATCGGTTAAAGCTGGAGCGGAAATGCTTGAACCAATCCGCTTTGAGGTTGCGCGAGCTGCGTACCATGGCAAACATCACAAGATTGGAGAGCAACACAATCCCCAACACCAGCAGGATCACCAGGTAGACCCTGTCAGTATTCACGATGTAAACCCGTCTAATAGTGCTGGTAGCTGTGCCCAGTCCGTCATAGTCGCATCGGCGTCCGCATGGGGATGCGCCAGCCCATACAGGATCCCAAACATACCGGCTTCGCGCGCTGCCCTGGTGGTACGCGGCAGGTCATCGATCATTACGCAGCGCCGTGCATCGCCCTCCCCGGCTGCCTGCAATGCAATTTGAAAGGATTCCGGCATAGGCTTGCAATATGGCGCCACTGCATTGACATCCACCACGGTCTCAAAGCAATCCTGCAATCCGAGCGCAATCAACACACGCTGCGCATGCGCGACGTCCGCGTTGGTAAAGATCACATTGCGGGTTCCCAGTGAGGTGATCACCTCGCGCAGCGCAGGAGCGGGTTTCAAATATTCCTGAAGGGGCAGGTCGTGTACAAATGTCAGGAAATCCTGCGCATCGATGTTGTGATTCGCCTGTAGTCCTCGCAGGGTAGTGCCATATTCCTGGTAATACTGTTCGCGCAAATGCGGAATTTTCGCAGCCGGGATACCCATCCGTTCGCGCATGTACATGTTCATGCGCTCTTTGATGGCAGCCCACAACCCCGCGCTTGCAGGATAGAGCGTATCGTCCAGATCGAAAAAGATGGTGGTGAATCGCACGGCATGATTATACCTTCAGGGCAGCGCCAGGTGATTATCATAGAACTGAATCGTGTACTGGATGAATTCCTTTTCGGTCGGGCCGTAGAAAGTGTGCGGCATGCCTTCATAGTAGTGGCATTCCACTGGCTTACCGAGGCGTTTAAGTTGCTCACAAGTACCCATGGACCAGGCTACCGGCACCAGCCTGTCTTCCAGACCGTGGTGCAGGCTGACTGCAGCGCTGAAATCTCCGAAGAAGTTCTCGGGGGAGATCTCGAACAGCGCCTCAGGCGGGACAGCCAGTTCCTCCAACCCGAGTGTTTGATTGGTCCAGCGGTAAATGGCTTCGTAATTCACCCGTTCATCACCGCTCATGGCGGCGTACAGGACCGCCGCCCGTATGTCGGGGCTGACCGCCAGCACGCGCGTGCTGATCCCACCTCCCATGCTGTGCCCCCACAGGCCGATACGCTCCGGATCGGCCGCCTGCAGCAGCCCAGGCGTGCCGCTTTGGTCCCTGACGATGGCAATCAGATTCAGAACATCGACCGCCATCCCGACACGGAAAAGGTTATCCCCTTCCTCGGAGGGTGGGTAACCGCGCAGGTTAGGGTGCAGTACCAGATATCCGGCGCTGGCCAACGCATCCGCGTAGTGCGTGGTATAGTCCAGGGTCTGGTAGCGCTCGGGTTCGATATAACCGTGTAGGACGATCACCACCGGGAAGGGTCCCTGCCCATGTGGTAGATTGGCAAAGCCATAGATGCTGATCCCATCACTGTCGTAACGAATAAGCTGACGTGAGAAGGCGCTGTTCTGTCCCAGTATGTCGCCCGCTTCCAGCCTGCCTCCATAGGACCGCTCGCGCAAGTAAGCGATCGTGTAGCTCCGGTAGGGGTCCGGCGTGACAGTCAGTGTCGGGGCCAGTGTCGGGGAGAGCGTACGCGGGACTGTAGTGCGGGTCGCCTGAGTCGCGGCAGTAGTATTTGGCATAATTCCAGATTCAGGTGCGGCCGGAGCGCAGTTTGCCAGCAAAATTACGGTTATGATAGCTAACAAGGGTGTAATTTTCATAGAATACGCTATTATACGCTCAGGTTATAATCTCACCATGCCAATCCGCTTGTTAAGCACCGAGGTGGCCTCGCAGATCGCCGCAGGAGAGGTGGTCGAGCGTCCGGCCTCGGTGGTCAAAGAACTGGTTGAGAACGCACTGGACGCAGGCGCGCATTCCATCTCGGTTACGGTAGCCGAAGCAGGGCGCAGCCTGATCGAAGTGGCTGACGACGGCTGTGGCATCCCGTCCAAGGAATTGCCACTGGCGGTCTCGCGTCACGCTACCTCCAAATTGGCTTCCGCCGATGACCTGTTCTCCATCACCACGCTTGGTTTCCGTGGTGAAGCGTTGGCCTCGATCGGATCGGTATCTCGCCTCACCCTCACCTCACGCATAGCCGGGGAAAGCTCCGGGACCCGCATATTGGTGGAAGGCGGGCAGAATGGAAAAGTAACACCGGCGGGCGCCTCCCCGGGAACGGTGGTGCGCGTGGAGGACCTGTTCTACAATGTTCCGGCACGCAAGAAATTCCTCAAATCAGATTTGACCGAACGCCGCGTGATTGACACTTTCCTTAGCCGTTACGCACTGGCCTATCCCGGGGTGCGTTTCAAACTGACTGAAGACGGCAAACAAAGGCTGGGTACTGCTGGAGACGACGATCGGCGGGCTGTCTTCGCGAGCCTGTACGGCGTGGAAGTCGCCAAGGCCATGCTGGAAGTATTGGCGGAGGATGACGGGCTCAAGCTGAGTGGGTTCATCAGCCCGACCTCGCTCACCCGCTCGAACCGTCGCGAAATGACCTTCTTCATCAACGGCCGCTGGATACAGGACATCCCTCTGAACGCGGCACTGACGCAGGCATACCGCACCCTGTTGATGGTCGGGCGTTACCCCCTGACCGCCATTTTCCTGGAAGTGGAGCCTGCTGCAGTGGACGTCAACGTCCACCCGGCCAAAGCGGAAGTACGCTTTCGGGAGCAGGATCGCGTGTTCGGCTTCGTGCAGCGTGCCGTGCGACGCGCCCTGCTGGCATACGCACCTGTCCACAGCCTGCCCTCACGCGGGCTGTGGGGGCACTCACCCGACGGATCACAATCGGCCAGCCTGGACTGGAGCATGGCCGCAGATCTGGACAACAGGCCGGTGGTATCTCCGGACGGCCCGCAAGCATCTACACCGGCACCCCGCCTGACGAACGTACCCCTTCTACGCCTGATCGGCCAGGTCGGCACAACCTATCTGGTGGCCGAGGGCCCAGACGGCCTATATTTGATCGACCAGCACGCTGCCCACGAACGCGTCCTGTTCGAAAAGCTCATGCAGCAATACGAACGTCGCAACATCCCGGCACAAACCTTGCTGGAGCCCGCCAGCCTGACCCTTTCGCCCGCGCAGGCCGCACTGCTGGATGGACAGCTGGAATGGTTGCATAGTTTCGGGTTCCAGGTCGAACCGTTCGGACCAAACACGTACCAGGTCAGGGCCATGCCAACCCTGTTCACGGGCAGTGATGCCGCTGCTGCACTGCGCGCACTGGTGGAAGACTTCGAAGAAGACGAAACGCCCTTACAGGAGGAGCTTCAGGCGCGCATTGCGGCGCGCGTCTGCAAGCGGCTGGCGGTGAAAGCGGGTCAACCGCTCTCGATGGAAGAGCAACGTACGCTGCTGACGGATCTGGAAAATTGCGATTCGCCCCGCACTTGCCCGCACGGGCGACCAACCATGGTGCACCTATCAGTGGATATGCTGGAACGCCAATTCGGCCGGAAAGGGGCCCGCTGAGCATGGGTTCCATGCAGAAACTCAAATCCGCACTGACTGAGCTCAGCCTGGCTCCCAGCCTTCTCCGGAGCACCTCCCTGATCGTATTGCTCGAGGCTGACGGCCGCCTGGTGGATTGGAATCCGGCATTTGGCGCAAAGAAGGACCTGTACACCCATGCGGACACGCTTCTGGAATTAGCTCTCCCTGAATATCGCGCAGAACTGGCATTGATGCTGGAGCCTTCTTCAAGCCAACTGCTACGACAGGGCTGTCTGGGGTTTTTTAAGCAAAAGAAACGCGAACCCTGCCTGTACCATTGCCTGGTCATGCCGCTGCCATCCGGGCAACTCCTGTTCATCGCCCAGGCAGCCGAGGGCATCAGCGCCATAGCGGCGGAAAATCAGGGGCTGCGCAAAGAATTGGCAAAGACCAGATCAGAACTCGAAGAAGCTGAGCGGCTATTGAAGCGGAAGGAAGTTGATCTCAAGGGGGTCATTGCACAGGCAAACGAGGTCTCCCACACCGACGCATTGACCTTTTTGCACAACCGCCGCCAGATTCTGAACTTGCTGCAGAATGAAGTGCACCGCGCGGATCGCTATAGAATGCCGCTTTCCATTTCGATGATCGATATAGACCATTTCAAGAACATCAACGACACCTACGGCCACACCGAGGGGGACAAGGTACTCGTGCACCTGGCAAAATTGCTCCGCCAAAGCGTGCGTGAGGCGGATGCGGTCGGGCGCTACGGCGGAGAGGAGTTCCTGGTGTTGTTACCCAACACCAGGCTGAAAGAAGCCTCCGAACAGGCTGCCAGATTGTGCAAAGCCGTGAGGGAGGACGAAATCCCGGTGGGGGAACTGACCTATTTAACCGTCAGCATCGGCTTGGCTGAATACAGGAATGGCAAGGAATCCTGGCAACAAGTGCTTACGCGCGCCGATAAGGCCATGTACGAGGCCAAACGCGCCGGGCGAGACCAATGGGCTACGGATCCTCCAGGCAAAGGCGATCCATGAAAGCACTTTGGCTTGAGCGGAACCAACTAAATCTACGTGACGTTCCTCAACCCAATGAACCCGGCGAGGCGCTCATCCGCATCCGTAAAACCGGTATCTGCAGCACTGACCTGGAACTGGTCAAAGGCTATTACCCTTTTACCGGGGTGGTCGGGCACGAATTCGTGGGCGAAATCGTCCAATGCGAAGATCAGACCTGGCTGGGCCGGCGTGTGGTAGGTGAGATCAACGTCACCTGCGGCGCCTGTGAAGCCTGCCTGGCCAATCGCTCCACACATTGCGAGAACCGCAGCGTGCTGGGCATCGCCCAACGCAACGGCACCATGGCCGAGTACACCACCCTGCCGCTGGCTAACCTGCACCATGTACCGGACTCCGTTCCGGACGAGCAGGCGGTGTTCACCGAACCCCTGGCGGCGGCACTTGAGATCCTGGAACAGGTACACATTGCCCCGCTCGATCGCGTCCTGCTGTACGGGGCTGGCCGCCTCGGACAATTGATCGCCCAGGTACTTGCGCTGACAGGCTGCCATCTGCGCGTGGTCGCTCGCCACGCATATCAGCAGGAGTTGCTGGCAGGGCGCGGTATTGCATGGATTACCGAAGGGGATGTTGAGCCTGCAAAATGGGATGTGGTCGTTGAGGCAACGGGCACACCGTCCGGTTTCGATGTGGCGCGCGAGGCCGTGCGCCCGCGGGGTACGCTGGTCTTGAAATCCACCTACGCCGGGGAATTATCCCTCAATATGTCCGCCATCGTGGTGGACGAGGTGACGCTGGTCGGTTCGCGCTGCGGGCCTTTTGCACCTGCCCTGCGGTTGCTAGAGCGAGGGGAGGTTGACCCGCGCGGGCTGATTGCGGCAGAATTCAGCCTTGACGAAGCCCTGCAGGCCTTCCAAAAAGCCGCCCAACCGGGCGTGCTAAAGGTGCTGCTCGCGCCTTAGGTTTCCTTCAAAGGGGGTGCAAACGATCAAGCGGCCTTGCGCGGCATGGTCTTGCTCGAGCGCGGCAGGCTGACAATGATCTTCGTCCCAACCCCCAATTTACTCTTGATCTCAATCGTCCCACCATGGCCCTGTACGATCTGCTTGCAGATCGAAAGGCCCAGGCCCGTGCCGGAAGCAACGCTTTCGTGCTCGCGCACGCGATAGAATTTCTCGAAAATATGGCTGAGTGCTTCCTCGGGAATGCCAACACCTGAATCCTGAACCGTCAGGATCAAATGGCTTTCGCTGGCATCGGTTTTAATGATCACCGTGCCGTTCTTTCGGTTGTATTTGATGGCATTACTCAGCAAGTTAAGTAGAACTTGTTTAATGGTATCGCGGTCAGCTTCGAGCAGAGATGGGCCTCCCGAGGCAGACAAGTTGATCTGGATGTTGCTTTCGGCCGCCTTGGTGATCATCACATCGCGGCACTCTTCCAGTAGATCGTGAATGTCGAACAAGGATTTACGAAACTGTACTCTGCCTGATTCAAGCCGGGCCAGGTCAAGGAAAGCCGATGCCATGGAATTCAAGCGAAGGGTTTCGTTATGAATATTGGTGACGATTTGCTCCTGCTGGTCGCGCGACATCTCCGGGCGCAACAACAGGTACGTGGCCGTGCTGAGCGAGGCCAGTGGGGTACGAAGTTCGTGGACAAATTCCGAGATCAGGTCGGACTGTTGGAACAGGCGCGCATTTTCGATCGCAACCGCGGCTTGAGCCCCCAGCACCGATAACAAATTCTCGTCCGCCATGCTGAAATTGCCGTCGCGCTTGTTCAGGGTTTCCAGCACGCCCACCACCTTATTCTTCGTGATCAGAGGCATTCCCATGAGAGAGCGGGAGGGGAAGCCGGTCACCTGGTCAACGGATTTAAAATAGCGTGCATCCTTCTGCACGTCGTCAATGCGCACTGGTTTGCGGTGGGTGACGATCCAGCCAGCGATGCTTCCTTCCAGGGGCACCACCAGGCCGCGCAGGGTGGGTTCGTCGATATTGGTCGCCACTTGAAAATAAAGCTGGCGAGAGGTGTTGTCATATAGCAGGATGGAAGCGGCTTCGGCGCTGGTGATATCTGCAGCCGCGTTGACGATCCGGTCCAGCAGCACATCCAGGTCCAGGGTAGAGGCCAGGTCGCGGGCGATGTCGATCAACCGCAGATAGCTGTCCAATTTTTGAGTCTTGATCTCAGCCATGCAGCACTTCTTCCGTGATAGCCGGCAGGATCTCGGCCACGTCTTCGTAGAGTACAACATCCGCCCGCACGTCCAGGTAGGTCGGGGAATGGTTAAGGATCACCAAGTGCGCCCCCCGGTCGAGCGCCTGCATGGGCAGCCCTGCCACCGGCAGGACTTCCAGTGAGGAGCCAGCCACGATCATCAGATCGCAATCGCGGCTGGCCTGCTGAGCAGCTTTCCAGGCGTCCTGCGGCAACTGCTCGCCCAACAGGATGACGTCCGGCTTCAGCAAGCCGCCGCACTCAGGGCAAAATGGGATCTGCCCTTCTTCCACAAACGGTTTCAGGTAATCGCTCGAATCCGCCTGGTGAAAGCACTGCGAACAGGTCAGGCTGTTCAGCGTTCCGTGCATCTCGATCACCAGTTGAGACCCGGCTTTCTGGTGAAGTCCATCGATGTTTTGTGTGATCACGGTTTTAAGGCGACCGGCTTTTTCCAGTTCGGCCAGTGCCAGGTGTGCCGGGTTGGGTTGGGCCTTGAACAACTGGCTGGCGAGCTGGCGAAACCAACGGAAGAACTTCTCGGGTTCGATGCGAAAGGTATTGAGGGAGGCTACTTCCAGTGGTTCGTCCCGCGACCACAATCCGCTGCCCTCCGAACGGAAATCGGGGATGCCTGACGGCGTTGAGATGCCTGCTCCGGTCAGGACAACCGCTCGTTTGGCTTTGCGCAGCAGCTCGGCCGCGTACGCAATGTTTTCCGGAGTTTGACCGGTAAAGGAAATCATTTCGTGTGGGATTCACGTTCTGAAATCGCTTCCACCAATTTCCCAAACTGCTGCGCGGTAAGGCTTTCCGGTTGGCAAAGCATGGCCGGCATTTTCATCTTGACGGCCTGAAAGAACAATTCAGGAGCAGGCGTGAAGGTCGTCGCGATGGGATGGTTCAATTGTTTTTGAACCTCCGTCCATGCCATCTGGCTCTCCGAACGCAAGCGGTTATTCAGCAGCACAGAGATATGGCCTTTGTTCATGCCCAGCTCCATCAGATCTTCGATTAACGCGCGCGTATGCAGGATCGTGTTGGGAACACCTTCCACCACAACCATTAATTCGTTTAACATGTGCATCAGGCGCTGGACGAAAGGCGGCAATCCTGTTCCCATGTCCAATACCAGAAAGCGACCCATGCTGGCCAGGCGTGCGACGAGCGTTTCGTACTGGTTGACCTGGCTGATCAGATGGAAATCTTTAGGCTGGTAGGAAGCCAGCAGGGGTTTGAAGCCTGCCACATGGGGTTCCAGCTTCTCAGCCACCTTGTCCCGTGAAATTTCCGCCGGAGGCAATTGCAACAACTCCACCAGTCCGCTGCAATCCGTAATTCCCAGGTCAAGCCCCAGGCTGCCGCGTCCCGGGAACATTTCCGCCAGGACGACATCTGTCTGGAACTCCTGGAACAGCGTCGCCGCCAGGTTGCAGGCCAGTGAGGATACTCCCAACCCGCCGCGCGCCGCGATGACCCCGATGATATAGGCATGATGCTCGTGAAGTGCGGTTTTGGTGTCTTCAGGCACGCGCCCGGCGCGCGACAGCAAGGCTTTGACATGTGCCTGAAGTTCAGAGGGGTGAGTGGGTTTGGTCAGATAATCGTCCGCGCCTACCTCGAAGCCTGTCACCTTATCATCTAGTTGCGTCTTGGCTGTGAACATCAGGATCGGCGTATATTTCGTCAACGGGTTATCGCGCAACTGGCGCGCGACCTCATACCCGTCCATATCGGGCATCATGATGTCCAGCAGGATCAGGTCCGGTTTCTCACCAAACGCCTTCTCGAGGCCCTGTGTCCCATTGTTTGCCGCGACAATCTCGTACCCCTGGCGCTGTAACATTAGACCAACCAGACGTAGTGTGTCCATGTCATCATCGATGATTAATATTTTTTCGGCCATGGCTACTTCCTTAAGTTATAGTCAAAGTCTAGCATAAAGGCATTATACAAGCAAGCACGAGGCCTTCCCAGCAGTAAGGCCAGGCAGGCAGCCCTCATCTATAGGCATGGTATACTGTCCCTACGGGACACTCCCTTTCGGGGATGATAGGCTTCGACGGGAGAGGCTGTGCCCGGAATGCGAGCCGAGAGGCGCCGATCTCGTAAACTCAGCGCAAAAGATCAAGTGCCAACCGCACTTCATATGCTGCTATGCCCCTCGCTGCATAAGCGACAAGCATAACAGTCGACCTCCCTAGATGAGGCCGCGTCCACCTGCCCCGCTCTCCGCCAGGGACAGGCCCGGGCGAGACAAACGCGGAGTGCCGCACGTGATGCCGCTTACCGTGCGAAAGATCAGCGGCTGGCGCAGGGTAGTCCTTGCCAGTTGAGGCGCCCTGAGCGACGATCATCAACCGGCTACGCTCGTAGATTTTCGAGGTGCGATTCTTTCGGACGCGGGTTCGATTCCCGCCATCTCCACCTGGTTAGGACTACCTGGATAATCACGGGCGGTCGTTATTGAATCATTAAGCTCTAAGCTTATTGAGTTTTTTTGTTATTCTGCGTTTAACAATTCATCTACATTAAAACATTCTTTTTACTCTTCATCCGATCCCTACCCCATATGTGGAGTTTGGTTGAAACGTAACGCTTTCAAACCCTTATTGTTTTCAACCGCCCTGGTACTCCTAGTCGCACTGGGCTGTGGCAGTACGACGCCCATCCAGGCACCGACGTCACCGGTCCAGCAGACTGAACCCTCTGTTCAGCCACAACAACTGGCAGCTACAGAAGTCAAAGCTGCCAATCCCCTCGCCGGCGCGCCGGAGGGAGCTACCATGATGGATCCGCAAAGAAAATTATGGACCACCGCAGACGGGAAATATTGGGTTCAGGATACAAATTCGCCCGAAGGGGGTTACTGGGCAGAGGCACTTAATACAAGCCCTATTTATCTGGCAGATACTACTCTCTATCCTCCTGTCACACAGGATTTCTTTCCACCCGACTATCACTCTCTACCACTGGACTACTACCGCGCACCCGGAGCTGAAAATATATTTGCAAGTGTAGAAAAAACACAAGACTATAGTAGTCATATTCCGGATGATCGTTTAACCACAACTTTCCCAAATTCATTACTTTCAAATTTAATTATTCGCCTACATCCCGATAAATCATCACCCACCCAAATTACTCCTGATGAACTAATGCAAAGTTACAAAGACATAGCGGGCGGCAAAGTATCGCTTGCATTGGACGTACGGACAAATCCATACGATATATCCACCGGAACAACCCGATATTGGTCTTGGGATCAGGGCGTAGTTGTCCTGCAAGTCCCCTGGGAGCAAACAAACGGAGATGCCAGCTTTTTTGGGGAACACTCAAGTATATACCGCTGGAAACTTGAGGTAGAGGGAGGCAATACGTCCGATAATCCCGGGCGCCTCATGGTTATCATAGCCTCCAAAGGAAATCTCACAGACCGACAAAAAGCAGAAATGACAGTATTCCCTGTCATAAGCGCGATTTTATATCAACAACTACCACCATTTGACTATTACTCAGATAACCCTACGGATGCACAGACATTTTTAGATGAAAAGGATACACGGGGCGTAGACCGAACTGCATATTTTAATGCCCTCGGTAAGACTGCGTATGATTTAGCCGCCGTTATGCTTACCGGTAATTTGGAAAACCAACAAGATAACCCCTTTTTAACCTTTCATTAATATCTCCAGATAGAGCATCATATATCCCGTGATAAGTTGTATTTGTTTCTCCGATTTAGTAGGCTAACAGTAGGCACCTCGGTATGAATCAGTTGCAATCATCGGACGCGGGTTCGATTCCCGCCATCTCCACCTGGTGGTTGACCAGTAGTTGCCCCCTTCGGGGAAAGGCACTGCTGGTCAATCGCGTTATACTGCCCGCCGGAGGCAGGTATACGCTTAATACCATGAAAAGATACCTTATCTTTGCCCTTTTATTTTTATACGCCTGCCAGGCCCTACCTGTGGTCACCCCCATCCCAACCGTTGCCAGTACGCGCAGCCTGCCTTCGCCTGTACCTGCCAGCGCTACGCCCACCCAGATCCCTTCCCCTACCCGAACGGCCACGCCACCCCCGCTCACTTTCACGGAAGAGTTTGATGCGATTCCAGCGTACTGGTCCACCTTATACGCTTCGGGCCAGAGCGGGCGTGCGGAAGTCCTCGAACGCGACGGCACTCTGGTCTATCAGCTTTACCAGGCCAACACCTGGGTTTACGCCCTGTTCGGGGCTAATGAGTACCAGGCCGTCCGGCTGCAAACCCGCTTCGAGAACCAGGCCAGTGAACTCAACTATGTCGGGTTGCTGTGTTCCTATGACGAGCAGGCTGGATGGTTCGAGTTCAACCTGTCCAGCGACGGTAGCTACAACCTGCTCTTCGGCCAGTGGATCGCTCCAGACATGGCGCGATATATCCCCATCCTCAACGACACCTCCGAATATATCTTCACAGGCCGCGAAACGAATGAAATGAGCCTGGAGTGCTTCGAGAACACTGTACAGTTGTATATCAACGACAAACTCATCCGCAAGATGGATGTGGCGCGCTTCGAACGAATCGGCGGGAAGATCGGCCTGGCAGTGGCCTCCTTCGAAGACCTTCCGGTCATCGCGGCCTTTGATTGGGTGCGGGTAAGTTCCATCGATGCACCCACTCCCTGATAGGAAAGGGGGGTGGAATGAAAAGGGATGATTCGATACAATACCTACATTGCGTTAACGAAATTCTTGCACCCATACGGTATGCTATAGGGGATTGAAACTGCATACGTAGGAGCATTGTTATGGGAAAAATCATTGGAATTGATCTAGGCACTACCAACAGTGTGGTGGCCGTCATGGAAGGCGGCCAGCCGACTGTCATCTCAACCGCGGAAGGCGGGCGCTTGTGCCCCTCGGTGGTGGCCTTCAATAAGAACGGCGAGCGCATGGTCGGCCAGACCGCCAAGCGCCAGTCCGTGATCAACTCGGAGAATACTATCTACTCCATCAAGCGCTTCATCGGCCGCCGCTACGAAGAGACCGAAGTGGAACGCAAGATGGTTCCCTTCGAAGTCGTCAAAGGCTCGTCAGACGATGTCAAAGTCAAGGTCCCGGTCACTGGCCGTGAGTACAGCCCGCAGGAGATCTCTGCCATGGTGCTGGGCAAGCTAAAGGCGGACGCTGAGTCCTACCTTGGCGAAGCCGTCACGCAGGCCGTCATCACTGTGCCGGCCTACTTCAACGACAGCCAGCGCCAGGCCACCAAGGACGCGGGCAAGATCGCCGGCCTGGAAGTGATGCGCATCATCAACGAGCCGACCGCTTCAGCCCTGGCTTACGGCCTGGACAAGAAGAAAGACGAGACCATCCTGGTCTTCGACCTGGGTGGCGGTACCTTCGACGTCTCCGTCCTGGAAGTGGGCGAAGGCGTGATCGAAGTTAAATCCACCAACGGCGACACCCACCTGGGTGGCGACGATTGGGACCAGGTGATCGTGAACTGGGCCGCCGACGAGTTCAAGAAGGACCAGGGTATCGACCTGCGCGCTGACCGCCAGGCGCTCCAACGCCTGCGCGAGGCCGCCGAAAAGGCCAAGATCGAGCTCTCTACCGTCATGGAAACCGAGCTCAATCTGCCCTATGTGACTGCGGATGCCTCCGGCCCTAAACATATGCAATTGAAACTGACGCGAGCAAAATTCGACCAGATGACCGAAGACCTGCTCAACCGCTGCAAGACTCCCTTCGAAGCCGCCCTGAAAGATGCCGGCATGAAAGCATCCGATCTGGACGAGGTCGTACTGGTAGGTGGCTCGACGCGTATGCCTCAGGTGCACGAACTGGTGCGCTCACTGACGGATGGCAAGGAACCCCACAAGGGCGTCAACCCCGACGAGGTTGTCGCGATCGGCGCGGCCATCCAGGCTGGCGTACTGGGCGGCGAGGTCAAGGACATCCTGTTGCTCGACGTAACCCCACTCTCACTGGGTGTGGAAACCATGGGCAGCGTCATGACCACCATGATCGAGCGCAACACCACCATCCCGGTGCGCAAGACCGAAGTCTACTCGACCGCGGCGGATAACCAGACGGCCGTGGATATCCACGTGCTGCAGGGCGAGCGCCCTATGGCCGCCGATAACATGAGCCTGGGCCGCTTCCGCCTGGACGGTATCCCACCGGCTCCCCGCGGCATCCCGCAGGTCGAAGTAACCTTCGACATCGATGCCAACGGCATCCTGAATGTAACCGCCAAGGACAAGGCGACCGGCAAAGAACAGAAGGTGACCATCACGGCCTCCACCAATATGAGCAAGGACGAGGTCGAGAGCAAGGTCCAGGAGGCCCGCCAGCATGAGGCCGAAGACAAGAAGCGCCGAGAATTGATCGACATGCGCAACACCGCCGACCAGCTGGCCTACCAGACCGAAAAGACCCTCAACGAGCTGGGCGAAAAAGTCCCTGCCGCTGAAAAGGAGACCATCCAGGGCAAGATCAATGATCTCAAGACGGCCGCACAGGGCGATGACACCGCCCGCATCAAGCAAGTGAGTGAAGAGGTCCAGCAGGCCTTCCACGCGCTCAGCCAGCAGCTCTACGCGCAGGGCCAACCGCAGCCAGAAGCCGAAGGCGGACCTTCCGCCCCGCCGCCAGGAGGCGGCGATGGCGACGGCGACGTGATCGAAGGCGAAGTCCGCGACGCGTAACAAACCACAATCGATCGCCCGGCAGTAGACCTGCCGGGCGATTTTTTTCATTGCGAACCCCTTGAAGGGGTGAAGCAATCTACCCATTGAGCATTAGATTGCTTCGTCGGGGATGAAAGCGCCCGGCTCGATCAATGAACTCTTAGGTGCCGTTCCTTGGTGTGTGATGATTAACGACAGGCCAGGTTTACCAGTAGTGGTGTACCAGTTCGCGGATGTGACGGTCGTAGATGGAGCGTACCTGGGTCATGGTCTCCTCGGAGAGGGGAGGCAGGTCGGCAACAGTGAAGTTCTCCTCTACCTGCGACGGGCGCTTTGCACCGGGGATGGCGCAAGTCACGGCATCGAACATCAAGATCCAGCGCAAGGCAAACTGCACCATGCTCATGCCCGCCGGGCAGATCGCCTTAAGTTCCTCCACTGCCTGCAAACCAGCCGCGTAATCAACACCGGAGAAGGTTTCGCCCCGGTCGAAGGCCTCACCATTGCGGTTGAAGGCACGATGATCGTCAGGGGCGAAGGTGTCATCTGGTTTTAGCTTGCCGGTGAGCATTCCGGAAGCCAGCGGCACGCGCGCCAGGATACCCACTTTGCGCTTCCTGGTTTGCTCAAACAACAACTCGGCGGGCCGATGACGGAACATGTTGAAAATGATTTGCACGCTTTGCACGTTGGGGTACTCTATGGCCTTGAGCGCTTCTTCCACCCTTTCCACACTCACACCGTAGTAGCGGACTTTGCCCGCTTTGACCAGGTCGTCGAGGATGCCAAAGACCTCTGGCGTGTAGTAAACCTGGGTGGGTGGGCAGTGGAGCTGAAGCAAATCGAGAGCTTCGGTTTCCAGGTTCTTGAGACTTCGTTCCACATAGGCTGTCAGGTTTGCCCGGTTGTAGCCTGTCGCAACGTGAGGATCCAACCGTCGGCCTGCCTTGGTGGCAATGTAAATGGGTTCACTGTGTTCGCGGCGCAGTTGCGCCAGCAGCCGTTCGCTGCGACCGTCGCCATAAACGTCCGCGGTATCAAAGAAGTTGACGCCAAGTTCCACGGCCGAGTGCAATGCCGCTAATGATTCGGCGTCTTTGACCGGTCCCCAGGTCCCGCCAATGGCCCACGAGCCGAAACTCATGGCAGAAACCTTCCAACCTGTGCGCCCCAGTTCTCGGTATTGCATGGGTATGCCTCCTGTTAATCTCCGAAGCCAGGAAGTGATCTTCAGATATACCCTATCGCCGCCCATCATCATTTCTCCAGTCAGTATAGGGCAAAACGCGCCCCGAATCAACTCCCGCCGGGCAATTTTCCTTCTGTCGTTGCGAGCCTCCTGAAAGAGGGCGAAGCAATCTCACTCTTCGTTTATTGGGTCAGATTGCTCGGGCTTCAAATTTGACGGGAATAAGGCGGTGAAGAGGAATTCCGTTATGCTTTATAATCCTCTCCATGTCGAAAAACTTTGGACGTATCTGGCTCATCCCCATCGCCCTGCTGGCCCTGGTCGGCCTGTACTTCCTGCCTCCCGTCCACGCCCGCCTGGCCCCGCGCGTGGACGACCTGCGCACACGCCTGGTGTACTTCTTCAATCCTCCGGACGAGGCCGTTTTCCAGCCAAGTCAGGCGGATGAATTCGAGAACGTGCTGGCCACCACGCGCGCCGAGTACGCCAGGACCATCACGCCTGAAGCGCAAACCACCCCCACGCCGCGCCCAGGCCCGACCACTCCCCCCACACGTACCGCCACCCCCCTTCCGGAAGCCGTCAAACTGGATGGGATCATCTACGTCGATCAATGCAACCGCTGGAATTACTGCGGCCCCGCCAACCTGACCATGGCGCTCAACTTCTGGGGCTGGGCGGGGAACCGCGACGACGTCGCCAAGGTCATCAAGCCCGGGGACGGCGACCCCAAGGTGGATTTCATCCAGCGCGGCGAACCGGACAAGAACGTCATGCCCTACGAAATGGTCGATTACGTCAACGAGAACACCGAGTACCGCGCGCTGCAGCGTTACGGCGGAGACATGGAACTGGTCAAGCAGCTTGTCGTGGCCGGCTTCCCGATCATCATTGAGAAGGGCTACTACGAACGAGACTACGCCGGCAAGGTCGCCTGGCTGGGGCATTACTCCTATGTCACCGGCTACGATGACGCCCGCCAGGTGGTCATCTGGCAGGACACCTATCCCCCTCCGCAGTGCAAGGGTAACGGCCGCGACGTGGAAGTATCCTATGCCGACTTCGTCGAAGGCTGGCGCTCCTTCGATTACCTCTTTATTGTTGTGTACCCGCCCGCGCGCGAGGCCGAACTGCTGGACCTGCTCGGGCCGTACGCCGACTCAAGTTGGGCTGCACGCCATGCCCTGGAGACGGCCGAGGATGAGATCCAGACCCTGCAGGGCATCGACCTGTTCTTCGCCTGGTTCAGCAAAGGCACCAGCCACGTCGCCCTGCAGCAATACGCCGATGCTGCCATTGCGTACGACCAGGCCTTCACTCTGTACAACAATCTGGACAATACCAGCCAGCAGCGGCCTTACCGTATGATGTGGTACCAGACAGGCCCCTACTTCGCCTACTTCTATTCAAATCGCTACCAGGACGTGATCGAGCTGGCGAACACCACCCTGACCCAGACCATCTCCAAACCCACCCTGGAGGAGAGCCTGCTGTGGCGCGGGCGCGCCTACTACATGATCGGTGAGACCCAGCAGGCCATCGACGACTACCGCGCCGCCTTGAAGATCCATGCAAATTGGGGGCCGGCAGTGGGGGCGCTGCAGGATCTGGGAGTGGTGCCATAGTTTAGTAGTTTAGTAGTTTTGTAGTTTTGTAGTTTTGTAGTTTTGTAGTTTTGTAGTTTTGTAGTTATGGTGTCTCGTGGTTTGTCGTTCCGCAAAATGATAGGGTTGAAGATATCTTCACTTGTTCATATGCGGATTTTGTTCAACAAAAGGGAGGATAAGATCATGACAAAGATCGAACGCTTTGAAGATATGCATAGCTGGCAAAAGGCGCGGCAACTCACCAATGCGGTGTATGATTTGTCTGCAAACTCCAAATTCTCCGGTGACTTCCGTCTCACCAACCAGATCCGTGATGCAGCCGGATCGGTCATGCACAATGTTGCCGAAGGCTTTGACGCCGGAACAAACCCCGAATTCATCCGTTTCCTCAAAATTGCAAGACGCTCTGCCAGTGAAGTACAATCCCAGCTGTACCTGGCGCTCGACCGTGCATACATCAACCAGGCGGATCTCACATCGACCTATAACCTGGCTACTGAAGCCAAACGCTTGATTAACGGTATGATTGGTTACCTGCGAAAATCCAACCGCTGAGCTACCCAACTATCTAACTATGAAACTATTACACTTCGCCGACGCACACATCGACATGGCCAACTACGGCCGCCACGACCCTGTATCCGGCCTGCCGCTGCGGGTGCTGGACTTCCTGAAGTCACTCGACACCATCGTGGAAACTGCCGTGGATGAAAAGGTGGACCTGGTGCTCTTTGCGGGCGATGCCTACAAGGACCGCTCTCCGGCGCCCACCTTCCAGCGCGAGTGGGGCAAGCGCATCATGCGCCTCTCACAGGCCGGCATCCCCACCCTGCTGCTGATCGGCAATCACGACATGTCCCCGGCCGCCGGCCGTGCGAATGCTGTGCAGGAGTTCGACACGCTGGCGGTGCCGCACGTCCGTGTGCTGGCCAAACCGCAGTTCCTGGGCGCGGACGAACTGGAAACCCCCGCCCAGGTCATCGCACTGCCGTGGATCGCGCGCTCCGGGCTGATGGCTGCGCTCGACATCGAGGCAGGTGACTCCGGCCTGGCCCTTGAAGAGGTCGAAGCGCGCATCAGCGACCTCCTGCAAGGCTGGCTGGAAACAGCCGACCCGGGCCTGCCGGTCATCCTGACCGCGCACGCCTCGGTGCAGGGCGCTTCCTACGGCTCGGAACGCACCGTCATGCTGGGCGC
>CAZULT010000054.1:0-30762 GCA_964621295.1 uncultured Anaerolineaceae bacterium | reverse complement strand
CAGGCCCTTATAGGGCCAGGTCAAGCCACCCGCTATGCGGGTGGTCTTGACTACCTAAAGGATGATACGCTCCTTGCAAATTTCCATGAGGTGTGTATCTGCTGTGAATGCCTCACTTATTTCCACTCTGATTGCCTCCACCGGGTCCGCGACCATGCATCGGCGTCGGGGTAAGGGTGATTTCTAAACCGGGTGCATCTTGCGTAGATTGGGGGCGCTTGCCATTCTGGCCGTTCTCTGGGTCCGGACCATCAGAGGTGGCCTGTTCGTTCAGGTGAAAGCCAGGTTCGCCCTGCTCGTTTGGAGAAGAGGTGACGCTTTCGTCTTGTCCGAATTGCGTTTCGTTGCGTGTGTTATAGCGAAACCCTTGTGGGTCGGCCAGACCTTCATCCACCAGTCGCAGGCGGTTTTGCAATATGGTTTGAGTCTGGAAAAGGTATTTTTGTGCATCTCCCGTGGACTGTGTTTGCGCTTGTGCCATAAGTTGTTCTTGCATTTGTAATGAGGTTTGAATGGTCTGCAGGGCATGCTCAAATTGATTGCCATCTAAGGTGTCGGTGAGTTGCAATGCCTGTCTCATATGCCCCTCAAGCCTGAGTGCGACTTGCTCTGGAGGGGTGAGGCCTTCTTTGCTAAGCACTGCCATCTCCCGTACACGCTCCTGGCTCATCTGCATCAGCATCTCAATATCGGATTGTGGGTCTGCATTCAGTAGCAATCGCACATCCTCTGAGAAAAGCTTGACCTGATAAAGCGGTTCGCCGGGGAGGTCGTTTTGTGCAGCCGAGACCGTTGCACCTCCACCTGCTAACACTGCCAGCGCCAATAGGATTGAAACTAGAAAGTTCATGACAAATTTCTCCTTTCTTGGGATAACATTCCTTCTCCTATGACGCGCAGTAGCAGGTGTGGATACGGCTTGACGCAATTCCGAAGCTTGTTTGAGGAATTCAGCCTTGCCTCGCGCCGCTTTCTTTGGGTCGCGCGGGGGTACTGGTATAAGTTCTTGCAACGCAGTTTGAATGCGCCGGTCGTCTTGGTCTTGTTTGTTCATCCTTGCTCCTCGCGTTGCAAATGTTTTCTTAGGGCTGCCAGGGCACGGTGTTGTAAGGACTTCACCGCGCCAACGGGTTTGTGTAGCGCTCTGGCGATGTCCAAGTTCTCCCAACCCTCGAGGTATTTTAGGACAATCACCTGTTGTTGGTCACTGGTTAATTTTCGTATGGCAGCGTGTACACTTGCCTTTTGCATGCGTGCGGCAACATCGTGTTCTGGATTTGGGCGCTCGTCGGTGAAGGTCTTATTTAATGGCGCCACGGGTTTCACGTTTCGAAACTGGTCGACGATCCAGTTGTGGGCAATACGGTAAAGATAGGCTTGCAAATGGTCCCGCGGGCCACGCCTGCGATGCAAGGCTTGAAGGAAACGCGCGAAAGTTTCTGCAACACATTCTTCCGCCAGGTCTGGATCTCCCAGTCGGCGCATGGCGTACCGATACAGGCCAGGGCTATACTCATCGTAGAGCATCGCCAGGACTTGTGAATCTAGACCACGCGCCTTCGCTAAAAGACTTTTTTCTTCAGACACTATGCTTTCCCTTTATGACGTAGAGATTGAATAAGAGATACGGTTGGAGGTCCAATAGTTCAGGCTAATTTCCCCGTAAATATAAATGGGAAAGGAGAAGGGATTGGAACGATTCGAGTCTTCTAGTGGCAGACGTTATTGGGTATTCTATTTTGCTGTTAATGCAACCGCCTGAGTTTCAGTGGACGAATTGGTAATTCCGTGGTGATTGTTCTCAATGTTCATGATGGCTGGCACAAAAAAAGCGGTGATACCAATCAACAAACATAGCATGCCTCCCATCCAGAACCAGGTGCGGATACCGATGGTATCGGAAAGCGGGCCCGCCACCATCAGACTGAGGGGACTCATGGCCGCGGCAGCGCTCATGATCAGCGACATCACGCGTCCCTGCATGTCTGGTCTGACCGAAGACTGTACCAGGGCAAATAACGGCCCGTTCGTGATCGGGTTCATAATTCCGCAGAAGGCCATACCTGCCACAGCAAGCCAATACAGGTGGGAAGGTGTCAGGCCGACGACTGTGATTCCTAAACCGATACCAATGATACCCATCATCGAAGTCGCAACCTTTCGTTTAAATCCTCCCCAGGCACTGAGCAATATACCACCCAGGATGGCTCCAAAGCCCCAGGCCGAATCCATCAGGCCGAACTCCAACGCTCCCAGCCCGAAGTGTTTGGTGATGAGTAGCGGGATCAAGGCGTTTGTAGGAGTCAATAAAAAATTGATGATAGTCGCCATGGTCAAAATAGCCAGCAGCCCAGGCCAACCGGTTACATACTGCAAACCGGTGCGCACATCTTGCATGTAGCTGGAAGGTATTGAGCCTCCGTCCAGGGATGACACCTCAGGCTGTGGAATGGAAAGGAACACCAACGGTAGGATCGCCAACAGAGCCGTTCCAATGTCGATGAAAAGCACACCTTGGAGAGGCAGTACTTCAAGCAGCAGGGCGCCAGTAGGAGGCGCGGCAATATTGATGAGTCCATTCAAGGTCTGATTGAGGCCGGAGATACGTGAAAGCTGGTTCTCGGGTACCATCAAAGTGGTAGAGGCCTGCATAGCAGGGAATTGAAAGGCGTTTCCCAGGGAGCGTATCATCATTATTAAGTACACATGCCATATCTGGGCCTGATGGGTGGCAAACAAATACGCTAAAAGAAGTGTGGCAGCTGCGATGACGCCATCCGCCACCATCATGATGGCGCGACGGTTCAGGCGGTCAACCATTGCGCCCGCAAAGGGTCCGAGCAAGACCTGGGGGAGTAAAGCTGCCAAGGTAGCCATAGCCAATACCGTTGCCGATCCGGTTTGCCGGGTCAGATACCAGACCAGTGCAAACTGTACCAATCCGCTGCCAAGCAGAGAGAATGCCTGGCCACCCCAAATGGTGAAGAATCGGGAGGCCCAATTACGAGGAAGATTTCTTGAGGCGCTTTGCATAAGTTCCCACTCAACTCACTCAATATGAATAATATTTATGCAATACTAAATAAAACTAATATATTATATATAGTTATTTATTATTGTCAATAGTATTTACTATTAATTGAAGGCTTTATTAAGATTATTTTAGTGTGCAAACCGCAATACCTCCTTGTACCAAAAGATCTCCTATTACCATCCAGAGAGTAAATGAAAGAAAATGTATCCGAAAATGATCTGTCTTAATCTAAGGAGTATGAATGAGATATTTGCGGCGTTTAACCTTCGTTGTGCTGGTGGTATGGGGGCGCTGATACTGTTTCTGGTGGTCTCGGTGGTTGTGGATTTTGCGATGGGTGGCAGGCGCCTCGAAGCCGTCAGCAATGCTCTGATTCCTGGTCAAAATGGAAGCCCAGATGTCATGGCTTATGTGGCCGTTCCGGATGGCCCGGGTCCCTTTCCAGCGGTGATCATGATTCACGAGTTTTTCGGGTTGAATCGTTCCATAATCGGCAAAGCAGATGGATTGGCACAGGAAGGTTACCTGGTGATTGCACCTGATACCTTCCGTGGCTCGACCACTGCCTGGATTCCGCGTGCGATATACCAGGTGCTCTCTACCAAGCCTGAGGGCGTCAATTTAGATTTGGATGCGGCCTTTGCCTGGTTGGAAGAAAATCCGCTGGTAGAGTCTCGAAAAATAGGCATTGTAGGATTCTGTTATGGCGGGCGAACCTCCCTACTCTACAGCTTGCACAACAACCGGATCGCGACCACGGTTGTGTTCTATGGGGCAACTGAAACTGATGCTCAGGTATTGAAGAACTTGCCCGGACCGGCCCTGGGCATCTTCGGTGGGGCCGATCAGTCGATCTCGATTGAAGAAGTCCGCGCCTTTGAGTTGGGCTTGCAGGCAGCCAATGTCCCCTACGAAGTGACCGTCTTTGAAGGACAGCCTCATGCATTTGTGACGGATATGGAATCGATTCGCAAATGTGGAGCTCAGGCAGAAGCCTGGGACCAGATGTTGCGTTTTCTCAAAATAACCTTGCAGGATGACCGAGTCATAGCTCCAGAGCCAGGAGGTACCTATGCGACCTCCTTCCCAGTGCGCTATTATGCATGGCTGGTTTTCGAACACACCTTTGGTTCGGCCTCTCATATGCAATAGGCATCAGGAATGAACAAAAGAGCCAGGGCGATCGCCCCGGCTCTTTTGTTCATCTTTGTAGCTTACTTGCCAAGCTTCTTCTTGAAGGCCTCAGTGAGTGCCGGGACGATTTTATGCATATCGCCAACCACTCCATAGCGTGCTACTTTGAAGATCGGAGCGTCAGGGTCCTTGTTGATGGCTACGATCACCTTACTCGTGCGCATACCGGCCAGGTGTTGAATGGCTCCGGAGATGCCGTTGGCAATGTACAAATCTGGGCTGACCACTTTCCCGGTTTGGCCGACCTGGTGCGCATACGGTATATAACCTGCATCCACCGCCGCACGGGAGGCACCCATCGCGGCCCCCAGCACTTTTGCCAGTGCGCCAACAAGTTTGAAGCCCTCCTGCGCCTTCCAGATTTCAGCTTGCTTCTCATCCATACCTTCCGGAGGCGTGAGAGCTGGATTGTTGGAAGTACCTCTCCCGCCAGAGACGATGACGCCCGCATCGCTGAGGGAAACACCACCTTCGGTGGTTGCGTATCCCTCCACATCCGTCTTGTCATCGGTGACCACCTCCACCTTCGTGGTGGTTCCGCTGGTCCCGCTTTTCTGTTCCGGTTTCGGGAATGCGCGACCCCGCAAAGTCACGATCTGGGGTTTGGCGTTGCAGACAGTTTTCTCTAGAAGTTTACCGGCGTAGATTGGGCGGGTGGCAACAACCTTCTCGCCGTCGAGTTCGAGCGCGATTACATCCACCAGTACACCAGTGCTCAGGTCGATAGCAGCCATTCCGGCCAATTCGCGACCGCGTGTCGTTGTTGGGAGGAGGATCAGATCCGGACTTTGGGCTTTGGCGAGGTTAGAAAGGGTTGAAGCGTAACTTTCCACTCGAAAATCGGTCAAGGCTGGATCATCTGCTAGAAAGACTTGTTCGGCTCCGTATTCGAATGCCGTTTTGGCAAGCTCTTCCACTCCTGATCCAAACACCAGCGCCGTGACTGTTCCCAGGCTCTTGCCGACGCCAATTGCTTCCCAGGAGGCCGGCAGGGCTTCCCCTTTAAAATGATCGATATAAACCCAGGTGTTCATAGCACTTTCTCCGCCAGGATCTTGTCTGCCAGCTTGTCAGCAATTTCCTCTGGACTTCCGCCTTCGATGATTTCGCAAGTCACCTCTCGTGATGGAGGATTCATCAACTCGGGCCATGCCACAACTGGTGTCGGCGCCTCCATGCCAAGTTCTGCCAACGACCAGGCCGGGATTTCGGCACGGGAAGCTTTACGGATGCCCATGAAGGAAGGATAACGCGGCTCACCGAAATCTTTGGCGACGCTGAATACGGCAGGAAGTTCGGCGCTGACGATTTGTCGACCCTCCTCAATAGCACGCTCAACTTTCACTTTGCGGCCGTTGAGCTCCATAGTGACGGTCAGGCCGATGAATGGCCAACCCAACACGCGGGCGGTTTGGGCCGGGGTGATCCCGGCATCCCCATCAATGGCCTGGCGACCAAAGAAGGCCATATCTGTTTCGCCGACTTTTTGAATTGCTGTAGCCAACACGTGTGCGGTACCCTGCGTATCAAGCGCTTCGAGCGCCGGGTCACTCAGCAAGATGGCCGAATCGCAACCCATTGCCAGGGCATGTTTGAGAGCCTCTTTGGCTGCTTCGCCCCCCATACTGATAGCAATTACCTCGCCGTCGTGAGCTTCCTTTTGTTGCAAGGCTGCTTCGACGGCGAATTCGTCCCAGGGGTTGATGACCAAAGGTGCATCCCCCCAGGTGGCCTGTCCGTTCTCAGCAACCACCTTAGCAGCCGAATCCGGAACTTGTTTGATACAGGCTACGATTTTCAAGGGTTTCCTCCTTATGCGGTTGTGGGGTTTGCTAATGAAACGTGAAGTACAGTACGAGTTTCCTGAAATATAGGGGTTCCATCAGGCTTTGAGAAGAAGTTTGCGATTCGAACTGGTCTTGTTACCTTATAGGCTGGATACCTAGTGGATCTTGATCTGGCTGATCAATTTGCCAGTGCGCAGGTCGATCTCGCAAGCTTGACCGGTTACTGCGTATGCCGATAGAGTCTCACCGTCGTTGTTCATCATCAGGCGGGAGTACAAACCACCCGGTTCGGGTTTTTCCGCCTCCCAGATGATCTTGCCAGTTTCAGTACAGCAGTACAGATTACTTCCGTCTCGTGGAAATCGAATCGGGTTTTCCAAAATAACCAATCCGATCAAGGTTTGAATTGATTTTTCGATCTTGGTATGCAAAGCTTCCATCTGGTTAGGATTTCCTTCTCTCGAGTATTTTCCAATCAGGGGGCATCGGTTTCCGCTTTTAGGGAGTAAATACGTCCCTTGTTTGAGTTGCCATTGCGATCACGATTGCCACTGATCTGCATCAAAGGCTGGCAATTCGCACCGCAAAGGTTTGTTGGTTCGTTTGCCAAGTGCAAACCCTGCTTGAATGAGCGTTTGAATTTCACTGCTACCCTCATAGATCATGGCGCCGCGCGCGTTACGCAAGTAGCGCTCGACATCATATTCGTCACTATACCCATACGCACCGTGTATCTGGAGGGCTTCATTGGCGGCGTTAAAGGAAGCTTCGGTCGCAAACTTCTTGGCATGCGAAGTCTCCAGGGTGTTTCTGAGACCCTGATTCTTCATCCAGCCCGCCTTGAAGTATAACAGGCGCCCAATTTCATAATCCTGTGCCATGCTGGCAATCTTCTCTTGAATCAACTGGTGTTCCCCGATCATAGAACCAAAGCTGCTGCGTTGGTTGGAGTACTCCACACTGGCTTCAAGGCAGGCGCGGATGATGCCTACTGCACCTGAAGCCACCGTGTAGCGCCCATGGTCGAAGGCCGTCATGGTTATCTTGAACCCTTCGCCTTCTTTACCAATCAAATTCTCGGACGGAACGTGCACGTCGCTGAATGAGATCCATCCGGTTGCTCCGGCCCGCACGCCCAGCTTGCCATGCAGGTCTCCGGTCTTTACCCCAGGACTATGTAAGTCGACAATGAAACAGGAGAGTCCGCTGGTAGCTTTCTTGGCTTTCGAGTCTGTCTTGGCTGTCACCAATGCCAGATCCGCTTTGGAAGCCAACGAGATCCACATCTTCTCGCCATTCAATAGATAACCGTTGCCATCGCGTTTGGCGGTAGTGACCATGGCGGCGACGTCAGATCCCATGCCAGACTCGGTGAAAGCGCCACAGCCGATTTGCTGACCGGTTGTCAGGGGGATAAGAAATTTTTGCTTTTGTTCTTCGGTACCCCATTGAAAAAGCGTTAATCCGCAAAGACCCACATGGACAGACATGACCACGCGGAGCGAGGTGTCCGTAGCTTCGAGTTCCTCACAAACCAAACCAAGTGAGAGAAAATCCATACCTTGCCCGCCGTATTTAACAGGAAAACAAATGCCCAGAATGCCTAATTCGGCCATACGTGGAATCGCAAACGGGATGGGTTCCTGTTTGCGGTCGAATTCCTTGATGATAGGTGCGATCTCTTTTGACGTGAAATCCCGCACCATTTTTTGGATCATTAGTTGTTCAGGGGTCAGCGAGAAATCCAAGCAAGGCTCCGTAGAAGGGGGTCAGCGTGCACCTCCGTATTATATCTCAAATTCGTAAAACTACCGACCATTCGGTAGGCTGCCTTATTTCTTGCCCATCCTTATTAGGCTTGGATGTCTACTCACAGGAATGTTGTGTTTTTTGATTCTCATAATGATCGAAGTGGGTTATTTCCCCATAAAGGTGCGCCTTTAAAGCACTAACCCGGTTGGCAAATCACCAAAACCGGGTTAGTTGACCTTTTTCTCGAGCTCATTCATTGGTGTTCGATACCCATGTTGCTCAATTCATCAGCGTTGAATTCGGACAGGAATACGTCCGCGCCGGCAATGGTGAGCATCAGAGTTGCAATCAATATGGCAAATAGAGTAAACATAGGCCACCTCCTTTCTTAATCAGTTTAACGATTTTTAAGTGAAAAAGTTCCATCCCCTAACAGTACTGTAAGTGAAAATCCTAACAGACTTGCAAAACCTTAAAAAGGTAAAAACCTTGTAAACTCATTTGCGATAGGCTTCACACAGTCGATCGGACCTGGAGGTTGACAAAACCGTTATTTGAGATAAAATTCAACCCGCTGGCCGAAGTGGCGGAAGTGGCAGACGCGCTACGTTCAGGGCGTAGTGGGGGTAACCCCATGAGGGTTCAAGTCCCTCCTTCGGCACTCCGGAAACCCGCTATTAGCGGGTTTTTCCATTCCAATGAAAGAAGTATCAGACGAATTGGCCAGCGATGGATGGGTCGAGGGCGTTCAACTGCGGTATAATTAAACTTACGTACGGTGTCCTTCATGAACCTGAAGACACGAAGTCAAAACGAAACCGTCTTCGTGTCTTTTTTATGCGAAAACCTATTCTCAATTTCAATGCAGGAATATTATGGAAATTGGAACCGTTCAACAAGTAGACATTGATTCTCAAATGCGGGAAGCTTATCTCGATTACGCGATGAGCGTAATCGTAGCCCGCGCTCTGCCTGATGCCAGGGACGGCCTCAAGCCAGTTCATCGCCGTATTCTGTACGCAATGTCGGAACTTGGGTTGCGTTCGAATACTTCCTATAAGAAATCTGCCCGTATTGTAGGGGAAGTGCTGGGGAAGTTCCATCCGCATGGAGATTCTGCCGTTTACGAAACCATGGCACGACTGGCGCAGGACTTCTCGATGCGTTACCCTCTGGTTGATGGCCAGGGGAACTTTGGATCGATTGATGGCGACGCGCCGGCTGCGATGCGTTATACCGAAGCACGTATGAACCGTCTCGCAGAAGAGATGCTGGCGGATATCGATAAGGACACGGTGGATTTCGCGCCCAATTTCGACGATTCACTGGAGGAACCCACCGTACTTCCCTCTCGCATCCCCAATTTGTTGCTCAATGGTGCTTCGGGGATCGCAGTAGGCATGGCTACCAATATCCCATCTCACAACATGCGTGAAGTGGTATCAGCGATCAATTTTCTGATCGAGAACTACGACCGAATCGACGAAATCTCTGTTGAAGCCCTGATGGAGCACATTCCCGGGCCAGATTTTCCGACCGGGGGCATCATTGTCGGGAGAGAAGGCATTGAACATGCATACGGGACCGGCAAGGGGCGCCTGGTAGTACGTGGCATGGCCCATATTGAAGAGTTCAGAGGTAACCGCCACCAAATCATCATCACCGAAATCCCTTACCAGGTCAATAAGACTGGCTTGATCGAGCGTATTGCTGAATTGGTGCGCGCAAACAAAATCGATATGATCTCCGATTTGCGCGATGAGTCTGACCAACGTGGGATGAGCATCGTAATTGAACTCAAGCGCGGCGCCCAGCCCAAGAAAGTGCTCAACCAACTTTATAAGTTCACACCCCTGCAATCTACCTTCGGAGTCCAGATGTTGGCCCTGGTGGACGGTGAACCCCGTCTGTTGCCGCTCAAACGCGCTTTGCAGATCTTCATCGAACATCGCCAGACCGTCATTGTGCGTCGGTCGACTCATGATTTGGCGAAGGCTCGCGCCCGCATTCACATCCTGGATGGATACCTCATCGCCCTTGAAAATATTGACGCCGTAATCCAGACCATCAAAGAATCCCCAGATGCTGAACAGGCTCGAGATCGATTGATGAAGCGATTCAAGTTGTCGGAATTGCAGGCACAGGCAATATTGGATATGCAATTGCGACGCCTGGCCGCGTTAGAACGACAAAAGATCATGGACGAACACCAGCAGGTCAAATCGCAGATCGAATTCCTCGAAGATCTTCTGGCACATCCCAAGAAGATCCTGGCGCTTATCGAAACTGATCTGACCGAGTTAAGCGAAAAATATGGTGACGATCGTCGCACTCGTATCGCGGTGGATGCAAAAGGGGAGTTGACCGAAGCCGATCTCGTCCAGGATGAAGCCGTGCTGATCAGTCTGACGGAACGCGGGTACGTCAAACGCGTGGCTGCCAAGGCGTTCAAATCACAGTCCATTGGTGGGATAGGCGTCAAAGGGCACGCCACGAAGGAAGAGGATGAGGTCCTGGCGCTGATCTCTGCCCGTAGTTTGGACACGATGCTGTTTTTCTCCGATCGGGGTAAAGTGTATTCCGAAAAGGTCTATCAGATCCCGGATGCAGATCGTACGGGCAAGGGCATCCCTCTTGTCAATGTACTTGCGTTGAATGCCGGCGAACGCGTGACAGCTGCGATTGCAGTACCTGATTTCAAGTCAAACGGCTATTGTACGATGATGACCTCCCACGGGAAGATCAAGCGTGTGGTTCTGGAGGAGTTTTCTTCGGTTCGTCCTTCGGGGTTGATCGCCATTTCTTTAGCGGACGATGATGAACTTGGATGGGCGCGCCTGACCTCAGGCCAGGACGAACTCATCATCATTACCGAGTTGGGTCAGGCATTGCGGTTCAAGGAAGACCTGGTTCGGCCGATGGGAAGGGCGGCTGCAGGTGTACAGGGCATACGCCTGAGCAAAGGCGACTCTGTCACAAGTATGACAAAGTTGCAACCGAAAGGCTCTCTATTAATTGTGACAACTGGAGGGTATGGCAAACAGACCCCACTGGAGGCTTATCCTGCCAAAGGGCGCGCCACCGGAGGGGTTTCTACCATCGATAAGAAAGCGATTCCGATCGTTGGGAAGATCACTTCTGCTCGCGTCGTGCAACAGGCAGATCACCTGACGCTGATTTCAGGGAATGGGGTGGCCATACGTTTGAAGGTAAAGGATGTGAAAGTGTCAGGCCGTGCTACACGAGGGGTGCGCTTGATGCGCTTGCATGAGGGAGATTACGTGGCTTCGGTGGCTAGGATTGCGGCGGAGGACCTGGTGCGGGTCGGTGCAAACGTGAGCGATGAGGAAACTTCTGAAACCGGGTAATCTGTCCTGGGCTGACCCGATCAAGCTTCTGATTGGATGAAAAAAAGAGTGACCTCAGGTCACTCTTTTTCCGTTAAATTACCAGACCGATCTTGCCTGTGATCAGCAGACATGCGGTTCCGAGGATGCATGCTGTGACCATGATCATGATAGAAATCAGGAATCGCTGAAAAGCGGTCATGCCTAGGAATTTGCCGGGGCGTTTACCCGACCTTCTCTTGACGGGTTCATTCTCTTCTGGGGGGTTCTCGAAATCGTCGTCGTCGAAAAGGGAGGTGGTTTCACCGGGTCGGTTTTCAGTCATAAGCCGAGTATATCACGCTGCTGACCGGAGATGTACATCCCCAAATTCGACTGTCACGGTTCTGCCATGTTCATCTTCAAGGCGCAATCCGCCGTGACGATCCAATCCGACCAAGATACCAAGCTCTCCCCGGCCATTGCTCGTTTTAATCTTTACAAGCTCCCCGCGATAGGCAAGTAAGTTTTCCCAGGCTTGCAAGAAGTCGCTGGAATCGATGTTAGGACGCCATGCTAAAAATCGAGTGAGTAAGTCTCCCAGCAAGGTAACCCGGCTGATAGGTCGGCTGAGTTCGACTTCTATGCTGGTGGCAGGGAAAAGCAATTGGTCTGCCGGAGGAATTGAGGCTGGTGCTACATTAATCCCGATGCCCAGCACGAGCGCGTCCATTACCGCTCCGTTCCATCTCGATTCAACCAGTATTCCAGCAAGCTTTTTACCGTTCACAAGCACATCGTTAGGCCACTTGATTGAAGGAGACAACCCTAAAGCTTGCAGGCAATCCACCAATGCCAGTGCAAGCATACCGGTAGTGCGGGAAGGATAGTCCAATTCAGCCTGGGTAGGGCGCAGGATCAGACTGAGCGCCAGGGCGGTGTCTTGCGGAGTGATCCAGGAACGGCCCATGCGGCCGCGCCCACTGGTTTGTTCATTTGCAAATACCAGTGATCCATCCCCGGCTCCGCTTTCAGCCCATTTCAGAGCCTCATCATTGGTAGAGCCGATTCGGTCAAAATAGCGGAGCTCCCCGAGGGATAAATTCGAGAGGATTCTTCGAATCTGGTCTTCCATAGGGTTAAAAAAGAAAACGAGCGGTCGTGAGACCGCCCAAAAAGGTCATGGGAGCACAAACCAGGGATTGATAAACCCGCCGCCCTGCCGTACTTCGAAGTGCAAGTGCGCTCCCTGTGAGTTTCCGGTATTTCCGGCTGCGCCGATCCATTGACCTGCGTAGACGCTCGAGCATTGACTGACACCGATCGTGCTCAGGTGGGCGTAAAGCGTCACGTAGCCATTGCCATGATCGATCTGGATGACGTTGCCGTAACCGTAATTGTAGCCGCCCTGTGCCATCGTGACGACTCCTGAATCGGCTGCGTAGACAGGCGCCCCCTCGCCTGCGGCAATGTCTATTCCAAGATGCCCTGACCAGAAGTCGTTTCCCGAAAGGTAGTGGTTGTCGGCAGGCCAGACAAAGGCACCGCTGCCCACAGAACCGCCGGGGCAGATGCTACCGGAAACGTTTGAGGTGCCCGAACTGCCATTGGCAACTGTCGGAACCAGCCATTGTACGAACTCTCGTTTCCCACCGGGGACCATTACCCATGAGCTGGGATCGATCTTCGGGTTGGTCAGGTCAATGTCATTGCCTGGCCAGCCGAGGATATTGTCAACCTCCGTATCGAAATCTGCAGCAACTGAATCAAGCGTGTCACCGCTTTTCCACTGGTAATAGATCCCATCTGTGGGGGGGATGATCAGGGACATACCGGGTTTTAGATTGTGTGGGTCATCTTGCATCACATCATAATTGGCCCAAAGCACTGTTTCAGGCTCGAGATCGAATTGCTTTGCGATTCCGAATACCGAATCTCCGCGTGCGACCGTGTATTTCTCAGTAGCGTAACGTGGGCGCTCAGGCATATTGGTTTTCAACTGAATATTGCGGCCGATGGAATTTAATCCAGCAGGATTGGCGGCATCAGAAACTGGCAAGGGTACCCCGTTCGCGCTCTCATCCGGTTGGGCGGTGGGCTCTGGCTCCAGCGCAGATACTGTGCTGGTACCCTTGTACCAAATACCACCCAGAACGATACCGCTGACAATCGCACCGGTCACCAGCCAGCTGATGATGTTAAACAAGTTACCTTTAATAAGATGGAAAAGCTTCATTGTTCTTTTGTCAGGTTCTCCAAGAATTCTTGATTATCCTTTGACCGTTCGAGGCGAGTGATGATCGCTTCGGTCGCCACGGCGGAATCCATACCGGCGCCCTGCGGCGGGGGTGAAATCATCTGGATGTACATGCGCCGCATCAGCCATACGCGCTGCATTAGATCCGGGCCCAGCAACAGATCTTCTCGACGGGTGGAAGAGCGTTCGATATCGACTGCAGGGAAGATACGGCGTTCTTGCAAGCGCCGGCTCAAGTGCAATTCCATATTTCCAGTGCCCTTGAATTCTTCGTAGACAACGTCGTCCAAACGTGATCCTGTATCTACCAGGCAGGTGGCGATGATGGTCAACGAACCGCCTTCTTCAATATTGCGGGCTGCACCGAAAAATCGTTTCGGCGGATAAAGCGCCGAAGGATCCATCCCCCCCGAAAGCGTGCGTCCGGAAGGATTGACGACCAGATTGTATGCGCGCGCAAGCCGGGTAATCGAGTCCATTAAGATTACCACATGCCTGCCAATCTCCACCAATCTCTTAGCTCGGTCTAATGCAATTTCGGCGGTGCGAACGTGAGAGGTGACAGGCTCGTCGAAAGTCGAAGCGATCACTTCAGCATCCACCGAGCGGTCCATGTCTGTGACTTCTTCTGGTCGCTCGCCTATTAACGCAACCATCAGGTGCACATCGGAATATTTGGTTGAGATCGAGTTCGCGATTTGCTTGAGAATGGTGGTCTTCCCCGCTTTGGGAGGCGAAACGATCAACCCGCGCTGGCCACGCCCAATGGGAGTGATCAAATTAATCAGTCGGGGAGCATACGGTTCGTGAGCAGTTTCAAGGTCGAAACGGACGTCCGGGAAGATAGGCGTCAGGTTTTCGAAGGCTGGTCGCCTCTGTGCCGCATCTGGTGGAACGCCATTCACGGATTCGACCTTCAATAGGCCAAAATGCCTTTCCGACTCACGAGGTGGGCGAACCTGACCAATGACCAAATCTCCTGAACGTAAGTTATGTTTGCGCAGCTGTGCCTGAGAAACATATACATCCTGGTCGCTGATGCGGTAGTTGGCCGGGCGCAGGAATCCAATCCCTTCGCTCATGATTTCCAAAACGCCTCCGCGTAGTTCGACCCCTTCCTTCTCCGCTTCTGCACGGCGAATCAGAATGGCCAGCGCTTCTTTTTTCAGGCGATTGGCATTGTCAATGCTCAGATCTTTGGCCATAGCGCGCAGCTTGACCAAAGGTTCGTTTTCTAATTCAAGTATCTTCATGTCCTCTTCTCGTTGACGATGATGGGATAGATAGCTTACACGATCCAGCTCCCCCGGGTATGGGCTGGGACTTGACTATTCAGAATTTGGAAAGTGTGGGTTTGTATTCAAGTTTACTTGCGCGTAATCCATGCAAGGAGAAATGGCCGTGCACGGACTTAGCATTGGAAAAGACTGTTACATGTGGGGATGGATAAGTGTATTATAGCACGTTCGTTCGGGGGTTGCAAGCGGGTCAGGAGGTTTTATCCATAACCTTGTGAAGAATGCGGTAAAGTGTCCAAAGGGACAACGCGTGGCTTTCAAGTAAAGCTGGCGTTCTCCTCAGCGCCTGTTGCCTACAATGCCGGCATCTGGGTGATTTCCAAAATGGGTGCATGTGTGATTACTTTCAGGCTTGTGGGATGGGGAGTGCCCCTAAGTCCAGGATGCGGTTTTGCAGGTCCCACAAATGGTGGAACCCTCCCTCCCTGGCTAGAAGATCAACCAGTCTTCCACGCTCCACGATGCGTCCCCCGGACATGACCAGGATCTCGTCCATGGTGTCCAACCCGACCAGACGATGTGTGATCAGCAGGCAAGTCCGGCCTGCCATGCTCTGTACCAGCGATTTCATGACCTGTTGCTCCGTGATGGTGTCCAGGTTGGCGGTGGGTTCGTCCAGAATCAAGATCGGGGTGTCTTTTAAAAGGGCGCGTGCAATTGCCAGGCGCTGGCGCTCGCCTCCCGACAGGCGGCTGCCCCACTCGCCGATGCGCGTGTCGTAGCCTTCTGGCAAACTAAGGATGAAATCATGAAGATTTACGCGCCGAGCTGCGGCTTCGATCTCTGCCTGGGTGGCATCCGGGCGAGCAAGTCGCAGATTACTCCTCACGCTGGTATTGAAGAAGTAGGAACGTTGGCTGACTACCGCCAATTGGGCGCGGGTCTGTTCGGGCTGCAGTTCATGCAGCGACCTTCCATCGAGAAGGATTTCCCCCTGCTCGTACTCCCAAAAACGAAGGAGCAGGTTGACGAGTGTGGATTTGCCCGCACCGCTGGCACCTACCACGGCAAGTGACTGGCCCGGTTCCACTTTGAAGGAGATTTGGTCAAGGCTGGGTAATGTTTGATTTGGATAGTGAAAGGTGAGTTTCGAAAATTCAATCGACGGATGGCGGTCAGGTCCTGCAACCCCTGCGGTACTCCCCTTTGCCTTGGAAACCTCTTTAGCCACCAGCGGTTCGGCGTCGACGATCTCGAATACTCTTCCGGCGGATGACCGCACGCTCTCCCATAGCTGGGCGGCCTGGGGTAGGGGCGTGACCGCTTCAAAGGATGCCAGTGTCAGAAGCGCCAAAGCGGCCAGCATGGCTCCGTTGATCTGGTGCCCTGTCACGAGTGGGAGGGTGAGATAGACCACGAGCCAGACACCCAGATGGGGGAGCAGGGTTCCCAGACCGTTGTGCCATCCGCTGAGGACCGCCATGCGCATTTGAGCCTGACCGTACTCGCGTTCCGTCTGCGCGATCAACCTTCCCTGATCGGACGCGCGACCGTACGCCAGCAAGTCCGCCAACCCTTGAATGCCATCCACGAGTTGGATCTGCAAATCTGCTCGCTTCGAGATAAGGGCTGTGCCGGGTTTCCGTCCAAGCCACCATGCAGAAAGTGGTATGAGGATTCCCAGGATCAGGAAAAAACCAACCAGGACAGCAGCAAGTGCTGGATGATAAATGGCCAAGAAGGCTGCGGTAGACCCACCGATGATGAGTGCCACCAGAGCCGGAGAGACCACACGCACGTAAAAATTTTCGAGGGTAGTCACATCACTTATGATGCGAGCGAGCAGGTCGCCAGCCCGGTAGTCGCCCAAACGCGCCGGGGCAAGAGGTTCCAGTTTTTCGTAGAACCAGACACGCAGCCTGGTAAGCAAACGAAAGGTGATGTCATGTGAAACAAGGCGTTCAAAATAGCGAAAGACGGCACGGCAGAGGCCAAAGAAGCGTACCCCAACAACGGCAACGCCCAGTTCGGCTACCGAAGGCTGCAATGCGGCCGTGGAAATCAACCACGCGGAAGTGCCCATCAGTGATATGTTTGCTCCGATCGTCAGCGCTCCCAGGGTAACGGACAAGGCCACCCTATCCCAAGAACCATTCAGGAAGCCCAGCAGGCGTTTGAGGATATTGATATTCTTGCTTGAGCCATGGGCTGGAGAATATTCCATTGCCAGTTGCGGATTAAATGGCGAGGCCTCTCTATTAAAGTAGGATGTACCAGTACCGGTCTTTTTTAACTTACCGGTATCCACCTTCAATGCCTTGACCATACCTGCGTATTGCCCATTTTTCGAGATCAACTTGGTGTGCTTGCCTTGTTCCACGATGCGGCCGTGATCGAACACGACGATCCGATCAGCCTGGAAAACGGTGTTGAGGCGATGCGCGACTGTGATGACGGTTTTACCCTTCATCAAGCGCTGGATAGAGGCATCCAGCAGGGTTTCAGTATTGGGGTCGAGATTAGAGCTGGGTTCATCGAGCACAAGTAGATCTGCGCCCTTTAGGAAGGCTCGCGCCAGGGCCAGGCGTTGCGCCTGGCCGCTGGATAAGCGCGCACCGTTTTCGCCGATGATGGTCTTGTACTTCTGCGGCAGCGAATCGATGAATCTATTCAGGTGGGCAGCCTGCGCAGCTTTGACGACCTGCTCGTGCGTAGCGTCGGGTTTTCCGAGCAGGATATTGGCAGCTATCGTATCGTGGAAGAGGTACGGCTGTTGGGAGACCCAGGCTACACCGAGCAGAGCAGGCGGACCCTGTGTAGTCACGAAAGAATGACCGGAGCTTGAAGAAATGAACTGGGTCAGGATTTGGCCTGACGTGGGTTGAAGAAATCCCAGCAAGAGGTTCACAAACGTCGTTTTGCCCGCCCCAGTCTTCCCAACCAGTGCGATATGCTCTCCTTTGCGAACGGTCAGGCTAATGTCTTGCAGTGTTGCAATACTTTTTCCTGGATAGGAGAAATTGACGCCATCAAAAATAACCTTGGAGAACTCGCCGGTTGAAGGTAACCCGGGTTCAGGTTGTGGGTTCCTGGGAAGAGGCATGTCCAGGATTTCAAAGATTCGAACAGCTGCTGTTGTTCCTGCCTTGCCGGCATGGAAGCGCGCCCCCAGGGCGCGCAGCGGCATGTAGAACTCGGGTGCTAGGAGAAGCAGGAATAATGCAGGTTGGAAGTCCATCTGGCCGTAAAGCAGGCGAAATCCGATTTCAACCGCGATGATGGCGGTGCTGAGGGTTGCCAGCAGCTCAAGTGCGAAGGCTGATAGAAATGCGATACGCAAGACGCGTAGGGTCGTTTCTCGGTATGAATCGCTGGCATGCGCAATGTTTTTAGACTGCACCCGGGACTGGCCGAATATCTTGAGGGTGGTCAGTCCTTGCAAGCTGTCGAGAAAATTTGCGCTCAGGATGCGCAGGGTGTCGTACTGACGCTGGGTAACGATCTCAGCGCCTTTACCGATCAAGACCATGAACAGTGGGATTAATGGAGCAGTGATCATCAACACGAATCCTGTCAGCAAGTCGATCGGGAAGACGAATGCCAGGATGGAGATAGGCACCAATCCGGTGATTGCCAATTGCGGCAGGTACCGGCTGAAGAACGTGTCCAATTCTTCAATCCCTTCGAAGATAGAAGTAACAAGCTCGCCGGCGCTGCCCCCGCGAGTGTAGGCAGGCCCAAGGCGGGTGAGTTGTATAAAAAGCGTCTCGCGCAGGTCTGATTTAATGCGTACGGCGATCGCGCTAGCCGAGACTTCATTCAACCAGGTCAGCAGAGCACGCCCAGTTATGGGAACCAGCATCAACAAGAGTAAGGGAATAACTTGCTCGCGAAGCAGACCTTCCAGGAAGACTGCAGAGATAATGGTGCTCAACAACCAGGCTTGCCAGATCGTCAACAATCCGGTCAAAAGACCGGAGAGAATCGTAAGGACTAGCGGCAGGCGTGCATCGCGTGTGAGTGATATCAGGCGGCGTTGCATGAGTCGTTGGAATAAGGGATCGGGGCACGATCCTTCGCGCCCCGATCAGATGGATCTAAAGCTTGTCAATAAACTAGCTTCTTCGGGTCGGAGCTGATACGTTTCCGGAAAACCCAATAGGTGTAGCCCTGGTAGGCCAACACAAGTGGAACAAAGATCAGTGCTACGATGGACATTACCTGCAAGGTGTAAGCGGAAGAGGAAGCGTTGTAAATCGTCAGGCTGTTAGCCGGGTCGGTGGTGGAGATCATGACGCGTGGAAAGAGCAGCATGAAGAAACTCACTTGCGTAAGGATCAAGTGCAAGGCAGTCATGAGAAAAGCCCATCCCTCCATTTTACGCGGCAGGAACACCGTCCCCACCAACGCAATCGTGGCGACTGCACCAAGAGGGAAGATCCCTGGGTTGACTCCCAAGTGCTCGAGGAAGTCGGTGGCGAAGAACGTCCAGATAGCATATACCAGCACAATCAGCATCGCGGGGGGCCATAGATTGCGAGCAAATGCTCGCGCTCTCTCCTGCAACTGTCCATCCAGTTTCAGGCTGAGGAAGATGCAGCCATGCAGCGCAAAAACGGAAAGGGCCAGCAGTCCGCCTACCAGGGCATAGCCGTTACCATTGATGAGCAGGGTTATCAAATTTCCTGTGAAATTCATGTGCTTATCGATAGGTAACCCGGCCGCGAGATTGGCAAAGGCCACCCCGATCAGCAAAGCTGAAAGTAGTGATCCCCCAAATATGGCCCAGTCCCACAAGCTGCGCCATTTCGGGTTGTAATCCTTGGAACGGAACTCGAACGCTACGCCACGGATGATCAGGCCAAGCAATAAAAGGAAAAGCGCCAGGTAAAAACCACTGAACATGGTTGCATACCACAATGGGAAGGCAGCGAATGTAGCTCCACCAGCGGTTAGAAGCCAGACTTCATTCCCATCCCAATGAGGGCCAATGGTATTGATGATCGCACGTCGGTCTTCGTCCTTTTTACTTAGGAATGGCAGCAGCAGACCAACGCCAAAGTCGAAGCCTTCGAGTACAAAGAAGCCGATCCAGAGCACTGCAATCAGGATGAACCAGATCGTTTGTAGGATTTCATGTGACATGCTCAATCTCCTTTATTCCCCTGCGCCTATCAGACCAGACTTGCCAATCACACCTTTGTCTGTGGCATCCGGGCCGGCCTTGGCGAAGCGAGTCAGAAGATATATATCTGCGGCCATCAGAAGAGCGTAAATCGTAATGAAGCCAAGTAGAGTGATTAGCACCATGCCAGCGCTGACATTCGGAGATGAGGCGCTTTCGGTTTTCATCAACCCCTGCACGATCCATGGCTGGCGCCCCATCTCGGTCAGGATCCAGCCACTGGAATTGGCAATGTATGGCAGGGCAATGGCCCAGGGTATCCATTTCATCCAGCGTACCCACTTTTTAGGCCAATCTCGCAGCGCAAGGTACAGGGCGTAGAAAGACACCCCCACCATTAATAAAGATGCGCCAAACATGAAGCGGAAAGCCCAATAGGTCATGACCATGAGAGGCACGTAGTCACCTGGTCCGTACTTGGCGACGTATTCTGCTTGGACATCATTCACGCCGCGTACTTCACAGGTCAAGTTGTTGCAGGCGATCAGGCTTAGCAATTTTGGAATGCGCCATTGCCAGACCAGTTTTTTTCCGGTCAGATCGCCAATCGTCAAAATCGAAAACGAGGCAGGTTGCTCGGTATTCCAGAGCGCCTCGATGGAAGCCATTTTCATGGGTTGTGTTTCCATGACATAGCGTCCCTGTTCATGACCGCCAATGCCCACCATCAGGGTGAAAAGGACAGCCACGATCGCCCCAAGTTGGAAGGAATACTTGAAGAATGCCTCCTCTTTTTTCTTGGGCTTTCGCACCAGATGCCAGGCGCTGATGCCCAGGACGAAGAAGCCGGCCGTTGCCAAGCCGCCAGTGATCGTATGCCAGAAGAACAACCAACCCTTCGGGTTTGTCGCCAAAGCAAAGAAATCATTCAATGCCAGGCGGCCTGACGCTACGCTGGCAGGGTCAAACCCGACGGGGTGCTGCATGAACCCGTTCGCCAACAGGATCCACAGGGCAGACAGGTTCGATCCGAGGGCGACCAGCCATATTGACGCCAGATGCAACCTTTTAGGGGCGCGATCCCAGCCGAAGATCCAGATCCCCAGAAAGGTGCTTTCCATGAAGAAGGCCAGCAAAGCTTCAATCGCCAGCGGCGCACCGAAAATGTCTCCTACGTAGCGGCTGTACTCTGACCAATTCATGCCGAACTGGAACTCCTGTACAATGCCTGTCACCACTCCCATTGCAAAATTGATCAGGAACAGTTTTCCCCAGAATTTGGTCAGTCGTTTGAATTTCTCATCGCCTGTCCGATAATACCGGGTATGCAAAATGGCCACGATCCACACCAGTCCCAAGGTGAGCGGGACGAAGAAGAAGTGGTAGACCGTGGTCGAGGCAAATTGCAGACGAGCGAGAATGACAGGGTCCATGGAACCTCCTGGAGGCGAACTGTGTTGTGAAAGATGGTACTTATAAGTGTAAGAACATAACGACATTAAGTCAATATAAACTCCGATAAGGGTATGACAGGCTCAAGCAGAGCCTCCAAAGCGTCTGCTGCCTTCATAGTTTGGGCAGGTTTACCGCCCGTTCGGTCTGCGTCCTGGTCAGGTGCGGTCTCGAAATGGGATGCGTGAAGATAAAACCGAAGCAGGCTGCCTTGGCAGCCTGCTTCGGTAGGATAGATGGATTAGTACACCAAAGTCTTCGGGTCCGCTTTGATGCGTTCGCGGAACACGCGGTAAGTCCAGATCTGATAAACCAGTACGATCGGGACAAAAATTGCAGCCACGATAGTCATCACCGTCAGTGTGTAGGGCGTGGATGCGGCGTTCCAGATGTCAAGGCTAAAGGCCGGGTCGATGGTAGATATCAGGATACGCGGGAACAGGCCAGCAAAGACCATGATTGTAGCGAAAACCACTGCCAGCGAGCCACCGATGAAAGCCGAGCCGTATTTGCCTGCTTTGCTAAAATAACCAACAGACAGCAATGCCACAGCCGCCAGCGCCGCCGGGACCAGGCCGTTGACGCCGGATTTGGTCAGGATGTCGGTGGCAAAGAAGGTCCAGACCACGAACGCGACGGTCAACACGGTGGCGGCGATCCAGGATTTGAAAGCCACATCTTTGGCGCGCGCTTCGATCTCGCCATCAGTCTTGAGCGCTAGGTAATTCGCGCCGTGCATGGTGAACAGCGCCACGAAGACCAGCCCACCCAGGATGGAGTAGGGATTGAGCAGCGGGAGCAGGCCGCCCCAGTAGTTCATGTCCACGTCGATGGCGACACCGCGCATCAGGTTACCGACAGCCACGCCCCACAGCAGGGCGGGAAGCAATGAGCCGATGAAAATGGCCCAGTCCCAGCGCTTCCGGGAAGTTTGATCGGCGAACTTCTGTCGATATTCAAAAGCCACCCCGCGTAGGATAAGCGCCACCAGCATTAGTATCAACGCCAGGTAAAAACCGCTGAATAACGTGGCGTATACGTGCGGGAAGGAAGCGAACATTGCGCCGCCCGCGGTCAGCATC
This sequence comes from uncultured Anaerolineaceae bacterium, assembly GCA_964621295.1. Classification (GTDB taxonomy): domain Bacteria; phylum Chloroflexota; class Anaerolineae; order Anaerolineales; family Villigracilaceae; genus JAABUE01. Next base: position 8,515 of record CAZULT010000054.1, on the reverse strand, counting down.
CATACTTCGTTGCCGTCCCACACCGGGCCAATCGTGTTGATGATGGCGCGGCGTTCTTCGTCTTTCTTGCCCAGGAAGGGCAGAAGGATGCCGACTCCGTAATCGAAGCCTTCCAGGAAAAAGAACCCGATGAACAGGACAGTGACCAGGATAAACCAGACAGTATTGAGGTCCATAATTCTCCTCCGAATTAATCAGCCGCCGCAGCGGACTCGCGAATTTTAACATCGGCTTTGCCATACTTGAGTCCCAGCTTGACGGCTACCACGGTCAGGACGCCGTACAGCAGTCCCAGCACGACCAGCGAGAAAGCCACGTTCCAGCCTGGAACGTTGGGCGAAACCGCGTCCTCGATTTTTTGCAGGCCGAACACGATCCACGGCCAGCGGCCCGTTTCGGCCATCACCCAGCCAAAGGTGCTGGCCAGGTAAGGTAGTGCGGGTGCGAACATCAAAGTTCGCATGAAACCCCGCTTGCTGTCGATCTCGCGCTTGCCATCGCTCCATATCACAGCCAATAGGGCCAGCAACACCATCAGGGAGCCAGCGCCGACCATGACACGGAACGACCAGAAGTTGAGCGATATTGGCGGGATGTAATTGCCCTCGCCGTATTGCGCCACAGCCTCAACTTGCAAATCCTTCAGGCCTTTGACTTCACCCGTAAAGTTGTTGTACGAAAGAAATGAAAGCGCACCCGGCACCTTGAGTTCGAAGGAATTTTCCTGTTTGCCTTCGTTGATGCCAGCCACAATCGAGAAGCCAGCAGGTTGCTCGGTTTCCCAGAGTGCCTCGGCTGCGGCCATCTTGAGAGGTTGGTGTTGGACCAGGAACTGGCCTTGGAAGTGGCCGATTACACCCACTAGCAGAGAGCCGACCAACGCATAGCGCGCTGCCCACTGGAAGGAAGGGCGGAAAATAGTCACATCATGTTTGCGTAACAGATGCCAGGCAGCGAATCCCATCACTACGAAACCCGCCATCGCGATGCCAGCCGAGAGCACGTGCGGGAACTGGTACCAGACGTTGGGATTGCCCATCAGGGCGAAGAAGTCCTGCATGGTAGCACGACCGCCTTCGATAGCGTATCCGACCGGGTTTTGCATGAAAGAATTGGCAATTAAAATCCACAGCGCCGAAATGTTCGAGCCAATCGCTACCAGCCAGGCGGCCGCCAAGTGAGTTTTCTTGGATAGTCTGTCCCAGCCAAAGATCCACATACCGATGAAGGTACTTTCCATGTAGAAGGCCAACAGCGCCTCAATTGCCAACGGCGCACCAAAGATGTCGCCCATGAAACGGCTGTATTCCGACCAGTTCAGGCCAAATTGGAATTCTTGAACGATACCCGTCACTACACCGATGGCGAAGTTAATCAGGAAGATGGTGCCCCAGAATTTGGCCATCTTCTTATACATTTCTTCGCCGCTGCGCACATACTTGGTTTCCAGCAGAGCCACGAAAATAGAGAGCCCCAGTGTTAGCGGAACGAAGAAAAAGTGAAAAATGGTTGTAATGGCAAATTGCCAGCGTGCAAGAGCAAGTGCATCCATAGTGCAATCTCCTTGATAGATTTGGATACTGAATTTTTAAGATAAATGGAATTGGATGATTCGGTAGCGTCCCTCCCAGGACTTGTGCCTCCTTTCCTCGTCTTTCTACGCCTCCGCTTGCTCGATGCTCAAAGGAACCACATCTGTTATCGAGGTCGCTTCCTGTGCCAGCTCGTCGAAGGTGGTGTTTTCCAGTTCCTGAAGGATCAAAGCCTGCAGGCGCGCCCATCGACAGCGGACAGGGCAATTACGATCGAAGGGGCATATACCGCCCCCATGTAAACATTCAGAGACCGTGAAATTGTTTTCAAAATGCGTCACCACCTGGCGCAGATTGATCTCCGCCGCTGGACGCGCCAATGTCAACCCGCCTTCACGGCCAGGATAGGTTGTGATGAATCCGCCTTTTGCCAGTCCTGCCACCACACGTATGGACAGAGCTTTGGGTATCAGCATCTCCTGTTGAATCTGGGAGGTGGGTAACAGGGCCTCGTCCCCTTGCTTGGCGAGGGCCAGGAGTACACGGATTGCATAGTCGGTTTGGCGGTTGATGCGGATCATAATATTCTGAACATTTACTCTTTTTGTAAACCTTTACTAATATTGTAAACAATTCAATGATATTGTAATGTGTCCTTTGTCACAAATAAAATGTGATGGTTGTTATTTCCGAATGATATAATGGCGGCCACCATGACCGAAACCCGGGACGCAGAGCTACATCACCTGATTGGGGGCGTCTTGTGTTTGGATTTCGCGAATACGCTCTATGGCCATCAGGACCCCATTCATGAGTACCTTTACGATTACCGCGACCTGGTCTTATGGAGCCGCCATGCAGGATTGTTAACTCATTCTCGGGCGGAAGATATATTGGAATATGCGAGGCAGGATCCCAATGAAAGTGCCAGGATCTTTCAGCATGCGATCGACTTGCGGGAAATGATCTTCCGTGTATTTTCCAACCTTGCTCAAGGGCACACTCCAGTGGAAACCGACCTGGATAGATTGCATCAAACCTGGTTGGAGAGCCATGCGCATTCCAGGTTTGTTCAAAAGGACAAAGGTTTTGTGTTGGATTGGGAAGAGGCGCGCGCAGGGGATGCTGTTCTGTGGCCAGTCCTCCAATCGGCGGTGGTGGTTTTGACCTCCGAGGAAGTTTCACGGGTCAAGCAATGTGGCCGTTGCGACTGGTTGTTCCTTGATATGAGCCGCAACCGCAGCCGGCGCTGGTGCTCCATGAGCGCCTGTGGTAACAGGGTCAAAATGGCACGTCGTTACCGGCGTGCAAAAGAGGAAGACCCGCTTGCCCCATCTTCTTGACAAGGTGGAAGAACTCCAACTATAATCACACCAGTAAAGTTTACTTTACTGGTGTGATTATGATGAGTTGTTTGGTTCTTTGAGGTAAGTTTCAAAGTCTTAGTTGCGCTCAGGAGGGCAGCAATGCATCCGAAATCCACCCCTTGGTTGTTTAGGCTGTTGATTCTGGGGAGTCTTCTGCTCAGCCACTGCTCGACACTGGGAGAACGGGTGAAGATCCCCTCGGTCACCGAACAGGCTCCGACGAACGTCTGGTCCGCGTTGCTGCAGGTGACTCCAGTGCCGTACACCACCGCCCTGCCAGCGGCTGAAAGCACGGCGCTGGACGGTACGTATGCCAGGTTCGATCCGAACCCGCCGCAATGGTGGTCCTGTTTGCGCTGTGCAGATTACCGTCCTGCCGGGGGGGCCTGGCGGCTGCAATTTGACCGCGGTGTGATGCGTGTTTATTACGAGGTGACCGGATGGCACAGCCTGGCTTCCTATTCCGTCTCCGGAGACCGCCTTTACCTTTTCAATGACCCGTATTGCAAGGAAGCCTCCGGGGAATACCGCTGGAATCTATCAGATGGCGAGTTGGTCCTGCAGGCGCTCAGGGACCCGTGTTCTTTTGAGCTGCGCGGCAAGAACTTGAGCGGGGGCGGTTGGGAAGCCTGTCCGGACAGCCCTGCCGCCCAGGCTCCGCGTGGCTGCACTGACCAGATGGTGGAGGCTCTACCTACCCTGATCGCACCGGAAGGAGTTTCGTTGGATGTGCGCCAGGCGGATGTGAGATTCGGCGAGCCAAAGCCGGAACGGATCGTTTACCCCAATCTCGAGGGATTTCCCCAACTGGAGACAACCAGACTCGCTTTTAGTGACACCAGCATACCTTATGGGACCAACCGTGTGCTCTGGAAGGAGCACGATTGGGTGCAGGTGACCACGGACGATTCTGTTTCGTCCATGGGAGTGCAATTTCGGGGGGATTATGTCATCGGTTGGGCGCGGGTTTTATTCGATGGGCAGGAGATCTGGCGAGGTGATACCTCTCGCATCTGGTCCGAGCTGAAGGTTCACGGGGGTTACATTGAGGTCTCAGATTTCCAACCGGGCGAACACACCCTGCGCGTTGAACGCCTGGATGTCGATAGCCGGCCGGTGGTTGTGGCTTTCTTCGGATTCAATCATTGATTTTTCAAAGCCAACTCGGCCGGCAGGGTTCCTGAAGTGCCGCTTTCTCAATCTCGCAGAGGCCGCCCCGCTTTCCAATTCTATCCTCTGCCCGTTTAAGAGTTCATCGGGAGAAGGAATGCAAGGTGAAAAGAGTGGAGTTTCATGAGGGTGATATAATGGCGCCATTCCAAATCTAGAGGTGTCTTTTGATCGATCCCGTCATCTTTTCGATTAAGTTGTTTGGGGGTTTTACTCTGACTCTGCGTTGGTACGGCGTTCTGGCTATGCTGGGGGTCATGGTAGCCGCATGGATTGCCGAGCGCGAACTCACCCGCCGGGGAGAGAACGGCGAGCATATCTGGAACTCGCTGGTATGGGCGCTGCCGGTCGGTGTGATCGGGGCGCGACTATGGTATGTAGCGAATACAACATTGGGCGGCAATTCGTATTACATGGATAACCCAGGCCAGATCCTGAACATCCCGCAAGGCGGACTACACTTTTATGGTGGGTTGCTTTTCGGAGCGATCGCTATGATCGTTTATATCCGTCGCAACCATCTGGACCTGTGGTTATTGCTGGATGTTGCGGCACCGGTGACGATGATCGGTCAGGCTGTCGCTCGCCCGGCAAACTTCATCAATCAAGAACTTTACGGTCAACCTACGAAGTTGCCTTGGGGTATTCCGATCGAGGCCGCACATCGCATTCCGCCTTACAATGACATGACTTCTTTCCCTGAAAGCACACGCTTCCACCCGACTTTTGCATACGAGATGATCTGGAATTTTCTCGTAGCCGGATCCTTACTATGGGCGGCGCGGCGCTTCCCGGAACGGTTCAAACCGGGCGCATTGGTGGGGTGGTGGCTCGTGCTGGCAGGTGTGGGCCGTATTTGGATCGAAATCTTCCGCCCAGACCAGCCACGCATGCCCGGGACTCAGGTCAGTTATACAACGCTGGTCTCGGCTTTGATGGCAGCGGCGGGTGCGGTCCTATTGTTGGTGCGATACGGAGTCCTGCGCGTGAAATTCGCCGAGGGCTGGGAAAAGGCATACCAAATTACAGAACAACCTGGAGCCGCAAAGGCGTGATTACGCCCAAGCTGTCAAGGAGGTTACAGCGTCACGCGGTGAGTGTGGCGCTGTATTCATTTAGCACATGAAGTTCAAGGCGATCAGTTCTTTTGCAGCCGTTCTTACGATGCTCAATGCGTTCTTTTTCCTGGTTTTGCCTGAATTCAGTCTTTCCCTTCTGCAACACCCAACGAATGCCATCGGCCTTTTAAACACTCGCCTGGCCGGCGCATGCGCCTTGGGCCTGGGCGCTATGACCTGGTTCTCTAGACATTCTAAAAGCGGCGAAGTGCAACGAGTGGTCTATGCAGGAAACCTTTCAGCGTTTGGGACTATCGTTCTTGTTGATCTATACGGATTGTGGGTCCATGCCGTCAATCAACTCGGCTGGTTGATTTTTGTCATTGACCTCTTGATCTTGATGGGATTTTTATCATCGGCCTTCACATTTGGGAGAAAGCGTCCCTGACCCCCCGTATATGGGGGTAATAATGGAAAGCCTAACAAAATTGTATAGTCAATCTTGATAATTTCGCATTATGCTGAGAGCAGTTATTCAAGAGGTGCATCATGATTGAAGATTTTAACCCTGTTGATACGCTGCTCGCAGAGATAAAAGGGAATACTCATTTTCTGGAGGCCATATTATTCCCGAAGATTCGAGTCGTGTTGGTGATCATCCTCTTTGGCGCGTTGGTCGCGATCAAGCTGATCACTGGATGATCCTATTACGGGGCGACTGAGGAAAGGCCCGATAAGATATTGATCCTGCTCACCATCCTGTGAGCGCTGATCGTTAACTCTATTAACCCACAAGATTATTCAAAAGGATGGGATTGGCCCTTTGTCAATTCCATCCTTTTTCTATTCTTCCAATCTCAAGAATCACGTAGAATTTAACGAAATGCGGGTATGATACTAAGGACACCTGCAACCTTCCACTACGAAGTGAAAGCCCATGGACCAACATCGCAAAGTTACACAAGCTTTTTCTGCAATGGCACCAAGGTACGAAGAGGTGCTTGGTTCGGAGTTGCAGCGGTTTTGGGGGTGGGGATACGAGGAATTTATTGATCTAATCCAAGAAGGATCAGCCATCAATGAGGACGACCGGGTCCTGGATATCGCCACCGGAACAGGATCGATCCCGGAACGCCTGGTGAAGGAAGGGAAATCGCATCGTCCTATTCACGGGTTGGACATTACCCTTTCCATGCTTGCTCAGGCGCGAAGCCGTTTTGAACGGATGGAGATGGCCGGTCAAGTCTTTCTGGTATGTGCCAGCGCAATGGAGATGCCTTATGCAAACGGCTCCTTTACCTATGTGATCTGTGGTCTGGCCACCCACCATATGTCTGTAGAGATATTGCTGTTGGAAAGCTGCCGCTTATTGCAGCAGGGCGGCCGGTTGACGATGGCCGATGCCGGCGGCGCTCCTTCCTGGAAGATCCCCGGGGTAAAATTGTTGCTCAAACTGGCGGCATTTATCTATTTTTGCCTTTCGGAGGATTTCACCCGTGCGTGGATCGAGGCTGGTGCAGTCTCGAATGTCCGCACAAAAGAGCAATGGTTTACCTTGCTTGAAACGATGGGGTTTGAAGAAATTGATATCGACGTAATGGAATCAAAACACGATTGGATCTCAGCTCCATTGCTAATTCGGGCTGTAAAAAGTTGAGGAGAGATCGATGGAAAATTCATTCAAGCTGATTGAAGAGGGCCGAAAAGACGAGCTTTGGAAGAAGCATTGTGGGTATCTCGAGCTGAGTCGCTTAGAATTTCGGGAGATCCAGGAACGATTGATGCTGGAGCAACTAAAGTCGCTCCAGCATTCGAACATTATCACGAATTGGATGGGCGGGACAGTCCCGGCGACCATCGAAGAATTTAGAGAAGTCGCGCCGCTAACTACTTACGCGGATTATTCGGAATTCTTGATGGATAAAAGAGAAGAGGATCTCCCTGAAAAGCCTTATGTATGGGCGCGCACCTCCGGTCGGACTTCAAATCTGGGTCCAAAATGGGTGCCCTATACCAAGGCCATGTATGATCACCTCAGCGATCCAGTCATTGGCGCGATGCTGATGAGTTCATGTTCTCAACCTGGAGTCGTCAACCTTGAACGCAATGACAGATTTCTGATGGCTACGGCGCCTCCCCCCTATGCTTCAGGATATATCAGCCGGTCCACGCGGGATAACCTGGAAGTGGTTTTCTTGCCCGATCTGGAATCAGGAGAAAAGATGAGTTATGGCGAGCGAGTGGCGACCGGATTCCGTTTGGCGCTTCAGGAAGGGCTTGATTATTTTATGGGGATCTCGATTGTGCTTGCCAGAATGGGTGAGCAGTTCGAGCAACAGTCAGCTACAACCAACCCGTCCAGGGGCCTGCTGAATCCCGCCATTCTCTGGAGGTTGCTCAGGGCGCTGGTCATTTCAAAGTTTAATAATCGGCAGATCCTGCCCAGAGACCTATGGAAATTAAAAGGTATCATGTCTGGCGGAACCGATACAGAGATTTATAAGGATAAGATCGAATATTATTGGGGAAAAAAACCTCTCGAGGGATTTGCTTGCACGGAGGGAGGCAATCTCGCCATGCAGTCCTGGAATTTCAAAGGAATGACCTTCTTTCCGGATAGTGTGTTCTTCGAATTCATCCCGGTAGACGAGCAATCTGATCAAGTGCAGGATGCCTCGCATCCTGTTAAAACCGTGCTTTACGATGAGTTGGAAGTAGGCCGCTATGAATTGGTCTTCTCAAGTTTCTACGGAGGCGTTTTCGTACGCTACCGCATCGGCGATATTTTCGAAGTGACTTCTATTGGGGACCAGGAAATCGGGACTCAATTACCCCAGTTGAAATTCTACTCTCGCGCCGATGATCTACTGGATCTGGGCAGTTTTGTAAGGCTATCCGAACGCGATATTTGGAAGACGATTGAAGCTTCGGAATTTCCCTACCATGATTGGGTCGCCAGAAAAGAAGTCGCAGATACTTCCGCTCAACTGCATATCTATATCGAACTCCCGGAAAATTCAACCATAAACGCGGAAAAAATCCATGCGAAGCTCGATCAACAATTCACCCGAAAATATAAAGACTTCAAGGATTTGAAGACAATGTTGAGCATCGATCCGCTGGTGGTGACGATCATCCCGGCCGGCTCCTTCGATACGTACATGAAAAAGAAGATAGAAGCTGGTGCAGACCTCGCACACCTTAAACCGCCCCATATGCAGCCGTCTAATGAGGTTTTACAGACGTTGCTCGCTGCTTCATCGGAATAGACCTTTGGAGATGGATCCAAAACCACCAGGACGGACCCGAAGATCCCTCTGAATCAACAATTGAACGATGAAACTGGATAATTCAAACCGACCGCGAGAAATTCGAGCCGCTCATTTCG
>CAZULT010000053.1:0-30908 GCA_964621295.1 uncultured Anaerolineaceae bacterium | reverse complement strand
TAAGGTGGAATTATCCGCCGAAAAGAAGCTGTATTTGAACGTGAAGGAAGCTCTATATTATTGCCAGTAAAATAAATTAGTTTCCGCCAGCTAAGCAATAATTAACCTAAGTTCAGAAACCAGCCATTGTAGGAATTGAGAATTCAAAGGGGATATTACGCTTTGAGTCTTGCGAACTGAACTCCGCATTATCATAAGCATGTCACTCTGAAAGAGCGCTCGCCGCGACCGAAGAGTCTCGAAATGCGGTTTCGAGAGATCCTTCACTCCCTGCGGTCGCTCAGGATGACACGAACTCAATGTTTGCTAAGAGAACTCAACGAATATTGAAAAGGGGATTTTACGCTTTGAGTATTGCGGACAGAACTCCGCACTACATCTGGAGAATTTGTTCAGCCGGGGGTTGCCCCTCCGGGGTGCCGCGCGAAACCCCCGGCGAGCATTGAGACGCTTTGAGTTCTGCGGACTGAAGTCTGCACGCCATGCATGTGCCCTCCGGGCCATCCTCCCCTGGGCGCGTACGGAAAATCGCTAAGGGTTCTCCGGAGAATCGCTATGGATTCTTCCGTAAATCCAATGGATTCTTCCGCAAATCGCTGTGGATTCTCACGCAAATCCAATGGATTCTTCCGCAAATCGCTGTGGATTCTTCCGTGAATCCTTCGATATTCTCAGAACCGGCCCAAGCCTCGGCATGCATAAGGAGGACAGGATTCCTCACTCCCAAACATGTGAGTCACGCTTCCAGCGCGACGATCTTTGAAGCGGGTCACGTACCAAATGTGACCTACCGTCTGCAAGGTTACGCGGGCCGAATCCGCCAATCATCTGAATCGATCACCAAACCTGATTGTTTATCCTATAATGAATGTATAGTGTTCCGCTCACTCTGATGGGGTTTTGTCGATCGAGAAGAATGCCAAAGGAGGCGACAATGTCTGCACCAACCTATGAGGATGCCAATGTGATGCTGCAGCTGTCCCGATGGGCTGCACAAGTTGGCCTGGAGGATGCTTCAACATTTATTTGGAGTGATAACTTCGAGGAGGATTATGAGGCTTTCAAAAAGAAGTATCCTTGGGGCTCACAGGAACAAATGTATGCAACCCGCGTCTGTACCGTATTCGAAACCATGGCAGCTCTATGGGTAAATGGTCTGCTCAATCAAAAACTTATCAGCGATTGGTCAGCAGTTGATATGGTTTGGGATCGCATAAAGAACTATGCTCTTGGGGTTCGGGAACAGACAGGAAACCCTAAGATCTATGAGCATTTCGAGGCACTGGCGAAAGCTATCGCAGCATAGGCCAGGAACGGTTTCAATTGTCAGATTATATTACTGATAGTTGTACACAGCGTGTATGATCTAAACCGTCGGTGAGCGGAGCACCTTTCTGTTAGATTCTGTTAAAATTGAAGAAGAAAAACCTGCACCATGCCCAGTAGTAGTGGCCTAATGCCCAATGGGGTGTTCTATAACACACCTCTTTCTCAAGCTTAAACTGATTCGACGTATTGAATCCAGCGGATTGAAGCTTCGGTTTCCTCGGCCTGCGAGTCCGAACTCCCAGGCACATTTGTCACGCTTTAATGATCCTCAAGGGGGTTAGCACGACAAAACTTGAAGCGGGTCACATGCAAAGCGAGATCCTTTTCAAAGGATGAAACAACACATTCCATCGTTTTGACAGATGCCTGATGGAAGCCTATAATCTATGAATTCTCCTCAACGGAATGGAGCCATGCAAAATAGACGCAATTTGACGATCCTGTTCGCCACGCTGGTTATCATGATGATGGGTTTCGGCATCATCATCCCGATCCTGCCCGACCTGGTGGTAGCCTTCGGCGGCAGCGGCCTGCAGATGGGCGGTCTCATGGCCATCTTTTCCCTTATGCAGTTCCTCTTCTCCCCGATGTGGGGCAGCCTCTCCGACCGCTACGGCCGCAAACCCATCATCGCGCTGGGCGTGTTCGGCAACGCCCTGAGCATGCTGGCGCTGGGCTTATCGACGCAGCTTTGGATGCTGTTCGCTGCGCGCGGGCTGGCGGGTATCCTGTCTTCGGCCACGCTGCCCACTGCCATGGCCTACATCAGCGACAGCACCGACGAGAAGAACCGCGGCGGCGGCATGGGCGTCATCGGCGCCGCCATGGGACTCGGCATGATCCTGGGTCCGGGCACCGGCGGCCTGCTCAGCGCGATCTCGCTGCAGGCGCCATTCTACTTTGCGGCCGCCCTGTCGCTGCTGGCCATGGCTGCCCTATGGTTCTTCCTGCCCGAATCGCTGGAAGCCCGAAACAGGGAGACCTCTTTCAAGATGCAGGGTCCGCAGCTCAAGGCCATGTGGTGGTCCCTCTGGGGACCGCTGGCCTTTCTGTTCGTTTCAGCCTTCCTGATCAGCTTCGCCATGACCAACTTCGAGGGCATCTACGCCTACTACGCCAAGGATCGCTACGGGTACGGGCCCGATACGATCGGGATCATCCTGACCGCCATTGGCGTGGTCTCGGTTATCGCCCAGGGCGTGCTGACCGGCATCGCCACGCGCAGGTTTGGAGAGGTGAATGTCATCAAGGCCTCCCTGGCCGCCAGCGCGGTCGGCTTCCTGGTCATGCTGCTGGCGAAGAATCTGCCCGGGGTGATCCTGACCGCTGCCCTTTTCGTGCTGTCCAACGCGATGCTGCGCCCGGCGGTCTCCTCGCTCATCTCACAACGCACCGTACAGGGTCAGGGCATTGCCATGGGTCTAAACAACGCCTACATGAGCCTGGGACGCGTGGTGGGCCCGCTGTGGGCCGGGATGGTCATAGATATCAACGTCTCTTTCCCCTTCCTGACCGGCGCGCTGATCATGCTGGTGGCCTTCCTGGCCAGCCTGTTCAACATGCAGAGGCAACCGCAAAGAAAGGCCCCCCCGCTGGTCGAACCCGGCGATTGAAACCCGAAAGTCCCGCAGGAAATTGAACCTGCGGGACTTTTTGATTCGGGAAGAAGTATTCCGGGTATTCTCCGGTCTCTCCTTCAGGCGACGACTTCCCCCTCCACGACCGGGGTTCCAACGCTGAAGGTCAGCCCTTCCGCCCCGCGGTCGACCAGGATGGTCTCTCCTTCCTGGAATTCGCCGGAAAGGATCTTGAGCGCCAGCGGGTCCTGTAATTCGCGCTGGATGGTGCGTTTGAGCGGCCGAGCACCGAAGTCCGGATCGTAGCCGGCGTCGGCCAGGTAATCGCGGGCCGCGTCGCTGACCTCGAGCCGAAAGCCCTTTTCGGCCAGCAACCTGTTCACGCGCCGCAATTGGATTTTCACAATGCCGGCCAGGTGTTCGCGTGTCAGCGGGTGGAAGATCACGATCTCGTCAATACGGTTGAGGAATTCGGGGCGGAATTGTGCCTGCAGCACCTTCACGATCTCATCGCGCGATACGCTCTTGCCGCCCTCCCATAACTGGTTGCCCAGGTTGGAGGTCATGATCACGACCGTATTACGGAAGTCGACCGTGCGACCCTGGCCGTCGGTCAGGCGGCCGTCGTCCAGCAGTTGCAGCAGCACGTTGAACACTTCGGGGTGCGCTTTTTCGATCTCATCGAACAGCACCACGCTGTACGGGCGCCGGCGCACGGCTTCGGTTAATTGGCCACCTTCATCATAGCCGACATACCCGGGCGGCGCGCCGATCAGGCGGCTGACGGTGTGCTTTTCCTGGTACTCGGACATGTCGATGCGGATCATGGCATGCTCATCGTCGAACAGGAAGTGCGCAAGTGAACGTGCCAGCTCGGTCTTGCCGACGCCGGTCGGTCCCAGGAAGATGAACGAGCCCAATGGCCGGTCGGGGTCCTGCAGACCGGCGCGGGCGCGCCGCACCGCGTTCGAGACCACTTTCACGGCCTCATCCTGGCCGATAACGCGCTCGTGCAGTCGCTCTTCCATGCGGATCAGTTTTTCGGTCTCGCCTTCCAGCAGACGCGAGACAGGGATGCCCGTCCAGCGCGCGACGATCTGGGCGATCTCCTCGGCGTCGACCTCTTCTTTCAAAAGGGCGTCCTGCCCTTGCAATTCCTTGATGCGCGCTTCGCCTTCCGACAGCTTCTCTTCAAGCTCGCGCAGGGTGCCATACCGCAACCTGGCGGCCTTCTCAAGATCGTTCTCTCGCTCGGCGCGTTCGATCTCGACGCGCGTGCTCTCGATCTGTTCCTTTGATGATTGCAGCTGCTGGATGGCCGATTTCTCGGTGTCCCAGCGCGTGCGCAGTTCCTTGGAACTTTCTTTCAGGTCCGCCAGTTCTTTCTCCAGCCGTGAAAGACGCTCCTTGGAAGCCTTGTCCTTTTCCTTCTTGAGCGCCTCGCGTTCGATCTCGTGCTGCATGATCTGGCGGTCGACCACATCCAGGGCCTGGGGTTTCGAATCGATCTCGGTACGCAGGCGCGCTGCGGCTTCATCGATCAGGTCGATGGCCTTATCGGGCAGGCGCCGGTCGACGATGTAACGGTTGGAGAGCGTCGCCGCTGCGATCACCGCGGCATCGGTGATGCGCACCCCATGGTGGACCTCATAACGTTCCTTGAGGCCGCGCAGGATCGAGATGGTATCCTCGACGGACGGTTCCTCCACCAGCACCGGTTGGAAGCGGCGCTCAAGGGCGGGATCCTTCTCGATGTATTTTCGGTACTCGTCCAATGTGGTGGCGCCGATCATGTGCAGTTCGCCGCGCGCCAGCATGGGTTTGAGCATGTTGCCCGCATCCATGGCGCCCTCGGCTTTCCCCGCGCCGACCACGGTGTGCATTTCATCCACGAACAGCAGGATCTCTCCGGCCGATTCGGTGATCTCTTTCAAGACGGCTTTCAAACGTTCTTCGAACTCCCCCCGAAACTTGGCGCCGGCGATCAACGCGCCCATATCCAGCTGCACCAGGCGCTTCTTCTTGAGCCCCTCCGGCACGTCGCCCTTGATGATACGCTGCGCCAGTCCCTCGGCGATGGCGGTCTTTCCCACGCCCGGGTCGCCGATCAGGGCCGGATTGTTCTTGGTACGGCGCGAAAGGATCTGGATCAGGCGGCGGATCTCCTCGTCCCGGCCGATGACCGGATCGAGCTTCCCCTGGCGCGCCAGTGCCGTCAGGTCGCGACCGTATTTTTCGAGCGATTGGTAAGTAGCTTCAGGATTTTCCGAGGTCACGCGCTGCGTGCCCCGCACAGCCTTGAGCGCCTCCAGAATGGCGTCCTTGCTCAGGCCGAATTGTGCCAGCCGTACCCCTTCGCTTGAGTCGGCCAGGCCCAGCAGCAGGTGTTCGGTCGAGACGTAGTCATCCTGCATGCCCTTGGCATAGCGTTCGGCGGCCTGCAGCGCGTCGGCGCTGGGCCGCGAGAGGCTCACCTCCATCGTCCCGCCGCTGACCTTGGGTCGGCGGTCCAGGTCGTGTTCAATTTCCTGGCGTAGCGCGAGCGGCGATCCGGCCACTTTGGTGACGATCGCCGCGACCACGCCCCCTTCCTGCTTGAGCAAAGCCAGGAGTAAGTGGGCGGGTTCGATGGTCTGGTGGTTGTAGTCCTGCGCCAGCCGCTGGGCGGCCAGCAGGGCTTCTTGAGATTTCTGAGTATAGTTATCGAGGTTCATGGCACCCTCCGGTACGTATCAATGTATCCTTTACATTTTACTGCGCCAGTATTGGAGGGAGATAAACGAAATGTCAATAAAACGTAGGAAGGACAGACCGGGATCGCCACCCCGAGGAACGAGGGGCACGGAAACCGGATAGTCTCTGTTCGGGCCCATCCGGTACATATTGCAGGGATCTATGGCTCAGAACTCAGGCGGCTTCAACCATCCTGGTCTGTGCCCGGTGATTCAGGAAGCCTTCCCCCCAGAACAGCAGCAGCGCCAGCCAGACCAGAGCGAATCCCACCAGCCTGGCCGGAGTGAAGGGTTCCTTGAAAACCCACACCCCGATCAGGAACTGCAGCGTGGGAGCGATATACTGCATGATGCCCACCATGGTGAGGGGGATGCGCTGCGCCGCGGAGGCGAACATCAGCAGGGGCACCGTCGTCACCAGGCCTGTGCCCGCCAACAGCAGATCCACGCGCGCGCCGTCGTGCCAGAAGGCGCCCTGCCCGCTGGTTTCGCTGTAGACCAACACCGCCAGAGCCGGCAGGAAGACCAGGCCGGTCTCGAGCGTCAACCCGAACAGGGAGCCCAGGGGGGATAGTTTCTTGACCAGACCGTAGGTCCCGAAGGTCGCTGCCAGGGACAGGGCGATCCAGGGCAACGAGCCGTAGAGCAGCGTCAGGTAGGTCACGCCCCCCGCGGCGATCGCCACCGGCACCCACTGGAAAGCCCGCAGGCGCTCGCGCAGGAAGACCACGCCCAGTACCACGCTTACCAGCGGGTTGATGAAATAGCCCAGGCTGGACTCGACGATGTAATCTGCGTTGACGGCCCATACGTAGATCAACCAGTTCGCGCTCAGCAGCAATCCGGCACCCAGATAGACCAGCAGGATCCGGCCTGTCAACCGGGAGCGCAAGGTTCTCACCTTCCCGGTGACGATCACGACCAGCGATAAAAAGAGGAACGACCACAGGATGCGGTGCCCGATCACCTGCAAGGCGGGCACCTGGTGCAGCCATTTCCAATAGATCGGGAATACGCCCCAGATCACGTACGCGCCCAGCGCGTACCAGATTCCTTTATTCAATTTACTGAACCTCCGCGGAACGTGTCTTTTAACTCTAAGAGAAGATCCTGATTTCCTCAGGGCTTTCAGCGTCTTGGCAGGTCAACCCCTGTGGGCGTCTTCGCCTCACAGCTCGCTGGTCATGATGAAGAGCGGCTTCATCTCGAAGTTCTCGTATTTGGGGCGGTAGCGCTCGGTGTCAAAAAATTGCTCAACGTCCACCAGCTTCTTGCGCGAGGTGATCACTTCCAGCGGCACATTGTCGTAGCGGCCGTTCTTCAGGACCACCAGACGCCCGTGCACACCGCGCAGGATCATGTCCAGCGCCAGGTTGCCGAAGGCCATCGGCACGATCGAATCGATCGCGTCCGGATCCCCACCGCGCACCATGTATCCCAGCTTCTGGTTGACGACCTCGATCGTCTTGCCATGGTTGAATTTCTTCGAAAAATCCTTCACTTCGGCCGCCACCAGGTCGCCGATGCCGCCCAGCTTGGCGTGCCCGTAGGCATCGGTGGAGCGGTGCTCGAAGACCATTTCCCCGCCCTCGAACATGGCGCCCTCCGAGACCAGCGCGATAGCATACTGGCTGGGGTTGCGGTTACGGTCCTTGGTCAGCAGTTCGGTGAGGTGCTCGATGTTGAACCTGAACTCCGGGATGACGCAGCGGTTGGCGGCTCCGGCCATGGTGGGCAGCATAGCGGTGAATCCGGCGTAGCGCCCGAACACCTCCAGGATCAGGAAGCGTTCGTGCGAACCGGCGATCGTGCGCAGGTTGTTGGTCAAGGCGATCGTGCGCGTCACGCAGGTGCTGAAGCCGATGCAATAGTCCGTGCCGGGCACGTCGTTGTCCATCGTCTTGGGGATGGCCACAACTTTGACGCCTTCCTGGTACATGCGCACGGCATAGCTGAGGGTGTCGTCCCCCCCGATCGGGACGAGATAATCCACGCCCAGGAAATCAAGGTTTTTAATGACCTCTTTGGTAAGATCGTTGCTCTCTTCCGTGTAGGCATCCTTGAGGTGCGCCGGGACGTCGCCTTTCTTGACACGGCTGGGGTTCGTGCGCGATGTATGCAGGAAGGTGCCTCCCGTACGCCCGGCGCGGTTGACGATCTCCTCCGTCAGGAACATGTAGTTGTTGCTGTTATCGAATTTCTTGTCCCGCTGTATATCGATCAGGCCGCCCCACCCCCTGCGCAGGCCCACAACCTGGTAGCCCTCGCGCAGCGCGCGAATGGTCACGGCGCGAATAGCCGGGTTCAAACCGGGCACGTCTCCCCCACCGGTCAGGATCGCGATCACTCCTTTTTTTGCCATGCTTGCCTCCATAAAAATGATGCCCTTATTATACAGACATCCAGGGCTTTGTGGCAACCGCGGTGAGCGCGTTGCCGCCAAGGCTGCTGGAAGGGATCGGGCGCAGGACCAGGCCGGTTCGATCGATATGTGTGCCACACGACTTCCATTATCGTGCCACCCTGCATAAATTATCCTGCCACGCAACACAACGTCACCTGGCATACAAACGAACGCAGCCTGCCTGGCTATTTAACCTCCTGTGCCACGCCAGTCATGCCAGCGCGGCACAGGATGATAGAAACCTTCTCTGGGAAAGAAATCGTGGAGCAGCTTCAGATCCTGGCCTTGCGCAGGCGCAGGCTGTTGCTGACCACGAAGACGCTGCTGAAGGCCATCGCGCCCGCCGCCAGCATCGGCACCAGGAATCCCAGCGCAGCGGCCGGGATCAGGACCACGTTATAGAAGAAAGCCCAAAACAGGTTCTGCCGGATGGTGCCCAGCGTCTTGCGCGAGAGCGCAATAGTGCGCGTCAAACCCTGCAGATCACCGCTGATGAGCGTGACCGGTGCGGCCGCCATGGCGACGTCCGTGCCGGTGCCGATGGCAATGCCCACATCCGCCTGAGCCAGCGCGGGCGCATCGTTGACGCCGTCGCCGACCATGGCAGTTACGACCCCCGATGCCTGAAATTTTTTGATCTCGCTGGCCTTGCCTTCCGGCAGCACTTCTGCCAGCACGGTATCGACGCCGACCTGTCTGCCGATCGCTTCAGCTGTCTTGCGGTTGTCGCCGGTGATCATCACCACCTGCAAACCCATACGATGCAGGTCCGCGATGGCGTCTTTCGAACCCTCTTTGAGCGGATCGGCCACAGCGATCACACCCACCACCTGGCCGTCCAACGCGATCAGCATGGCCGTTTTGGCTTCGGATTGCAATCGCGTCATTTCGGGTTCCAGTTCATTGAGCGGGTAGGAGCGCCCTTCCATCATGCGCAAGTTTCCGACCGCCACTTGCCTGCCCTGAACATC
Organism: uncultured Anaerolineaceae bacterium; assembly: GCA_964621295.1. Taxonomy (GTDB): domain Bacteria; phylum Chloroflexota; class Anaerolineae; order Anaerolineales; family Villigracilaceae; genus JAABUE01. The sequence goes on along the minus strand of CAZULT010000053.1, from coordinate 21,895 downwards.
CGCCTGCACGCCGTTACCCGGTTCGGCTTTGAATCCGCTTACTTCAGCCAACTGGATGCCGCGGGAGGTCGCTTCCGCCCAAATGGCCTCTCCCAGCGGGTGCTCACTGCCCCTTTCAACTGAAGCCGCCAGGCGCAGCAACTCGTCCTTTTGCAGGCCATTTGTTGTGACGATATCGGTCACCTCGGGCTGGCCTTTGGTGATCGTCCCGGTCTTGTCAAGGACGACCACACTGACCTTACCGGCACGTTCCAGGGATTCGGAGTTGCGGAAGAGGATACCCAGCTCAGCGCCCTTGCCTGTACCCACCATAACGGCAGTGGGCGTCGCCAGGCCCATGGCGCACGGGCAGGCAATCACCAGTACGGCCACTGTGTTGATCAGTGCTGCCGTAAAGTCCCCGCCACCCAGGTTCGCCGGAACCAGGAAGTACCACGCCAAGAACGTGAGCGCGGCGATCAGGATCACGGCCGGCACGAAGACCGCTGAGACCTGGTCGGCAAGTTTCTGAATGGGAGCCTTGCTGGCCTGGGCATCTTCCACGAGCCGGATGATCTGCGCCAGCGCGGTTTCGCGGCCCACACGCGTGGCTTCGAACTTGAGCAGCCCAAGTTTGTTCATGGTGGCGCCAGTGACCGGATCGCCAGCTGTTTTTTCAACCGGAAGCGATTCCCCGGTCAACATGGACTCGTCGACCGTCGAGCGCCCATCCACCACCACCCCGTCAACCGGGATCTTCTCGCCAGGCCGTACCAACACGAGATCGCCCACGGTCACATCTTCCACGGGGATCTCCAGTTCCTGATTATCACGCACCACGCGGGCAGTCTTGGCGCGTAGGCCCATCAGCTTTTTGATGGCCTCGCTGGTACGCCCTTTGGCGCGCGCTTCCAGGAATTTTCCCAGCCGGATGAGCGTGATGATCACGGCCGCGGTCTCGAAATAGACGTGGCCTTCCAGCAAGCCAAATGTGATCGGCAACGAATAGAAATAGGCCGTCGAAGAACCCATGGCGATCAGGACGTCCATGTTGGCCGAGCGGTTGCGTAGGGCTTTAAACGCGCCGACGTAATACTGCCAGCCCACATAGAATTGTACCGGAGTGGCCAGGGCCAACAGCAACCAGTTGAACCACCAGGCCTTGTCCTGCATACCAGGCATGCTCGTCCCGGAGGCATAGAAAAAGGATGGCAGGATCCCGAAATCCATGCCCATGGAGAGCAGGAAGAGCGGCAGCGTGAAGGCTATCCCGATGATCAATAGCTGGCGCTGGTGGACGATCTCTTTTTCCCGTGCCAGAGCCTCAGCATCTTCGGTACTCCCGCCCAATTCCAGAGCCTCGAAACCTGCGTTGGATACAGCGCGACGGATCTCCGATTGCGTCACGACCGTCGGGATGTAGCGCACGCGGGCTTTTTCGGACCCGAAATTCACCTGCGCTTCCAGGACTCCATCCAAGGCAGATAGGGCTGAGCCCAGGCGCCGCGCATCATTGTCATCCGATAAACGCTTGATGATCAGGTCGGCTTCGCCTTCGGCGATGCCATACCCGGCGCGTTCGACGCGCGCAACCAGATCCCCGATCTCGAGCTTGGAGGCGTCAAAAGCTACCGAGGCGCGTTCCGAGGCCAGGTTGACCGTCGCCTCGGTCACGCCGTCAAGCTTCTTCAGGTTGCGCTCCACGGTGGCGACACAGTTGGCGCAGGTCATACCGGTAATAGGCAGGGTGTATTGTTTGGTTTCAGTCATAGCATTCACAATTGAACATGCCAGCCGGGGGCTTTCACCCCGGCAGGGCAGAAACGGGATAGTTGTGGGCGCGCCTGCGTGTTGAGCAACGCAAGGCATCGGCCTGCAAGAACTGCAAGATAAATCCTACATTCAGGCATCCACGAGGAGCTGCAGGTTTCCGATTTACTTGCTTCGGTAGCCTAGGCTGCCACAGGATAATTGATCTCGGCCAGCAACGATTTGATCTGGTCTTCCGTGGCCGGGTTGTCAAAGTCGATCTCCACCACGCGGGTTTCCTGGTCCGCTTTAACGGATTGCACGCCAGCGATCTCGGATACTTCGTTCTGGATGGTATGCACGCAATGCCCGCAGGAAATGTTGGGAACGGTATATTTTACGCTAGACATGTTAAGCTCCTTATGAAAATGGTATTCAAACCTTAGTCGACATTTCGAACACTTCTGTGATCTCTTTGAGCACTCGCTCGCGCTCGGATTGATCCTCGCCTTGCACGGCCGTGATAACGCAGGAGTTGAGGTGGCCTTCAAGGATCATAGAACTGACCTTGTTCAACGCCGCCTCCACCGCCTGGATCTGCCGGATGACATCGATACAATAGGCATCCTGCTCGACCATGCGGATGACCCCTTTCAGGTGGCCTTCAATGGTGCGCAATCTTTTCAGGGTATCAGGGCTATTCACATTCGCTCTCCTACCCCCCCCCAGGGGGTAGGGTTAGTATAGGATAAAACAATCCTCTTGTCAAGTTTGAACGCAAAGGCAGAGCCTGCCAAAATGCCCTTCGCCAAACCTTATCCCCCGGTATAATTACAAGCCATGCGCACCAGAACCATCCCGATCGTATCCGCCCTGATGATTGGACTCTTTTTGGCAGTCTCAGGATGTCTTCCCAGGCCTGACCCCGCCAATGAAGTCGCGTTGGCCGTGGCCGGCACCCTCACCGCCTGGCCTACTTCCAGCCCCACCCTGACCCCCTCCCCGGCTCTAGCCGAACTATCAGGTCTCTTCTGCGAATACCGATTTTGCCTGGGTCATCCCACCGACCTGGCCTTCTTCGATGTGAATGCCCAGCGAAACCCATCTGCACCCAGCAGCTACAACCAGGGCATCCTGGCGGCGTTCAGTTCCAATGCTTTCATCGAGTTGATCTGGTCGCTGACCACCACCACTGCAGACCCGCAGGCCATGCTGGACCTGATCCTTGAAAGCGGGGTGGATAGCAGGGAAGGCAGCCTGGATGTCAGGTTGATCGGGGATCTGGACGTGTACCTCACTTCCATCAGTACGAGCGCCTCCCCCCTGCTGCCGCATGGAAGCGCAGCCGCCTGGACTTGCGGGGAGCGCGCGTTTGCCTGGAAAGCCTACGCGGCCTCGCAGCCCCGGAGCGAATCGCTCTTTCAGGAAGCGATAGGACGTTTTCGCTGTGAATGACCGGGGATCTATCCACCCAGCCACCAGTTCATCGGGCGTAGCCTCACTCCTGCTCCATCGCCTTGGCCTGATCCCATAATTCGTCCATCTGCTCGAGCGACATATCGGACAGGGAGAGGTTTCTCTGGCGGGCGCCCTGCTCGACATGACCGAAGCGGCGTTTGAACTTCTTATTCGCCGCCCGCAAGGCCGATTCGGCGTCGATGCGCTTCCAGCGCGCCAGGTTCACCAGGACAAAGAAGAGATCACCAAGTTCGTCCTCAAGCTGTTCGCCGTTGCTGGCCGCCTTGATCTCCTGGACTTCTTCGGCGATCTTATCCAACACCCCTTCGATCTCAGGCCAATCGAAACCGACCCGCGCGGCGCGATCCTGGTATTCCTGGGCCTGGGAAAGCGCCGGAAAGGCCAGCGGGACCCCATCCAGCAACCCCCTGGATTCCTTTTTCTCGTTCCGTTCCTGCTCTTTCAACCGTTCCCAATTTTGCAACACCCCCTTCACGTCTTGCAACCGGGTTTCTCCAAAGACGTGTGGATGCCGGCGCAGTATCTTTTGATAAATATGCCGGATGACTTCGTTTACGTTGAATTCACCGGCTTCCGCGGCGATCTGGGCGTGCAGCACGATCTGCAATAACAGGTCGCCCAGTTCTTCGCGCATGCCCTCCACGTCTTCGCTGTCGATGGCGGCCAGCGCTTCGTAGGCTTCCTCGAGCAGGTGCGTGCGCAGAGACAGGTGAGTCTGTTCCCGGTCCCACGGACAACCGTCCGGCGCGCGTAAATGCGCCACGATTTCTTGGAAGGATTCAAAGGAGCCGCCAGACTCCAACACCGGTACGAACAGGCTGGTCAGGATGCCGATATGTTCGCTGCGGTCGATCTCGTAGAGCTGCAAGTCTTCCACCAACAGGTCCCTGGTGCCGGCGGCATGCACCAGTTTGACGGGATGGTCGTCCGGGTAGACGGCATTCAAGGTCATCTTGACTTCAGCTGCAATCAGGCGGGAGTACAGTTGCGCCACCAGTACCGGTGTGTCCGGCGGGAAGGCCGGCACGTGCAACGTGGAAAGCTCCATGGCGTCAAAGAGCGACAGCCTTGGATAGGGATCGATGCCCAGAGCCGAGAAGGTCGGTTCCAGAAAGGATAGGCCTTCCACCAGTCGCAATTCAAGGCCCTGATCGCGCGCCTGGCTTGCGATCGAACGGCAGGTCGCTTCCGCCACGAAGGGATGGCCGGGTACCGCATAGACCACGCCCTGAGGGCGCCGTCCCAGTTCCAAAACTTTTTCGGTGATAGCCGCATAGACCTGCTCGAAGGTCTCTCCATTCGAGTAAAGGTCATCGAAGGATCGAAGCGACTTGTTCCCAAGAAACGGCTCGAGAGCCGGATGCAGGCTTGTGCGCAGCCAGAGCTCATCCGCGGCCTGCAGTATCTCCCAGGCCTCGCGCGTCAATTGGTCCGGATTCCCGGGACCGAGCCCAAGCAATGTAATTCCTGGCATGGTAGGATGCTCTCCTTAAAGCAAAACGTAATGCGTGCACCGCAGTGTATCACGCATTACGTCGGTTGGAAAACCGGATCAAAGGATCCTAGCGTTTGGTATAGGTAGGGGCCTTGCGGGCGCCTTTCAATCCTGGTTTCTTGCGTTCTTTGACGCGTGGATCTCGGGTCAGGAAACCACCCTTACGCATGGCGGATACCCATTCGGGGTTCATGCGTACGAGGGCGCGCGCCAATCCCAGGCGCACGGCTTCCGTCTGGCCGGTTACACCGCCGCCGTTGACCAGGACGGAGATATCATAATGGGACCGTTCCTGGCCGGCAGCTCCCAAAGGCGCCAGGATGTCGTCCAGGTCGCCCAGGCGTGTGAAATATTGCTCGCCTTCCTTTTGATTGACCACGATCCGGCCTGCGCCGCTCATGATGCGTACTCGGGCTGTGCTGGCCTTGCGGCGGCCGATTCCTTCATAATATTGAACTGACATGTTTTCCGTCTCTTTCTACGCCAGAGGTTGTGGTTTCTGCATACTGTGCGGGTGATCCGGTCCGGCATAGACCTTCAACCGTTTAAGCAGTGACCGGCCCATGCGGTTATGCGGCAACATACCCCAAACCGCTGAGCGCAGCACCCGGTCCGGGTGGTTGCGCAATTGATCCCGCAATGAGACCGACTTCAAACCGCCCGGATAACCGGAATGACGATGGTACATCTTCGAATCCAGTTTGGTGGTCGTTCGCGTACCGGTCACCGTGACCCGCTCTGCGTTGACGACGATGACGTAATCGCCCATTTCCACGCCGGGGGTAAAGGTGGGTTTATGTTTACCGATCAACGCCGCAGCGATGCGCGTTGCCAAGCGGCCCAGGTTCTGCCCATTGGCATCCACCACCAGCCATTTACGTTCAATCTCATCCGCTTTCGGATAATACGTTTTCTGCACCGTCGTTTCTCCGTTTCAATCTCAAATCATTCCAGTGATCCATCAATAGAAGACCTGCACCAGGGTCAGTCCGCTTGCCGGGGCAATTCCGGAAGGAAATGCGCTTTTCCGCGCATCCTCAGCGGGGGTTTCCAGCGCCTGCCTCACGTTCTCGACAGGAAGGGTTCCTTGCGCCACGGCGACCTGGATGAAGACCAGCCGGCGGACCATGCGATACAGGAAGGCGTCGGCCTCGACTTCATAGAACCATTCCCCTGATTCGAACCGCCAATCAGATTTCATCACGGTTCGGACGCAGGTACCGCCCGGCCGCGTGGGCGATCCATAGGCGCTGAAATCGCGCTTTCCCAGGAAAAGCGGCGATACCGCCTGGAGGGATGCTTCGCTGACCTCAGGCCAGACCCGCCAGGCAAATTTCTCGCGCAGCGGATCGCGCACCGGGCGACAGAACAACCTGTAGCGGTAACGTCTGGAGCGCGCATCGAAGCGCGGGTGAAATTCAGCGTCCACCGACCGCAAGGTTTGGACAGCCAGGTCCTGAGGTAGATTGGCGTTCAGCGCCCGTAACAATGCCTGTTCGCCGTGTTGCCACTCAAGATCGAATGTCGCCACCTGCCCGGAAGCGTGCACCCCGGCGTCGGTCCGCCCGGCCATCAGGATCGAACGTCCGGACCAACCGATTGAGCGCAAGGCTGTTTCGAATTCGCCCTGAACCGTCCTGGTGCGCACCTGACGCTGGCTACCCGCAAAGCGCGTGCCGTCGTAGGTCAGGATCACTTGGTAACGTGCCATAGCAGAGAGCAGTGCCGTCTTGCGATGGCCACTCTCAGACTTCCAAAGATTATTCTTCTACCAGTTCGAGTAAGACCATCTCAGCCGAGTCGCCCATGCGTGGACCAAGCTTATGCACACGCGTATAGCCGCCATTGCGATTAGCGAAGCGCGGGGCGATCTCTTCGAACAGGCGTTTGTTCATGCGGTTATCACCCAGGCGCGAAGCAACCAGACGCTGGGCATGGACCTTCTGTGCATCCGTACCTTCGGCGCTATTTCGAGCGATGGTGATCAGCCGCTCCGCCTCCCCGCGAATCGCGGCAGCCTTCGCACGCGTGGTGCGAATGCGCTCGTGGGTGAAGAATTGTTTGATAAGATTCCTGCGTAACCCTAAGCGAGCGGCTTTTGTTCGTCCTAAACGATAACCTGCTACTTTATGTCGCATTTCTTTCTACTCCGAGGATGTCGTTTCTTCTTTCAGGTAGCCTTTTTCAACCATTTTTTGACGTAATTCGTCCAGACTCTTTTCACCAAAATTACGGATGGACATCACGGCTGTATCGCCCTTGTCCAACAAGTCCAGCACATCGCCGACAGTCGTAATGCCGGTGCGCTTGAGAGAATTGAAGACTCGCACGGAAAGGTCAAGCGCCTCAACCGGTGTTTCAGCAACTTCGCTTGTCAGCTTCGAGCCTCCCGGGACTTCATGTTCGACCGGGATGGTCAGAGTTTCTTCGTTAATGCCGGCGATGAACCGCAGGTGATCGATCAGGATTTTGGCAGCGGCGCTCAAGGCTCGTTCGGGACCATAGGTTCCGTCTGTCCAGATTTCCAACACGAGTTTGTCGTAGTTCGTGCTTTGTCCGACACGTGCCGAATTGACTTCCCAGTTAACACGTTTGACAGGGCTGAAGATGGCATCGACCGGCAATTCCCCGATTGGCATATGGCCGCTGCGTTCATTGGCCGGCAGGTAGCCCAGTCCGCGTTCGACTGTGAATTCCAAATCCAACTTAGTCTTGTTGTCATCCACAGTGAAAAGATAAAGTTCGGGATTGACGATTTCCACTTCAGCCGGGGCGAGAATATCGGCTGCCGTGACGGTGCCTTCACCACGCACTTCGAGGTGCATGCGCGTGCTTTCGACACCATCGAGTTTGATGCGAAGTTGCTTTATCTGCAACATCACCTGGATGACATCCTCACGCACACCGGGGATATCGGTAAATTCATGCAGAACTTCCGCAATTCGGATGGAAGTGACTGCCGCGCCATCGAGTGAGGAAAGCAGGATGCGCCGCAGTGCATTTCCTAGCGTCACCCCAAAACCCCGTTCAAGCGGGCTGATGATAAATTTTCCATAATTTCGAGCTTCAGCTTCACGCTCGATCTTCGGCATAACCATATTCGTGATACCCGTCACGTCTCACCTCTCCCTTTTCGTAGAACTCAGGCACATTCCAGGCAACCAATCCCTTGACGAGAACCGTTCTGTCACTAGCGCCTCGAATAGTATTCCACGATCAACTGCTCGTTGAGGATCGCATCAATTTCACTACGCTCGGGTAGGCGCTGCACGGACCCAACCATCTTCTTCGTATCACGTTCGAGCCAGGCCGGTGCGGTACGCCCTTCTGCAACGACGCCTAAATCCTTGAAATAATTCAACTCCTTCGATCCATCGCGGATGGTGATCAGATCGCCTTCTTTGAGCAACATCGAAGGCACGTCGGTACGACGTCCATTCACAGTGAAATGACCGTGCGTCACCAGTAAACGCGCTTGCGATCGACTGGAGGCGAACCCCAGACGGTAGATGACGTTGTCGAATCGAGACTCAAGAATTTGGAGCAGGTTCAAGCCGGTCAGACCTCGGCGTTGGAGAGCAGTTTCATAATAGCGACGGAATTGCCGCTCCAGCACACCATATACCCGGCGCGCCCTTTGTTTGGCGCGCAACTGCCGGCCGAAGTCCGATTCACGACCTGAGCGGTTTCGTCCGCCACCACGGCTCATCAAGCGACCGTGCTGGCCAGGAGCAAAGTTCCGCTTCTCGAAGGAACATTTCGCAGTGAAACAACGTTCCCCTTTTAAGAATAGCTTTTCGCCTTCACGCCGGCAGAGTTTACAAACCGGTCCTAGATATTTCGACATAGATTTCTTTCCTCAAAAAATTTAGACTCGACGCTTCTTCGGAGGCCGACAGCCGTTGTGCGGGATCGGAGTGATATCCGAAATGGTGCGCACCTTCAAACCTGCAGCCTGTACCGCCCGGATTGCGTTTTCGCGCCCGGGACCCGGACCCTTAACGAACACGTCCACTTCTTGAATCCCCAAACTCTGGGCGGCCTTGATAGCCTGTTCAGCGGCAAGGCGAGCTGCAAAGGGCGTACTCTTTCGGGATCCTTTGAACCCTGCCGAACCGGAACTGCCCCAGGCAACGGTGTTGCCCTGTTCATCGGTGACCGTAACGATCGTATTATTGAATGAAGCAAAGATATGCACCTGCCCGGAAGACAGAGCGCGCTTTCCCTTTTTAGAAGCGCCGGAACGGCGCGTAGAGCGTACACTTTGAGCCATATTGCCTCTTTGGATTCACTAATTGGTTTATTTCTTGGCACCGCGCCGGCGACCGCGCCCGGCAACCGTCTTTTTTGGACCTTTTCGAATACGTGCGTTCGTCCGCGTACGCTGCCCTCGTACGGGCAGATTTCGACGATGGCGCAGACCGCGATAGCAGCCGATCTCGATCAAGCGCTTGATATTCATCTGCACCGACCGTCGCAGATCGCCTTCGACCGAGAAGTTCTTGGTGATCACTTCACGAATTGCGCTCGCGTCCGTCTCGGTCAGATCCTTGACCCGGGTGTCGGGATTGATATTGGTCTCTGCAAGTATCCGACGAGCGCGCGTCGGGCCGATACCATAAATGTAGGTCAGGCCAACTTCCACCCGCTTGTTGCGGGGGAGATCAACACCTTCAATTCTCGCCATAATTCACCCTACCCCTGTCGTTGTTTGTGTTTAGGATTCTCGCAAATGACGTAGATGACGCCCTTGCGGCGGACGATTCTGCATTTCGCGCAGCGTTTCCGTATGGATGGTGATACTTTCATAAGACCGTCTCTCCTTACACTTTCCAGCGGCTGAAACCAGCCAGCCAAAGGTTTTATTATACATGTTTGTTCTTTATCCGTCCAGAGGGACGGTTTCCTGATCTAATGCATTCACAGGACAGTCAGGATGAGCGGATCGTTCTCAGTCACTGCCACACTGTGCTCAAAGTGGGCAGTTAACGAACTATCGGCAGAGACCACCGTCCACTGGTCGGCTTTAACGCGCGTCGTTTCGGTTCCGATCAGCACCATCGGTTCGAGCGCAATGGTCATTCCGGGACGAAGCGGCAAACCGCGTCCTGCCATTCCATAATTAGGTACTTGCGGCCCCTCGTGCATTTGCCGACCAACCCCATGCCCGGTGTATTCGCGCGTCACAAAATACCCGGCCTCTTCCACAACCTGCTGGATGGCCAACGAAACGTCGCCGGTGCGATTGCCTGGTCGCATTTTGTCAATCGCCGCCTGAAGAGCCTGTTCAGTGACCTGCAACAATTTCACTGCTTCGGGGGAGATCTCCCCAACTCCGGCAGTAAATGCCGAGTCGCCGACGAAACCATTGTAGACCGTGCCACAATCGATCGAAACGATATCTCCTTGCTTGAGTTTACGCTTCGAATTCGGGATGCCGTGCACCAATTCTTCGTTGATACTCACGGTAATGGAAGCTGGAAATGGCGGGCTTCCATACCCTTTGAACGGCGAGAAACATCCGTGTGAGCGCAGCACTTTCTCAGCAGCCGCGTTGAGATCGGCTGTGGACACACCAGGTTGTAAAAGTGCTCTGACGGTCGCCAGCACCGTCGCATTGATCCTGCCCGCCTCTCGCATCTCATCCAGCTCAGCAGGGCTTTTCACATGGATCTGTCGTTCCCAGCTCATTGGATCGTACTTTCAAGAGCCTGGAACAACTCTGCGCTGACCTCATCAACAGCCTGATTGCCGTTGATTTCCACCAGCTTATCCATCTTCCGATAGTACGCGATCAGCGGCTCTGTTTGTTCCAAATAGACCTGAATGCGCCGTTTCACGGTTTCAGCCTTATCATCCTCACGCTGGAACAACTCAGAGCCATCCAGATCGCAAACTCCGTTTTTCCGCGGTGGATTGAAGGTCTCGTGGAAGACATGCCCATGCGCCTTGCACGTCCAGCGTCCAGCCAGCCGAGACACCAGTACTGCCTCAGGGGCGGTGATAAATGGCACCTGATCCACCTGATCTTCAAATTCCTCCAGCATGCGCTTCAAAGCCTCTGCCTGCGCCGGTGTGCGTGGAAAACCGTCCAGGATAGCTCCAGGGCGACAATCCGACCGCTTGAGCCGCTCACGGATCATATCGATGGTGATAGCATCGGGCACCAGATCACCCCGGTTGATGTACTCCTGGGCTTTGATACCCAGGGCAGTTTGATTCTTAATGTTCTCGCGAAACAGGTCGCCGGAGGAGATATGTGCCAAGCCGCTCTTTTCGGCCAGGATCTTGGCTTGAGTTCCTTTTCCAACTCCGGGCGGTCCAAGCATAACGATGAAGGCGGCCATGTCTATTTCCTACCGCACGAGCAATGAATCCTGATACCCGTGCATCTTCAGTTCAGCGTCGATGTTCATAAAGGTATCTCTAACCACGCCGACCACGATCAGCAGGCCGGCTGATGAAACCAGGAAAATGCCCGTACTCCCTGCAGTAGCAGGAACCAGCAATTGCAGCAGAAAAGGCATGATCGCCACCAGGCCCAGGAACAGGGCGCCCGGAAGGGTGATGCGCCTTTGCACGCGTGTCAGATATTTTTGGGTGGCCGCCCCACGATTGACTCCGGGGATCTGAGCTCCAACGCGTTTCAAGTTTTCGCCATAATTCTGCTGGGTGAACAACACATCCGTGTAAAAGAAGGTGAACACCACAACAAAGATGAAGTAGATCAGCCAGTATCCCCAGGAATTTACACCACGTGGGTTGAAGAAGCTCTGGATACCGACCGCCATATTCTGCACCCAGGCGGTTTGAGAATTCTGAAAATAGCTGGCGACAATTGCCGGAAATTGCAATAATGCGCTCGCAAAGATGAGCGGGATCATTCCAGCCAGGTTGACCATCAACGGCAATGTGCCTTTCACCGGCATCGACATGCGATTCCCGACACGGCGTCCGGGGTACATTACCGGCACGTTGCGGCGGCCCTGCTGGATGATGACGATCGCAAAGATGGTCGCCACGATCACCACAATCGTGAATCCCAGTAAGAACCAGCGGTTTTGCTGATCCGCCATGATGATGCGGAAGTTGCTTGGCATCCTCGAAACGATACCAGCGAAGATTACCAACGAAAGGCCCTGGCCACGGATGCCAAACTCGGAGATCAGTTCGCCCAACCAGATCGCAAACATCGTTCCAGCCGTCATCGCCACCAATGCCGCGACGGAAGGCAGGAGCGTATCACCGCTGAAACCAAACGGCAGGATGGTCGACAACCCGATCTGCCTTGCAAAGGAGTTCATGATATTGATCTGCCCGATTGCAGACAGGGAAGCCATCGGCACAGCCAGATAATAGGTCCATTTTTCCATCCACTTACGACCTTCACGCGGATCATCCTCCATGCGGCGCTGCAGTGCGGGGATGATCGGGATAAGCAACTGCAGGATGATTTGAGCAGTGATGTACGGGTAAACACCCATGGCCATGATGGAAAAGCTCGAGACGGTCCCTCCCGAGAGCAGGTCTAGGAAACCCAGGAAACCGCCTTGCGTGGAGGCGCTCTGACTGAGGGTTCCAAGCGCGCTGATGTTCACGCCAGGCGCTGGCACGTTCGCAGCCAGGCGGTATAAAGCAAGCAAACCCAGCGTAATCAAGAGTTTTTTGCGGATATCAATTGATTTCCATAAAAAACGCCATCCTGAGAAGGTGGTTTTCATGACTAAGCTAAACTCCTCTCTCGCTCTCGTTATGAACCGATGAGCTCGACACTGCCACCGGCGCCTTCGATTTTCTTCTTGGCTCCAGCGCTGACGCGATGAACTTTCACGGTCAGGGCGACCTTGAGATCCCCTCGTCCCAGGACCACAACCGGATTCCGCACATCTCGCAAGAGGCGCACCTTATCCAGAGATTCAGGTGTCACTTCGTCCTTGGCTTTAAAGGCGGCCTCTAATTGGTCCAGATTGACTTCATTGTATTCAACGCGATTTCGTGGGGTAAATCCCTGCCCGCGCATAAAAGGTAAGCGCCTGAAGAACGGCAGGTTCCCACCCTGACGGTACAACTTTCCACCTGAACCGGAGCGCGAACCCTGGCCTTTTGTCCCACGCCCGGCGGTCTTCCCCTGTCCGGCGGAAATCCCGCGGCCAACGCGTTTACGATTTTTCTTTGAGCCCGGATTGGGCACAAGTTCATGAAGTTTCATCGTTCGTTCCTACTCTTCAATTTCGATCAGGTGGCTTATCTTGGTCAACATACCCCGGATGGCGGGTGAATCGACATGCTCCACCGTTTGATTCATACGTCGCAAACCCAGCGCACGCACAGTTGCCTTCTGGCTTTTTTCATAACCGATCGGACTCTTGACCAACTTTACACGCAGAGTCTTTGCAGAGGAGGCTTTCTTAGACATTCTGCTTTCTCCGCTCCCAGAAGGGAATCAAGGTCTCGACCTTTTTGCCCCGTCGCGCTGCCTGCACCTGGGGAGACATCAGGGCGTCCAATGCGGAAAAGGTCGCCATCACGACGTTCAGCACATTCGCGCTGCCCATGGATTTGGTCAGGATGTCACGCACACCCGCCACCTCAAGCACGGCGCGCACGCCGCCGGCAGCGATCACTCCCGTTCCCGGGGATGCAGGCTTCAAGAGTACACGAGCTCCAGCGACCTTCCCCAGCACCTCGTGGGGGATCGTTGTCCCGGCCAGGTTCACCGTGCGCAAATCTTTACGGGCGCGTTCCGAGGCTTTTCGCATCGCATCCGGGACGGCGTTCGCTTTCCCAACACCCAAACCGACATTACCGCGTTTATCGCCGACAACGATCGTCACGCGAAATTGGAAGCGGCGCCCGCCTTTGACTACTTTCGCAACGCGAGCAATTTCGATCACGCGCTCTTCGAATTGCTCTTCGTATTGCTCTTTATCAAGTTTCTCAAATTTTGCCATAGCTATCTCCACTCAACCTAAAACTGCAGACCCTTTTCACGGGCACCTTCTGCAAGGGCTTTGACCCGTCCGACGTATTGGAAACCACCCCGGTCAAAGACGACCTGTTTGATACCTTTACTTTTGGCGCGCTCGGCAACCGTCTGCCCGACCAGTTTGGCCTGTTCGACTTTGTTCAAACCCTTCATCTTCTTCTTTAGATCAACGTCCAACGAAGAAGCCGAGACCAGGGTAACACCTTTCTGGTCGTCAACAACCTGGGCATAGATTTCTACCAGGCTGCGAAAAACATTCAAACGTGGTCGCTCGCTGGTGCCGGAGATCGATTTGCGCACTCTTGCGTGCCTGCGAATGCGAGCTAATGAACGATTTTTATGCATGGTTAAATCACCCCCTTGCCAGCTTTCCCGGCTTTACGACGGACATATTCTCCAGTATAGCGGATGCCTTTCCCATGGTAGGGTTCAGGGGGGCGTACGTTTCGAACATTGCTGGCAATCTGCCCAACGAGTTCTTTATCATAGCCCAGCACTTTGATCTGCCGGGTCTTCTGGTCCGCCTCGAAACTGATTCCTTCCGGAGGATCGATCTCAACCGGGTGAGAATACCCTACATTTAAAACCAGCTTCTTGTCGTTCACCTCAGCGCGATAACCCACACCTTCGACCTCCAGCGTGACTTCAAAGCCGGTGCTGACTCCGTGAACCATATTCGCCAGGACCGCTCGCGTAGTACCGTGCAATGCACGTTCGGCAGGAGCATCGGATTTCCGATTAACTGTAATGACGCTCCCATCCTTGAGGAGTTCAATGAGTGGAGAGAACGTACGCTTCAACTCGCCCTTCGGACCCTTCACGTGGACGTTTGACCCTTTGATTTCTACCTGCACGCCATCGGGGACTTCTATGGGCATGCGACCGACTCTAGACACAGCGTACCTCCTGCCTACCAGACTTTACAAAGGATTTCACCACCAACACCCACCTGACGAGCGCGTTGACCCGTCATGACACCCTTGGGGGTTGATAGAATTGCAACACCGATCCCCGAAAGCACCCAGGGAATATCCTGCCTCTTCGTATAGATGCGCCGGCCCGGTTTGCTCACCCGTTCCAATCCAGAGATCACCGGGCGCTTTCCACGCCGTTCGCCAACGTATTTGATCTTGACGCGCAACACTTTAAACGAAATCCCTTCACCGTCGACTACCTCGTAGCCATCAATAAAGCCTTCCTCTTTTAAGATCTTCGCAATTTCAGCCTTGATCTTGGAGCTCGGCATAGCCACCAGAGTATGACCGGCCATTACGCCGTTACGGATGCGGGTCAACATATCAGCAATAGGATCAACAACACTCATGCGTTATACCTCCACCCGGCTACCATGATGACTTCGTTACGCCGGGGATTTTTCCGGCCAAAGCAAGTTCGCGGAAGCAAATCCTGCACAAACCAAAGCGGCGCATATAGCCGCGAGGCCGGCCGCAACGCTTACATCGATTTCGCACCTGAACGGCATACCGCCGGCGCAACTCGCGATAATGCATACATTTCTGAGCCATAATTATGCTTCCTTCTTGAACGGCATTCCGAGCAATTGCAACAAAGCCCGTGCCTGATCATCTGTCCTGGCAGAAGTCACAATGGTGACTTCCATTCCACGCACTTTATCGATTTTGTCGTAATCAATCTCGGGAAAGATCAATTGATCGCTTATACCCAAAGTGTAATTCCCGCGGCCATCAAAAGCATTGGGGGATACCCCGCGGAAGTCCCGCACGCGCGGCAGAGCAATGTTCATTAAGCGGTCGAGGAAGGCCCACATGCGTTCACCGCGTAACGTAACTTTGGTGCCAATCACCCTGCCTTCCCTCAATTTGAAGGCGGCGATACTCTTGCGCGATTTCGTCATGACCGGTTTCTGTCCGGTGATCTGCATCAGGTCGGAAGCAGCTGCTTCCAGCGCCTTAGGTTCATCCATGGCTTCACCAAGCCCGATATTTACCACCACCTTCTCAACGCGGGGTATTTGCATCACATTCTTGAAATCGAACGATTTCATCAAAACCTGAGCCACATCTTTTTGATATTTTAATTGCATTCGGTTCATGGTTATGCTCCCATGGCTAGTCAATAACAGCCTGGCATTTTTTGCAAACGCGACGCGCACCTTCTTCATCACGCTGGACATTGACCCGGGTTGGCTCCCCACATTTTGGGCAGACCAGCATGACATTCGAAATATGGATCTTTCCTTCGAACTGGATGCGGCCTGGATTAATGTTTCGACCCGCTTGCGTCTGCACTTGGCGTTGGTGCTTGGTGCGGATGTTGACGCCTTGCACGACCACTCTTGATTCATGGGGCAGGACGTTGATCACTTCTCCGCGTTTGCCTTTATCTTCAAGGCGACCGCTGACGATCTCAACTGTGTCACCTTTGCGTAATTTGACTCTCATACTTATTCGCTCCAACTACTTCTCAGAGGACTTCAGGGGCCAGCGAGACGATCTTCATAAAACCGCGCTCGCGTAATTCGCGCGCCACAGGACCGAAGATGCGGCTACCTTTAGGGTTTTTGCCGTCCGTATCCAATAAAACAGCCGCGTTATCATCAAAACGGATGTAGGAACCATCCTCCCGCCGCCATTCCTTCGAGCAGCGCACAACCACTGCCCTGACAATCTCACTCTTTTTGACTGCACCCTGCGGTGTGGCAGATTTTACGGTTGCCACCACCACATCCCCCACAGAACCGTATTTACGGGTAGAACCACCCAGCACATGGATCACCAGCAGTTCGCGCGCGCCAGAGTTATCGGCTACCTTGAGATGTGATTCCTGCTGAATCATGGCCTATTCTCCGACACCGGCATCCTGGGTTCGTGTCTCACGCTTGAGAATGGTTTCAACCACCCAGTGTTTCTCGCGTGAGATCGGTTGGGATGCCACGAGCTGAACCTGGTCACCTACCTTGCATTGCAATTCGTCATGCGCTTTTACGCGTTTGCTAGAATACACGACTTTCTTATAAAGAGTGTGGCGGTATTTGCGAGTGATCTCAACCACAACGGTTTTATCCATTTTATTGCTGGTTACCACCCCTGCCATGCGGCGACGCTTGTTCATTTTGCACCTTCCGATTCAGCCAACTGTTCACGAAGAATGGTTTCCAGACGGGCAATGTCGCGGCGAACGATGCGCAGGCGGCTCGTATCGGTGAGCTGACCCGTGACCTGCTGAAAACGCAATTTCATTAACTCCTCGCGTGTGTCTGATAATCTGGATGTGATCTCGTCCGGACCTAGAGCGCGAATCTCACTGGATTTCATAACTGCTCTCCTGCTTCATGACGGGCGACGATCTTGGTCTTGATCGAAAATTTGTACTGGGCATGTTTCAAAGCCGACACAGCAATATCCGCCGGCAGACCGCCCACTTCGAACATAATACGCCCCGGCTTCACAGTGGCCACGTAGTATTCTACGTTGCCCTTCCCGGAACCCATACGGGTTTCCGGCGGTTTTTGGGTGTAGGGTTTGGCTGGAAAGATCCGGATCCACACCTTTCCGCGACGTTTCATTTCACGCACAATTGCACGGCGAGCGGCTTCGATCTGCCGGGCGGTGATCCAACCCGGTTCCAATGCCTGTAATCCAAATTCACCGAAAGAAACTTGCGCACCGCGCAAAGCTTTTCCACGCATCCGACCGCGCATTTGCTTGCGCCACTTTACACGTTTCGGCATCAACATCGTAAATTACCTTTCCTGAGAACGAGTAGGTTGTTCCACCTATTCGCTAACGTACACACCTTCAGTGGTTTCAACGATTTCTTCCATTTCGGGCATTGATTCACCCTTGTAGATCCATACCTTGATTCCAATCGCCCCATACGATGTGATGGCATCTTCGTGGGCAAAATCAATCTTGGCTCGCAAAGTCTGCAGAGGCACACGTCCATCGCGCAGCCATACCGTGCGTGCCATTTCTGAACCTCCCAAGCGCCCGCTCACCATGATTTTGATGCCCTGGGCTCCTGCGCGCATCGCCTGCTGGATAGCACGTTTCATTGCTCGACGGTAACTGATGCGGCGTACCAATTGATCGGCAACATTCAACGACACCAGTTTTGCATCTAGGTCAGGCGAATCGATCTCCTTGATATCCAGATCGACTTTTTTGCCTACCAGGGTTTCCAATCCCTGACGGATACGCTTGACCGATTCACCTTTACGGCCGATCAAGATTCCGGGTTTGGCGGTATGGATGGCAACGCGAATCTTTCCAGGAAAGCGTTCCAAATCTATCCGGGATATCCCGGCTCGTTTCTTCAACACAGCTTCCGGCATTTCGCGGCGTAACCTGCGCACATCCGCGTAATAGGGCGCTCCGCCTTTGGAATTAATCCCTGTCAATAGACTGCGTACTGCCATATCCTGGTGTAATTGCTCGCGGTACTGGGCGCCTTCCGCAAACCAACGACCTTGCCAGGTTTCGTTTATGCCCAGGCGCATTCCTACAGGATGAACTTTTCGTCCCATAACTTCTCCTTCGAATCCTATCGCTCGTCTGGTTAGTTGCCTCGTTCGCGAAGCACTACCGTGACGTGGGAGGTGCGCCGCAAAATCGGTTTGAACCTTCCCCTGGCTCCAAATCGCCGCCATCGGCGTGTGGGAGCCTCATCCGCAAAGATCTTGGCTACGTACAGATCATCCCGGCTTATCCCCAAATTCTCTTCCGCGTTCGACACGGCCGAAGCCAACAACTTTCGGACCGGAGCGGAGGCGCGCTTTGGAATGAACCGCAACATCTCCAATGCCTCCACTACGTCCTTCCCGCGGACTGTATCGATCACCAGGCGAACCTTCTGTGCCGATTGGGGCAGGAAGCGTAATTTTGCTTGAATATCTGCCATGACGATTGCCTCTATTTCTTCTCCGCCAGGTGGCCGCGGAAGGTGCGTGTTGGGGCAAATTCGCCTAACCGATGGCCGACCATATTCTCGGTGATATAGATCGGGACATGACGGCGGCCATCATGCACAGCGATGGTATGACCGACCATTTGCGGAAATATCGTGCTTGCACGACTCCAGGTACGGATGACCTTCTTCTCACTTTTCTGGTTCATGGCCTCGATCTTCTTCAGCAGCTTCGGCTCGATAAATGGGCCTTTTTTCAGCGATCGTGACATTTTTGCCTACCTCTTCAACTTCTCTGCACTTAACGGTTGGACTTACTACGCTGGCGCACGATATACTTGTCAGTCTTCTTATTGCGGCGCGTCTTATACCCCAGAGTAGGTTTACCCCAGGGGCTCTTGGGACCAGGCAGGCCAATCGGCTGCCGGCCTTCACCACCTCCATGAGGATGGTCGCGGGGACTCATTGCTGATCCACGTACAGTCGGGCGTATACCCAGATGCCGTTTGCGGCCGGCTTTACCCAACTTGATATTGCCATGATCCAGATTGCCAATTTGACCGATGGTGGCATAACATACTTGATGAACCAGGCGTACTTCACCCGACGGCATGCGTATTTGGGCAAAATCGCCCTCTTTCGCCAACAACTGAGCTGCGCCGCCTGCAGACCGTACCAATTGACCGCCTTTTCCTTCACGCAACTCGATGTTATGGATCAGAGTGCCGACCGGAATGCTGGAAATCGGCAATGCGTTGCCAGGGCGAATTTCAGCTGTCGAGCTGGAGATCACGCTGTCGCCCACTTTAACGCCGAGCGGTGACAAGATATAGCGCTTTTCACCATCAGCATAATGCAAGAGGGCTAGGCGGGCCGTACGGTTGGGGTCATATTCGATCGCCGCAACACGGGCGGGTATCTCGCGCTTATCACGTTTGAAATCCACAATGCGGATACTGCGTCGATGCCCACCGCCACGATGCCGGACGGTGACGCGTCCGTGGACGTTGCGACCGCCTTGTTTACGCAGCGGTAACAACAAGGATCGTTCCGGTTTCGATTTGGTGATCTCTTCAAATGTATAGCCAGTCATCCCACGCTGACCAGGAGTCACCGGTTTGTATTTCTTGACAGGCATTACTGCACCCCTTCAAAGATTTCTAAAGTTTGCCCCTCGGCCAAGGTGATAATAGCTTTTTTGAAGCCGGGTCGTCGAACCAGGAGCCTGCGACTGCGAGCGCGACGACCACGTTTGGCGGGAGCGTTCAGGATATTGACGCGTACCACATCCACATCAAACGTGGTTTCAATGGCATCTTTCACCATCGATTTTGTTGCACGGTTCGCCACAATGAACGAATACTGGTTCAATTTTCCGGATTGATAACTGGACTTTTCGGTAACCAGCGGGCGGATAAGCACATCATACACGGTTGTCATCGTCTACCTCCTATCCCAGGTGCGCTGCCAGTACATCCAGAGTTTTCAGGGACAAAATAAGCTTGTCATATCCAAGCAGATCCCGAATGTTCAAGTACCCGGCCAGCATGACCTTCGTGTCCGCCACGTTATCGGCAGAACGCATGAAGACCTCATACTGCTGATCCTTTTCAGGCATGAGCACCAACACACTGGCCTGTCCGACGATCTTGTTCATCATTTCGGCCACCAGACGCGACTTCGGCTCAGGAAGGGAGAGCTCATTTACAACCACGATCCCGGATGCGGCTGCCTTTGCAGAAAGCGCCGAGCGCAAAGCTGCACGCCGCATTTTCTTCGGCATGGCCTGGTTGTAGCTGCGTGGGCGCGGGGTGTGCACACGCCCCCCGCCTTTCCATTGGACTGCACGAATGGATCCCTGGCGCGCGCGACCGGTGCCCTTTTGCCGCCACGGCTTGCGACCACCGCCGGCAACCTCGCCCCGGGTCTTGGTATTGTGCGTCCCCAAGCGGGCATTGGCCATCTGGCGCATATACGCCTGGTGCATCAAATCCACATTGATTGGCGCTTCGAATATTGCCGCAGGCAATTCAACCTGCTTCAACTTCTTGCCAGCCATATCGATAACGTCTACTTTCATCGCCTTGATACTCCCATTCGTAGCGCCTATTGCTTGCGCGCTTCCTTAATCATTATCAGGCCGCCCTTGGGCCCGGGCACTGCCCCATGTACGCCGATCAAGTTCCGTTCTGAATCGACCAGGATCACTTTCAGGGCCTGTACGGTCACACGATCTCTACCCATATGGCCAGGACTGCGGGCACCCTTATAGACGCGGCCGGGCGTCGTACCCGAACCGCGGGAGCCAGGCGCCCGATGCCGATCAGATTGACCATGCGTTTTGGGCCCACCTCGAAAACCGTAACGCTTGACACCACCGGCAAATCCTTTGCCTTTACTGGTTCCAATGACATCCACACGCTCACCCACCGCAAAGGTTTCAACTGTGACTTTTTCACCCACGTTGATCTCCGAGTTCTTTACCCGAAATTCTCGCAGGAAACGCAAGGGTGGAATTTCATTGGCCTTCAGGTGACCGAGTTCGCCGCCCGTTAATCGCTTGGGATTGGTTTCTCCAAATCCAAGCTGGACAGCCGAATAGCCCTCTTTCCCCGGGCGGCGAATCTGTGTAACGTAACACGGCCCAGCCTCGATAAGTGTGACAGGAAATGCGACACCTTGTTCATCGAAGATCTGGGTCATGCCAATCTTCTTTCCAATCAGCCCTTTTAACATGCTCGGTTTTCTCCTTCTTCAATAGAATGGGCGGGTAGAGCCCGTCCGCGAGACTGTCAGCCGGGGCTTCGACTGCATCATCTCCCCACAGAGCAGTCAACAGGCCGGGCGCGACGATCGTCTGTTTCGTCCACGCCTCGACATATTCTTGCGCTGTGGTTTCGTGCCACACTAACAGGTCTGACGGTACCGCAAGTCAGACCTGCTCGTCATTCGTAAAATTAGATTTTGATCTCGATATCGACACCCGCTGGCAAATTGAGGCGCATCAGCATGTCAATCGTCTTTGAATCGGGATCGAGTACATCGATCAGACGGTTATGCGTACGGATTTCAAAGTGCTCATGCGAATCTTTGTCAATGAAAGTCGAGCGCCGTATTGTAAACCGTTCTTTCTTGGTTGGCAAGGGTACCGGGCCAACAACAAGGGCGCCACTGCGCTCGGCTGTTTCCACAATCCGCTTGGCGGATTGATCGAGAACGCGATGGTCATACGCCTTCAAGCGGATACGGATTTTTTGTTTTGTCATTCTTCACCTATTCGATGATCTTGGTGACGACGCCAGCGCCCACCGTCAGGCCAC